>JBJKPM010000012.1:0-17193 GCA_046706325.1 Desulfocapsaceae bacterium | reverse complement strand
TTTTTCTCAACAAATCTTCTCATTACACCGGGATTATGCTAATAGAACAGGAGTGGGGTCGAGTTTTGGCATCACTCTTGTCAAGACCGAAGAATGCTCTACAAGCGTCGAACAGAGACTTCCCTGCCTTTTTTTCAAATGCAGTAAGCGATACAGACCTTGGAAGAGAAGTTGACATCCGCTATTGACGACCGCCTCAGAACGAGGCTCATTACTCCGGGACATCTGAATAAACGGAATAATGCCTGTACCCCAACTAGGTAAGGATTTTTTATGCTGCGAATAAACAGCCACTGTTCATACTGTGGAAGCGGGTTTCAAGAGGCAGAACCCTGGCCGAGACATTGTCAGCGCTGCCATAACACCAGCTACCTGAACCCGCTTCCCGTGGTCGTTGTCCTGTTGCCCCTCGGGAATGGCTTGATCGTTATTCGACGCAATATCGAGCCGCGGAAAGGAACATTGAACCTGCCCGGAGGTTACCTCGATCTTAACGAAACCTGGCAGCAAGGTGCCTGCAGGGAATTGCGCGAAGAGACGGGCATCGATATTTCAGAACATGTGATCAGTCTCTATGATGTACAGAACGGCCTCGATAACACGCTGGTGGTTTTCGGGTTGGCCGAGCCCCAGCCGATTGAGCTGTTTCAGCCGTTCTCGTCGTCCGAAACCCAGGAGGTGGTGCTGGTTAACGAACCGGTTGAGCTCGGCTTTCCGATACATACCGAGGTGATGAGGAGGTTTTTTTCCGAACTCTGAATTCCACCAGATCTTACCCAGCACACCGCCGTGTGACGTTGCCGAAGCGGAAGAGGGAGTTTATGAAATTCTAATCTGGATGTCCGGACAGACACTAACGATCTCTCTATCCTCCCAAAATGCCCACAATCCACGCCAATATCAAAAAACTCTACTGGTTTTCCTTTCTGAAGATGACGCTCTTTCCGATGGCGATCATCACCCTCTTCTGGAAGGACCAGATCGGCCTGAGCCTGACCAATATTCTGTTTCTCCAGGGGATCTTCTCCTTTACAATGGTGGTCATGGAGTACCCTTCCGGCTATGTAAGCGACAGGATCGGATACCGGGCCGCACTTAATTTCGCTGCGCTCCTGGGGGTCATCGGTTGGGGCATCTACAGCTGGGCCGATTCCTTCAGTCAGGTGCTGGTTGCAGAGATCCTTCTCGGAATCTCCCTCTCCTTCATCAGCGGTACCGACAGCGCCTTGCTCTTTGAAAGTCTTAAACATGATCGGCAAGAGCAGCACTATGCGCGCTATGAAGGGAGGATGAGCGGTTTCGGCCAGATCGGAGAGGCCTGCGGTGCCCTCTTTGCAGGATTGCTCTACGCCGCCCTCCCCCTGCTGCCCTTTTTGATCCAGATCATCGTCTGGGTGCTGGCCCTGATATTGACCTGGAACCTGGTTGAACCCCAACGAAAGCTCAAACCCCCAACCAGCCATTTTTCCGAGGCCTTGAAGTCGGCACGCTACGTGCTGCTGGAAAACAAACGGTTGCGCTACACCATTCTCTTGAATCTGGTGCTGGGTTTGGCCTCCTTCTACCCGGTCTGGTTGATCCAGCCCTACATGCAGGACGGCGGCGTGCCGGTCACCTGGTTCGGCCCGATATGGGCCGTCGCCAATCTGAGTGTCGCCCTGTTTGCCATGGCCAGTCATCGCAGCCAATTGAAACTGGGGGATCGACACATGGTCCTGCTGTTCCTGCTGTTGGTTGTTGCCGGATATCTTGGGCTTGGATTGGTCGGCGGTCTCTGGGGTTTCCTTTTTTACTACCTGCTGACCAGCATGCGTGGCCTGCGCGGTCCTCTGTTTCTCAACCATGTCCAACAGGAAATTCCCTCCGCCAATCGCGCCGGAATTCTGTCACTGCAGTCGCTCGCCTTTCGACTCAGCTTTGTCTG
The DNA here is from genome assembly GCA_046706325.1 of Desulfocapsaceae bacterium. GTDB lineage: Bacteria > Desulfobacterota > Desulfobulbia > Desulfobulbales > Desulfocapsaceae > CAWGGS01. The sequence continues at coordinate 15,269 of JBJKPM010000012.1, read as the reverse complement.
CACCGGACCGGAAGTCGGCATGCTCGCCGACAAGGTTGGTGTTCAGCGGGCTTTCCTGCTGCTCTGCTTTGTGTTTATGGTGGTATTGCCGCCGGTAGCGTGGTTGTTTCTCCGACAACTTTGGAGAGAGGGGAACAGAGCTCGTCGTTGGGGTTGACACAAGCAGACAGCCATCTGCAAAAAAGGCCTTTACCTCTTCTCCGCTCTTTTCAGCTGACCCTGCAAGCCTCTCTGTGCAACCGGTTCTTTCCGGTCTTCAGGAGCAAGCTGAACCTGTTCCCGGTAAGAAAAGCAAGCAATTATCGACCTCCCCATGTCGTCTCTCTTTGTTGAGGCACCGGTTTATTTAGGGTGCAGGATTTTCAGCCGGCAGAGATGAGAGTTCAGCGATCAGGGCCTTGACTGCCACATCGGCGATCTGCCTGCCATGGGCTTCGGTGGCAAGCCAGGGAGCTGAGTGCATGCGGCCGTCCGGAAAGGTCTTCCTGAACTCCTCTGAAGAGAGAGGCCAGTTGTAATTGGGACGTTCGACCGTGGCCGGCTTTGTGGGTTTGTTCTTAAATGCCTGAGGTCTGCTAAACATGGTTATGGCTACTTCACTTGCAGTTGCATGTCTTCCGTCGTTATCCTGGTAGAGCTCAGTACAGCTCTTGCTCACTCCCGGCAGGGTATACCATGAGATCAACCGGAAGGTGCCCGGGGTTCCCTTTGTCTTGAGCTGCACCAGAGCGACCTGGATTGGCGCAACGTTTCCGCCATGCCCGTTGATGAGTATGATTTTTCTAAAGCCATGCGCAGCCAGCGATCGAATCACGTCATGGATTACCGCAACCAAAGTATCCGGCGACAGAGAAACGGTGCCGGGAAAGGCCATGTGGTGTGGACTCACGCCATAGCTAAGCGTTGGCGCAACAAGGATATCCATCGCCTCACCAGCCTGCCGGGCAACGTGTTCTGCCGTGATGAAATCCGTTCCGATTATCCCGTAGGGACTGTGCTGTTCTACTGAACCGACCGGTACAAGAATGCTATCCTTTTGGTTCAGGTACGACGCAACCTCCGGATAACTCAAATTTTCAAGCAGCATGAATCTCTTGCCTTAAAAGGTTATCTGTCACGCATCCATCCGGGAACAGCCTTTTCCTCCTCTTCAGGAGTACATATGCATACCATAATCAGGTATCCCTGGAAATCCATCCTTATGTGGCCATCCATCTCCGGTTCCTGTGGCAAAGGATACATGCCGAGAACGCTTCGCTGCACCCTGGAAAATACTTTTCACTCTCTTTCCGTGCTGTTCCATGCTCTGCCTCCAACAACGGAAGCATACCTATCCATGCCGGCAGATTATAACACAATGACGCACGCATCATTGCCGTCATCAGCGGTCGGTCTCCCAGGCATAGGTCAGTGTCGTTGCAACCTGATCGTCGGCGGTATATTTTCCGAAAATCGACTGGGGCGGGCCGTCCAGGAACAGACCGGCAACAGTGATCTTCCAGTTGTCGGTCAGGGTGTACGACAGACTCGGCCGGACCATGCTCGCGCCATGTTCCGGGTTATAGGCAATATTCAGATTTATCTCCAGTCGCTGTATCAGCCGGCTGATCTTCAGGTTGACCCAGAGCAAGGTTTCCCGTTCCTTTTCATAGAGGGAGTCGGGTCTGCCGAAAATTTCGGTCTGCTGGGCCTGCAAGGTCAACAGCCAGTCTTCCTTCAGCTCGTAATCAGCGCCGATCCCGTAATCCAAGGTGTTACGTTTGACCTCAACGGGATTCAAGGTATAGCTTCCCGGTTCCAGCGTCTCAGGATATCCCCAGAGTTCCTGCCGTACATTAAATGCCCTGCCCATGGTATAGGCACCCTCCGCCCGTAGACTCCAGTCACCCAGGACCGCAGCTCCGTCCGCCCCGATGGAGGTGATGGTATGAAAAGAGGGCACGAAACCGGGATCGATCAGCAGCTGATCGCCCGTCCGGGTGATTGAAAGCGTGGTAGTTTTGAAGACCGGTCGCGGATCAATACCATGAAAGAGGGTTATTGCCCAATCGACCTGATTCGAAGGCTGCTGCATACGGAAGCCGAAGGAGCTGTTTCCGATGGTTCGGGACGGAAGGTCGGGCTCGACCGCGGTTAACCGGGTGTCGGGGGCGGTGGAGAGGAGGTCCCCGGCCTGGATGGCCGACCAGGGTCCGTTGGGGTCGGGAAGCCGATACGGGACAAACCAGGGGACCCAGACCAGCTGGTATGTCCGGTCTGCTCTATGCATATCGACGGCAATGGAGGGGGCCCCGATTTTCCTTTCTTCGAGGGACTTGACGAAGACCTGGTTGTAATCCCAGGGATTGAGCAGATCGTTGACCGGATACTCGTCGAGTCTGCCCCAGAAGTAGCGCTGGATTCCGATCCGGCAGCCGAATGCTCCCGCCTCTCTTTCCAGATAGAGTTCCTTGATCTCGACAAAGGGGGAGCTGTCCTGGTAGACATGGGAGAAATCCTTAAAAAGCGACGCATCCCGGCCGTCGTCGCCGACCGTCCCGTCCCAACCCCCTTCAACCAGGCCGTGAAGACGCCAGGCTGAACTCCGGGCGTCGGCCTCGATCCGGCCGGTGAGACTTGGGTCTACGCCCGGACCGTCATGTCCGATTGGAGCAACGCCTTGTAAATCAATCCTGCCTGTCGCCGAGACTGAATCGACACCTCGGGCGGGAAGGGGGGGGAGGCAGAGCAGAAGTGTCAGGATACAGACACGCCCTGTCATCTTCCGGCCCGTTCCAAGGACCGTTGGCTGAAGCGCTCGTCGGGGAAGCTGGTGTGGTAATGAATATCGTCGACGGTCAGCACCGTCTTGTGCCCGGTCGCGTTGTTTTTCATCTCCATCCTGAAGGGGGTCGGGATATCATCGACCAGCCGGACATCGCTGAACAGACCGTTGCGATAGACGGTGTCGCCCTGGTAGTAGACGATCTTCAGATGGATCCAGAGGCCTTTCGCCACCCAGGCCACATAACGGGAGTACTTCCGGTGGACCCTGGGGGTAACCTCGACCACGTAGCATGGTCTGCCGTCGAAAACCTCTTCTCTCAGGATCGTGAAGTCATAGTCGTCCAGGTTGGGCGGACCGCTGAAGTCATCATAGGAAAAATCGGTGCCGAAAAAGGAGTCGTCCTGGGAGTTGGTCGGGATCCGCCGGATGCGCCTGAATTCCGGAAAATAGGCCCAGATGTCCCGGTCCGAGAAGGTTCGGGCATGGACGAGAAGGCCGACGTCCCTGAGATCCGGCGGGCTCTGGAAGACCACCAGGACCTTATAGGCCTCAGGTGCGGCGTTCTTACTGTATTCGATCAGGCTGCGGGTCCGAGTGGAACCGCCTTTGTCGAAGAGAACAAGGGTGGCCGTAACCTGCCTGTCAAGAGCCCTTTGCCGTAGCGCGTGGACCTTTTCATATACCTCGCGGCCGGTCATGGCCGGGCAGACGGTCGGCAGGACCAGGAGTACGGAGCAGAGGGTGAGAAGAAATCTATTCATAGGTCAGGGCCTCCACGATGTTGATCCTCGCCGCCCGCCGGGCCGGATAGGAGCCGGCCAGTGCTGCCAGACCTGCCGCAAGCACAATAGCCCAGGCCACCGAGGCGTAATGGATGTGATAGATGATGCTGCCGCCGTAATCAAGACGGAAGAATCCTTCCAGTTCTATCCAGCCCAGCAACAGACCGGTCGAAGCCCCCAGCAGTCCGCCCACCGTCCCGATCAGGGCCGATTCGATGATCACCACGCCGGCGACCTGGTTTCTCTTCATACCGATGGCGCGCAGGATGCCGATCTCCCGGGTCCGCTCCAGCACCGAGGCCAGCAGGGTGATCACGATGCCGAAACCTGCTATGATCAGCACGATGATGTTCACCGCATGGGTGACGATAAAGGAGCCATCCATGATCTTCCGGATCTCGCTTTTGAATTCCCGGGCGGGCAGCGCAAAGAGGTGCCGGTCTTTGCCCAGGCGGTCCAGGATCGCCCGGCGCACGGTCGGTATGCTCGTTTTGTCCTGCACCAGCACCTCGTAGCAATCAACCAGGGTGTCCTGCCAGTGGCGCTGGTAGGTGGCCATGTCCATCCAGATGATGCCCGAATCCGAGGTGTAGCTGACCACGATTGCGGTCACCCCGAAGCGCATCGGGCCGTTTGGCGTCGGCAGGACGATCGTGTCTCCTCTTCTGATATGGTATTTGGCGGCAAACCCTTCGTTGACCATAACATTGTCTTGGCCCGGCATCAGCCGGACTGCATCTTCCTTGGTGCCGTCAACGAACATGCCCGGACAGTACTTCATCCGCCGGGCCACATCGAAGATTTCCACCAGAGTTCTCCGGCCCCGGTAGTCCAGATTGATTTTCCGAAACGGCTCCACAGATGCAATCCCGGGAATTTTCGCGATCTCGGTTGCCAATGAGGCCGGCATCGGGATACTTTGCGCGCCGCCCACAACCATCGGGGAGCCGGAGCTGATCAGGATGTCGGCTCGGATGATGGAGTCGATCCAATCGAACATCGAGACCCGCACGCTGTTAATCGCATTGGCCGAACAGACGTACAGGGCGATACTGAAGAAGATGGCTGCCACCGCCACCCCGTTCCTGGAGATGTTCTTTTGCAGATTGATGCCGGCAAGTCTGCCTGAAGCACCGAGGCGAGGGGCCAGAAAACGGTGGAAAAAAAGCACGGAGCACTGCAAAACAGCGGGCGTCAGCAGGGATATCCCGATAATAAGAAACAGGGCGGAGGCGAAGATTACCCTCACAGTCCTGACTCCTGAACCGGGAGCTGCCATCCCGTAGGCGACAAGCAGAAGGGCCGAGAGGACCAGCAGAACGATGGAGGCGACCATGATCCTTCTGCTCAGCATATCTCCGTTGGCTCCGGGGACTGCCGGACGGATGACCGAAATCGGGTTGAAGCGGACGCTCGAAAAGGCGGGATAGGCGGCGGCAATGAGGCTTGCCAGGACGCCGAAGCCTGCATCCCGCAAGAATATTTGCCGGGACAAGGTCAGGGAGGTGACCGATGTCTTCAGATACATATCACTGATACTCTGGGCGACGATGCCGACACTGAGTTTGGCGAAGACGAGGCCGATGCCGATGCCTGCAAGCGATGCGAGGACGGAGATGACGCATGTCTCGGCGAAGAACTGGGCGATGATCTCGCCTCTTTTGGCCCCGAGCGCCCGCAGGATACCGATCTCCCTGCGCCGCTGCACGACCGAGATCGAGATGGCGTTGTAGATCAGATACATGCCGACGAACATGACCATGAAGCTGATAAACTCCATGCTCTTCTGGAAACGGTCCAGCATGATACCAACCTGTCTGGTCCTGCCGGCTGGCGTATCGAGGGAATACCCTTTTGGCAGCACCTTGCTGATCCGCTCTTTCATCGTCTCAAGTCGTTCTCCCGGCAAAAAGCTGACATCGATCCGGTCGATGCGGCCTTCCTTGCCGAAGGCAGCCTGGGCGGCGAAGATATCCATGATGGCAATATCCCCGCCGGCCACCCTGGCCGGACCTTCCGGGTTCAGGAGCCCTCGCACCTTGAATTTCTTTATACCCTGCACGGTCTGCACCTCAATTTCCTGGCCGAGGGTGATTCCATCCTGTCGGGCCATGGTCCTTGAGAGCAGGATAGAGTCTTTCTTTGCCAGAAAGAGCAGGGGGTCGGGGATGTCGGCTGAATCGTCTTCCAGGCTGTAGTTCCTGATCTTGTAGTCCTGGAGTACATCGACCCCCAGGATCATGAAGGCCCGTTCGTTCCTCCCCGAGAGATTGGCGCTGGCCTCGATCACCGGTACGGCGTATTCGACCCCGGCCACCTTCTGGACGCGATCGAGCATTTCTTCAGGGAAGCCCGATTCGGCACCGGTGATCTCCAGGGCCGCCCGACCGGTGATATGGTTGATGGACTCGGCAAAGGAATGGAGGACGCTGGTGTTGACGATGTTGATGGAGACCATGGCAGCAACACCCAGACAGATACCGGATACGGCGAGAAGGAGTTGGGCCTTCTGGAGCTTCAGATGCTTCAGGCTGATATGGCGGAGCAGGTTGGCAAGGTTCATGATGCATGCTCCTCGATGGAGATGTCCTGGGCCGGTGCCCCGTCCTTCAGTGTCACGATCCGGGTACCGTAGGCTGCGGCCTTCGGGTCATGGGTCACCATCACAAGGGTCTGTCCATGGTCGTTCAAGGATTTCAGCAGCAGGAAGATCTCTTCGCCGGTGTGTGAGTCGAGATTGCCGGTGGGCTCGTCGGCCAGCAGCACCGCCGGGCTGGCGATCAGCGCCCGGGCGATGGCCACCCGCTGCATCTCGCCGCCGGACAGCTGGTCCGGCCGGTGGTCTGTGCGCTCGGAGAGGCCGACCTTTCCCAGCAGAGCCTCGGCCTGCGGTCGTACCTTGGAGAAGGGAAGTCCCTCCAACAGCAGAGGCAAGCCGACGTTTTCACAGGCCGTCAGCAGCGGCAGCAGATTGAAAAACTGGAAGACATAACCGACATGGCGCCGCCTGAGCAGGGTGACCTCGTCGTCGCTGATGCCGTGCAGTGGCCTGCCGTTGAGAAAGACCTCGCCTGCGGTGGGTTGATCGAGGCCGCCCATAAGGTTCAGGAGGGTGCTTTTGCCGGAACCGCTCGGCCCCATGATACTCAGGAACTCGCCCTTGTGGATGACGAGGCTCACGTCTTTGAGCGCGTTGACCTCCCGCAGCCCCTGTCGAAATTTCTTGCTCGCATGTCGCAGTTCGATCATTATTCGTTCCTCCGGTTGGACTAGAGACTTTCCGGGCAGCCTGCATCCCGGGAGATTATTTTGTAGGAGTGTTTCCCGCCTTGATCTTGGTCTCGCAGAGCGTCAGCCATTTTATATCGGCCTCGGCATGGAAGAGCCCGGCATCCAGGAGGAGCTCCGTGGTCAGGATGTCAGGACTGCCGGTTTCGTTTTTCAGGGCGACCTTGCGGCGGGTCAAGAGGTTCATATGTCTCAGATGGAGCACCTTCTGCTTCTCGATGAGATCCAGGACCGCACCCGGATCATTTTTATCCATAAAGACCAGTTTTATGAAGAATTCATCCCTGAGCGCCCGTATCTTGGCAACCGGCGTGGCAAGCCATAGCCTCAGCTCTTCCCTGCCCTCGGAGGTGATGCTGAAGATCTTTCTGTCCGGCCGCCGCTCCTGGGACTGCCGGTCATGGGTGGCCAGGCCGGCTTTTTCCAGACGGTCCAGTGTCGAGTAGATCTGGCCGAAATTCAGGCTCCAGAACTCCCCGACCTTGGCGTCGAATCCGGCCTTCAGCTCATAGCCGTGCTGGTCCTTCTCCGCCAGGATTCCTAGAAGGGCATACTTGATGGACATTAATATCCTCCTTTATATATATAAAAGTATATATAAGACCCTGCGGATGGTGTCAAGAATAATCGGCTGTTCTCACACAATTGGCGACAAATGGCAACAGGATTCCCAAGAAGCCATCAGCCCGGAAAGTCTGACTGCAGCGGTCCGTACACCCCAACGCCGGGGCGCACAATCCTGTCGTACGGCTCGCTTTAGGCGCGCAGGAGGCCTGAAGCCGGCTCTTCGCCTAAACGATGTGGAGGTCGTAGGCGATGGTGCGGGTTGCCCAATCTTCCCTCTATTTCGAATAAGATCGCATTTATCTTGACAAGTATCACCGATCCGAATTTAAAAAAGCCGAGAAACTACGCTGCCGGACCTGATTGCAAAAACCTCTTCCCGGAAACCTCCTGCCGGTTCCCTTGTCAGGATGGGGCCACCCGGCGGCACGCAAACCAGGATCAATTTCCGCAAGCTTCATTTGGAAAACAAGTCAATACCATCAATACAGTAACTCACAAGGGTGAGAATATGAAAATCGGTATCCAGACGTGGGGCAGCGATGGTGACATCAGACCGTTCCTGACCCTGGCCGGCGGACTCAGTGATGCCGGGCACGACATATCCGTAGCGGTCACCAGCGTCGACCAGAAGGATTATTCCCAATTCGGGGAAGAGATGCATTTCTCCGTGGTCCATGTCGGCAGGCTCGAATATCCCGATGATTACCTGGCCAAGTATGCTGTGCGACTGAGGAATACCAGGATCCCGGTCAAACAGCTCAAGATGATCTTTAGAGATTTTTTTGATCCGGTCGTCCCTGAGATGTATGCGGCAGCCTTGGAATTGTCTGCGGCAAATGATCTGGTCATCGGTCATTTCGCCCATCATCCGGCTCGGGCTGCGGCTGAAAAGACCGGCCGCCCCTATGCGACGGTCACCCTCAACCACAGCGCCATCGGATCACGGTATATCACGCCGATGGGTCTCCCGGACATCGGCAATTGGACCAATCCCCTGTGGTGGAAAATCTGTGATCTGGTTGTGGACGGTACCCTGAGGCCGGAGGTGAACAACCTCAGAAAAAAGCAGGGATTACCCCTGATCCGACACGTCCTGAAAGAGGTCTGGACATCGGACCGGCTCAATCTGATCGCGGTGAGTTCGGCCCTCTGCCGAAAACAGCCGGACTGGTCACCAGTCCACCAGGTCTGCGGTTTCTTCGACATGAAAGAATCCCAGGAAAAATGGGACATGCCGACCGATCTGAAGGAGTTCCTCGCCGCCGGCGCACCGCCGGTATATCTCACCGTGGGCAGTATGCTCTCCCTCGATCCCGACCCGCAGGGCATCACCCGGCTCATGGTTGACGCTGCCCGGCTTGCCGGCTGCCGAGCCCTGGTCCAGTCCCGCTGGGACGAACTGCCTGATTTCCCGGATGACCCAGCTCTTTACAAAATCGGGACCACTCCCCATCAGCATATCTTCAAACATTGCGCAGCAGTAGTTCATCACGGTGGTGCAGGCACCACCCAGACAGCGGCACTCCATGGCTGTCCCTCCGTCATCATCGAACATTTCGGGGATCAGGTCTTCTGGGCTCATGAGCTGCAACGCCTCGGGATTGGAACAAAGCCCCTGCACCGGCGGAACATCACCTCAAAGAAACTGGCCAAAGTCATCCGGTCGGTTCTTGACACCCCGGCAATGAAACACCATGCGGAAGAAACGGGTGCGTTCATGCGCCGCGAGAACGGAGTTAAGCAGGCGTGCCGGATCATCGAAAATCATTTTTCTTAAAGCGAGGATGACTGAGATGCAGGGTGGAAATTATGGTTCATCCGGCTCAAGCGTACTCATCTCCAACGCGGAAGGCTGAGGGTGCCGTTGCAGGACGCCTCGCGGAGGCCCGCCGGGGAACCGCATAGGCCCGAAGGGTTGCGGACGGGACGTCCGCAACTGACAGCAGGCCAGGGATGGCCTGTCTGTCAGCCGTGGTGGACCGGCGATAAGGCCGTAGAGCAGCGTCCGGAAGCGACACTCTCAGCCGGGTTAATGCTTTTAACTCCAACAAAGTACGCTAAATCCGGATGAACCAAGAATTTTCTGCAATGGCTTCAGGTTGAGACTCTTACCACCCTTGCCAATCAGTCAGGATTCTTCATTTGAGAACTTCAGGATAGTTGTCAGCAAACCTGGAAATCTGGATTCAACGTCATCAAAACGTACGATATTGCGGTGTTCCACTCCTTGTTTCGTGGTGCGGACAAGTCCCGCTTCTCTTAGTACGCGAAGATGATGCGACAGGGTGGATTTGGGTAAGCTGCAAGACGGCGATACCTCCGAGCAGGACATGCTCCCCTTTTTTTTCATCAGGCTTTTTACGATATGCAGGCGCAACGGATCACCTAACGCCTCGAGCACACCCGTTAGCGAAATGTCTTCTGTCGATGGGTGAACAAACTGTTTCATAATTTTATTATAGTACCGGCGTTGACAAATTACAATAGTTCATTATTATTGAACTACCGAATTATTGTGCCGTCAAGATAAGGAGATGAACTATGAATAATCTATTTAATCCGATAAAGGTTGGTGCCTTAGCGTTTGCCGAATCGTATTATCATGTCACCATTGACGCGGAGCCGTGCAGGCTCGGACCGTGTGCCAAATGATTTAATGGTGGAATACTATACGCAACGAAGCAGCGCCGGTTTGATTATAACCGAGGCAACTTCTGTTACGTCTATGGGTGTCGGTTATGCCGGCACACCCGGTATTTGGTTGAAAGAACAGGTGTCTATATTGCCAATGAGGGTTTCACTAAAGAAACCGGCGATGCCGTGATTGCGGAAGGTAGAGCCGATGCGGTTGCCTTTGGGAGATTGTTTATTGCCAACCCGGATCTGCCTTATCGGTTTGAAATTGGTGCGCCCCTTAATACACCGGATGCATTAACATTTTATGCCGGCACCTCTAAAGGTTATACCGATTACCCGTTTGCGGAGGGTTTTACCGGTATCAGGAAAAGAGGACCAGTCTCTTCCGAGTATGTGAACCGCAACTCCGGAGAATCCACCATGCCTGCCGACCTCTAACAGATGTATTGCCATCTGTTGGTCTCTGACCATGGAGTCCACCTCATGGTTATCATTTCGTCTATTCCTCGAAAACCACAGCGTCCGGTCTGGCGCCCAGCTCTGTCAGGATGCTCTTTGTTTGCCCGACAAAGGAATCCGGTCCGCAAACGTAAAAGTGCTGATCGAAATCGTTGATCTTCTCCTTCAGAAACCCTGCAGAAATGCGACGGTTTTCGTAACCGGAGGCGCTCTCGCGCGTGCAGGTCAGAATACACCGCGATTGGAAGTAGTGACGAAGCTCTTTCTCGCAGATTACATCGGCAGGGGTCTTGTTGGAAAATATGAGAGAATTCGAGCCGATTTTGCCCTCATGGACCAAGTGCCGGATGATGGCGATAAAGGGTGTGACCCCTGCGCCGGCGGCCAGGAAAACCCCTGAACCCTTATAAACTATGGTCCCGAAAGGGTTCGAGAGAAGCAGCTTTGCGCCGACATCAAGACTATGCAGTTTGTTTGTATAGCCTTCGCGGGCGGGATATTTTTTGATGATAAATTCAAGGACATGATCATTTCGGTGCGAGGTCGGCGTAAAGGGATGGTCTTCATCCATTCTCCATTTCGGCTCGTCGATCATGATTTTCACTCCCTGGCCTGGTTCAAAATCGAAATCGCGCGGTTTGGTAAGGATAAACCGTTTGACATCGTGTGTGACAAATTCCGTCATCAAAATTGTCGACGATTGGGGCATGATCTTCCTCCTGGGTATCAATTGATTGAGCAACGCATAACAGCCCAAAGGCATTGCGAAAGCTATACGGATCCCTCTCAGTAGATACAAACACGATAACAACGAAAGCGATAGAAGCAACACACTCCGAAGCAGGGGATAAGGGAACGCTGGTACTAAACCATCGTTGCAACAGGCAGCGGAGTGAACGAAAGATAATTTAATGAAAAAAACGCATCCATAAAAGAGGTGGGACAGTATTTGTCCTACCTCTTGGGCTACAATGGATTCCATAACCGGATGGATCGCAGGTCACTAATCAGGGTAGCCTGTAAAAATTTCACGTAGAAGAAGGAGAGAGAACATGGAAGGCGTCGATCGGAATATCTCAATAAATAACCATGCCTATGCAGATGATTGTCCGCCGTTTGAATTCTCTTGCCAAGAGGAACAGGAGAGCGGTGAGCACATGATTGAAGAAAATACCGCACTCATCGACAACCTTATCAAGCTGCGGGAAGGAATGCTCTTTGATCAGGTTGTCAAACTCATCGGACACCCCGACAAGGTCAGTTGTCTGGGTGAGGGCAGGTGGCTGCTCATTTATTCCTTGCCTGAAAAGAGCGAACTTAGAATCGTCCTTAAGCCCGGTCTGATCTGGGCCAGGTTGTTTGTGTCGGAAACAGAGGTTAAAATTGTTGCCTAGTTTTCCTTCGAAATCCGCCGTTCCGGGGTGAAAATAGCTTGAGCTCTGTTCAGATGGGCCGAGGCCGTCTGCTGATGAGTTGCTTGCATGGATTGTAAGTGAGGTTGACAATCCATGCACAATTCGTTGCCTGCGGTTATCTTTATTTCCTCGAGTCCTTGATATACATTCCCGAGTTATCGTCCGCCGTTTTAATCTCGAAGAGATCGCTGGCCCGGATAAGGTCGCTCAGCCTTTTGTACCCGTAGTTGACCGGGGAGAACGAGGTCTTGTTGGAGATGTTATTTGGCAATGGTAGCGAGTTGTCAGCAAAAAATGATACTCTCGTAAAAAGTCCCAAACGCTTCAGGGGCAACACGATGATTCAATACGTTACAACGCTGAACCGTCGGCGGAGTGGGGTTTTTCCGAGGTCGACAAAAAATGACCAGCGGAAACCTCATCCAAGAAGAGGTGTCAACTCCGAAAGATTGCCGATCTCCACGTCCGGACGCCCGGGGAGCCGCTCCAGGCTCTGGCCGAACCTGTTGACCCAGGCCACCTTGAAGCCGAAGGCGGAAGCACCGGCAGCATCCCAGGCATTCGAAGAGAGGAAGACGATTTCTTCGGCCGAAACATGCAGGCCGTCGACCGCCATTTGGTAGACCCGGGGATCGGGCTTGAATATTTTCACGTCCTCCACCGAAAGGGTGGCCTCCAGCAGCTCGGACATACCCGAGTGCCGAACGGCAGACTCCAGCATGGCCGGGGAGCCGTTGGACAGAATTGCCAGACGATAGCCACGCTCCTTCAATCCCCTGAGGGTGTCGAGGACTTCGGGATAACAGTCAAGGTGCAGGTAGGCCTCCATGAGGTCCTTCTTCAGGCCGGGATCATCTATTTTGTGCATATCAAAGGAGAAATCCAAGGCATCCCCAGTGACCTGCCAGAAATCAACATGGTGCCCCATCAGACTGCGCAGCCAGGTATACTCAAGCTGCCTGGTCCGCCACAGCAGCGACACCTGATCGGCAATATCTCCTAGCTGTTGCCGATATTTGCCCACGGCGGAATGGACGTCGAAGAGGGTCCCATAGGCATCAAAGACACAGGCCTTTACGCCGGATATCGTGTTTTGCACCATCATTCATCCTCCATTATATCGCTCATCCGAAGCGTCTATCTCGATTGAACCTCGAACAGGCATCTGCCCCATCTTTAGATGTATGCCCATGTTTTCTGCGAAGGTCAACTCTTTCCCTGCCTATTCTCCACATAATTGCCGGTTGATCCATTTATGATCGTATCTAAAAAGAAAACAATTTCATAGGAGGTGAATCGCGCCCGGCGCCTGGCCCGAGAAAAGAATGAACCTGTGGAAGAAATGCGGGAACGCAGAAAATCTTCAATGACCAGACGTGGGCCCTTCAATGTACTTCGATAGTTCATCGATAATATCTTCAATGGATTTGAAACTTACGTTGTTGCAGTCAATAAGGAGTGCAATCTTAGGATATTGTGGCATGCTCTTCGATCCAAAACCGATATTAGTTATACATACCTTTTCTTTCTTGCTAAGGAACTAATCTACCATCTGGAGGTAAAATCGTCTGGCTCGGTTTTTGACTCTATTGTCTCGAATGATATTGAGTTTACTAACCTTGCTATCCCAGACTCTGCCGTTGTTAAGAAATATGCCGAAGTAGTTGAGCCAGTTTTCCAACAGATTGCCAACAACACAATGGAAAACCAGCACCTCACCCAACTACGTGATTGGCTCCTGCCCATGCTAATGAACGGCCAGGTTACGGTGGTGTAAGGGAAACAAGGTGACGCTAAAAGCCACAATTCAACTTTTGAAGAACCTCGACAAAAACCTGGCAACTTGTTATCCTGATAATAGAAATACATTTATCGATCATGAATGAAGGGATACGGAAATGGCCACCGCGGAACAGATAAAATCCCTGATTCGATCTCATATCAGCGATGATAATGAGCGTTTTTACACCCTCGCCCTACAGCTTGCCGCGCATGAAGCAAAACAAGGGCACGGTGCTCTTGCGCACGACATTCGTGAGATCGTTCAGAAATCAAGACGTGCCCGGGGCGGAAATAAGCTTATAAAATTTCCGCAAGATCTCTCCGGGATGGTGTTGTCGGAAAAATCCGACATACCCCTTGCGACTCTCGTTCTCCCGGAAAGCCTTAAAAGTCGTATCCAAAGGGTTATTCATGAGTACCGGCAGCAGACCAAACTTAAAAAACATGGTCTCTCCAATCGCCGCAAGATTCTACTATCCGGTCCTCCTGGAACCGGTAAAACATTAACAGCCCGCGTTCTGGCCCATGAGCTTCGGCTTCCTCTGCACACGATTCAAGTCGATAAACTGGTGACCAAATTCATGGGAGAAACCAGTGCCAAACTCCGGCAGATATTTAATCTCATCAGCGAGATTAAAGGGGTGTATCTTTTTGACGAGTTTGACGCCATCGGTGGAGACCGTTCGCTTGATAATGATGTCGGCGAAATGCGCCGGGTGTTGAATTCTTTGCTTCAGTTTATTGAACTGGACGCATCCGATAGTATAATCATCGGCGCAACCAACAATCCCGCCTTGCTCGACCGGGCTCTCTTCAGGCGTTTTGACGATGTTATCCATTATGAGATCCCCGATGAGAAAAGCCGTCGCAACCTGATAGAAAATGTCCTTGGATCATTCAAAGGCGATATGGAATGGGAGCCTATCCAGGAAGTGGCAGCCGGTCTCAGTCACGCTGAAATCGATCACGCCTGCCGCGACGCAATTAAAGATGCCATCCTGACTGACCAAGAAAAAGTGCATTCGGGCCCTCTGGTACGAATGTTAAACGAACGGAAGCAAACCCACCAGCGCCCGTAATTCATGGCCGACAAACACTATCCCCACCTATTCCTCCCTGGTCCCTCGGAGAAAAGAAGCGATTACAGTAATCCCAGACGTGGTGGCGATGCCCCCCGAATACGGCAGCAAGACCGACAGCCCCATGCGGAACATGTGAGAAGGTCACTTGAAAAAGCCTGGAATACGGCTGTTGGCAGACAGGCCGTGGCTCATTCGGATCGCAAGAGCGTTTATCTGGAGTTTGTCAGTGAACCCGGCTTCGATCTGATTATTAAAAGCCTTGAATCGAGGCAGGCGAATATCAAGTTGCTGAATATAAAGAAGGAAGGGGAGGAGGAAAATCAGCTAACCCGAGCTACTGTTTTTGTCCCTCATGATAAAAGTGCCTACTTCCTGAAAAAGGCCACAGAATACGCCGAAAAAGACAATCCTCCCAAAATAGACGGCACCACC
The DNA here is from genome assembly GCA_046706325.1 of Desulfocapsaceae bacterium. Taxonomy (GTDB): domain Bacteria; phylum Desulfobacterota; class Desulfobulbia; order Desulfobulbales; family Desulfocapsaceae; genus CAWGGS01. Next base: position 58 of record JBJKPM010000012.1, on the reverse strand, counting down.
ACGCCTAAAAACGCCCCACTCATAGAAAGTATTGGAGATGTCAGAGCCGCCATTCTTG
>JBJKPM010000011.1:0-17918 GCA_046706325.1 Desulfocapsaceae bacterium | reverse complement strand
CCAGACTCAGAAAGGGAAACAAGTCCCTAATAAAAATCGTAGGTCAAGTATCGGTTTAAGTCAAGCAGGCCCAGAAGATTTTATATGGAGTATCCAAGATGGTTTCTTTCCTCTCAAAGTGTCATTGGGGTTTTCTTTGGCAAGCTCATGTCTTGAGCAGGGCTGCCTGGTTGACCTTATCCTGAGCATATGCAACCGCCTGCGATCACAAATTCAAGTACTTATGTCTATCATAGACACCAATTCTTTGCCCTGTTTTTGATCAAACTAATTGTAATCAGGCAAGGTCCGAACCCGTCGAATAAAATCTTCCCTTGCCTTGGCATAAGAAGGGTTGTCGACTTTCGGATATTCCAAGGCCAGCAAGAAATTAAAATAGACGTTAGAGAGCTCTTCCGGAGAGTCGTTCTTCCAGTCCGGCAGAGGATAGTCGAGCGCCTTTAGAATTTCCGCGACCACCTCTTCGCTTTCAGGGACAAAATATCCGTAATGCGCACCCGGCGAGATAAGGTGCGGGTTCTTCAACTGAGCCGAACAGACTTGCTTTTTCGTAATGACATGGTCCTTGTCCGCCGGACGATCCGGCATCGCATCGCATAATGACCCATCCCTTGTATTATAGGCGATCTCTAAGATGCAGGTGTCTTGAAAATACTCGTGGCTTACGTTCTTAAAATAGTGTGAGTCCGGATAAAGAGCATCTGCGCGGATCTTTTGACACCACCGAATGTCGTTGGTCAGATGCCCGGTCATGTCATAAAGCATTTCTCTTTGTCTCACCGGGATCGTGTCGGCACGGGAAGACTTAAGGAACCCTTTGACCCGGCTGACGGTGTCTTTGTCTTTCGCAATCTGGATATACACATCAAAGAGATTGTGAGGATCAACGGTTAGTTTCTCTGCAATGACCGATTGGGGGGTGTATCCCATTCGGTCGAATATCCGGATAAGGTCTTTAGCGCCGGGAAGCTCGATGCCGTAACTTAGGTCGCGACCGTGTTTGGCGATCTCGTCCCTGCAGGGACCAGGCGAATAACGGCTTCCGTTTAAAAAAGCCGTATTAATCGGTTTGACATGTACGCACAGCTCCTTGCGGGCATAGCGGATGGCGATTTCATAATTACATTCTGAACGTTCAAGGCTGACCTGCGCGCCTTCTCCTCCCCAGCCGGCGGTCAGATACGCTTTCGGCGAAATCTTCTCGCAGGTCGCGGGCTCGTTGACCGCCACCGCGGCGTAATGATAGAAAATCTCGTCGCTGTTGGGCTGCCGCAGGGCGGCGGTCTGATCGGCTGAACACCCCGCACATATAAAGGCCATAAACATCATGAACAGATGAGAACTTGCGGCTTTTAACATAGACATGTTCCGGCGCTGATCAGCAGTCCTATCCTCATAATCTACATTTTCCGATGGGATCGTTCCCGGATAACGCCTAGCTCTGGGGCGGCTAGAGCCCAATTAATTTTCTGCAATTTCCTTGGAAGAATTGATTGGCGCTTCTCTTTTCCATTAAACCAATAGATATTGGCTCTGCCAAGGTTAACTCACATTAAAGATTGTTGGATTGAGACTATCCTGAGTATCCGCGAGCCCCGAACTGTAAGGGTTATGCTTGGTATAAAATCGCTCTCCAGAAGTTTACCCTGCCAACCTCAACGCTTGATAAGAAAATTGTATCGGACAAACGGTACTGCGTGAATGGAGCAGGAAAGTATTCTTTCCGGAGGAGATATGGGCCGCAATTTAGAAATCGAGTTGTTCGACAGTCAACCCCATGGCCTTGGCTATTTTTTTAAGGCTGACGCGGCGCGGTTTGGTGCTGTTCTCCATCTGGGCGTAGGCTCCCTGGGTCATGTTCGCCCTTGCTGCAACCTCGGTCTGGGTGAGCCCGAGGTGCTCACGCCAGGAGCGCATCGGCGACCAATCGTGATCGAAGGTAAGATTGACGACTTCGTTGGGAACAAGATTTTCCTGGCGGTCACGACTGGCCAACCAGTCGGCATAAGGTAGCACCACGAAGGCGGGGGTACCGTTGCGGTCGTGGATGATCTGGATATCAGTATGTGCGTTCATCACGTTTCTTTACCTCCTGGATTTCGACGATGCGCACATCGCCGTCATTGTCGAACAGCACCCTGTAACGACTAACCCGTAGCCGGTAGCCATACCGGTGATTGGGCAGGGCCTTTACTCCCTGGCAATCAGGCATACCAGCCAAGGTATTGACGGCGGAACGGATCGCGGCGTTGTCATGCCGGTCGATCTTGCGCAGTTGCTTCAATGCCTTGGTATGTCATTTAATGGTATTCATACGTCAACAATATACGTTTTTATAAGAAAAAATCAAGTGACCATTGGAAACAGCCAGTTATTAGATATCATATCAGTATCGTTCAACTAGCATTTAAGATGTGCTCTGCCAAACCTAATCTTCTTATTTGGGATAGAGCTTGAGCTTATCCTGAGCCTTTTTACCCTTCCGTCATTGAGTTTGTCATCACTTTAAAAGGCGTAATGTCCATTTCTGGGAAAATGTTTTCATTGCATTTGTATATACATATGAATATACTATTACTATGCATGTAACCGGCTTCGATTGGGATAACGGCAACTGGCCGAAATGTGGGAAACACGGCTTGTCCCGTGAGGAAATCGAGCAAGTGCTGTTGGATAATCCAGCTGTCATGGTCGATCCGCATCCCGACGAACCACGAATGCGTGCCATCGGAAAAACATCAGCAGGGCGCTATGTGTTTTTGATCTTTATGGTCCGGACTGTTGACGGCCGGGCCATGATCCGCCCCATCAGTGCCCGCTATATGCATCAAAAGGAGGTCGATTATTATGAAGGCAAAATCTAAAAAACAACCTATGCCGTCCCTGCGCAGTGATGAAGACGCGGAGCGGTTCGTGGATACGGCCGACCTATCTCAGTATGACCTCTCCGGCTTCAAACCCATGCACTTCGAGATTGAGCCAAAATCAGCCGTTCTGAGTATGCGCCTGCCCTCCGCACTGCTGGACGCCGTGAAACTCAAGGCTAAGGCCAGAGGGATTCCGTACACCCGCTATGTACGGATGCTGCTGGAAACCGACATCGCCGGGTGAGGCGACCTGGCCACAAAAACGCAACCGGAGAGAATTATGATTGCGGCTCCAGTTGCAGTTAATGTGGTCCTGAGCCTGCCTGCCCTACCGCCATTAGATTTTCTTCTCATGATATAATCACTTCAGGGAGTTTTTCGTCAACAAATTCAGCAACCGGAGGTGCATCATGAAAGTATCCCAGGCAATCGATTTTCATCTGCAGTACCAGAAGGCCAATTCCAAAAAAAAATACCGTCAAAACCTGTGAGTTTGTCCCCTCCCGTTTCAATGCTCAATACGGCAAACGAGACCTGGCCGGCGTTTCTCAGGAAGAGGTGCTGGAATTCCTTTTTTCCATGACCCAGAATAATTAACAAGCCACAAAGAGAAACCGATACTCGGTCCTCGCATCGTTCTACAATTTCAGCATCAATACAGGGATTCCCTCTCTCACAAATCCCTGCAATACAGCAGTCATCAGGAAAATCTTCAAACGCCCGCAGGCTATTCAATGGAATATCGTCGATAGAGAAACTGTGGCCGATTATCTCGGAAACTCCTGTTACACTTATCGCCAATGGCTGTAAGCGTAAAAAGAACTCTCAATGAGTCAATATATTAAGTCGTTGTATGCTCAATTCTATTTTCACCAGATCTTTTTTGTATTGAGAAAAAATCGACCGCGGTCGACTTTTTCCTTGACGCCTGGCAGAGGAAAGCGGTAAAAGTCGACCGTGGTCGATTTTATGAGCAAATCGGAGGGAGGCGCATGCAGGGAATCAGGGAACAGAAGAAAAAACAGACCCGCAAGGCGATTATGGAGGCGGCCGTTCGCCTCTTCAGCGAGAAGGGGTTCGAAAAAACCAGCATCGAGCAGCTGGCGAAGGCAGCAGGTGTGGGCAAGGGGACCATCTACAGTTATTTTCAGAAGAAGACGGAGATATTCCATGCCTTCTGCGAGGATGAGATGGAGGTGATCTATGGCAAGTTCATGGCCCAGGCAGACCCCGATGCCCCGTTGATCGAACAGTTGATGATTCTCTACATGGAAGAGTTCAGGATGATCTCCGAGAACAAGGAGTTCGGCCGGTTGTTCATGCAGCAGATGATCTTTCCACTGGAAACCGAACATATCAAGACCCGGGAGGTTGAGGATCGCTGGCTCGATCTGATGTATGCCATCTACCGGCGGGCCCAGGAGCGTAACGAGCTGCGCAAGGATATCGATCTTCTTTATATCACAGGACATTTTTACGGCCTGTATATCATGGCAGTTTCCTCTTGGTATGCGGGAAGGATCCGGAAGGAAGAGCTGGAGCCGGGGATGCATCTGCTCTTTCAACAAGCCCTCGAAGGTCTGGCACCTCCCGATGGGGAGAAAAAATAACGGGACGGCACCAAGCAGGGAGCCGAGCGGTGGTATCATGAACGGAATCAAGCGAAAAAGAGGAGTTATCGGGCTATCTCTTATCAGTATTGGGCTTATCGGCCTTGGGTTGTGGTACGTCGGCATCTCTCTTGCCGGCGGCAAGGCGGAGGTTGCCATCAGGCCGGCGCTGACCGTTACCACGGCTATGCCGCACTTTACCAAGTGGCCGGAGACCTTCTGCGCCAATGGCAATGTCGCCGCCTGGCAGGAATCCTCCATCGGCAGCGAAATCGGCGGTCTGCGCCTGGCCGAGGTCAGAGTCAATGTCGGCGATGCGGTACAGCGGGGGGAGGTTCTGGCCGTCTTTGACGACGTGACGGTCAAGGCCGATGTGGCGGTGGCTGCGGCAACTGTGACTGAAGCCGAGGCTGGACTGGCCGAGGCTCGTGCCAACGCCGACCGAGCCCGTGAAGTCAAAATGCCCGGGGTGATAAGCGCCCAGCAGATCAGTGAATACCTGGTCGCCGAACGCAAGGCCGCGGCCCGTCTGCAATCGACGCGAGCCCAGCTGAACAGCCGGCAGACCCGGCTAGCCCAGACCGCGGTAACCGCGCCGGATGACGGCGTAATCTCCTCTCGCTCGGCCACGCTCGGGGCGGTGACGTCCACCGGCCAGGAGCTCTTTCGACTGATCCGCATGGACAGGTTGGAGTGGCGGGCGGAGGTCCCCTCGGCGGAGTTGCCCTTTCTGCGCATCGGCCAGAAGGCCGCCGTTACGGCACCCGGCGATCTCAAGGCAGAGGGCCGGGTGCGTATCGTGTCCCCGACGGTGGACGCGCAGACCAGGATGGGGCTGGTCTATGTGGATCTGCCTGGCGGAACTGCGCTCAAGGCCGGGATGTTTGCCCAGGGTGTGTTTGAGCTGGGACAAAAGGAGGCCATGGCTGTGCCGCAGAGCGCGGTGGTCCACCGTGACGGCTTCGACTACGTCTATCGCCTGAGCGACGGCAGCAAGGTCCTGCAGACCAAGGTGACTGTGGGGCGCCGTCTGGATCACAGAGTCGAAATCGTTGCCGGTCTTGACCGAAAGGCGAGAGTCGTGACCTCCGGCGCGGCCTTTCTGGTTGACGGTGATACGGTGCGGGTGGTCGATGACGAATCATCGGTGGGGAGGATGTGATGAATGTCTCTTCCTGGTCGATCAGAAACCCGATTCCAGCCGTCCTGCTCTTTATCCTGCTTACCGTAATGGGCCTGGCGAGTTTTCGGGCTATGAAGATCCAGAACTTTCCTGATATCGATCTGCCGACGGTTATCATCACCGCCTCCCTGCCGGGCGCCTCGCCCGGCCAGATGGAGACCGAGGTGGCCCGCAAAATCGAGAATTCGGTGGCCACCCTGCAGGGGGTCAAGCATATCTATACAAAGGTCCAGGACGGGACGGCCACCATAACTGTGGAGTTCCATCTGGAAAAATCCACAGCCGAGGCTATGGACGACATTCGCGATGCCATTTCCCGCATCCGTGCCGACCTGCCCGGTGACTTGTTGCCCCCGGTCATCGTCAAAATGGACCTGGCCGGCATGCCGATTATCACCTATACCGTTGCCTCGGACCGCATGGATGGCGAGGCCCTGTCCTGGTTCGTCGACAACACCGTGATCAAGGCGATGCTGTCTGTCAAGGGTGTCGGGGCGGTGGACCGGGTGGGGGGCGCTAACCGGGAGATCGAGGTGGAGCTGGACCCGGATCGCCTGATGGCGCTTGGTGCCACGGCGGCCGACGTCTCGCGCCGGTTGCGGCAGATCGAGCAGGAGGCCCCGGGCGGACGGGCCGATGTCGGCAGCGGCGAACAGTCGATCCGGATGATCGCCACCGTCAAGTCTGCAGGTGAGCTGGCGAAGATGGAGATCCCGCTGTCGGATGGCCGCCACGTCCGGCTGGATCAGATCGCCACCGTCAAGGACACGGTGGCCGAGCAGCGATCGGCCGCCCTTCTAAAGGGTAAGCCGGTGGTCGGTTTCGAGATCACCCGTTCGCGCGGGGCAGGCGAGGTGGAGGTGGCCGCCGGCGTCCATGCCGAGGTCAGGAAACTCCAGGCAAGGTATCCCGAGGTCAGGTTCACCGAGGCCTTCAATTTCGTTGATCCAGTCCGGGATAACTACGACGGCTCCATGGCGCTGCTCTATGAGGGAGCAATCCTGGCAGTGATCGTCGTCTGGCTCTTTCTCAGGGACTGGCGGGCCACCATCGTTTCTGCCACGGCCCTGCCGCTATCGATCATCCCGGCCTTCTGTCTGATGTATCTCCTGGGGTTCACCGTCAATGTGGTGACCCTGCTCAGCATGTCGCTGGTGGTCGGCATCCTGGTGGATGACGCTATCGTCGAAATCGAGAACATCATGCGTCATCTGCGCATGGGCAAAACCCCGTACCAAGCGGCGATGGAGGCGGCCGACGAGATCGGGCTGGCGGTCATCGCCACCACCTTCTCGCTGATCGCGGTCTTTCTGCCCACCGCCTTTATGAGCGGTATAGTCGGCAAATTCTTCGTCCAGTTCGGCTGGACGGCCTCAATCGCCGTTTTCTTCTCGTTGGTGGTGGCGAGGATGCTCACCCCGATGATGGCCGCCTACACCCTGAAGCCCTTTGCCGCGACCCATCGGGAGCCCCGCTGGCTAGTTCATTACAAGGGCTGGGCTGTCTGGTGCCTTGATCACCGCCTGCGTACGTCGGTGGCGGTGATTCTCGGTTTCATCGCCTCCTTTGCCCTGGCTGCGCTTTTACCCACCGGCTTCATGCCCGGGGACGATCTGTCGCAGACCATCATCTCGTTGGAATTGCCGCCGGGCAGCACCTTTGCAAAGACGCTGGCCACCGCCGAAAAGGCGCGAATGATTGTGCAGAAGAACCCCTATGTCAAGATGGTCTATACCGCCGTGGGCGGTGGCCGATCGGGTGGCGATACCTTTGTGGTACAGGGGGCCTCCGAGGTGCGCAAGGCCAGCCTGACCCTCAACCTGACCCCGCGCGACCACCGGCGGGGGGTGAAAAAACAGGTGATAGAGGATCAGCTGCGCCATGCCCTGGAGATCCTGCCGGGGACCCGGATCAAGATCGGCATGGGCGGGGAGAAATACGAGCTGGTCCTGGCCGGCGAGGACAGCCGGCTGCTGTCCAGCCAGGCCGACAAGATCCTCCGAGACCTGCGCACCATACCCGGGGTCGGCAATATCACCACCAGCGCCAGCCTGGTCCGTCCCGAGCTGACGGTCCGTCCGGACTTTGACCGGGCCGCCGAACTGGGCGTTACCTCCGAGGCCATCGCCGATACCCTGCGCATCGCCACCGCCGGCGATTACGACCAGAGCCTGGCCAAGTTGAACCTGCCGCTACGTCAGGTGCCGGTGATGGTCAAGCTCCGGGCCGATGCCCGGCAGGATATCGGCCTGCTGTCGCGCCTGGCCGTCCCCGGCCTGCACGGACCGGTCATGCTCGGCAATATCGCTAGGCTCTCCCTGGGCAGCGGTCCGGCCGAGATCGACCGCTATGACCGGCTGCGTGACGTCCGTTTCGAGGTCGAACTGAACGGCCGGGAGATGGGCGAAGTGGCCAAACAGGCCCTGGCCCTGCCGGCCATCAAAAATCTACCGTCCGGTGTCAGCCTGGTGCCGGTGGGCGATGCCGAGGCCATGCAGGAGCTGTTTTCCGGGTTCGCGTTGGCCATGGCTACCGGTGTGCTGTGCATCTATATCGTCCTGGTCCTGCTGTTCAAGGATTTCGTGCAGCCGGTGTCCATCCTGGCTGCCCTGGTGCTGTCCATCCCCGGGGCCTTCATCGGCCTGTTCCTGACCCGAACCGCCCTGTCCATGCCGGCCATGATCGGGCTGATCATGCTGATGGGGATAGCCACCAAGAATTCCATCCTGCTGGTGGAGTATGCCCTAATGGCCAGACGCAACCTGGGGCTCGGCCGCCGGGAGGCCCTGCTGGACGCCTGTATGAAGCGGGCCCGGCCCATCGTCATGACCACCATTGCCATGGGAGCGGGCATGATGCCCATTGCCCTGGGGATGGGCAACGACCCGAGTTTCCGGGCGCCGATGGCCATCGTCGTCATCTTCGGCCTGGTCACCTCCACCTTCTTAAGCCTGTTGGTCATCCCGGTGGTCTTCACCTACGTGGACGATGCCCTGCAGTGGCTGCAGGGCCGTATCCGCAGGAGGTCCGCTGCCGCTGCGCTTTCGCCGCGGCCAGAGGCGGTCCTTTGTCCCGAGACCGTAAACGATCCGTCATGAATATCCAGAGCTCTTTTTCGATGTCAGTGATCAAGCTGCTGACCCTTGCCGCACTCCTGGTGCTGCCGGCCTGTAGCGCCGTGGGGCCCGATTACAGTCCGCCCACAACCCCCATGCCCGACCGATGGCAGTCGGCCGCCCCCGGAGCAAGCGTAGCGCCGGATACCCGGCTCGCCCGCTGGTGGACCCTGTTTGGCGACCCGGTCCTCGACCGTCTGGTGGACAAGGCCCTGGCCGGCAACAAGGACCTGGCCATGGCCGAGACCCGGATTCGCGAGGCCATGGCCGAGCGCCGAGCCACCGCCGCCGCCGGCCGGCCCGGTATCGGCACCTCCGCAGGCTATACCACCAACCGGACCGGGCAGTATACCTCGTCGGGCAAGAGCGATAACAATCTCCTCCAGGCCGGCTTCGATTTCAGCTGGGAGCTGGATGTCTTCGGCGGCATCCGCCGGGCCGAGGAAGCGGCCGATGCCGCAGTCGGGGCAGGTGTCGAGGACAAGAGGGATATTCAGGTGCTGATCGTTGCCGAGGTGGCCAGGAACTATCTGGAACTGCGCGGCAACGAGCGCCGGCTGGCGATCACCAAGGAGAGCATCGACCTGCAGCAGCAGACCGTGGCCATGGTCAAGGAACGGCTGAGGGTTGGTTTCGGCAGCAGTCTTGAGGTGGTCCAGGCCGAAAACCAACTGGCCCTGACCAGTTCCCAGGTGCCGGTCCTGCAGGCGGCTATCGACCGGGCCAGGCATCAGCTGGCCCTGCTGCTCGGGCAGAGGCCGGAAACATTGATCCCGGAGCTGTGCTCGACTGAACCGATCCCGACCCTGCCGCCGCATCTGCCGATTGTCCTGCCCTCGGAGCTGCTCAGGCAACGGCCCGATATCCGTAGGGCGGAACGGCAACTGGCCGCGGCCACGGCCGAGGTCGGTGTGGCCACCGCCGATCTCTTTCCCAGGTTTTCTCTGACCGCGTTGATCGGTCTGGAGAGCGTCTCGATCTCGAAGGTGGTCACCTCCGGCAGCCGCTACTGGTCGGCAGGACCGAAGCTCTCCTGGAACCTATTGGACGGCGGCAGGACCAGGGCCGGCATCGCAGCGGCTGACAGCCGTCTAGATCGCGCCCGTCTCAACTATGAGAAGACGGTGCTGACCGCCCTGGCGGAAACGGAGGATGCCCTGACGTCCTTCAGCCGCGAGAAAGAAAGCCTGGACAGGCTGCGGACCGCCGTGGATACCGGGAGACAGGCGGTGGAGATAGCCAAGCAGCAGTTCTCCATCGGCCTGGTGGATTTTCTCAACGTCCTGCAAAGCGAGCGTGCCTTTTATCAGTCGCAGGACCTTCTGGTGCAGAGCCGGCAACGGCTCGGTGTCGATATGGTGGCCCTGTACAAGGCCCTGGGCGGAGGCTGGTGGCCGGCGGAGGAGAAGCTCTCCGCCGTTCCATTTCCATAGGGTGGCGCTTGTTCTCCTGATGCTCCTAATGATTTCATATCATTGTCGTGGATTGAGGCCTGATGATGAAACAGCACGGCCCGAGACAATCATTGTCGACCTAGCAAAAAATTATCCACCGACAGCGGTTAAGCGTTGTAATGTATTGAATTATCATGGCGCCTCCCCAGCGTTTCGGGACTTTTATGAGGCTAGCATATTGTATGTGTCTATCCAATGGAATAATAAGGGACCACATCTTAGCCCAACTTTTTGAAGACAAGCATAAAATTCTTTTAATATCAGCTTATTATTTATTTTATTCTTGTCATTATGGCACTACTTCTTTTCAGTTTTTACACCGTGGTCTTTATTATCCGGCCGGGATGACTTTTGATTCCCAGGGCAGAATATATTTCCTGCTGTTTGACCTCCGGCCTGGTACTCTTCCGCACGTGGAGCGTGTCGCCATTTCTGCACTGCATTGAAACAGTCACGCGACATTGGCTTTGCAGGAATTTTCGCAAGGTAGCCCAGTTGTAATACAGCTTTGACCGTTTGAGCCTTAAACGTATTGTATGAACAAGATGGTAGGCCAGCACGGTTATGAACAGATGTCCTGAAACCCGGTCGGCAATCTGGTGATGCACCGGGCGTAAGCCAAGTTCCGATTTCAGAGAACGAAATACCGCCTCAAGATCCGTCAGCATGGTATAGGTCTGCCATAATGTGCTTTCGTCCCAATCCCTATGACTGGTCCGTAAACAGTATACCCCCGGGTAGGTGTCAGTGGTATTTTCGGCCGGATGACGATTCCAGCTGATGTGCCTGGCGTTTTCACTTGTTGCATCTTTTTCGACTGTAACGGTATATTGCCTGGAGACAGGGGAGTATTTTCCCTTCAATCGTCCAAGCTTCTCCATGACTTTGTTGAATTTTTTCAGGCAGAGCTTGCTCTGCAGGCCCTGGTCGAGCTTCTGCAACTCCTCCTCGAATCGCTTGACAAAACGATCTCCGATTGCCTGCTCTTTCTCTTGTTTTCCGGTGGAGTGACAATACAACAGGGTTTCCTGCCTCTCTTCGTCGAAAACCTTTTGCACCCTGACCGTACACTCCTCATCCTGCTTGACGATAACCGAGGATTGCTCATCAAATTCCCTGTATTTTTGCCTGCTGACAACAAGATAAGGATAAAGGTGCTCCTTGAGCCAATCGATATTGTCCTGACTGGCAATGCCGGCATCCATGACTATCGTGGATTTATTGTCTGCCGACGTGCCGCCTTTTTCAAGATCCTGGAGCATCTCCGACAATGTCGTGGGTTCACTGACATTGCCTTTATAGACATGACTGCGCCGAGTAAAACCGCTGGAATCCAGCACCAGCCCCAGGGTGACCAGAGGACAGTCGGAACGCTTCTCCTTGGAATGTCCGTAGGCCGCCAGGTCATTGCCTTGGCACTGCCCTTCAAAATAGGTATTGGTCAAATCGTATAAGGTTATGGTTTCCTTGAAGCCGAACAGATTCCGTTCTCGCTCATAGAGGTGCTTTTCTATCGCTGCCTTGTTCTTCAAAAGTTGATCCGAGACCTTATATATGCCATACAGGCTGAGACGAGAAAAATCATGGTCGATACTCAGCTCCACTCGAAACCGCTCCGCCTCCTGCTTGTACTGAAAGCAGACAACGAAATCATCGGCGTAACGGATTAAACGGGCATAACCCGTGCAACTCTTGCGGTTAACTTTCTCGAACCAGAGATCAAGGGCATAATGCAGATAGATGTTCGCCAACAACGGCGAGATAACACCCCTTGTGGAGTGCCCTCATCGCTTATCGTGACACTCCCATCTTCCTCAATTCCCGGCTCGTATACATGATGCGGACGAAGTCGATATCTTCAGGGTGTGACCGATCAGTTTGCAGATCTGACCCTTCTTTCCGCCATCATCCATCAGGGTAGCCAGGACCAAAACACAGCATATAAAGCGGGATCGCAATCAAAACGCATACGAGACGCTGAGTTCAACGCCGTTCGAAGAGACGTCTTTGATCTTTTCCTTCGCGTTCCCGGCATCGAATTCCGGACTGCCGGCGTTGAAATAATCATACGCCAGGATGAAGCTGACATTGGTCCAGCCCGAAGGCATATACGATACACCGGCCTTGAATTGATAGGCCATGGTTAGATCCTCGCAGGTCTTATCGGTAATGCCGTATCCGGGATTCTTGCTGAAGCGTGTCTGGGATATACCGATACCGGCACCGACAAAGGGAGTAAACGATGTCCTGGTATGGATGTCGTAATAGATATTTGTCATCAAGGCAGCCGTTCCGAGAGCCCCTTTTTTGCCGGTTGAGGCCCCCGGACCGTTTCGTTTGTCGATTCCATACCCATGTCCCACCAACTCCTCTTCAAAACGGAAATCACCAAAAACCCCGAAAAGCCCCTCCGGACGATACCCCACAAATACCTCGGGAAGCGTAAAGGAATCTTTATAGTCAATGCTTCCGGAAGACGCCCCTTCGATATCACTGTGATAGGGAAAATCCAGATTGAGTCCAATACCTGCGTACCAGGAATGATAATCGGTTTTTTCCGTCTGGTTTGGAGTTTCCGGTTCTGCTGCCAGAGCAATACTGCTCGTAAATGCAATGAACAGAGCCGATAACAATGCTATCTTTTTCATAATTCCTCCGAAAGATAAGATTACAGGCATGGCTTTGTCTGCCTTAAAAATTTGACTGCAGCAAGGTGGATGATTTGGATCAAAATACATATTATTTCAAATATTGCATTGTGTTGGCACCACGTTGGCGCAGCTGCTGCAAAGAGCTCAACTTTTGATCTCTTTGTCGATCGGTTAAGAGCATATCCTGTAACCACACGGGAATCTGTTGTAATTTTGTTGTGTAATGTTTCAAGCTGTAAACAGCTTGCACTATCGCGCCGTCATTTGGAAAAGCTCATTTCAACCTGACATTTGGGGCCCGTTTCCGCTATCCGATCAAGTGCCTGACGGATACAATTCGTTACATTTAATCACAAATAATAACAGTTTCTCCTTGTTAACCGTGGTACTCTGTAATAAGTAGTAAGCAGATAATTCTGCTCTTGTCGGCGCTCAACGGAAAGCAAGACGATTCCTATTCTATCGAAGCGGTGTCTTATGCCTGATCTTGGCCATATTCTCCTTATAGAAGATGATCTTCGCCTGTCCAAGTTGATAAAGGAATATCTCTCCCAGCAGGGATTTATCGTTTCAATAGAGACCAGGGGCGATACAGGCCTGACCCGGATTATGGGGATGCAGCCGGATCTTGTTATCTTGGATCTGATGTTGCCCGGTCTGGACGGCTTGACCATTTGTCGAAAGATTCGGCCGCAGTATTCCGGGCCGGTTATGATGCTTACCGCCCGAGAAGATGACACCGACCAGGTCGTCGGATTGGAGATGGGCGCCGACGATTATGTGAAGAAGCCTGTTGAACCACGCGTCCTGCTGGCCCGCATTCGAGCCTTATTGCGACGTCTCGAAAATCCTGCCGTAGGCGAAAGGAAAGAATTGTGTGAACCCGAGCATCTGATGTTCGACTCACTTTCCATCAACCGATCCTCACAGACGGTCCTGCTCGGCAAGCAATCCGTGGAATTGACGACCAATGAATTTTCTCTTCTTTGGATCCTGGCCACACATTGCGGCCAAGCCCTGGATCGAGAGACGCTTTTCCAGCTGACCAAAGGGATTGCGTATGATGGGATCGATCGTTCGGTGGATATCACCATTTCACGACTGCGTAAAAAAATCAACGACAATGCAGCAAAGCCGTGGCGGATTAAAACGATCTGGGGGCAGGGATATTTGTTTGTCAAAGATGCCTGGCGTGACCCGAAAATTCGTATGGACAGATGAAGACCGTCTTTTTAAATACCTTTTTCGTTATCCTGGCCTCCGTGCTCTTCATTAATCTCGCCATGGGACCGTTGATTATCAATAAGTTTGTAACGTACTGTCTTCATGATAAAAATACTGCGCATGACCGTCATCTTGCCCAGGGTGTTTATTACATGATGGAGGAGGATCTTCTCCGCCTTCCGCAGAGTAAATGGGCTGATCGGATACAGATCCTGCAGCCTCGATTCGGCTACGGCATTTCGCTCGCTCCATATTCTCATCTTGCTCTTCCGGAAACACAGGTCGAACTGCTCCACAAAGGCAGGATCGCCGTGATTGACGAGGGGCGGTATCTCTATAAACAGGTCGGGGACAGTGATCTGGTCCTTGGGATGGGCCCGATTGCATATATTCAGCTAGGTTATCGTGTTCGGATGTATATCTGGCTCTTCATCACGGCAATCCTCGTTCCCCTCACCTTGCTCTGGATCATCCCCTACTGGCGGAAGTTGCGGAGGATAAGTTCTGCAGCCATTGCCTTCGGCAACGGCGACCTCAATGTTCGAGCAGAGGTATCGGCACGATCCTCACTGGCCCCGATAGCCGTAGCATTCAATGCTATGGCCGATCGGATCCAGCAGTTGATCACCTCACACAGAGACCTGACCAATGATGTCTCCCACGAATTACGAACACCCATTTCCCGAATCCGGTTTGGCCTGGAAATGCTGAAATCCTCGGCTGATCCGGAAAAACAGGAATACTATTTCGACGGGCTGAAAACAGATGTCAACGAACTTGAGGCCCTGGTTACCGAATTGCTCACATTTGCCCGGTTCAATCGTGATAAGCCGGAGTTGCATTTCAGCGTCCAACCTCTGGAGTCATGGCTTTCGCAACTCCTGTCCGAATTCATGCCCACCGAGAGTTATATCCGATACCTGGTATTTTTTAATATCAGTTCCCCCACCTGCCAGGTGAATTTCGAACCGAAATACCTGGCCCGGGCGCTTGGCAACCTGATCCAAAACGGTCTTTGCCACGCAAGAAGCCAACTCTTCATCATTGTCGAACGAGATAACGATGATTGCTGTATCCATATTGATGACGATGGTTCCGGCGTGCCGCTGGAGGACAGAAAAAGGATCTTTAAACCCTTCACCCGCCTGGATGTAAGCAGAAATCGGGCCTCGGGCGGATATGGCCTGGGGCTGGCCATAGTTTCCAGGATTCTTACTTGGCATAACGGCCGGGTGACGGTCTGTGATTCACCCTTTGGCGGGGCCAGGTTCACCCTTCGCTGGCCGGGTTTTGTCGAAGAGTGAATATCCCGCGGCCTTGTTTTCTTGATAATCCAATGGCGATCCACCCATCCTAACTTTGAGGAAGAACAGAAAAGATGCCAAGATCAATGATATGTGCACTCACCCTTGTTTTCCTGCTGACCGGATGCGTCACCCTACCCAAACCACCTGAAATGGTTACAAGAGGAGATTACAGTCCTGTCAAGCAGTATGTCTCCGAGCTGATCCAGGAGAAGCTGAAAAAGGATGATGTCGCTGGCCTCAGTATCGCCCTGGTGGATGATCAACGAATCATCTGGGCGAAGGGATTCGGTTATGCCGATGAGAATAAAAAAATCCCTGCGTCCCCTGAGACCATTTATCGGGCCGGATCGATGTCCGAATTGTTCACTGCCGCTGCAATCATGCAGTTGCAAGAACGGGGGAAGCTTGATATCGACAGGCCGTTGAAAACATATCTTCCCGAGTTCTCGATTAAAAGCCGCTTTCCGGGCTCCGGGCCGATAACCTCCCGAAATATCATGACCCATCATTCAGGTCTGCCCTCGGCCATCTTAAAGGGAATGTGGGCCAACGATCCTGAACCATTCGAAAATATCATAGGACAGATACGAAACGAATATGTATCTTCCCCTCCCAACCATATCTTCTCCTTTTCCGATCTGGGATACACCCTCCTGGGATGTGTGATCGAAAGAGTGACCGACCGATCCTATGCCTCCTACATGAATACCGAAATTTTTTCCCCACTTGGGATGAGGCACACGTCGTTTTCTCAAAGACCTGACACCTCGTCTTCGGCTTCAAGGGCATATCGTAAAGGAGAAGAGGTCAAGGAACCCGCTCTCCGTGACCTGTCGGCCGCAGGATTGAACACGACGGTGCTTGATCTCTCTCGTTTCATTGAAATGATCTTTGCTGAAGGTCGAAACGGAAAACAGCAGGTAATTGAACCTGGAACACTCTCCGAGATGCTTCGCCCTCAGAATGCCGGTATTCCCCTTGATCTTGATTTTCGCATAGGACTCGGATGGATGCTGGGCGGGACCGACATCCATAATGCCGGAACCGTTGCCAGCCAGGCTGGGGCTACTTTCTGCTACCACAGTATTCTCATCATCCTTCCCCGGCAGAAATTAGGGGTTGTCGTGCTAGCCAATTCCACATCATCCGGAATGCTGGTCAGCGAGGCTGCGGCTGAGGCATTGAAGCTGGCCTTTGAGGCCAAAACCGGCATCAATCAACCGGACAGGAAAAAGGATTTACCGGAAAGAAGTCTCCTCCCCGCAAAACAGTTGCGGTCATATGCCGGATATTACGATACCCCCGTGGGGGTAGCTGCTGTCGAGGCAAAGGCGGATTATCTGCAGGTTCAGGCAGTGAACGAAACCGCCCGTCTGATTCCCCGGGCGGATAGACGATTTTATCTGCAATACAAATTCCTTGAACTCATCCCCATCAATATCGGTGAACTGGGCCATATCGGAATATCTCGGGTCACGATTGATGGCAAGGATATCCTGGAGGCGGATGTGAACGGTCGGGAGCTTCCTGTGGGGGTAAAGATACCTCCTGTTCCGTTATCCGCCAAATGGCTGCAGCGCACGGGAGACTACCACTGTCTAAACTGTGAGAATGATCCCATTACCTTCGACAATGTCCACCTGCGGCATAAAGACGGTCTGCTCCTCTTGGATTATACCCTTCGACCGGTCCTCGATAAACAAATAACCATTGCCCTGCAACCTATCTCAGACTCTGATGCGCTGATCTACGGACAGGGGAGCGGGCGGGGGGAAACCATTCGTTTGTTGCATCAAGGGGGCCGCGATCTCTTCTGGTATGCCGGCTACAAGTTTGCGAAGAAAAAATAATGCCACCTTTGTGCTGTCCATATCCAGAAGGAATTTTATGTTATGGAATTGTAGTATTTTTCAGCTTGGAGCGTTTCCAGAATGGTAACGTTCTGAAATAGAGTATCTTCTTGGAAATCGAAGGTCAATATCTTTCCAAATATAACCGAAAGAAGTGGTACCAAAAAGGAAATTTTTATAGTTTATCCTAAACTGTGTGTGGCAGCTTCCTTGGAGAAGATGTTCATTGGCAAGTATGAATTTTGCATGAAATCTAGAATTTGAGACTATCCTGAGATATCATATCAGATTGCCTGACAATTTATGAAGGGTAAAAAGAAATGCCGATGGGTAAGATACCCCTAAACATTAATAAGTTGATGATACAATAGCATCAATAAGAAAATTGAAGCAAGGATAAGTGGATTCGCTCCATCAATAAATAAATGGAAAATATTTCTTCGCCTTTCCTGAATATAACGTAAATTCCTCGCCGTATCTTCTTGCCAGGTACGCATCAAGAGCGGGGATATGTAGAAAGATAAAAGTACATGCCATCAATAGTGGCAAGCCTAAGACCCAAAAATCATGAGTAAACAAACTCCAGCCCGTAAATGTAATCGTTTCGCCGAAGTAGTTAATATGCAAGGAATATGCAAACAATCCTCTGGTATAAC
>JBJKPM010000010.1:0-64442 GCA_046706325.1 Desulfocapsaceae bacterium | reverse complement strand
TTATGCCTTGGTACCGCGCAAAAAGCTTGAAGAAATTATCCGCGAACGGGCTCTTTCCCTGGCCAGGGAGAAACTGGCAAGGATCTCGCATACCATGTTTCTTGAAGCTCAGCAGCTTTCCAGGGCTGAAGAGAAAAGAGCGTTTGAGGCAGAGGTGGAAGAGCTGATCAGAAATATGCCGAAGGAATTATGGGACGATCACAATGAAATATGATTATCCACCGGGTGCAACCCCTATCGATCCCGATGAGGCGGCGGACCTGCTTCTTGTCCATCTCTTGGGTCAGCCTCGTTTCACCTGGGGCAGTGAAAATCTGATTCATGCGGGCGATTGTCGGAAGCGATACATCAACGCGCTTCAGGCAGCTGATCGGCAGGATTATGGTCTTCTTCTGGCGTTTATCCGATCCTAGTCTTTTCCGTAAGGAGAAAAGGGTGGAATTCGCGAGCCGATTGAGCCGTTTATTAGCCGAGTCAGATTATTGCCTGGACTCCTTTTCTTTCTATTATATCAAGTAACCTTCTCGATGCACCGGCAGGCTTCTTGCCACCTCTTTCCCATTGCTGTACAGTGGAGGTACTGACGTTAATCACAACAGCAAGAGCCGATTGACTCAGTTTATTTTTTTTTCTTAACCCAACTATTTGGGCAGGAGAAAAATCTTTTACCTCCGGCAGACACAGACTCTCGATGTTTTTCATCGTGATTTCATCTGCGAGACCGATTTTTTGGAGATCATCCATGGTGTTCATTATCGAATTCTTTATTGATTTCCGCATACTTTAACCTCGATTAATACCCCGTTTGCTAAAGCTTTTTGTCATCAGTTTTTTCACATCTATTACTATAGCACCAGGTATTATAGCTGGCAATCGTGAATCCTCATTTACGATTGTAAAATGCAGATCTGAAGGTCAAATGAACGACCGCGGACCATTGTTTTTTCCAATTCTCCCAATAACAAAGCACCGGTTTTCATCCTTTGCCGTTTTCGCTGGTACCGGTCAGTTTCATAGGTCTTCCAGCAACGTTGCAATCTCTTTTGGTGACGGCAGTTGCCCTTTCAACGCCTTAGGTAAAGTCTTGGTGATTTCATAGGTTGCCACACCGATTGGCTTACGAGCGTCATGCAGGGCGTATTCAACCACGGTGCGGTTCTTTTCTTTGCATAGAATGATGCCGATAGAGGGGTTCTCATCCTCTTGCCGGACCTGCCTGTCCAGTGCCGTCAGGTAGAATTGCATCTTGCCGAAAAACTCAGGCATGAATTTGCCGATCTTCAGCTCGATGGCTACCAGCGCCTTAAGCCGACGGTGGAAGAGCAGCAGGTCGATAAAATATTCTTCACCATCCACCTCAAGCCGGTACTGACTGCCCATAAAGGCGAACATACCGCCCATGGCCCGTAGAAAATCTTCGATCCGGGCAATGAGCGCTTTTTCCAGCTCACGCTCGCTGTGTTCTTCACCCAGTTCGAGGAAATCGAAGGTGTACTCATCCTTTACCGCCAACTTGGCCTGGGCACGCAGCTCTGTTGTCAACGCCTGGTCGAAGTTGGTCTGGCCCATCAGGGATTTTTCATAACTCTGGTTATTAACCTGATGAATGAGGACGTTCTTCGACCAACCGAACTTACGGGTCATGCGTAGGTAGAATTCCCGCTCCAAGGGGTCCTTGCAATTGGTCATGATTACCAGATTATGACTCCAGCCGATTTGTGCAACCAGTGGTTGCACTCGTTCATCGTCGCAGTAGAGCAGATAAAACCCCCGCATATAAAAGACGTTCCACCGGGAGAATCCGGCAATTCCAGGAAATTCAGAACGCAAATCATTGGATAACTGTTTGGCGATAGCTGCACCATGATCTGCATCCCCCTGTCGCTTCACGATCATCTTACCGATATCCCAATACAATCGAACCAATTCTTTATTGACCACCTTGAGGGCTTCATACTGGGCCGAGCGGATCCGCTCCTTGACCTCGAATAGCAGACGCGAGTAATCGCCCGGTTTTGTCATATCCTTCTTCCGGGTAGTGTCAGTCGGCTTCCCGCTGATGTCGTGGACCGGATGATGACAGCGAACGACCTTCTTCCAAGGCACGAACCTGTTCAAGGGTCAGCGGGTTGCCTTCGATGGCAGTCGAGGCATGGACGTTACGAGTGCGGGCATCTTTCTGCAAGGCAGGAATCCAGACAAGATCCACCACAGCACTTTGAATCCTCTCCCGCAAAGCGGCCACTTTTCTGCTATTGGTGGCACTGGAAGCAAAAGGCTGTTTAGAGTATTTGGACAGAAAGAGTTTGTCGAACGCTTTCGTCCGGACAAGACTGCAATAGACCTTTCAACTCAACTCAACAAAAGAGATTATTTCGTCTAATCTTTAAAAACTTGGTATAGAGAATCCAGGCGCTGACCTACTATCCACACCGGTAAGCATTAGACAAAACGATAAATTCAGGAAACGTACGAATATCCTTGCCATATGTTGACAAATATGTCAACATATCTTATTAAAGGAGAGTAAAGGAAGACATGCGAAACACCCGCCCTATTTCATGGGTTAAAGCCGCCAGACGGGACTTTGAAGAGTTCCCCGACGTTGTGCAGGAAGACATGTTAAGCGCCCTTACGATTGCAGCCGATGGCAGCAAGTCGGACAGGGCCAAGCCATTTAAAGGTGCTGAAGGCGGCGTTTTCGAAATCGCACAAAAGTATCGAGGTGATGCTTTTCGTGTGATCTATGCGATTAAAATAGGAACGGATATCTGGGTCATCCATGCCTTTCAAAAGAAGTCCAAAACAGGCATAAAAACGCCCCAAATGGATGTCGATATTATCCGTGAACGTTTGAAGAGGTTGAAGGAGGTGCTGCAATGAAAAATGATGATCTCGAACTTGTGCGTGGTAGCGGCAACGCATTTCAGGATTTCGGCAGACCGAATGCCAGTGTTGAACAAACACGCGCAATTCTGGCTGCTGAGATTATTCGTGTCCTTGATAAGCGAGGACTATCAACCCGTGAAGCTGAGAAACTCACGGGGGTCGGGCACTCGGAGTTCTCTCGTATTCGCAATGCTCGGCTTGGACGCTTTACGCTTGACCGTATGATTACGATACTCGAAAAACTTGATGAAAATATCGAGGTAAGAGTCTCTTTTCGTTCGCGTCGTCATCCGATGAATGCGGGACGACACGCTTAGATATATCCATTTGGTTGAAATCAGCAGAAGATATCTTTACAGAATGCCTGAGATTCGGCTCCGACGAGTGGTGAGTGGGGTCAGGTCTTGAAATATCATATTTTCGATGCTACCGGTCAGTTTCATAGGTCCTCAAGCAAATTGGCGATTTCCTTTGCCGATGGCAGCTGGCCCTTCAACGCCTTGGGCAAAGTCTTTGTGATCTCATAGGTTGCAACACCAATCGGCTTTGTATGTGGAAAAAAAGCATCTCAGATTATTACAGTTTCCCCAAATCTTAAAATCCAATACAGGAATGAACGTTCCTTCCTTTATATCTTTATTGTATTCTCTCGGCTCATAACCTGCATCAATAGCTTGACGGAAAGTGAAAGCACGCATAAAATAACAGAATTTTTTTACGTATAAGATGGGATATTATTGACCACCGACGTTTCTATTTCAACGCTCAAAATTTGTCAGGCAACTTGATTTTTGCAAAAGATGGATGGATGCCATGATCGTGCCAATACCATACGTCCATGCAGGGATGGGACTATTAGCTGTATTTACTTCTCTTCCTCTCATTTTCAAGAAAGTTCCAATGAATCACGGATATGGAATTCGGATAAAAAAAGCATTTGAATCGGAGAACAACTGGTATCAAATTAATGCATATGGTGGGAAATTAATTTTAATTTTCGGCCTGTTTCTTATTGGTTTCAGTATAGTTACCATCAGTATTGCCCCTTCGCCCAGAAACGCATGGGCTCCGGTATTTTTAATCGCTCCCTTGGCTGGAATTATCCCTGTACTTGTAATGGTTAATTTGTTTGCAGAGCGGTTACCAAATAACCCTTAACTTTCGCGAGGAACCTTTGGAAACTGTTACTTCGGTGAAAGCTATTTACCGCTGACACTTCCACCTTACACGTCAAATGTTGTCAGGCAATTCAATATGACGCTCAGGATAAGGTTAAGTTGACGCGTTTTGAGCCAGCTTACCCTTGGCAGGAAATTCATAATCAACAATATTTGTCTTGCATGAAGCCGCTTTTCGTGCCGTTGATCGGTCTACGCAAACGGATGTTTCCTTGCTATTCTGAAATCCTCAAGCGAGAGTGAACCCTTCACAAGTAACTCACAAGTTGCAGGGCGGCTGGAAGCGCAGAGGTTACGTCACCAGTGACTGCGTCCTTCCGGGTCGAACTTCGGGTTG
Organism: Desulfocapsaceae bacterium; assembly: GCA_046706325.1. Taxonomy (GTDB): domain Bacteria; phylum Desulfobacterota; class Desulfobulbia; order Desulfobulbales; family Desulfocapsaceae; genus CAWGGS01. The sequence goes on along the minus strand of JBJKPM010000010.1, from coordinate 60,038 downwards.
GAGGCGCTTTTCCTCCTGGAATAGTATGTTCCATACTCGTAGGGCACCTCCTGCTCTGCTTCAAGACTAATTTTTCTCAGGTTGTGTTTGTGAGGGTTGTCATAGAAACGGTGAAACAGCTCTTCCACAAAAAGACTCAACTCCTCCACGTTCCTCGCCACCTCCACCTTGTCGCAATATAGGCCGTACAGCTCCATCAGGCAATCGCCTAGGTCCCATATGTCGCGCTCTTCCGGGGTGAGCCAGAGCGAGTATCTCGTCCGCTCCATGATCTCGCCCAGGGCCCAATCGTTGGCCTTGTTGTAGTTGTTCCTTCCGTCTCCTAAAATGATGATCGCCGGTTTTCCCCGCAGGCTTTCCAGGTATCTCTCCTTGAAAGCGACAAAGGCGTACCCGTAATCGCTGTCCTCGTCTAGGTCGATGATGTCCCCTTCGTCGATGGCTTCTAAAATGGAGTTGACCGGCATATTTGTAAGGAGGTCGGTAATCTCCTCCACTTCCCGGATGAAGATAAAACTCCTGACGTCCATCAGTCGATTGTGCAGGGTGTGGAGGAGAAGGAGAATAAAACGGAAAGCGTGACTTACGGAGTAGCTCACGTCGCAGAGAACTATTATCCGCGGTCTTTCCTTGCGTTTGCGGCGCAGCGACAGGCGAAAGGGGACCATCCCGTGGCGGTAATTGCGCTGTATCGTCTTGATCACATGGAGCTTGCCTCTTTTCTCCCTCTCATGGATACGCCTGACATCCTTCTTCAAACGATGGATCATACGGGAGACCACGTCCTCCATGGTGGCAAGTTCTTCGTCGGTGAAGGTAAGGCCCATATCCTTACGCCGTTGCTTACTTATCTGAATGGCGATGGGGTCCATCATAGAACGCTGCGACGGCTTCGGCGGCTCCCGTTTCCCGCGATACCCTTTGATATCAACCACCTGCTCGGGCCCATCCGATTCACCCTCCTCCACCTCCTTGATGCTGTTCAGGTCCGGTTCGTTGCCAGGTCCGTTTTCTCCCTCGACCTGGAGCTTGGCTCTCTCCTCATCGGGATGAATATGCGCCTCGAATGCCGTCTCGCCCTCTTCAAAGCTTGTGATCGCGACATTCATAAGTTCGTCGAGATCCTCATGGGATCCGTCTTGATTCGGGATTTTGAAAAATTGGTCGAATGCCAGGTCGAACATGGGAAAATCGGCGACCCGCTTTACCAGGGTCGTGCGTAGCAATGTCTTTGCCGCGTCTCGTTCCACAACCCCTCCCAGGGCAACCGCTCTGACCGCATCCAGGGTTTCGCCAGGGGAGACACTGAGTCCCTCTTCCCGCAAAGCGGTTATAAAACGGGTGAGTACGTGTTCCATTACGATTTCAACTCTTTCTGTGCCAACTCCGCTACCTTTTTCATGTCGTTCTGATGCTTTATGATAGAGCCCAACGTATTGTCGACGACGTCGGGGGTCAGCCGGCTTGTTTTTAAGATGGAGAGGACCTGGGCCCAGTCAAGGGTCTCGGAGATGCTGGGGGACTTGCGCAGGTTCAGGTCGCGAGTCTTGTGCAGGAATTCAACCATCTGCCTCGCCAAATCCTCGCATACCTCGGGGAAGCGCGCCCCGATGATGGCTACCTCGCGCTCCAGCTCAGGGTATGCGATGTAGAGATAGAGACAACGTCTGCGAAGCGCATCGGAGAGCATCCTGGTGGCGTTGCTGGTGAGGATCACCAGAGGCTTAATTTTCGCCGCTATAACTCCCAGCTCCGGGATGGATATCTGGAAATCGCTCAGGCACTCCAGGAGGAGCGCCTCGAACTCGTCGTCGGAGCGGTCCACTTCGTCAATTAAAAGCAGACTCCGCTTCTCGGAGAGAAAGCTCCTGAGAATCGGACGCTGCACCAGGAAGTTTTGGGAAAAGAAAAGGCTCTCCTCGGCCGAGAGCCTCTCCACCGCTTCCCGCAGGGTGGCCGACGCACAGAGACAACTGTCCAATTGAGTGCGGAGCAACTGGGTGTAGATCAGCTGCTTGCCGTACTCCCAATCATAGAGTGCCTTCCCCTCGTCTATCCCCTCGTAGCACTGGAGCCTGACCAGGGAAAAATCAAGTGCTTCTGAAAGGGCCTTGGCGAGCCCGGTCTTCCCCACACCGGGGGGACCCTCAATCAAGATCGGCTTTTCCATCCTGATGGCGAGAAAGACCGCAGTCGCTATTGATTCGTCGGCGATATAGCCGGTCTTTTCGAGGAGGTCCCGTATTTTTTCCTTATTTATCATGTTATGCATCCTATCGCTCCCCCATTGAGTATTGTCCCAAGTCTGTTGAAAGAGTACCTGCTGCCGTGGAGCCCATCTGGAGATGCCACGATAAAGGGATGTCGTAGCGTTTTCATAGCGCACCGGAGGTCGTTCTTGTTGTAGAATTTATTCCAGCGCCCATAGAGCCTGTTTGGTAACCCTGGAGCAGGTCCGATAAAAAAGGTAATCCCTACATTCGGGTAGTGTCAATTTTATTGTGTGAAATTTTCCCAAGCCATTTTTTTCAAGAAGGGGCAGCACCCTCATCCGTGAATGGGGTCATGAATGGGGTCAGGTCTTGAAATATCATATTTTCGATGCTGCCGGTCGGTCTTATAGGTCCTCCAGCAAATTGGCGATCTCCTTTGGCGACGACAATTTCCCCTTCAAGGCCTTGGGTAAAGCCTTGGTAATTTCATAGGTTGCCACACCAATGGGCTCACGGGTATCATACAGGGCGTATTCAACCACCGTGCGGTTTTTTTCTTTGTAGAGAATGATGCCGATGAAGGGGTTTTCATCCTCCTGCCGGACCTGCCGGTCCAGAGCCGTCAGATAGAATTGCATTTTGCCGACAAACTCCGATATGAACTTGCCGATCTTCAATTCTATAACTAGAGCTCTATAGGCAGATCTGTTTCCGTGTTGTTTTGGATCAAATGCCTTGTCATTTTTCCGGCAGTTATGATCTCATAGGAATCAAATTGAATATCACGGACATGTTTAAGATTACACCAAATGAGTTTGTAGCCCTTTGTCCTTCGCGCTCCCTTGACTCGATATTGCCAAGCGGCAATTTCACTTTCTGTCGCAGGACGTCGCTCACCAACCATCCCATGAAGACGAATACCTGGAGGATTTGGAAACCTTCCTGAATACATTGATTTTATCCAAAACCAAAATCCACTGTTCACCGCCAGAATAGAAATCCGTCGGTTATTTTTCAGATTGATGGACATTTGTCTTGCGTACTCCTCGAAGTAGTAGCCTGAACAATCATCTCGAAGAATTAATGAACCTATTGGAGTGACATGTGGTGAGCCATCTTCAGCTACACTGCCAAAGGCCAGGTGATGAGAACTTTTCATTGCCGCTTGAATTGTTTGTTGAATCATTTTCCAATTTCCGTTTATTTTCATACATACTCCTCAATGGGGTGGTAAGACCTCAGCCACGAAGATTTCCAGAGACGTTATCTCCACCTCCGACATATTGAAAAATAAGTGTTTGCCGACAACGACCCTGTAAGGTGAGTCGGAGTGAAAATACCATACATCGTTTAAAACATGACCAATCTGTATGCTTTTTCCTTTTAAAGATGGGGCGCTAAACGCAGAAAAAAATCTTCAATTGGTCATTCTGGTATTGAGCCGCATCGATCCCCATTTTTACCAGGGTGTCCGGCAGGCTGAAAATCCGCGAATAGGCTCCAGCTTTAATGATCAGATCGTTTTCTTTCCGGCCGATGTCGAGAAGTGATTTGTCCAGATCCGGCAGGGTTATTGTTAATACAACTTTGTCTTCTTGCTTGCTGAATCCGACGGTATTCATTTCGGACAAAACCGCTGAAGGAGACAAATCTCCATAGATGTCACTTCCCATTGCCGCAAGCTGGGAGAAACCTATAGGTTCGTGGTCGTAGTGCCTGATCGGCAGAATTCTGGTATTGAGAAATGATTCCGATAAGATCACCATTTGCTCCTGCTGCAGTCGGCACCAGGTGTGAAAATAGCCACTCTCGACCTCGATTGGAAAAAGTTTATTGACGAAAATGGCGTCCACAGGAAACCCAAAAAGCGCAAAATAGGTAAAAGCCCTTTTTGATTCAGCGATGGCAATTTTATCTGGATTGAGCACAAGACGAATGGATGATTTTTGCGGATCGCGGAGAATGACACCAAGTCTGCCGATATCCTCGATTATCTTGCCAAACGTAATATACAGTTCATCCTCCGGCAGGATATCTTTGATTCCTTTGACACGTTTGCCAAAGGGGCGGATGAGTTTCAGAATACTGCGTTCAATGCGCAGGATTCCGTTGAGTTTCGAACTTGAAGAATCAGTCAGGGTAAGTAGCCGCAGAGTGCCTGCAGTTGGGGCACAATCTATGATGATCACATCGTATTCACCGCTCTCAATTTCTCGCAGGATTCTTGTTAATAAAAAGAGCGTATCAATTCCCGGTATCAGGGAGATCTCTTCTGCGATCATCCTGTCAATACGGAGATAGGAGAGAAAATCAGTCAGATATTGCTGTATGGAATTCCAGTTGCCCTGTATCTCAGCCAGGATATTGACCTCAAGCAAGGTGAGATTTTCGGAGATTTTCACCGAATCTCCATTTCCCTGAATATGGAAAATATCAAGCAGGTTGTGAGCCAAGTCGGAACTGACCAGCAGGGTTTTTTGGCCCATGGAGGAGGTCAAAGCCGCTGTGGCGCAGGCATTTGTCGACTTTCCAACTCCGCCTTTCCCGATAAATAAAATCGTTCTCATCGTTTAAGATATGGTTATTTTTTTCACGACGGCAGGTGTTATATCACCCTGTTTCAGGAAAAGGTTCAAAAGGTATTCAACCGAATCGATATATTCATCAATTTCGGAAAAACGTTGCTCCAAAAATTGGATCTCTTCGGTCTCGCCGCTGCCCTTTGCCTGAATTTGTTTCAAGTCATTTCCATTGCTTGCCATAAGGTTTTTCACTCGTTCAATTTCATCCTTGACAAGAGTTGAGAGGATCTCCGTTTCAATCTCCCAGATATTGCCGCGGATTTGGTAATAATTCTTCCGCTGACCCCGATGATAGACCTTTTTGACCACCTTCCAACGCTCGAGGAGCCTGATATTTGTAGATATTGAACCCTTGGAAACCTCAAGGCGTTCCGCCATTTCATCAAGGGACAAGGGATGTCTTGAAAAGAGCAGCAGGCCTTCCAGCTGTCCTGCAATACGGGAAAATCCAAACTTTTCAGCTTTCTCTCCGATGGTATTAATAAGGTCATTGCGAATATCTTCTATGTCTTTTCTCATGGCCGCCTCCTTCGTCTCTAAATTCAATACGTACTAAACGTTTTAAACAAACGTTACGGTAGAAGAGCGGTCAAGTCAAGAATTTTCTTGAGACCAAGGCAACAAAAGTCGACTGGGTTAAAAAACAAAAACATCATCTGGCTTTTAATCAATTAATGGGTTATGGATTATTCTTTGGGGTTTTGGCTGGGAGGTCATCGGACATCGGCTTCCAACCAATGCCGACGGCAGTATGGTGGAATGGTGATTCGGGGGTTCTTGATCCAGCGATCATAGGCACAACCCTGGCTGCCACTGAGTCTGGCGCTATGCACAAACAAAAGAGGGGGACGTTAAGATGCAAGATAATTTCCTGGGTGCAACCGTAATCTTGCCAGTGAGGAGTGTAAGTGATACCGCAGCGTTTTACAAAGAGAAACTTGGCTTCGAAATCAACGGAATCTGGGAAAATCCGTCGTACGGTTCCATGAGGCGGGGTAACGTCTTTATTGAATTTGGTGAAGCGCGTAAAGAGTATGCAGGAAGCGGGATTTGTCTTGTACACGTTGACAATGCTGACGATATTTACAAAGAATTACAAACAAAAGGCGTAGAATTTGTTGGCGACCTTTCTGATCGTGGATATGGATGTAGAGATTTCCGTGTCAAAGACAACAACGGAAACATGCTTATTATCGGACACGCATTAAAAAACCAGCAAGAGTTGCTGCAAAACAAAAAGATTGTATAACCCGCCATCGAAGAGGGACCGGGAAGGCCGCGCCTCTTTTGGTGTGGCCTTCTCACGTCGGGCCTATTGCTTTTCCATATGCTTTCGGTATTCGTTTGCCGGCCCCTTACTTCTGGGCTCACCATATAAGAGAGCACGCCATGGTAAATGGATTCACGATATCCACGGACAAACGAAATTAGATATAGCGGCCATTCATGACTATCCTTGTTTAACGCCTGCACACGGGTATAAAGGGTAGTCTGAAGAGTCCCGCTGTCCCCCGGTTACAAAAACATACCGGAGGTTTGTACTTGAAACATTCCCTCACTTTTGGAGTCTTGCAATGTTTACTACCATGCGCGCGATAATTAGACGGATTGACGCCGATTATGCCGACATCCGGTACGAAATCAAGAAAGAAACCATTATTCATTTCGAAGGCAAGGAATTGACTCAGATCGGCTCAAATTCGACTGACGGCTATGTGCTGCGTGTTCTCAGAAACGGCGGACTGGCATCGGCTGTATTTACCAAAGCCGGTGATGCCGAGCAGGCCATACGTACGGCAGTGGAAAATGCCGGCCTGATTGCCCGGCATATCGACAAACCGATTCGACTGGCCGGGGTCGAGGCCATCAAAGACGACTTTCGTCCGCAACTGGATGAAGATCCCCGTAGTGTACCGATGGCGGAAAAACTGGACCTTACACGCCGATACAATGCGATTCCCCTGCAACACGACAAGATCGTCACCACACAGGTGCGGTATAGCGAATTGATGCGGGAACGCTATTTTCTGAGCAGTGCCGGAAGTGAAATTCGGGAGGAGTTGATGACTACCAGTCTGGGCGGCTTGCTCACCAGTAAGGACGGCAGCATTACGCAAAATATCAGAGTCTCTTCCGGCGGGAGCGCCGGCTTTGCTGATGTGCGCAACCAGGAGGAAAATTTTGAACGGCGCACTGCTCTTGTGCTCGATTTGTTGCATGCCGAACCTGTGCAAGGCGGTATGTACAACGTGATCCTGAATCCCCACATGACCGGCGTGTTTACGCACGAGGCGTTCGGACATCTGTCCGAGGCCGATATCATCGATACCCTGCCCGCCATGCGCGAGAGAATGCGGATCGGTAACAAATTGGGGAATGAGGCCGTAACCATAATCGACGATGCCACGCAGCCCCATCAGCTTGGTTTTTATAAATACGATGACGAAGGTGTGCCGGTGCGTCCTGTTACGTTGATGAAACATGGCGTGCTCACCGGACGTCTGCACTCCCGCAGAACGGCAGCGGAATTTGATGAACCGGTGTCCGGACATTGCGTGGCCGAAGATTTTCGCTATGCGCCGATTGTGCGCATGGGCAATATCTATATTGAGCCTGGTCCCCTCGGTTTTAATGAATTAGCGGCGCAACTCGGTGACGGCCTCTATGTTCTGGATGCCAAGGGCGGACAGACCTCCGGAGAAAATTTTACCTTTGGTGCTCAATACGGGTATGCGGTCAAGAACGGCAAGGTGGGCGGCATGCTCAGGGACATTAACATGACAGGTAACCTCTATCAGACCTTGCAGAATATTGTGGCGATTGGCAATGATCTGACGCTGACGAAATCCGGCGGATGCGGCAAAGGACAGATGAATGTGCGTTCCTGCAACGGCGGCCCGCATATCCTGGTAAACAATATTGTTATAGGAGGCGTGTAGGATGGAACGGTTACTTGAAATGGCCAAAAAGGTCTGCGATCAGGCCGAGATTTTTTCCTTAGACTACAGCAGCAACCTCGTATCGTTTGAAAACGCCAAACTGCACAACATCGACTCAAAAATGCAGTCGGGCCTGAGCCTCAGAATCATAAAAGATGGCAGATTAGGCTTTGCCTATACCCGTAATTTGCTGGATCGCGAGGAATTTCTGCAAAATGCTCTGGCATCTGTCAAGGGCGGTGTGGAAGCCGGATATGACTTCCCGCTGACATCCCATGTGGCGGAATTAACTACATATGACGCTTCGATAAGATCATTGGCCGGAACGACGATGGTGGAGGAATGCGCCCGGGTGTGTAACCGACTCACCTCCCACACCAAGGGTGAAATTATGGCCGGAGCCTATTCTTTTCTTGGAACGGTGCGTCTTCTCAATAGCGCCGGCACGAATCTGTCGAGCAGCTTTTCCGAGACCGCCGTCTATGGCTGTGCCATCTATCCGGGCAGCGGCAACGGGATCGGCCGTGTCCATTCCAGCAAAGGGTTCGAGCCGATTCCGGATAACCTGTTAAATGAAATCAGCTTGTTATTTGCCGGATCGGCCCGCGAGGTCGTTCCGAAAACCGGCAGGATGAAGGTGCTCTTCATGCCTCGCAATATGCATGCCCTGACCTGGCGCATCAAAGCCGGTTTAAATAGCAAGAGCATACATGAAAGGGTGTCACCGGTCACTGAGAAAGTAGGAGAGCGGATCTTCGATCCGAAACTTACACTGATCAGCGATCCGCTGAACGATGGGCATCCGCATGCACGGGCATTCGACGATGAAGGTACACCATGCAGCACGTTTCCGTTGGTGAAAAACGGCGTATTACAGGGTTTTTATTACGATCTGAATTACGCCAAAAAGCTGCATGCCGTCTCCACCGGGCATGGTTTCAGGGGCGGCGATGTCTTCTCTGCAACACCGAATCCGGCTCTGACCCATTTGACCATCAAACCAGGCGACACATCGTTTGCCGATATGGTGAAGTCGATGGATAAAGGGCTGATTGTTGAAGGAACGTTGGGAGCGCACAGCGGCAACATTCCAAACGGCGATTATTCAATCGGCGCCGATCCGGCTCTGTATGTGGAAAATGGTGAAATTGTGGGCCGTGCCAAAGATGTCATGGTGGCCGGCAACATCTACGAGACGCTTCAACATGTGCTTGCTCTTGAAGACACCCTGCACCGTGGCGACGATGGGTGGTTTCCGGCCATTCTCTGCGACAACGTCAGCGTGTCAGCCAGAGGGTAATTACCTGAATGCCACACCGTTTTTATGGATACCGATGAGCCTCCGGCGATAGGGTCTTTTCGCCCGAACTCCGCGTTATGCTAAATTTTTTCGTTGGAATATTAAGTAAATGCCTGCGATAAAATTCTTCGCAGGCCTTAATTTTAAGCGAAAATCCTCATATTGAAAAAGTCTTCAATATATATTTGAGTTTGCGTAATATTTATGATTGTGCTTACCTGTAGTCAGGGACTCCGGTAACGGCGTCTTTGAACTGAGAGTATTCCTTATTCTTGGCAACGGCATTTTTGGGCAGGGCAGATACGCCCGGGGAAAGGCAAAAGATACCATGAAGAAACTTCTGTTTTCCGATCTGATCGATGTGGCGATGGCCCAGGAATTAATGGACGGGTACTATGCGGTGACCGAAATCCCCACGGGAATCATTGACGGGGAAGGACATGTCTGGACCGCCACCGGATGGCGGGATATCTGCACGAAATTTCACCGGGTCAACCCGGTGACTGCGGAAAAATGTCGGGAGAGCGACACCTATATCGCCTCTCATCTGGACTCCGGCGCGCCATACGTCAGCTACACGTGCGCACATGGACTTACCGACGTATCCAGCCCGATCATTGTGGCCGGACAGCATGTCGCTCAGGTGATGACAGGCCAGCTTTTTCTGCAGAGCCCCGATGTGGAGTTTTTTCGCCAACAGGCCCATTCGTTGGGTTTCGATGAAGATGCCTATCTCAAGGCGCTGGCCGAGGTACCTGTCATTACCGAGGAAAAACTTGAAGTCATCATGCTGTTTCTCGCCAAGCTGGCCCAGTTCCTCGCGGACATGGGATACCAGCGATTGAAACAGATCGAGGCACAGGAGGCTTTACAACAGGCCCATGCCACCCTGGAGCGTAAAGTAGAGGAACGGACGGTGGAACTCAAAGCCGCCAAGGAAATCGCCGAAGCCGCCAATCGAGCCAAGAGTGTTTTCCTGGCCAATATGAGCCATGAATTACGGACACCCCTCAATGCGGTGTTGGGATTTTCACAGATGATGATACATTCCCGGGATGTTACCGGGGAACAAATGGAATATCTGGGAATCATCACCCAGAGCGGCGAACACCTGCTGAACCTGATCAACAACGTATTGGACATCTCCAAGATCGAAGCAGGCCATGCGCAACTGGAAGAGTCGCCTCTCGATCTTCACCAGCTGATTCAGGAATTGAAATCGATGATGTATGTGCGAGCTCAAGAGAAAGGACTGAATTTTTCCCTGAAACAATCCCGGGATCTCCCTCGACATATTGTAGTGGATGGTGGCAAGCTCCGGCAAATCCTGATCAATCTGATCGGCAATGCCATCAAATACACCAAGAAGGGGGACGTGACGCTACGGGCTATGGTGACGCAGAAGGAGACTTCCGGAAGATGGGGGATAGGTTTCGAGGTGGAGGATACGGGTTGCGGTATCCGTGAAGAGGATAGGGAGCGTATCTTTTCTCCGTTTGTGCAATTGGAGGAGCGCCCGTCCTCGGAAGCCGGAACGGGCCTGGGGCTTGCCATCTGCAAGCAGTATGTGGAATTGATGGGAGGAGTGATCCATGTAAGCGGTGAGGAGGGAAAGGGTTCGGTGTTTAACGTCAGGATTCCGGCGGCGGCGCTTCCACACGAGGCCGACCCCGCCGAGTCTCGACGGGGGCGCGTCATTGGGCTGGCCGAAGGGCAGCCGCGCTATCGTCTGCTCATTGCCGAGGATCACCCGGAGAACCGTCTCTTGCTGCGCAGGCTGCTGGAGCCGCTCGGTTTTGATCTTCGGGAGGCCGCCAACGGGCAGGAGGCAATTGCGATATTCGAGCAGTGGCATCCCCACCTGATCTGGATGGACATGCGCATGCCGGTCATGGATGGGTTGGCAGCGACCCATCATATCAAGCAAACCGAGGCCGGTGCCCACACCAAGGTCATCGCCCTCACCGCCCACGCCCTTGAAGAGGAGCGGGCCGAAATCATGGCGACAGGGTGCGATGACTTTATCCGCAAACCCTATAAAAATACTGAGATATTCGATGCATTGACGAAAAATCTCGGCGTGCGCTTTGCCTGTGAGCAAGATGGCACTCAGGCCGCCGGCATGGTGGAGTTGGATGCGGCACGCCTGACCGATCTGCCCGATGGGCTGCTGAATGAACTGAAGCAGGCGCTTGCCCGGCTCGACATCGGTGCAGTGAACAGTGCAATCGCCAAGATACACGGCCACCATCCCTCTCAGGCGGATGCCCTGGCGGCCCTGGCTGGGGACTTACAGTTTGCCCGGATGCTGCGGATGATCCGTGCCGCAACCGGTGAAACCGATCCGGAGAAGGGGACATGCATACCCCAGTGAATACCTTACACTCCGGTAAAATTTTGGTGGTGGATGATACCACGGCCAATCTTCAGCTTCTGACGAGTTTGCTGATGGAGCATGGCTATACCGTATATCCGGCCACCGAAAGTGAACAGGCGTTGGATTTTGTTCGCTCAACTATTCCCGACCTGATATTGCTGGATATCCGTTTGCCGGGAATCGACGGCTACGAGGTCTGCCGCCGACTCAAAGCCGATGCGAGAACACGTTTTATCCCCATCATATTCATCACGATTCTCGAAAATGAAGGCGATAAGGTGAAAGGGTTTCAGGCCGGTGCCGTTGACTATATTACCAAACCGTTTCAGCCGGAAGAAGTGCTGGCCAGGGTACGTATCCACCTCCATCTCCGGGAGCTGACCGAGCATCTGGAACATATGGTTTCTGAGCGGACTGCAGAACTGCACACCGCCAATGCCCAATTGCAACGTGAACTTGCCGAACGCAGGCAGGTGGAGGCGGCATTACGGCAGAGTGAAACGCTGCTGAATGAGACCCAGCGGATGGCACAAATCGGTGGCTGGGACTGGGACGTAGCGCAACATACCTCTTTCTGGACGGAAGAGACCTATCGCATTCACGGCTTCGAACCACAGGCCCATGTCCCCGGGTTTTCCGAATACATTAACCGATCTTTGCAATGCTATGATCCTCCCGACCGTCCCGTTATTTCAGCGATGTTTCAGCGTTGTCTCAAGCAGGGCAAAGACTATGACCTGGAATTGCCCTTCACCTCCGCCGACGGTTGCCGGAAATGGATACGTACCACTGCCGTTGCGGTGAAAACAGACGGCCGGATCGTTAGAGTCGTCGGCACTATCATGGACATCACCGAACGCAAACGGGCGGAAGATCAATTGCGGCGTTCGGAATACTCGAAATCGATTCAGAGCCGGATCGCCCGTATCTTTCTTTCTGTTCCCGACGAAGAAATGTACAGGGAAGTTCTGACGGTGGTGCGTGAGGAGATGAAAAGCGGCTTCGGTATGTTCGGGTATCTCGAGGTGAACGGCGACCTGGTTATTCCGAGCATGACCATAGAAGTACGAAATGATCCTCAGGTGTCCGATACTCCCCATGTTTTTACCAAGGACACCTGGGAGGATACCTTATGGGGAAAATGCATCAGGGAAAAGCGGACCTTTTGCTCTGAAGCCCCCTTTCAGATTCCGGAAGGGCACCTTCCTCTCGACCACTTTATGACGACTCCGATTATCTTCGGAAACGAGACCATCGGACTGCTGGCAGTGGCCAATAAAGAAAGAGGGTATGCCGAGGACGAAAAGAGGCTGCTGGAGAATATCGCCGGCTATATCTCTCCTATCCTGAACGCCAGACTGCAGAGAGATCGCCAGAAACAGGCCCGTAAACGGGCGGAAGAAGAACGGAAGACAGTGGAAGCGCAACTGATCCAGGCGCAGAGGCTGGAATCGGTGGGGCGACTTGCAGGTGGAGTAGCCCACGATTTCAACAATATGCTCAGTGTTATCATGGGGCATGCCGAGCTGGCGATGAATCAGACGTCTCCCTCCTCACCTCTCCTCGATCACCTGCGGGCAATCCGCTATGCCGCCGGAAATTCCGCCGACCTGACCCGGCAACTGCTGGCATTTGCACGCAAACAGACCATCGACCCCAAAGTCCTCAACCTGAACAGCACCCTGAACGGTATGCTCAAGATGCTGCGACGGCTGATTGGTGAGGATATCGATCTTGCCTGGCAGCCGGGCCGGAACCTGTGGTCGGTTAGAATTGACCCATCCCAGCTTGATCAAATCCTGATCAACCTCTGTGTCAATGCCCGGGATGCCATCGCTGGTGTGGGCAGGGTCTCCATCGTAACGGAAAACAGTGTCTTCGACGAGTCCCATCGCGCGAATCATGCAGATACCGTGCCCGGCGAGTATGTGCTGCTGGCAGTCAGCGACGACGGTTGCGGCATGGATAGGGAAACGATGAATAACATCTTTGAGCCTTTTTTCACTACCAAGGATCTGGGCAAGGGTACGGGGCTCGGACTGTCGATGGTCTACGGCATTGTCAAACAGAACAGTGGTTTTATCACGTTATCTAGTGAAACGGGACAGGGGACAACCTTCAGAATTTACCTGCCCCGCCATGGTGACGAGACCGAACGGAAACAGAAGGAAAGCCCTGCAGTTTCAACCACTTCAGGAAACGAAACCATCCTGCTGGTGGAAGACGAACCTTTGATACTGGACCTGGCAAAAGAAATGCTCGAAAATTCCGGATATCAGGTGTTAACCGCCCTGACGCCGGGTGAAGCGATCCGTGCAGCCAATGCGTTCGCCGGTGAGATTCACCTTCTGATCTCTGATGTGATCATGCCCGAGACGAACGGTAAAGAGTTGGCGAAAAACATCATCTCTCTTTATCCGGAGATCAGATGCCTGTTTATGTCCGGCTATACGGACGACATCATCGCTCACCAGAGTGTACTGGATAAGGGTGTCAATTTCATTCAAAAACCGTTTTCGGGTCAGGCTTTGGCCGCCAAGGTCAGAGAGATGCTGGACAGCAAAGGAAAATAAGGGACCTCCAATCCACAGTCAACAAATATATCGGCGGCATAAACGCAGTGTAACGTCTTTTCGGGAATGGGAACATCCCGTACCTCTTTACCTTCGTTTGGTTCCACCCCGCATTCTTTCTGCCAACTCGACTCCGCTACTAAGGACGCGATCATTGACTCAAGGTCAACCGTGATTACCACAGGAAGTCGTCATGAAAAAAGGAGAGATGCCTTGACAGTCGATCCTCTTGAGGTGCATGATAGGCAAACCGGAGGCCTGGTTGTATACTCCAAGAAAAAGTTGATTGGAATTACCCAACATTAAACAGGAGAAGCCTTATGGACAGATCCTTTATTTCTGAGAATGCCCGAGAACTTCAACGGTTGCGCTCTCTTGTCGAACCCTTATCCGACCGAGAGCTTAGCCTGCCCCTGGGGACTGATTGGACAATATCGGTTGCCCTTGCTCATCTTGCCTTTTGGGATCAAAGGTCATTGGCTCTAATCCGTAAATGGAAAACGAGTGGGATTGAGCCATCGCCTATCGATGTCGATATTATGAACGATTCGCTGCTTCCCACCTGGCTTGCCCTAACCCCAAGGACCGCAGCGAACCTGGCGATTGCCGCCGCTGAAGAAATAGACAACGAGCTTGCAAATTCTTCTTCGGACTTCATTAGTAAAATTGAAAAGATGGGAGATACACGTCGGCTCTATCGGTCCATTCATCGCAGGATGCACATTGACCAGATTGAAGAGTCTCTCAGAAAACAAGGGTGACTTCTTATTGGCCAGAGAGATGGAACCGGCAAAACCTTGAAAAGGGAACCATGTCAAGGACCTATGAATGGTTCGTGCAAAAAACAGAGGCTAGTCTCACGAATCGTGTGTGTCTTGGGGAACGCCCTTATTGTGTTTGAATTTCCAATTATTTTGGCTGCAAACAATAGGTGTTTGAATCCCAATATCTTTTGATCGGTGTCTCAGGGCATGCCCAGCCCTCATTTCTGAGATATTTTGCAATGAAACAATTTAATAGACCATGGCCAACAAATAAAATATCGCCGTGCACTAAAGACAACTCCGCGAGTTTCTGGGCGCAACGACGAGCTCTTTTTTTGGATGACTTGAAAGATTCTGCATTTTCTGAATATCCCATTGTCCAGATGAAACGGAAAAATGCAGACCAAACTCCCACAGGAAGCCTTGGCAACTGCCATGCTGCGTGAGGCATTTCCATTTCCCTGAATTGAGGATCGCACATATCCACCTTATCAATGCCCAGAGCCTTTAGGGACTCTAACGATCGTGGCAGATTACTGCATACGGTAATAGAGCAGCGGTCGGCCTGATCAATTGCCCGTTGAGGCGGAGAATATCTCATGTCGATGCCTGACGTATTATACTTTTCAACCCAGAGACCAAATTCCCTGGCATTCAATCTGAGATTTCCGTCTATCCTCGGCTTCCCATGTCGCATCAATATAATTTGCATCAGCAACCCTTAGGACAATGCATTTGAATGCCCCAGCCCCGATGGTTATAAAATCTTCGGGGAGGAAATGGGGTTGTCCTTACCTTTTAAGCTAAAACCTTTCAAGATGGCAAAAGGTTAACTGCTCAGAGCGTCCCCATTTGCTGAAACCTCATCATCACCTTACGAAACTTCACCAAAGGAATGACGATACGCGGGGCGGTATAGCAAGCAGGCCTTCTCTCTATACAGGTTCGAAGATGGTCAACAGCTTTTTCAACGCTCATCATAAATGGTCTACAATTGCCCTTTGCCATTTTTGTATCAACAAATCCAAATCGGACATTCGTTACAAAAAACCCTTTGGGCTTTAGAGCCAACGCCAATCCACCAAGATAATTTGTAAAACCGGCCTTTGAAGCATGATAAGACGGGGCCTCTGCTGAAAGCAAGTCATCTGCAACACTCGATATGCCGATGAAATGGCCTTTTCCCCTATCAACCATCTTAGATCCGCTATGCCGATAATATTCCATTCCGCAGCCAGCAGCTTGTTAGTTGCAGCCTGACCTATTCCATCAGAATTACCTATCAATAATGCTTGTCGCACAAGCATTTCTCCTGTTTCTTGTGCGCCTCATTGACTTGCCTCACTAGACGGGCAGGTAAACTGAAGTGCATTTTAACGGGTCGTTCTATTTTCCGGTCTTATCCATTGAGGAAGAAGAGCTTTTACAATTTTAACATTTTGCAATGATGGATATTCGGAAGCAAATAATTTAACATCCTCATCAAACCTGTCTTTGACAGCAACATCGAATGTCCCAGAAGTGAAACCGACAACTGCTGCATCAATTAAGGGAAATAAACCAGCCCGCACCTCACTGTCAGCTTTCTTTTCGCGCAGCACTACGTCCATATGGCCTAAATAAACCACAGAATGCGGCTTAATATCTGTACTCAAATTAATTGGAAGAAGAGTTGATGCCTTATAGAAAACTGATTGATAATCGGTGAAAATACAATCAAGGTAATTGCTGCCTGCATCCAGGTCGAAACTGAGCAAATACTCATTATACCTATTTATTTCTCTTTTGTATGGAGGTCCTGGAAGATATATACCCGATCCTACGCATCCCGTATTCCCGGGGCAGATAAAAACGCTGCTAAGGCCCAACTGATAGTTTGGTTTGTTTTGATTGGATATTTTTACTGAGAGAAGGGCTATGGATTTGCTCGAAAGATCAATTTGGTGTTGCGCTTTGTTGAGTGCCATATCGCGGGCACAACCGCCCATCAAGAACGTAAGGATCAATAATGGTATCGCAATCGCTCTGGGGAATTCCAGCCAGAATTTCGTAAACATAAGTAGCCGCCTCCTGTTAATGGTCTGAAGAAATGTGCCTGCTGTAGCCTCATTTGATTGAACAAGGTTTATTCACTTGATTTTGGAAATCCCGCAATAATTTGTAAGGTAAAACACATCCATGGAGTTCCGTCAACAGTCAAATGTATCCGTATCTTCATTTTTTTTTTGCTCCCTGCTCCTCTGCTCTGCCATTATTTAGAGTGATCAGCCGGTTTGTCTCTGTTGCCCGTACCAAACGAGTACGGACATAACCTGCGAAGGCTCAAAAAATCCGCCAGGAAAGCGTATCCGCCTGGGCACGATTTTTTAGTCAGCGAACATCGGTCCGCCCTACCCCGAAAAACAGCCTGGTTCATGATCCGGGGCTATGGGGAGAGAAAACGGGGCGTTTGCTGCCCTATTATCCTCACCAGCCAATGCAAAATAGATCGAAAGAGGGAAGTGTCTATTTAAGGATGTCACGCAAACTTGTCCAGTTTGGGAGAAGCGACAGGCCCTTGTCCGGCAAGACCGCTTGCCGCCACTTTTGGTCGGTCAGGCGATCGCTTACGGGCTGTTTGAACTCAAAGTAGCTGAAAACAGCTCCCTTGAAAACAATCGTCCCTTCACCCCTCCTGATCCATGCCTTGATGATAAACGGCGGGCCGATCGCTTCTTCCAAAACCATCCGGGAATTGTTATCGGTGTGGACGTCCGTGACAAGTGCCATAGTGCTGTCAATGCTTAGACCAAGTTCACTCCCGGTTTTCTCAGGAAATGTGGCAATGGATTTTAACAGGAGGGGAATCTGAGATATTTCCTGTTGCTCTTGTTCCGACAGAGCCTCGCCCCGGATCTCCTTTTCCGAGATATCCGCCATTTTCCCCAGGGTCCGGGTAAAATCCGTAAGGATTGAGCTGGAGAGCGCATCGGAGGTAATGGTCTGCACCATCCTGGATATACGCCGGTAAAACTCCGGGTACGGCTCGATATATCCCTTCGGGACCGACGGGACAAGCGCCTGGCCCACCTCGGTGTAGCTCTGTTTTGAATAGAGGACCGTATCATGCCGGAACTCCACCCAGCCCCCAAGGGCTGTAACCGATTGTTTCAGTGCCCAGGTCCGGGTTTTCAGGAAACCGGGGACAAAACTGCCTTCAGGCGCGCGAAAAAGGGACGGAAGGGAGTAAAGCATCGCACACCAGGCACTTTTGCCTCTCCCGCTCTCGATGATCTCGGGAAGCTCTTTTCGTAGTCTGGAGAGTATTTCCGGATAGGTGCTGTAGTTGCTGTCACCCGTCCTTCCCAAGATATCGAGGGCCGCATTCGAGCCGAGAGCGGCCAGAATGTCGAGACCGCGGGGAAACGTCCGGACGAGGCCTGAACCGGCAGCTCGTCCGGCAGAGAAAGGCTTTCCACCCTTGCCCCCAGCATATATCAGGGATCCTTTTGAGCTGACCAGGCTTTGCAGGATATAGCTGTCGGGAAGAAATCGCTGCCCGAACAGGGAGAACCCCCTCCGTCCTGCTCCTGAGGAGTCTATTCTCGGATTCGTAGCCTTCCTTGCCAGGGAGATGAACACCAGCAGCTTGTCCTTGGCGACGGTCAAGGGGACCTTGCCCCAGACCTCCTTTGAGAGCTTCAGGACAGTGGGTATGTCGAGGTCCTCCATCGGCCCCGTGAAGACATCCAGGGAGTTGGAGATCTTTTCCCAAAGAGATACGGCGGGTCGACCGTCGATCTCGGTGCTCTCGATCAGATATGCGATGAGGAGCATTTCCCTTGTTTCGCGGAGCATTACCTCTTCATCCCAGAGGTCTCCCTTACCGATCCCTTCGGGCGAACGTTCCTCGACGCGGAAAAGACGCCTGCCAAACCACATCATCGTCTTGAAATACTGCCGGAACTGAGTGTTTATCGTGTAGTGGCCCCTCGGGGCGTACTGGGAGAAGTCCTCCATGCCGGGAAGCGTCTTCGACATTGCAAACCCCTCGTGCCGGTTGATGAGGCCGATGTCGGCAAGGGTGGCCTCCTTGACTTCGTCTGGAAGAACGAACGAGGGATCGAGAAGCCGGGCACCAACCGAGAAGTAGGCAGAGACCTGCACGGCAGCCTGCCGCGTCTCACCCGGGGGGAGGGACGCATGGAGATGGAAGGCCGCTTTTGCAAGAGCCGTGCAGAGCTTCATTAACCTCGGGCGGTTGTGTACGTTCTCCGTGCTCCGGAGCGCGAAGGAAAACAGTCTCCACGCGGTATGAAAAACCACGTCAGTGGTGATCCACTGAGGTTCGCCATTCCGCGCCGCCGATTCATAGACGCCATAGATGTCCTGCCCCTTGAACGAAGGTAAAACCGAAAATCCGGAGCCGTCATCTGTGTGTGTTTCCATCACTGCAGTGTTGCTCCTTCGCTGCGATTCCGAAAAGCAGTTTCCGCCCAGGGAAGTGAGCAGAACCGCAACGGCGATACCGGTAAGATATCTAGAGAAAATCATAGGCGGACATCCCAGTCGTCATGGTCCCCCGGTCCCCATGGAGGGAGTATTCTCCTGGGAGACCGGGGGGATACTTCCTTGAAAAACCGGCTCTCCGGCAAAACCGGCTCTCCGGCCGCCGGGCCCTTCGGGAGGGAACACCGGTTTAATGTTGCCAGTAGATCCTCAGTCCGGCCGAGGTGGCCACAGAGGCCGGGGTGGTATGGTAGATACCATCACCTTCATGGCCGGGGATCATCACCACCGCACCGTATCCGGTGACCTCGGCCCCCCAGAAGCGGTTCCAGTTATAGCTCGAGTTGGTGTTGGTCGAATAGAACCAGGAATCGAGAACCCTACAGTTTTTACCGATCCAATACCCGAAGTCGTCCGAGATGTTGTCGTTGATATACATTGTGGTGCGGAAGCCGACGGCCTGGCGCAGCCCTTTAAAAATCCGCCACCAGGGATCAGGCCAGTTGCCGGCATCGGGCGGGGCCGGGATGATCGAGCATCCCTTCAGGATCAGGAACCGCATGGCGGACCCCGCGTGATCGCCGTAGCCGGGCTGCGAGCTGGCATTCAGGTTGACTACGTCGCAGCAATTGCTCCGGGTTGTGAAAAGCCAGTGGTTCCCGTGGCCTTCCATCAACACGACGTTCCACCTGTCCACAAATGAATTTTCATCACTTGTCCACAGCCTCGGTTCATCCCAATAGTAGTCGGTAAAAGTGATGGCAGGCAGGCTGCTGTTGTGCCCGTTTTGCAACCCTCTTTTAAAATCGTTGGCATCGTCAACCCAGTCGCCGGAATCATTCCGCACGACGTAGCGCCCGATCGTCGGGTCATTTGCAGCGGAAAGGCCGGTCGCGTTCTGCATGGACATGCGAGGCGACCCTTTTACCATGGCCGGGGACTCATCTGCTTGCCGCACCCGTCGGACCGGCTCGGGAGGATTTCTCAGGGCGGAAACGAGCCCCGAGTAGTAACTATTGCCCACAGCCTCGGGATTCTTAATGACGGCCGTGAAGGTATAGGCTGGTTGAACATACTCCCGATCGTCCCCCGAATACACCAGCCTCGGGGGCTGAACAGTGATCGTCAGGTCTCCATGAAATTCTTTATTCAGAAGCTTTTCTATCTCGTCGTAGATCTCCTTCTCAGACAGAAACTCGGGCTTGATATTGGCTGGAATGATCTTGTTGCAGCGTCGGTTGAAGCCTTCGAGCCCTCCTTTATCGCCGAGGTCGACCGAGAGCTGGGATCCCGCACCGACGATCGGCTTTGAGTCCACGGTGCGCTGAAAGAGAACAGTCTGAAAAATGTCCTGTTTTTCCGGGGTGTTCCGGCCAGGCTTCAGCGTTGCCTGACTCAAAGTTACTATCTTTTTTGCTGCAAACCGGCTATCATCCGCGGGCAAGAGTTTCAGGGTTTGGACCTCTTGGGTAGCCTTGACCAGCGCTTCTTGCTCCGGAAGCAGCGCTGACTTGATCTTGGCCAGTTGCTCCACATTCGGCAGCAGAGTCAAGTGCCCCCGGGTTTCGTTGACAATCAGACGAGGGACTTTCGTCTCGTTCTCGATAAATAACTTCTCTGTCACGGAATTGGAATTCCGAAAGGTGAGGGGAATCTTAAGAAGCCTTTTTTTGACGATGAATTGGTCCAGGAGCTGCTGATTAATCTGGAGAGTCTGCGTCTTGAAGATTTTCATCCCTTCGGGCGATTCCAATCTGCTTCGCTCAATGGTGATGTGGAGCATTTTCGGGGCGGTCTCGACGGCCACAATCTTCTTGACCGCCTTGATCTTCATTGACTCCTGCTGCTGGGAAAACGCATTGACGGTTACCAGGGTGAGCAGTATTGAAAGGGACAATAAGAGAACTTGCTTCGGTTTCAGTTTCTTTTCTTTTTGACACTTTTCTGGTTTTAGCATGACTGTCTCCTCCTTCCTTAGTTTTTGATCGGAACTGGTAAGGTGGCCCCTTAAGTCAAGACAAAAATCCGTTGAGATTCAACTACATATTCGGCTTCAATCGCAGCTGCACGGCGCTGCCCCGGTAGAGTCTTTACTGTTCCTTTCCTGTACTTACGCTGATGCCCCCCTACCGCGCGTAACGTAATACGGAATTTGAGGAACCCTGCTATCAGGCACCGAAATCCTTGAGGCCATCGGGTCGTTACCAAAATCCTGGTGCAAGTCTTTTCGATGCCGAATCTTTCAGCCATTGAACATGAGAGGGAACAGGAATTTTCCCAGCGAGAACTCCAATATGGCAAGTTGTTTATTTAAAACGAAATGATAACAAGGAAGCCGAGTTTTGTTCAGGCTCCTTTGCTTTATGGTTATTGCTTGCTTACTTGTGTGCGGATCATGAAGAGTAGGTATATTCCTAGCAAATTCCGCTCCATTTTGCACAATATGGCATAACCACAAAACAACACAAAATAATCTTCAGAAGAAGAAAATCGGGAATACCCAAATCGCACTCTAATGCGGCATGATTTCCGGAAAAACAGTTCATAAAGACGGAATATTTGTTGTAAAAAAGGGGGCCTATTGCAACAATTCATGCATTATGCCGCAAATAGAGGAAGGATCTTTGCCGCAGGCTATTATCCAAAATCCGGAAAGCATCCCCGGATAATCCACCACCTGCATTATCCGATTCCATTTGGCGATTTACTTTTGTAGGTACTCCATGAACTGTTGTTTGATACACTGCTTATTCCACCCCCTGAAAGGTCTCTATCTCCTCGGCCATAAATAAAATACGGCTCATCAGGTTTAGGCGTACTTTTGAAATAAGAAAATTACATTTCGGCGAAGTCCATCGCTTCCGGCGGCCGCGCTCCGGCCGTATCGCCTGTTCACCACGGCTGACAGACAGGCCGTCCTTGGGCCTGCTGTCCGGTGCGGAACCTGTCCGCAACCCTTCGGACCTTCGAGAGGCGTCCTGCAACGACACCCTCGGCCTCCCACGCTAAGGATCGATACCCTTCCATGAGCCGGATGAACCGGAAGAAGTGTCCTCTGCTGACGGAAACGCATGGAAAAGAAGAGAAAACAGGTAGTGCGAAAACACCTGTAACATTTTAACTTCGCTTAGTGCCAATCCTTCTCTTTTCGTAATCTCGGCACATCGGATACCTCAGATCGAAATCTGCAGGGCATGATGGGTGTATTACAATCCTTCTTAATCAGGCAACTTATATACTTAAGGATGCTGTCGTTAGTTCCTCGATCCGGGAAATTTGAGGCCAGGGTGTCCCTGTTGAGAGGGCAGCACCGCCTCATTTACCCGTTTTTTATTTAAGCGCTTCATGCACTTTGATCGCGAGGTCCTCCCTGGAAAACGGTTTTTGCAGAAACCAGAGTCCTTTGTCCAAAACACCACGGTGGGCGATGACATCGGCTGTATATCCGGACATAAAAAGGGTTTTTGCCTTGGGATAAAGGGCCTGCAGTCGATCGGATAAGTCTCGACCGTTCATGCCGGGTAAGACGACATCGACGATAAGCAGGTCGATTTCTCCATTATGGATTTCGGCCAGTCGGATGGCCCCAGCCGCTGTGTTGGCGTCCAGTACCTTATATCCCAACCTTTCAAGTATGGTTTTACCCAATTTCAGTATTGCAGCCTCGTCCTCCACGATCAGAATGGTCTCGCCATGACCCACAGGATGTTTGACCGCTCTTTTGACGGGGGAATCGATGTTGCTCCCTTCATGGCGTGGAAGATAGATCTTGAAGGTCGTGCCCCTGCCGGGTTCGCTGTAGACGTTGATAAATCCTTCGTTCTGTTTGACGATACCATAGACCATGGCGAGTCCGAGGCCGGACCCCCGGCCCAAACCTTTGGTTGTAAAAAACGGTTCGAAGATTTTATCTCGGATCCCCTTATCAATGCCGCAACCGTCATCACTTACAACCAGGAGGACAAAGCTGCCGGGTATAAAGCCGGCATGATCGGTACAGTAGGTTTCATCAATCACCACCATATCTGTTTCTATCGTTATTTTGCCGACATCCGAAATAGCATCGCGTGCATTTACGCAGAGGTTGGCAAGAATCTGATCGAGTTGCGACGGATCCATTTTTACCGGCCAAAGGCTTGCTTTAGGCACCCACGTCAGCTCGACATCCTCGCCGAGGAGCCTCCGGAGCATTTTCAGCATTCCCTTAATGGTGTCGTTCAGATCAATCACCCTGGGGGAGATGATCTGCTTCCGGGCGAATGCCAGCAATTGCCGGATGATTTCGGTGGACCGATTGGCGGCAGTCAGGACTTCCTGAAGATAATCATGAACGATCATGGAGGGTGTAACAGACTCCATGGCCATGGCGGTATAACCGGAAATCACACCGATCATATTATTAAAATCGTGGGCTACCCCACCGGCAAGTCTGCCTATCGATTCCATTTTCTGTGCCTGATGCAACTGGTTCTCGAGTTCCCGTTGAGCTGTAATGTCGGTTGAGAAGCCTTCTATGATGAATGATCCGTCCCGGTTCCGCTGAGTAATCCGGGCATTGGTCCTCAGCCAGACCGGAAGGTTGGTGACCGTACGGATTTGGTATTCAAAGTTTTCCATACTGCCCCTTTCCTGCAGCACCGGCAGAAGATAATCCCGTAATTCCGGAGTGATAAAAAAAATCTCCTGCGGCTCGGCAGAATAATGGTCTATGGCCTCTTGGGGCGAATCGAATCCCAGGATCTCAGCCATGCTGGCATTGATCGATAAAATCTGGCCCTCCGAGGTCACCGAGAAAATACCGATGGGTGCATTATCGAAGAGATCCCGGTACTTGATATCACATTCCTCGAGCAGTTTTGCGTCCTGTCTGCTCTCGGTAATGTCATGAATGACGACAAGCCGCAGAGTGTTTCCTTCGACGGCAATGGCGCCGCCGAGTGCCTCTATGTCCCGAATGGACCCATCGGCCCTTCGATGACGACCATGAAAACGGGCCTGTTGCAAATTCAGGACATCATCTATCTCCTCCTGGTTATCCTTTGCTGACAAAGGAACGGTGATATCCTGAATCCGTGTTTGTCTGAGCTGTTCTTTCGGCCATCCGTAATATCTTTCAGCCGCTCGATTTGCCTCGACGATATTTCCGGAACCGGGGTCAACAATCAATACGACGGCAGTATGGTGATCGAACAGGTCTCGAAAGAGAATTGTACTTCCTTGCATCATCATCTCATGGTGTTTTTGTCGTTACTTCTTAGTCAATATCCAATTGTTATAACAATAATAGCCATCTCGGAAGCTCCCAGGCGCATGGATCGGAGAGATCAGTCGCTATCTGGAAAATCACTCCTCATGGGACATCGCCTGATTCGAATGCCGTTGTGGTTGTTCTGCAGCCAGTCCTTCACATGACGAGCCTTCGAGCACCCGTCAATTGAAGGCGCCTTCCCTTTTTATATCCCGTGGTTCCTCCTCCTGCCTCGCAGCAATGAAAAGACCGAGTTCAGCGTCCGACTTCGGGATATGGGTGATCAGCCAATTGGCCAAGAAGCATAAAATCTCCATGGCAAGAGACCCTCTCCCGCCAAGATATTCCTCTTTCATCCCCTCGATCCTTTGAAGAAACATATCATGCTGTAGCTGATGTATCTGCAGATCTGGGTATCGTTTTTCCTGCATCAACTCTTCTTCTGCGGAAAAATGGTAGATTATATAATCGATAAACTCGTTCAAAAAACGGCTCAGATCTCCGTCAGGAGTCGATCGGACAAAGTTTTCATATGCCGTATTCAGCAGTGAAAAAAGGTAACGGTGATGCCAATCGATTTGCTGGACTCCGATCTCGTAATGTTTTTTCCAATCAATTATAGGCATGCTTCCTCATTCCGGGATGCGCAACCGGGCAGGCAGTTACTCAAGGGTCTTCGTTCCTGCCTCGATCCGGGGCCCTCCCGGTATCGATGACACCTGGCGTCCGGGCATAATGGTATGTTGACGATACATCTCGGTCTGTAGCTGTCGTGGAGACCGGCCATGATGATGTCACTGCTACTGTAGTATCCCTGGAGTCAAAGCATATCCAAGATTGCTCGCTTTACCCCACCCCCCGTTCGGGGGGGTGTAATTTCTTCCCATTTATTCAACATTATTCCCGGTACGGTAAGAAACCGATCAAACGTCCATTTTGTCTCTTTCTGAGATGATTCAAAGGATCCTGCTGAATAAGGAGGGAAATAATGCATTGTTTTCTTGATCAAGAATTGCAGATGAAGACATTGATCACAGAGAAAGAAAAGGATGAGGCCTACCGTTTGCGGCATCAGGTATTTGCAGAAGAGCTCGGGTGGGTGCCCGTAAATGAAAAAGGCAGGGAAATTGACGAGTATGACTCCGACTGCACCATGGTGGGGCTTTTTGCCCACGACCGCTTGATTGCCTGCTTCAGGATCCTTCTGCCGACCCAACGATTCATGCTCGAAAAAGAATTCAATGCGATAATCGGCGACTATCAGATCATCAAAACTCCGGCCACAATCGAGGTGACTAGGTTCTGTCTTGCCGATGACATACGAAAATGTAAGATTTCCACCAACTTCGGTACATTCCCGATCATAATGGCCTTGGAAAAGACCTTCTATAATTGGTGCCGATGCAATGATAAGGATATTGCTTACATGGTTGTTTCAAAGAACTTTTTTCGCCTGTTAAACCTGCTGGGGATGCCATGTACGGCTGTTGCTCCGGCTGTAACCATGCCCGATGGTGTAGTCGCAATTGCGGCAATATCAAGCTGGACGGCGTTTGAAGAGTATAACAGAAAGAAGAATCCCGCACTCTTGACCTGGTTTAGGGATTTCAATCAAATAGGTTTGCACCAGTTGGCGGCATAGCGTCTGCCGGTACCGCGGGGGCGGGGCATTTTATTGATCAGGGGGAAATAAAAGGTTGTTCTGCAATGCGACGGCAACAGCATGGGCACGATTCGCGGCATCCAATTTGCGCAGGATATTTGTCATATAGTCTTTGACGCTTTCCCGGCTGATGCCTAATATCACGGATATCTCCCAATTTGTTTTCCCCTCCATGGTCCATAGCAATACGTCGCGTTCCCGAGGGGTTATTCTCGGTTTTCTTTGAAAGGCTTTCTGCTGTATCAATCTTCCGGCAAGGTGATGGAGGTGAGGCGCAATAGAGTTGATAATGGCTCTGTTTCTTAAAGACTTCGACAGCTTTTTGTCTGCTATGGACATCAGTCCGGAGACAGTGTGGGATTTCATAATATGGGAAAAACCGTTGCTCAACCCGAATGATTTTGCCTGAGAAAGAAATTCATTGTCGGGCGGAAATGCCTTGTAGACTTCTTTCCAATAAAATAAACCCGACTGAGTTATGTTGGTTATGGGATCGACCTTGATAAGATTTTGAGATCTATAGATATCAGCCCACTTGATCGGATAGGAGATATTTATCTCTTGTATGGCTCCAGGCGCACGTTGAAAGTCAACCGGCGAAGAGAGAAGGACAATATTTCCCGCTTGTAACAGATCGCCCATCTCATTTACGATTGTAGAGAAATCCTCGAAGGTACTGCACGATACGCATTTTGATATTATTTCCAGCAGAAGTATCAGTTCCTTTTTACTCAACCCGTCCATAAAGACATATGCCCAAAAACGATTTGATTATTGTATTGAGTAAATCGACCCTGGAATTTGACTCTTGCATCCTTCCTCAGCTCTGGCTGGCGAACAACAAAATTCCTGATCATGTGATCGATTTATTGCTGACCGCCTTGGAAAATTCAGCGGAAGATCACCCCGAGATCCTGGATTGTTTGTTGGCAGAATACGGCAAGGCATCCATCATGTAAGCAATCCCCTTCCCCTGTGACATCATCGCATCCCTCCCACGCGCCTAAACAAGATTTGGTTCATCCGGTAAATACAGCCTGTGGAAACCGTCTACCACCCAAGATGGCAAAAGGCGCATTCCCGGGGGCCGATGCGGCAAAGAAGGTCAGCTCCCCTTTACATCCACGATCAAAGTATAGCACGCTTTCGGTTTGAAAGGGAATAATGATTATTGAAACCTTCCGTGCCGGCACAACCGTTCGTGGTTCCCGGGCTTAAACGGGTCGTCCGCACCGATGCCGGGAATTTCCGTCAACCGAACGGCCTCACGCTCCACATCATGCCACGGGACCCGCTGTTCAATTTCCGAAACAGGGACATTTCCTCCCTGTTGGTGCCACCCATGACTCTGCCTCTACGTGATCATCCGGGAGTCTCTTCCAGGCTCTTCCTCCTGAACACCTTTTTTCTTAAGCTAAGTCAATACGTCAAGGCGGTCCTTTTACAATTCGCCGGTTGTCGTTTTTTTTCCGGCGGACGGTGATTTATTTTTGAAGAGTAATTATCATGTGGGAAAGATTCTCGACACTCAACAAAAGGATAGGCGGTCCGCACCTTTTCCCTGCTATTCAGTTACCCCGGAAAAGGCACGGGATCCCGTCGAGACAGCTTCTTGGAGTAATTGAATCGGCGAAGGGCCTTTTCGACGGGTCCCATCGCACCGTTACCAGCAATCTCAGTAAAACACCCAACAAGGGGGTGATATCATGAAAAAGCACATGGCGATCGCGGTTGCCTTCCTCTGTTTCATCGGTATTTCAAGCCAAATGGAAGGTGTGGCAAATGCGACCGCCTTCACAACGGATATTTCCATAACCGGCAAAATTTCCTTTGCTAGCTCCCCCCCAGACCTCACCTCCTATGCCGTGGCAGACCCCGGTGTCAGTCAGGCCGGCAGCTTCTTTGTCAAACAGGGAGGTGCAACGACAACCAGCACCTTCACCGGGACGACGCCTTCGGGATCCAATCCGCTGTTGGCGACGTTGACGGATTTCGGCGACGGGTTCGGGAATACGGTTCAGTCCTCGACTACCACCATAAACAGCCATTTCGGCATTGGAGACGACATCACCATGGTGATCTCCAATAATTCGGCAAGCGATACCTACACGGTGACATTTGCGGTTGATTTTTCCAATATCGTCGATTCCAGAGGCTCCGACGCCTATGTCCGTTCAGAATATACCGTAGAGAATCCGACCCCCGCCGAGGTGTTTTTTTCCGACCTGACCACCGATACCCTTTACGGCAATAAGATAAACAGCGGGACGACCAACGGTGTCCTCGGTGGCCAGGTATCGGATATCGGCGCTTCGACCTTCGATGTTACCCTCCCTCCTCCTGTACAGAGGACGTAATGTTGGATTAAAAACCATTTTCCCTGGTACCGGTCTGGTCCATATGTCCTCCGGTAACTTGGTGATTTCCTGTGGTTTCGGCAACAGGCGCTTCAGCGCCTTTTCCTGGATTCCCCACCAGCCGAGGTTGCCGTGCCTGCCAGGCGCCATGCATGGTGCAGATTAGTGAAGACTCCGCTAGTCGGCCTCTGCGACGGGAGGTATTCAATAGAAAGAAGTGCTCGATTTGAAAACAGAGATGCAGCGAGTTGTCCGGAAGATTCCCGATACTCCTCTATCCGAAGACCAGACCTCATGGCCATAAGGCAGGCTTTCACCATGATAGGCGGTCAAGACCACGGCATCAAGAAATCTCTCTTCAGGTCATAACACCAAAGGGGAATTCTTTTGGGTTCCGCTTTCCATTATTTTGCCCGTGTCTATTTTTCTGATTCGAAAGCTTCACCTTTTTGGCAATTAATCCTTGTTTATCCGGATGACATTCAAATTCAACGGTTGCCCCGACCTTTAAAAACTGACAGTCAACAAGGTCGGCTTTGCGGACCATAATGTCAGGGCCTCCTCTGTTATCAAGGAATCCGGATTCCTTGTCACGGAACCATTTCTTTACTGTTGTTTGCATAAATACACCTCCGATTGAAGTCTCCAGTCTGTATGTTTTTGTTAGCTGGTATCGTCCAGAAACGGCATTTGTTCTAAATCAGGGTGCTCGATACATTTAACCGCAGGCAGAGATGATATTCCGAGGATAAAATTTTAAGAGCAACAAAGAGTTAGGGAAAACAGCCGTTTATGGACGGGCATTTGGCGACCTTACGAGTGCCGGCACACATCCCCCCGGCCTTCTCTGACGTTTTCCAGCCGAGTATGCGCTGTTCTTTGGGGGGCTTGCAATTAAATTCGGGCAACTTTCCAGCAGGGCTTTTTGTCCAATCTTTTCGTTATGCTGAATAGAGTATCTTCGAAGGAAAGCGAAGTCTCCGGGAACGCCCCTGTGTCTGCGGTAAAACTTTTTACAGACCTTGATCTTAAACGAAAATTCAAATTTTTCAAGGCCTCAGGTAAAAAGACGATATGAATGCGGCGGAATACCACTCAAGCCTCCAGGATAAATATCTTTTGTTCCTTGAAGGAGTCTATTTTATTCGATTCTCATGAACCTTGGTGAGATATTTCGAGCCCTTGGCAATCGACACTTCCTTGTTTCCGTCAAAAATAACTCTAATGGTCCCACACTTATCTACTGCAACAATTTTTCCAACACCCCACTCCGATCTTTTATTATGGCGCACGTTCTCACCTTCATACAATAATCCCATCAGTATCACCTCTCCGGAAATTGGTTGTAAATCCTTCTAATAGGATAACTACTAATTTGATTAAATCTCATATTATTTAACAAAAACCGTAAAAGTGATTATTCATTTCGTCAGGTGTTTTCATGCTAATGATCCTTCCGGGAAGACGAATTGGGACTCAAGGGCAGAGGTCATTCCCGAGACATGTGAATTTCCGGTTCGATCTCAGCATGTTGCCGGGTTGCAGGCGCAGGATGGATCATTACCTCAAGTCCGGTTGTGAGGAAATTTTTGTACAATTTCAGCATTCCGGGTTGTCACTATTTTCCAATGAAGCTCGTTGAAATGGAACTGGATTGTGCAACTGTAGTGCTCGATTCGAACAATCACCACCTGCAGCCCTTTGGCATTGTACACGGAGGCGTGTTGGCAACGCTCATCGATACCGCAACATTCTGGGCGGTCTTCATGCGTATTCCTGAAGATGCGGGATTAGTGAATGTTGATCTGAAATTGAACTACCTGAAATCTGTGGATTGTAGAATAATCACAGCGAAAGGGCTGACGATACGCGGCGGCAAGTCGATCAGCTATGCGGAGGCAAGAGTTTTTAACGAAAACGACGAGCTTCTCGCCCACGGGACGTCGACGCTTATGTCTCTTCCCGGAAAAAGCCTGCCAATAAAAATCCGGAAATATTTATAGCAAGTTGCGGATGTCGCCTCCATACAAAATGGCCAGTGAAATGCACAATCTCAGTGAAACCGAATCGAAAAAGCTCCTCGCCGGCTACGGTATCCCGGTAGCCAAGGAGGTCATAGTCATGGACGCAGCCCGTGCCGTTGAGGTCGCAAAAAAAATGGGTTTCCCCGTCGTTTTAAAGGGCCACGGCACAAAACTGACCCACAAGAGCGATCGAGGCCTGGTTCGCTTGGGACTCTCTGATTCCGGGCAGATAGAGGCTGCAGCAGAAGAAATAGCCAAGGCCGCCGGTGACGACCTGGAAGGCTTTTTATTGCAACCCATGTTAACCGGGAAACGGGAGTTTGTCGCCGGCTTCCTGCGTGATTCTCTGCTGGGCCCCATTGTAATGTTCGGGCTTGGCGGAATATTCACCGAAGCGCTGGACGATGTGGTCTTCAGAGGCACCCCCATCGACAGGGTGGAAGCCGGAGCCATGCTGGATGAGGTGAAGGCCTCTTCCCTGCTGGGCCGGTTCCGGGGCGAGCGTCCGGCTGCCAGAAAGACCCTTGTGAACTGTCTTGTCGGACTCTCGCGACTTGCCTCCGAGCGGCCCGATATATCGGAGGTCGACATTAATCCGCTCCTCATCGGACCCGAGGGTGAAGTTCACGCGGTAGATGCGCTTGTTGTGTTGAGGGATAGCGGGGACCCTCCATCGGCCCGTCCGCCTGTGGCCCCGGAGAT
Organism: Desulfocapsaceae bacterium; assembly: GCA_046706325.1. Lineage (GTDB taxonomy): Bacteria > Desulfobacterota > Desulfobulbia > Desulfobulbales > Desulfocapsaceae > CAWGGS01. The sequence continues at coordinate 28,808 of JBJKPM010000010.1, read as the reverse complement.
TTTAGGGAAATTTTTCAATCCACAATCGATTGCCTTTATCGGCGCATCATCCGGGCTCGGCAAGTGGGGACAGTCGTTGCCGGCAAATCTTTTGGCTCATGACTACCCAGGCCCTGTCTATCTGGTGAACCCGAAAGGCGGAAGACAGTGGGGCCGGCCTGTTTACAGATCCATAGGCGAGGTACCAGGCCCGGTTGATCTGGCGGTTGTAACCATTCCGGCCGCCAAGGTTCATGGACTCATAAAAGAATTGAAAGAAAAAGGCATCTCACAGGTTCTTCTCATTTCTTCGGGGTTTTCCGAGATGGGAGAAGAGGGAAAATCTCTTGAAGATGACCTGGTAAAAGATGCTCGCAAGGCAGGGATTGTCCTTCTTGGTCCCAATACGATGGGCATCCAAAATCCTCAAGCCCGGCTTTTCCTGACAGGCGTACACGTTTCACCGAAACCGGGCAGTACCGCCCTGGTGTCCCAATCGGGTAACATGGGCGTCCAATTACTCAGCTTTGCTGAAGATCAGGGCTTGGGAATCAGGGCCTTCGGAGGGAGCGGTAATGAAGCCATGGTTTCCATTGAGGATTTCATGGAAGCCTTTGAGGTTGATAAAAAAACCCGCACCGTTCTTCTTTATCTGGAGAGCGTCAAAGACGGCCGACGATTTTTCGAATCGGCGCGCAGGGTTGGAGTGAAGAAACCTGTCGTCATTCTCAAAGGCGGCCGATCCGAGGCGGGTGATCGTGCCGCAGCAAGCCACACGGGGGCGTTGGGTACCAACTTTAAATTGTTTGAGGCGCTTTGTCGCCAGGCCGGTGTGGTAAGCGTGCATCAGCCGATGGAGATGCTTGACGCCTCAGCGGTCTTCTCTTCTCTGCCTCTGCCCAAAGGCCGCAGGGTGGCCATAATGACCCTGGGTGGTGGTTGGGGAGTCATTACAAGCGATCTTTGCAGTGAGCACCAACTGAAAGTTGAGCGGCTCGACGAAGAAATGATCGCAGTACTCGACCAGATGCTTCCGCGATACTGGAGTCGTACAAATCCAGTCGATCTGGTTGGTGAAAACGACCTGGAACTTCCCCTGAAAGCGATGACCGCATTGGCTGCCTGGGATGGTTGTGATGCTATTATACATCTAGGGGTGTCCGGGCGAGGCTTTCTTTTGCAAAGGCTGCTGGAATCCGTTGTCGCTGTGGACCCCGATGCTGAATTTTCGGATTTTCAATACCTCATGGATGGTATGGATCGATGGGGGCATGACTATGTCAAACACATGGTCAAGTTGATGGAAAAACATGAAAAACCCATCCTTGGCGTGACTTTAACGACCGAATCGACAATACGTGCCATCTATGAAGTGGAAAACGCAAAATATAGTGGCGTCTTCTTTACCAGTCCTGAAAGGGCGGTGAAGGCGCTGGGGTACATGTGCGAATATCACGATTTTCTCAACAGAGAAGGCTCTTTGTGATCCCGAAGTGCGGGACGTGCGGTCATTATCCCAGACGGGCAATGCCCGCAACCATAATATTCAGATCGCGGAGATGAAGAGAGGTTTATAGGAATTTATCTTGACAAGCAGGGATGAGTTTATAGATTATGATTATCAACAAATAATACTTATCGCACTTTTGAATATGGACGAACCTGAATTCTCGGCTAAAATACGATTAGAACAGATGATCGAGAAGCTCAAAAAAAACGAGTTTCGTATAACACCTCAGAGATATGCTGTTTTGAAGGTGCTAGCTCGTAGTCAGAACCATCCCTCGGCAGAGCACATTTACGAACAATTGGTCGCAGACTATCCGACCATGAGTCCGGCCACTGTCTATAAAACGATTAATCTTCTCAAAAAAAATTGCGAGATTCTTGAATTAGAATTCAGTGAAATGAGCAATAGATATGACGGAAACAAGCCTTACCCTCACCCACATATGATCTGTACGAGGTGTGGAACAATCGTGGACCCACCGATGCTTGATTTCGAAAAAATGAAAATTATAATGATGAAAGAAACCGGATTTACTATCAGCAGTCACAGACTGGATTTTTTTGGTCTTTGTCCTGACTGTCAAAAGGAATAATTTTTTTGCGCTTCCCGGATAATTGCTATCCACAAACATCGAGTGTTACAAAGTAGCAGAAAGACGATGCGTCGATGCAATGAATGCATGAAGAATATCAGTATTAAATAATGTCGGCATGTAAAAAGTCCCTCCGCCGACTGTTCAGATCCGACTGAAACGTATTGAATAATCGTATTGCCCCCGCAGCGTTTGAGGGTTTTTCCGAAGTCGTCAAATAATCACCACCGCATGCATTCTGGGCACCAATACACTGTATGTAGTAGCGCAGTGGAACCGTTCATTCAACTTGAAAAGGAGACGCTATGAATGACGAGAGCAAATGCCCGGTAACGGGAAATACGAATAATCCTGCCGCCGGCAGAGGTACGTCGAACCAGGACTGGTGGCCAAACCAGTTGAACCTCAAGATTCTTCATCAGAACTCTTCCATGAGCAATCCCATGGGCCAGGAGTTCAACTACGCTCAGGAATTCAAGAAACTTGATCTGGAGGCCGTCAAGAAGGACCTCTATGCACTGATGAACGATTCGCAGGACTGGTGGCCGGCCGACTGGGGTCACTACGGGGGGCTCTTCATCCGGATGGCGTGGCACAGCGCAGGCACCTACCGCATGGGCGACGGCCGCGGGGGGGCAGGATCCGGCAATCAGCGCTTTGCACCGTTAAACAGCTGGCCCGACAACGTCAACCTCGACAAGGCGCGCCGACTGCTCTGGCCGATCAAGCAGAAGTACGGCAGGAAGATCTCCTGGGCCGATCTGATGATACTCGCCGGCAACTGCTCCATGGAATCGATGGGTTTCAAGACCTTCGGCTTCGGCGGCGGACGCGAGGACATCTGGGAGCCCGAAGAAGACGTCTACTGGGGTGCCGAAGAGGAATGGCTGGCTACCAGCGACAAGCCCAAGAGTCGTTACACCGGCGACCGTGCTCTCGAAAACCCTCTGGCCGCCGTGCAGATGGGTCTGATCTACGTGAACCCGGAAGGCCCGGACGGCAACCCGGACCCGATCGCCTCCGGTCGCGATGTACGCGAGACCTTTGCCCGCATGGCCATGAACGACGAGGAGACCGTCGCACTGGTCGCCGGTGGGCACACCTTCGGTAAATGTCACGGCGCGGGACCTGCGACCCATGTGGGCCCTGAGCCTGAGGCCGCCGGCATCGAGGAGCAAGGCCTCGGCTGGAAGAGCAGCTTCGGCAGCGGCAAGGGCGGCGATACAATCGGCAGCGGCATCGAGGGCGCCTGGAAGCCGAACCCGACCAAATGGGACATGGGCTATCTCAAGGTGCTGTTCAAATACGAGTGGGAACTGGTCAAGAGCCCGGCCGGCGCGAACCAGTGGCTGGCCAAAAACGTGGCCGATGAGGACATGGTTGTTGACGCCCACGACCCGTCGAAGAAGCACCGTCCGATGATGACCACGGCGGACCTCTCGCTGAAGTTCGACTCGATCTACGAGCCGATCGCACGACGATACCAGCAGAACCCCAAGGAATTTGCCGACGCCTTCGCCCGGGCCTGGTTCAAGCTGACCCACCGCGACATGGGCCCCCGCTCGCGCTATCTTGGTCCCGAAGTCCCGTCAGAAGAGCTGATCTGGCAAGACCCGGTACCCACAGTCGATTATAAGCTGATTGACGCACAGGACATCGCCTCGCTCCAGGGCAAAATCCTTACCTCGGGCCTGTCGATCCCGGAACTGGTCTCGACCGCCTGGGCGTCGGCTTCAACGTTCCGCGGCTCCGATAAACGCGGCGGGGCCAACGGGGCGCGCATCCGTCTTGCGCCGCAGAAAAATTGGGAAGTCAACCAGCCGGCCCAGCTTAACAAAGTGTTGGAGACCCTTGAGGGAATCCAAAAGGAATTCAACAGCGCCCAGTCAGGTGGGAAGAAGGTATCGCTCGCCGACCTGATCGTCCTGGGCGGGTGTGCAGGTGTCGAGCAAGCTGCAAAGAATGTCGCCCACGATGTGGTCGTTCCCTTCACACCGGGACGCACGGATGCATCGCAGGAGCAAACCGACGTACAATCATTTGCCGTACTCGAACCGCCAGCAGACGGGTTCCGCAACTATCTCAAAACCAAATACACCGTATCGGCTGAGGAATTGCTGGTCGATCGGGCGCAATTGCTGACACTGACCGCTCCCGAAATGACCGTCCTTCTGGGCGGCATGCGCGTCTTGAATGCCAATTTCGGACAGTCCGGGCACGGCGTCTTCACCAATCGCCCTGGGACACTCACCAATGACTTCTTCGTGAATCTGCTCGACATGCGCACGACGTGGAAAGCAACCCCGGAAGATAAAGACGTATTCGAGGGACGTGATCGTGCAACGGGCGAACTCAAGTGGACCGGCACCCGTGTCGATCTCATCTTCGGTTCGAACTCACAGCTTCGGGCCATTGCGGAAGTCTATGGATGCAAGGACTCCCAGGAGAAGTTCCTGCACGATTTTGTAGCCGTGTGGAACAAGGTAATGAACCTCGACCGCTTCGACCTCGCCTGATTGGAGTGAAAAAATCTTCGAGTTCCTCTTGGGCTTATTCTGAACATCAAAACGGGAATCGGCAAGGGATTCCCGTTTTGAATAAGGAATCATTCGTACAGCAAGGCATAGGAACCCTGACCTTGGCCTAAGGTCAGGGTCTTTTTTATCGGATCAAGAGATATCATTTAAACTTTCCTAAAGGAACCATGGCTCCCCGCCGATAAAGATATATTAAGGCTTGTCTGTGGTTCGCAGAACCTCCTTAAGGGCGCCTGTGATTCCGAAACACCGGCCTCACCATAAAGTGCAGTATGAGTTCTTCGAATATTCCCAATATTCGGGCTTTAACGAGACCTTGAGATGAGTACAATACAAGGTATTCAAAATTCTTACCTGTCTCAACGCTTCGAGACAGGTAAGACAGACGACAACGGTACCCGGCAGGTTTCCCGTCAGGACCCCTCATCCTCTCCCACCCGTACCGGCGGAGTAATGAGTGCCATCCAGGGAGCGCTCAAGCAAATGGGATTGAGCATGGATCCGTCATTTGCATCCGCTGGGGAGCAAAGCCCCGGCAATTCCGGCGGCGCCGACACAGGAACCGCATTCACTGCCCATAAGGCCTTGTATAAGTTCTTGCATGACCTTTTTACCCTTATGCAGGACCAGTCGAACGCGACAAGCAGCAAAACGGCATACTCCCCTCCCATGACGACCTCGATTCAAGACATTATACAGGCACTGCAAAGCAGAAGTACAACCGGCAGCGACACCGCTCCTGTGCTGGACGCGGACCTGAACAATCTGCAATCGGATTTCCAGAATCTGATAACTGCGATAGGGGGGGACTCAACCATGGGATCTTCACCTGCAAGTTTGCGGAAATTCTTGCAGGATCTCGAAAGCAATCTCAATCAACAGAGCAGCTCTGACATTAACTTTGTCAACACTACAGCCTGAAAATTGTTACATAAAACCGATCAGCAGATAAACCCGACGAAACAGGCTGCCTCACTTGATCACATCAGCAGGGAACATCTGGGAATCATACTCAAATTCCCGAAGGAGATCCTGCCATAATTTCTCTTTTTTATCTTCTCCGAAGTCCCGGTATCTGACTGCAAATCCATCCTTGTCTGTTCTGACCACACAGGCCTTGGTAGCAAATGTCTTCTGAGCCGTTTCGCCTGCATTAAAGGAAATAACGATATCGATTTCTTCATCAATCGCAGGGGGGACCGAAGGTGAGGCGATCTTGCATCCACTTGCGGATATATTGAGGATATGACCTTCACCGTTTGCGGTATCGGAAGAATAGTGTACAGGCGGCATGCCGGCAAAATGAAAACTGAGTCTATTCCTTTCGTCGGCTTTATCAAGGAGTTCCTCCGCTTCTTCAAAGGTTGCAACATAGACGGGTATGTACTCGGCAAATCTCGATGCAAAGTTGAGAAATTGTTTAAGCACCAGACTCTCGCTGTTTATTATCCGAACGACATCGCTGACCCCGTTATTAATCAGGTAATTTGATATCTTCTTGTAGGTCGCAATACCGCTTATATGGCAGAGGGTGCATTCAGTGAGATCGTTTATCACACTGAAACCCGGCAGTAAATCAGCAACGGCAAACCGGACATCAGTGTAGAGTTTGTCCAGCTCTTTCTTTGAGACGCTTCCGGAAAACCTCAGGTACAGCCGATTATTTTTCGTATCAACTTTTACTATCATACCTGTATTTGAATGAAGGAACCTGCATCAGGATCGATGAACCTTCGTAAAGGGCCTCCAGGAAGTATGTCATAGCAAGAGTCCCATTTCAAGGAATTTGAAAAAAACTGGCTGCGACTTTTCTTTTCTTGAAATTCCTGTTAAAACGGCATCTTCAAACATCGTCCCCTCTCTAATGGCTGCCGGACATCCTGGATTTTGGCAGAGAGGAAACGGCAGATGGGTGCCATGGCCCTTCTCTTCAATCATCCTTCCTCCTTATACTATCTTGCAGGGAATGACCTCATCCTCATTATATGAATAAACGGCACATAATCGATGATACCCATCGGCAATGATCACCCTGGCGTTGCGCCCGTCTCTTACCAGCAGGAGAGGTGAAAGAGGTGTGCCGGTACGTATTTTTTTCCTGTCTTTTTCCAAATGGGAGTTGCTGATGCCCAACAGAGGGAGGTTTGAGGCCCGGAAGATATCTTTCGCCTTAAATCTTGACATCCTGCTTTTCTTTAATTTCTTCGAAAGCATATTTACCGTCTCCTTGTCATATATCAGACTGAGATACGACTCAGCCGCAGGAAAATCATGCTCTTCAGGCTCTGGCAACCAGAGTATTTCAATCTGTCCACTCATCGCAATCCCTCCTTTGAGATCGGCAGACCTACAGTCCGCTGCCATTTTTATCATAGGCATTCATAACTTCGTTTGGGGTTAAGAGATAGGAATCTTTCCCGAAAAGATCGGTAAGGCTGGAGCGATCGAATTCCAACCTGACCGCGTCGGTAATCTCACAAAATACGAGCCGGACATGCGTCTCGGACAGGATACGGTGCAACAACCTGAGAGATTCCGCCGCCGTGAAGTCTATATCGTCGACGGCCGGGCCGTCGATACAAAACCAGCTTAATGGAGGATCGGCCGTCTTGACGAGGTTAATGATCTCGGTGACCAGGACCTGCGTATTGGCGTAATACATATTATGGACAAAGCGGTAGATCATGAGTCCCGGCTTGGCCTGTACCGAATTGACGATCGGCTGTTCCAGCCAGCCCATTTCCCTGTCATATCTGAGCAACATATTGTTGGGTCGGTAGCCGTGCCGGGTATGGACCACGAGCGACATGACGATGGCCAGAATGATGCTCTGCTCAACCCCCACGAAGACCACCACACCCATGGTCAGTATCGCCACCCAGAATTCCCATCGCCTTTCGCGATATATCCTTATTATTCCCCGGATATCCACTAATTCCACTCCGATCAGGAAGACGATCGTCGACAGGACCGCTTCGGGCATGTAAGCAAGCGGACGGGTAAAGAACAGCAGGACAAGAAGAACGATGAGGCTCGTGGTAAGCTGAGCCAGTTGGCTTACCCCGCCTGCGCTTTCCACCATCTGGGTCTTGGTCGGACTGCCGTTGACCACAAATGTCCCGGAAAGGCCGGCCCCGATATTGGCCATGGCCAGACCCACCATGTCCGTATTTTCGTCAAAGCCCTCTTCGTTGCGGAAGGCATACGCACGAGAGGTCACCGCGCTCTGGGTAAGGATGACGACGAACATCGAGAAGGCAATGGGCAGCAGATTTTTTATCAGGGCCAGATTCCATGAAATCTCCGGCAACCCGAATCGGGGAAGCCCTTGAGGGATCACGCCGAGCAGCACAACGCCGTATTTTCCCAGGTTCAACGCCCAACCGGCAATAATGGAGCCGATGACCGCTATAATGGCGGCCGGGACTTTCTTCGATATCCTGCGAAAACCAAGTATTATCGCCAGCACGGTGGAGGAAACGACGACAACGGCAATATTGATCTGGTGGAGTTGGAGTACATCCAGTCGGAGCTTTTCAATCGTGCCGTGCCCGCCGCCCGGCAGACCCAGCATCCCGGAGATTTCCCCTGCCGCAACCTGAATGCCGACCCCGGTCAAAAAACCGATAAGCGCTGTACGCGACAGGAAATCTGCGAGGAAGCTGAGCTTTAGTACCCGCGCCAGGAACATGAATCCTGCCGCCATCAAGGCCAGCACTCCCGCCAAGGCCACCCATTCCGGCGATCTCGGTACGGCCATGGTGGCGAGTCCTGAGGCAAGGATGGCTGCGGTGGCGGAATCCGCACCGACCACCAGGTGCCGGGACCCTCCGAAGATTGCATAGAGGATCATCGGGATGAACAGGGTGTAGAGCCCTGTTACTTCCGGAGTGCCCGAGATCTTAGTATAACTCATCACCTCGGGAATGGCGAGTGCAGCCAGGGTAACGCCGGCGACGATATCTGCAGGCACCTTGGACAGATCGACAGGAAGCAGCCCCTGAATCCTGGGAAGCCGGGATTTCATACTGTTATACAGGGAGTTCCCCATTTTCAAAACCTCTCGGTTTTCGTTCATTACCGTTATTGCCTGAATCGCCAAAAAGCAGCAGCCGGCCTCGCTTCCTCGATATCAGGGTCCATACTTGTATGATAATACTTTTTTACAGCATATGACTCATTCAGAATGAATAACGCAAATATGCCTGTCGATACCCATGCCGCGATTCCTTGCGGGATTTCACACCGCCTTTCGTCTCGGGAGCGTCGGGAAAGAACGTTTTTGCCCGTTGTGTCGCTCAAGGTATCGAGGAAAAACCCCTGTCCCGGCCTTTCCAGGGATCTCTTCGAGAAGAGATTTTCCACCCGGAACATTGATCAGAACATCTTGTTTCTTCACAATTACCTCTTATTATTTTAGGTATTACAGCATTTCTTACCTGCTGGGGTGTTCTTTTGAAATTGGAGATTGCTATCATGGTTACTAAACAGGAACTCTGTAAGAAAATAGCGGAAATTGTCCCTAATGCCGGTGTCTGCGGTATTGATCTTGATGTTGAATATAATGAAAGGATCGAATCATGGGCCGTGATCATGCACCAAGGACAGAGTCGGATACGAACCTATATCAAGGCAGATACGATAACGAACTGCCTGGAAGGCAAATCATGTGATCCTTTAGGCTTGAAAATTGCCCGTCTGAGACACATCGACTCACCTTTCTCCTAGCGGATGCAGCGGTGTCGGATCATATTTTGGCAAAGCTGGAAGGAGCAACCCGGCGTAGTTCGTCGCTTCCGGCCGCTGCCCTACGGCCCGCCGCCGGTACGCCAGGACTGCCAGACAGGACGTCCCTGGCCTGTCGACAGGTGCGGACAGGACGTCCGCACCCATAAAGGTCTGATGAGGAAAGGTTGCGGGCCTCCGCGAGGCGTCCGTAAGCGACATCTTCCGCCTCCCGGTTTCTAAACAGGTACGCTTCGAGTCGGATGAATCCTTGTTTTTATCCCTTTCACAAAAAGCGCCTTGACAATTTCTGCCTAGGCAATATAATATGTGCATAGGGATGGTCATTTATCCCAATGGCGATGTTTGCCCCCCGGCGAGACGTATTCCGTTACACTGTCCCAGCCAAGGGCGGTGTTTAATCGGGCGGCGAACGAATCTTTGACGAGGATGCCGGTCTCCCATGGCTCTTCGGATCATTGAGCAGGGATTCCTTCAGCACCATGCACTGGTAGGGGCAGACTATGGGCGATATTTACACTCTTGAAACCTATGATCCGAGGGTCAATGTGGGCAGCCTCATCAACCGTGCGAGAATAGAATTGGGCAATGCCCTCGACAAAGAACTCGCCAGGTTCGATATGACGGCGGCACAGTACGTCGTCGTTTCGATGCTTGCGGCTGGTTATATCGACACCGCCGCCCAGATGTGCAGGGAAAATTCCTATGATCCCGGCGCGATGACCCGCATGGTGGACCGACTGGAAAAAAAGGGATTTCTCCACAGGGTAAGAAGCACAGAGGATCGCCGTATTGTACGACTTGAACTGACGGAACAGGGAAAGGCGATTCTTCCAGAGCTTCGAGCCTGTACACTAGCTGTGATGAATCGCCTGTTGCGCAATTTTACCAAGAGTGAAGTTCGCCAGTTTGAAAATTTTTTAGAAAAAATGGTGACCGCGACCTGATATTTTTTTATCTCTATAAATGTTCAGACAGGTATTGCCTTGGCTCTATATCAGCGGCACGGGCATGCACCTCTTTTTTTAAGAGGACCCCTCATCCCTCATCATGGCTCAAGAGACGATGAGGCCCGAGACAACAGGTATATTCGTTGCATTGAGAGTGGATATATTCCGGCAGGCAAGCTGCCGGCATCGCTTGTCTCACCCGATTCAACTCTTCTCCAGCGCCTTGCGGACGCCAACGGCCAGTTCCCTGAGAGAAAACGGCTTCTGGAGAAAATTGACGTCCTGATCCAGGACCCCATGATGGGCAATGACATTTGATGTATATCCGGACATGAACAAAACCCTGACGCCGGGAGAAAGGGATTGGATCCGGTTGGCCAGGTCCCTGCCGTTGATCTCGGGCATAACCACATCGGTGACCAGCAGCGAAATCCTCTGCTCTTCTTTTATGAGCCGGATGGCCTCATTCGGCGCAGCCGTCGCCACTACCGAGTAATTCAGTCTTTCCAGCATGGTCTTGCAGAGGTCCAAGGTTGCAATCTCATCTTCGACCACAAGAAGGTTCTCGCCATGGCCCAACGGAATCTCTTCCGCGTTTTCCTGTGGTACAAAACTCACCTTGCCGTTCTGGCGCGGGATGTAGATCTTAAAGGCCGTCCCCCGATCAGGTTCGCTGTAGACATTGATAAATCCATTGTTCTGCTTGACTATTCCATAGACGGTGGCCAGGCCGAGGCCCGTCCCTTCCCCCGTTTTCTTGGTGGTGAAAAAAGGTTCGAACAGTCTCTGCAGCGTGTCCTTGTCCATGCCGCAACCGTCATCACTGACCGCCAGCATCACATAGTCACCGGGGATAAAGCCCGGGTGGTGGTCGCAGTAGGCCCGGTCAAAGGAGACCTCATTTGTTTCGATGGTGACATTGCCGATGCCGGCAATGGCATCCCGGGCGTTGACACAGAGATTGGCCAATATCTGATCAAGCTGGGACGGGTCCATTTTAATCGGCCACAGATCCTTTCGGGGTGCCCACCGGAGGTCGATACCCTCGCCGATGAGCCGTCGAAGCATGGTGAGCATTCCTTCTACGGCTGTATTGATATCGATCACCTGGGGTGAGATCGTCTGCTTTCTGGCAAATGCCAGGAGTTGACGTGTCACGTCTGCGGAGCGGATGGCTGCCCTATGGATCTGCAGCAGATTGTCATGCAGCGGTTGTTCTGCCGTCACCTTTTCCAGGGCCAGTTCCGCATAGCCGACGATAACGTTGAGCATGTTGTTGAAATCGTGGGCGACGCCGCCGGCCAATCTCCCCACCGATTCCATTTTCTGGGCCTGGAACAACTGGGCCTCGACACTATGCTGCGCGGTCACATCGGCGGTAAACCCATCGATGATAAAGGACCCGTCTTCCTCATATCGGACAATACGGGCATTCATCCTCAGCCACACCGTTCTTCTGTCGGCTGTATACGCCTGGTACTCAAAATTTTCAATATGACCCCCTTCCCGGATTTCCCGAAGGAAGCGATCACGCTGTTCGGGATGGACATAGAGGATTGCCCCAAGGTCGGTATAGTGCTCCAGGGCCTCCCGGGGGGAATCGAATCCAAGAATACGGGCCATGACGTTGTTGATCGATATGACCTTGCCTTTCGATGTTGTGGAAAAAATCCCGATGGGGGCGTTTTCAAAGAGGTCCCGGTATCGCTCCTCGCTTTCCTGCAACATCTGCTCCGTTCTCTTCTTATCGACCATCAGCCAGGCCATGCCGGCCAGATAAGAAACCATTTCCACGTCACTTTCGGTATAGGGTTCCGGTTTGTTTCCGACCCCGAGGACGGCAACCACCTTTTCGCCCTGCACTATCGGCACCACCAACTCGCGGACGACCCCGGCATGGCCTTCGGGCAGGCCCTTCTTGTGGGGCAATGATGCGACGTCATTATGAACGACCGGTCTTTTTTGCCGGATACAATCCCCCCAGACTCCAGCCTGATCGATGTCGCAATGCATCCCTCTCCCCGCAACCGCCCGGCAAAATTCCAGACGGGTCCTGCTTGACCACTGCTGCAACGACAGGGTCTTCTGGTCCTCTTCGACAAAATGAAAGAAACCGATGGGGCTGTAAACAAGCGCTCCGGTTTCGTCCAGGATCTTGGTCAGTAGCGCCTCCAGGGAGTTGGTTGCCGCAAACTCCTGCAGGGCCAGCCGGACCTGAATAAACCGGTTTGCCTGCCGCTCCTTGGTCTGCTCACGAAAGACCAGCACTACACCGGTGATCGTACCATCGGTATCATGGACTGGGGCGGCCGAATCGGCGACAGGCCGTTCGATACCGTTCCTGGCGATGAGAATCGTATGGTTGGCCAGGCCCACCACCACACCGTCTTTGAGGACCATGGTCACCGGATTAGGCACTGGTTCCCTTGTCTCTTCATTGATGATGTGAAAGACCTCGTCAAGCGGCCGGCCGCAGGCCTCGGTCTGCGGCCAGCCGGTGAGGGCTTCGGCCACCGGGTTCATCAATTCCACTTTTCCCTGGATGTCGGTGGTGATGATTCCATCGCCGATGGCCTTCAAGGTAATGCTTTGGCGTTCCAGGCTTGCCCGCAATCCGGCCTCGGCCCGGTAAAGAGTGCGATAGTAGCGTTTCTGATGACGCTGCCAGGCGATCAGTGCAAACGATCCGACTCCGCCGAAAAGCGCCGCAAGTAATGCCAGGATCAGTATCGCCTGGACATGCCATCGGTGAAAGACCTCTGCCGAATCCTCCTTGACCACCATGATCCACGGCGAATCAGGAACCGGAAGGATCCATGACATGACCCGGACCCCGCGATAGTCCCTGCCCTCGGCATACCCCTGTTGCCCCAGTACTGCCTTGACGGCACATATCCCCTTCTGACTCAGGGGAATACGCAGCCTCAGTGCCGTTTCGGGAAGGAAACGCAGGTTGTTCAGAAAAAGCGCCTTGTCTCCGTCACGTCGGACCAGATAGGTTTCGGCGGTGGCACTCGAACCGGGCCAGGAGTGGAGCATCGGATAGAGGAACTGCACCGCATTGCTGATCAAAACGACGGCACCTAACGGAGAGGCATCCGGCTGGTTTCCGGAAAAGACAGGAGCAACCACGCTGATATGAGGGACCGGATCGTGTTCCTCGATATGCAGATCCGTGAACACGGGCCTGCGTTCGGTCAAGGCCTTTGCCAAAGCCTGTTTATAGCCGATGTGCAGCCCATTGTCGCCGCCCAGGCGTAACCGAACCCGTCCTTCAGGGTCGACAAGAAAGGCATCGGCATAGGGGCCATGAGCGACAAAATTATGTAAAAAGATGAGCAGTTCCCGGGCAGTTACGTCATTGGGATCGGTGAAGAAACCGGGCAGTCCCCGACGAAAGAAAAGACTCTCAGCCAGGACTGCCGCATCGCTAAGCCGTTCGTTGCGCCAGGCCTCTATTTGCTTGGCCTTAAGACGGCCGATGGCAGCAAATTCTCCCTCCGCCTGCTGTCGAACGGTTGCCTTTTGCGCCTGGTAAAACCAGGCTCCGCCGACCACCAGCACCAACAAGGCCGTTATCAGTACGGCAATCGTTCGCCGTGGAAACGCCTCTGTCCCGGCATCCATTCTCGAATCTCCAATTATCTTGATTCTACGCATCCCGCCGGAGCAGCTAGAGCCTGCACGTTTTCGTTCCGCCCCCTCCCCAGGCCCCGCTTTTTGCGATCGACTTTTCCACCCAGGCTACCTTAACCGGCACCGAGGAACCGTGTCAAAACATTTCTAAAACAGATTCTCAAGACATAGGGGAATCGCTCCCTTTTTCTCGCTTTTTGCAGGCTGGTGAACAGACCGACAGGACAGACGCACATCCGGGCATCACAACGACCCGAGCGAATTTTTTTCCAAAACCATATTCCAATGGAATGATCCGGGCATCTTTTGTTCGCATAATCGGAGGGAGAGTATTTCAAAACCGGCAAATAATGTCAGGATATCTTCGACATTACAGTAAAAATGAGGGTGACGCTTCTCTTCGTCATCGACATCGACAACATAGGTATCGACATCGATGAGGTGCCCCCGGCCGAAAAAGGTGTTTCTTTTGGCGAGCAACGTCCCCTGAAACAGCCCGCCGGGTCGAAGAACCCTGGATATTTCACTGATCGACGTCTTCACGATACCGGGGGTGCCGTGGTAGATCACATTCCAGGCAAGCACATAATCGAAAAAACCGTTGGGATACGGGAGGTTTGTCATCTGAGAATGCCGTATATCAACCGGCAAACCGGCCTCGACAACAGCCATCCTCGTCGACTCCAGCCCATTGGGACTTGCATCGGCGGCGAAGACCGCAAGCCCTTGAGAGGCGAGAAACACCGTATGCCTCCCCACGCCGCAGCCGAGGTCGAGTACGTTTTTCGCCTCCCTTCTTTTCAATTCTCCGGCAAGCTCCAGGACATCTTTTTCCGGAGACATCCAGTCCGATCTCCCCTGTTCACTTCCCCAGCGGAGATCCCAGGCCTGATAAGCCGTCGCGGTGTCATCGCCGCACCTTGATATTTTTGACATACCCTGGTCCTTTTTTTCTTATCGCTCAGTCTGTGAACATCATCTCTTGGGGATCACCCCAACTGCTTGGTGGGGCATGGCCTCTCATGATGCCTGCAACCCTATTCGATTCTTCTTCTATCCTGTTCGTATTTGTTTCCTGTTAAAAAGTGATCTTTTTTTTGCGCCCATCCCCGAACAATCGATATTCCGGGAATCCGGCACGGCCGTTGCCTTATCCAATGACGGTTCCCGGTTGACCTTCCCCATTGCCGGTAGTATGAAAGGTTCACCAACCGACGGTTCAGCCCTGCAGGTGGTGACCTATCGTGCTGCCTCTGCTGCCTCCGGAGGCTTTCCCCAGGCCAATCGTGTCACCTGTCCCTGTTCATCGAAAATCATAGGTAAGTGCCAGTTCATTCATATTGAGACTGTAGTTTTGAGGGTAGATATTGCCGTTGGATTGATGATAGAACGTATATTCCAGCCCCCATCGCTCGTTCAGCCGATAGTGCACCCCCACCTTGGCGGCGAACAAAATCGGCCCGCCGAGATCATACCGGGAATAAGCCGTCTGGCCGACCATGATGCCGGCTCCCAGACCGAGAATAAAGCTGAATTGTTGATGGGGACGGAGGACAACCTCAGGCATTATCGAGAATCTTGCCGTACCGAAACCGCCGGTGTCGGTTTCCCTGATCAAGGCAAGCCCGAATTCCGAAGCCAGCTCAACGTCCAGGCCGCTGATCGTGACGGCATAGGGCAAGGGTTTGCGAAAAAACAGTTCATACTGCTCGAGATCGGCGCCCTTGCGAAAATCCATCCCATATCCGAAACCGAATTTACTGTCTGAGGCGGCATGGCCATAAGGGACGAAACAGAAGAATAAAACCGGCAGCAACAGCATCTTGTTCAGGGTAACCATTATATCCGCTCCCTTAATTTTTAAATAGAGCCTATCAAATAATAACCTTTCCGGGCAGATTAAACCCCTGCTGATAGGTCCCCTGTCAAGAATCACAGCTGCCTTGCCAGGGGCTTCTCTCTATAAAATAATCATGGGAGGTGAAAAAATTTAAAAAATCATACCAGGTCACTCCTTTTCAGACGGGAGCTTTCGTTCATCCCGGATCGGGTAAGATCGGGATGGGCCTCCGTCACAGCGTCCCCCGGCGGAACAGAAGACAAAGACGCCCCGTGCCGGCTCGGTTATCCGAGCATCTTGGCCGCCAGTTCTTTCCCATAGGCCTGGGCCGCCTTGATCCCCCCTTCGACCGAGCCGGTCTTGAGCATCAGGGGAGAAGCGACCATTTCCATGCCGTAGATATGCTTCATGGTCTCAAAGATCCGCTCCGCCGCCTCTCCACTCCAGCCGTAAGAGCCGAAAGCGGCGCCCCTTTTCCCCCGGAGATCCGCCTGCCCGGCGAGAAATAAAAAGGTCTTCATGCTGTTCATCATCTCCCCGTGATAGGTTGATGAACCAAAGACATAGGCATCATAACCGGCAAGGTCGTCCTCTGTCTTGATGTCCTTGACATCCTTCAAGGTCACATCGATCAGCGAGAACCGCAATCCCTCAGCGATCAACTCGCCGATATTTCGCGTTTCACCGGTCCTGGTAGAAAAGACAATCAGCGCCTTCGACATATCACATCCTCCTCTTTGTCAGGTACTTCATTGCATGGGTTCGGTTGATCATGCAGGGGCTGTGAGGTCCACAAATCGAGCAGAAAAAATGCCGATTGAAGGATTTCCTGTTCCAGCCTGTTGCAGACGATATTAAATACTATTATTAAAACCTTCCTGCCGCAAGTACTTTCCGGACAGTCCTCTTTTTCTGTTGCAGCAAACCGGGTGATATTACATGGCCAATGCAGAAAAGATACTCCAGCGAATAACGTGTTTGATTTAACCGGAAATAGACTATAAGATTAAGGAAGAGACATCTTGTGGAGGTAGGAAAGATCCCATCGAATCACACATCTCACGGAGGGTTCCATGGAAAATCGCAGAAAGGTCAAGCACGCCATCAAGAGGAAATTTCCGGTCATAGACATCGACTCCACTATCGGGGCTGCGATGCAGCTGATGGCCGACGCCAATGTTTCGGTTCTCGTGGTCAAGAACAAAGAGGACCTGATCGGCATTCTGACCGTCTCAGATGTGATGTGTGCCCTTTGCTGCGAAAAGGATCCTTCGGAAATACAACTCACCACCTTTATGACCAAATGCGAATTTCACACCAAGACATCCACGAGAAAATCAATGCTCCAACTCGATGAGGATGAAGATGTGCTGTCGGCGGTCAAGGTCATGCATGAAGCGGGAGCCAACCATCTGCTCATCACCGGCGAGAAGAGCGAACCCCTCGGCATCGTCTCCAGCCTTGAACTGATCAGATTCATGGCTGCTCTTTAATCCCAGCCACGGCGGATGCCGGCAAGGAAGGCCCGGACTGCCGCTCCGCCCGTTAAAACCTGCCGGAACTCGTCCGTTGCCGACATCTCCGACGGCTTTTATCAACGAAGCATCCTATGCCGGAATCAAGGAATAGGCGGGATTCCCGAAGCCGATTTCCCGTGCATGGTCAAGCTGTACCCGATGGGGAATATCATAGGCCAGTTGCGAAATCGTTGTTGCCGCTCGTTTCTCCACCAGGTCCAGAGAGGCTGCATCAAGGGCAACCGGATCCCTGGCCACCAGGATTCCGATATCGGGAACGATTTTCTTAAAGGTATGCCCCATGCAATCGCAGTCTTTGGAGATCCGGGTAAGAATATTGATAAACAGGCCCTTCCCCCGGTAGAGCGAACACACGCCCATGGCATGTTCGACGATCTTTTTCTGGAGGTCTTCATAGGTGACCCCCCAGTTATATTTAACGGCGTCAAAACGGCACATGGCCAGGCATTCCCCGCATCCTATGCATTTTTTGGCGGCTATGGCAGCCCGTTCATCCACCAGTGTGATGGCCTCTCCAGGACACCATGCGACACAGGTGCCGCAGCCGGTGCACCTCTTTTTATCGATCTTCGGCCGGGCCGTGGAATGTTGCTCCATCTTCCCCTTTCTGCTCGCACACCCCATCCCCAGATTCTTCAGGGCAGCTCCGAAACCTGCAGCCAGGTGTCCGGTGAAATGAGAGACCACCACCAGGGCATTGCATTTGGCAAAGAGCCGGGCAATATGAACGGATTGGTAGATCGTGCCGTTGACCGGAACCTCGCATTCTTCGTCGCCGAACAGACCGTCCGCCATGATGATCGGCATCCCCGTCGCCGCCAGGTCGAAACCCTGGGCATGGGCATGGGCGATGTGCTTGACGGCGTTGTTCCGGTTTCCCTTGTACAGTGTCGATGTCTCGGTCAGGAACGGGGTTCCGCCCCTGTCCTTGATACCCGCGGCCAGCATCTTGAAATATACCGGCCGCGGATATCCGAGTTCCGGTGATTCACCAAAATGGGTCTTCACCACGGTGATGTCTCTATCGGCCACAAAACCAAGAAGATCCTCAGCCTGCACAAGGGCTCTGAGCCGCTCACAAAGCAAATCATCCGGTTCGTTATCTGCGGCGGCTTCTATAAAATAGACGGGTTCTCTCATGGTATTTTCCCTGTGTTTTCGGAAAGTGAATACAAGCCCTGCCGGTTGCGGCGATCAAATCCTATACCCTTCACTCGCGGGAAACAAGATTTTTCTGCATCCGGTTCACCTTCCACTTCCGCACGCAACCACGGTCTCCCGCCTTTTCGGAACCGATTTTCAGTTGCCATTTCCGGCAATGCAATGGTATAAACAACTGCGCTTTCGTTACCATTGCTGTTTTCAAGAATCAGCGAGGCAACGACAGGTCAAGAGGACAATGAAGGACCGCACCGCCCTCCGCCTCAACATCGTGTGGGCCAGGGGAGCGGTGGGTAATGGAGCGTTGGCATGGAAGAAGAATCGACGGCGTCCGTTCAGGTGCATTCCGAGCATTTTATCGATATGGCCTCCCGGACAGATCGGCTGGGGATCATCGAGCATCCGGACGGGTATGGGAAACGGGTCGGCGACTGCGGCGATACCATTGAGCTGTATCTGTCTGTACAGGCAGGCATGATCCGGATGGTCACATTCCAGATCCAGGGTTGCCTGAACACCAATGCCTGCGCCAATACCCTGGCCTATCTGGTGGAAGGACGAAGCGTTGCCGACAGCTGGCGGATACTACCGGAAAATCTGGTCGATTACCTTGAAACCCTGCCGCCGGATCATGTCCATTGCGCCGAGCTGGTGGTCGGGGCCTTTTATCATGCCCTCAATGACTATGCAGCCACCCGGCACGAGGGCTGGAAAAAGGCCTACCGAAAAAGATAGCCGCCTTCTACCTTAGGGCTGCAAGCCGGCCCGGCTCGGACTACCCCTGCGCCATAAGAATCAATTCTTCAGATCCTTATCATCAGTGGGAACCGGCGGGACCTTCGGTCCGTACGGCTCGGCATCCGTCCCTTGATGATCGCGTTTAAGGTGGAAATTGAGCCAGGAATTTGTCCTGTTCAACTCCCACATCCTGGGCGGTATACATTCGGGCGACATCGCTTCCTTATGGTACGTCAGGCGCTGATATGCACGGACCCAAACACATTGTTTATCCGGAAACACCTCACACATTCCATCGCGGCTTCCGCCGCATTGGCCGTTTCTTGTATGTTTGGGACACTGCGATTCGGGACAGAGGAACCCCACGTGCTGAATGGCGCAATCACCGCAATGCTGGCAGTCCAGAAGTGCCCGCTTGGTCGAATTTTCCAGACAGGACGCCACCCGGCCCACCTTTTTATGTCTGTCAATCCATTGACTGGCTTTACCGCAGACCGGGGCAAGCGAGGAATCGGAGGTAAAAAAAGCGCTATGGACTTTTTTCATCAAGGAAAAATGCAGCTTGTCCCTTAAGGGCAGATCGATCGGGGTCCTGCCGAAGAGATCGGCGGGATCATCGCCGCATGCATCCTTCGGAAAGACATAGAATCCGCCGTCTTGTGGAAAATCGAAGTCGTGATAAAACTCCTGCCAATCCTGTTCAATTTCCTCCATGCGATCGAGGATCCTGCCGACACTATCAAAGCTTTTATGTACGCCGCCGATGTGCATACCCCGATATCCGAGACCTTTCAGCACCGCTCCCAGTTTGGCGGCCCGTTCGATGGCCAGTCGCTGCCCCTGTTCAGGTGTCTCCCATTCTTTTTTAATCTCGTTCAGGAGCTTATCGGTCACCACCGCACCGGGAATGATCCCTTTGTGCATGATCTTTGCAGCCTTGGGATTGAGAACATAGACGGAGCCCAGCACCGGGATGTCCTGCAAGCCTTTCTTCCGTAAAAAAACCATCAATTCTGAGAACTTACAAGCATCATAACCAAGCTGGGTGATGATGAACTGAGCGCCTGCCGCTATCTTTCTGCACACCTTCGAATATTGTGTATAACATTCGGCTTCCGTCCGTTTAAAGGGCGAGACGGCGCATCCCACGAAAAAGCCGTCCGGATCGCCCGATGCGATGATCCGCCTGCTGAGCTGTTGCAGGAGCATGATCGCGCTTACCGATTCCAGATCAAAGACCGGTGCCCCCTGCCCCCCGAAGCCCTTGCCGGTATAATCCCCTGTCAGGGCCAGCAGATTCTTCATCCCCATCATCGCCAGCTGCAGGGCTCTGCTCTCCATGCCGACACGGTTCTGATCCCGGCTGGTATAATGGACGATCACATCCATTCCGACCTGGAAGATATCGTGTCCGAGGACATCGGGACTGAGCGAGGGATTGCCTCCGGGATTATCGGTCACCGATACGGCGGCGATCCTGCCGTCGGCAAAGGAGTCCCTGGCGATTCCTTTTACCACATCCACCGACTTGCCGGTGGAATATCTGCCGGGAACAAGCTCGATGGTCGTGATGAAATTTCTTGGATTGAGAATCTCCGACTGGAAAACCGTGAGCATGCAAACCTCCTCTGGTAGCGGCCAATAGAAAACAGTAATGCCACAATGTGGCATTGTACAGGAGGTAAGCTCAGAAAAATCCCGAATAGACCTTGTCCTCTTTATTCTTTGGAATCCGGTAGTGGGAACAGCGTCTGTTTGAGCCTGGCAGGACGTTTTCGAAGGTCTCCGGAGGGAGTTCCTGGAGCGCATTGAAACGGAAAAACGACAGTCCGGCCGGATTGCGAAAGGCGTTGGCGCATTCGATGGATATTTTTGCGACCTCCTGCCCGCAGGTATTTTCCACATCAAACCAGACCGGATCACCGGGTTTGGCATCATGCGAGGTGACCGTCTTGACATGGACCGGCGGTTTTGAAGAAAATCTTCGATAGAGGGCGCTGAAGAAAGATGAACCTGCTGCAGATGTACTCATATCGCCTGCCTCCTTATCGAAAGAGTATGACTAAATGATAGTCGGGCCGTGAAGAGAAGGCAAAGGTAACTGACGGCAGATCATTGTTTGTCGGGTTGTATCCTTTTTCTTGCAATTGTTGCCCGGAGCAAACTAAAATCATCAACATGCCGACTGACACTTTCGAGACAAACTCTATCCTTTCACCAACGAAAAAAAGATGTTTACCATTGCCGATATCTGCAATATAGCCACTCAGATCGAGAGAAACGGGGAAACGACATATCGCCGTGCATCCGCCGCCTGCCGCAACCCCGAAATCGCAGCCACCCTGACCCTGATTGCCGACCAGGAGCTGCAACACGCCCGGTGGTTTGAAGTTATCCGATCGACACAGTCGACTACCGTGGAGCAACAAGAGGTGGAGAGAATGGGCCGTGATCTGCTGCAGGAAATGATCAGGGGAAACGACTTTCTCCTCAGCCGAGATGATCTGGAACGGGCCGGATCCATCGGAGAGGTCCTGGAAAGATCGAAACTCTTCGAACAGGATACCATTCTCTTCTACCAGTTCCTGCTGGACCTGCTCAACGATGCACAGTCGGTCTCCTGGATGAAAAAGATCATCCAGGAAGAACACAACCATATCCGCGAGTTGGAACGATTGGAGAAATCAACTGTCGCCATTTAAAAATGGTAGGCCAGACCAAGCGCCACCACCGGATAATACTGGTACGAATCCATCTCATCCTTGATGTCCGCTCGTTCTTTATCCAGATCGGAGGAGAAGGCGCTGCTGGAACCCAGCAGTCCGGATGCGGTCAAATTGCTGACGGAAGGGGCACCTTGAAACATGATACCGATGTCGATGCTGATCGTCCAGTCACCACTCGCGGTACTGCCGCCGCTCCAGCCGAACCCTGCATACGGTACGATCTTATTGAATTCCAGACTGCCGGAGATCGTACCCACATCGGCAGCGGAATAGCTGTGATCCCCGATCTGCACCGTGCCGGAAGGCGCGCCCGTTACATCCACGGTGTTGCCGTTGTAGAATACCCCACCGGTTAGACGGAATATCCCGGAAAACGGATAAAAATCTGCCAACAACGATACGTTCTTCCATGAGAAATCGGCTTTATACCGCACAGAATCAACGGTGAAATTTGTTGTTATCGGCAGGTAATTGGCATCCAGCCGCAGGCCCAGGTTGCTGCCGAACTTCTCTTGAACCTCAACCCCCGGCCCGAGGGTCGATACCTTCAGACTTGCCGAAAAATCATCTGCCGCTGCCCTATGAGCCAAGGTTGTCATAAACAGGAAAGCACATCCGGCTGCAAGTATCTTTTTCATGATCGGTGCTCCTTTAATCTAAAGGGAAGGATGGTGGCATATTCTTCGACACCCGTTCTGCCGAATGCCAAAAAGTTAGATCAGATTAAATTTTGATCAACCTAGCAGATGAGAACTGTCTTTTCAACTCTTTTCCGTAGGGTAGCGATATGTCCCCCAAGAATTTCCGCCGGTCCTCGCCCGCCTGTTAACGCCCCGGTTGGACGGAAAAATTGCATTCTTGCGGTAAATGGCGTAATCTCCATCCTCGATCATGCTGTCCTGCCAAGGTGGTCATTTGGATCGGACATCGAACGGTACTCTCAGCTGTCCGGCGATATCGGACAATACCCCTTCTTCCATCGGAGGAAAACCGACATGGGACTCTTTGACCTTACCACCTACAGTATCATTCGTCGAAACGCAGGACTTCACGGCGACAAGACCGCATGGTATGAAGATGCAACCGGTAAGTCCTTCTCCTTTCAGGAGATCAAGGTGATGACGGATGAACTGGCCTCCGGGCTCAGGGCCAAAGGAATCGAAAAAGGTGACAGAATCGGGGTCGTCGGCAAAAACAGTCTTGAATTCTTTCTCCTCTATGGTGCTTCGGCCGCCCTGGGTGCGGTGATGCTGCCGGTCAACTGGCGGCTGTCGGCAGCGGAAATCTGTTTCAACCTCAGCGACGGCAAGCCAAAGATCGTCTTTTACGATCAGGAATTTGCCCAAATGATGAAAAAGATCGCCCCCGAACTCCCTGACGTGGCCCACTTTCTCTCGCTTACGGGGGAAACCGGCGCCGCAGACGATTTTTCAGATCTCCTGCAGCAATCGGGCACTTTCCGCCCCGAAGACGTTACGATGGCTGACGGCTTCGTGATTATCCATACTGCCGCCGTCGCCGGAAGACCGAGGGGGGCGCTGCTGACGCATGGCAATATCGCCTTTTCCAGTCTCGAGTTCATCGCCGCCATGTCCCTCGATGAATCCGATGTCCATCTCAACATCCTGCCGCTTTTTCATGTCGGCGGGCTCTTCATGACGATCAGCTGTTTCCATGCAGGTGCTCCAAGTCTGAATATGGAAAAATTCGATGCCGACAAGGCGGCCCGCCTGGTGGCTGAAAAAAAGGCCTCCGTCCTCTTCGACTTCGCCCCGATCCTCGGCTCTCTCCTCGACCAGGGCCGGAAGATCGGACATGACCTCTGCTCCCTGCAAAAGGTGACCGGCCTTGATTCTCCTGAGACCATCATCAGATATCAGGAGATGACCGGCGGCACCTTCTACAGTTTCTTCGGCCAGACCGAGACCTCCTGCCTTGCAACAATCAGCCCGTTCAATGCCAGACCGGGTTCGGCGGGGAAAGCCATTCCTTCAGCCGAGCTCGCCCTGCTTGACGACCTCGACCGACCGGTCCCGATGGGCGAGACCGGGGAAATCGCGATGAAGGGACCGATGATCTTCAAGGAGTATATCAATCTGCCTGACGATACGGCCCATACCTTCCGCAACGGCTGGCATCACACCGGAGACCTCGGACGCTTCGACCAGGACGGTTTTCTCTTCTATATGGGCCGCAAGGCGGAAAAAGAACTGATCAAGCCGGGTGGGGAAAACGTCTATCCGGCCGAGGTTGAAAACGCGATTCTTCTGCACCCTGCCGTTGCCGAAACGGTGGTCTTCGGCGTCCCCGACCCGAAGTGGAAAGAGGCCATAAAGGCCGTCTGCCGATTACAGCAAGGCGGCAATCTCAGCGCCAAGGAGTTGATCGACTTCGTCGGCGGCAAAATCGCCCGATATAAAAAACCCCAGCATGTCCAATTCGTAGAGGACATGCCGCATCTGGCGGACGGGACGCCGGACCGGGCCCGGATCAAGAAGCTCTACACCCCGTCTCCTCCGGCAAAGGATGGGCAATGAAGATACTCGTTCTCCTGGCACACCCGGACCCGAACAGCTTCAATCATGCCATCGCCTCGGCGGTTTGTGCCTCCCTCCGGGACGACGGCCATCGGATCATCTTCCACGATCTCCATGCGGAAGGGTTCGACCCGATCCTGACCAAGGAAGAAATCCCCGCAGACGGCTGCATTCCCGACACCATAGCCCGGCACTGTGCCGAACTGCAGGCGGCAGACGGCATCGTCATCATCCATCCCAACTGGTGGGGGCAGCCACCGGCCGTGATGAAGGGCTGGATCGACCGGGTGATTCGCCCCGGTATCGCCTACCGTTTCGATGAAGGCGACCAGGGCGAAGGCGTGCCTGTCGGCCTGCTCCCGGCACGGGCCGCGGTGGTGTTCAACACCTCGAACACCACGGACGAGCGGGAGCAGCATGTTTTCGGCGATCCGTTGGAGGCGATATGGAAACGTTGCATCTTCGATCTCTGCGGCGTTCCTGCCTTCCGCCGTCGGACCTTCAATGTCATCGTTACCAGCTCGCCTGCCCGGAGAAGCCGGTGGCTCGACGAGGCAAGAGGCATCGTCACCGACCTTTTTTCCTCCCAATCGGGTCCGATCGTTACCGGCATCCCGGACTGATACCGTCCCAGGGACGGTTCCGGGGCAGCAATGCGGCTGCTACAGGCGCCAGGAGATCTCCGGGGCCTTGCGGGTCGGCAGCCTTCGGTAGGTGAAGGCCGGATAGCCGACCATCATCGAACCGAACGACTGGTGTCCTTCCGGCAGGCCCAGGGCCGCCGCCATCGGGGGAAATGTCGCTGCCGCCGCATTGAAATACCCGGCCCAGCACGTGCCCAGCCCCTGTGCCGTTGCGGCCAATTCCAGATAGGACAGGGCGATGGTGCAGGTCGCCGGGGCCATGCGGTCCTCCTTCGGCGCATGGGCGACGATCACGGCCGGGGCCTTGCGTAAAACGACATCCTTGCCGTTCTGCCAATATTGAACCGTTCTTTCCAGGTGCATGAACGCCGCCATTTCCGGCATGTTGGCAATTACCCAGCGCATCCAGTCCACTACTATGCCGGAGAGCCGCTGCAACTCATCCCTGTTCCCCAGCACCAGCCATCCTGCCCCCTGGCTGTTGTGTCCGGATGGGGCGTAACGGGCCATCTCAATCAATTTTTGCAGTTCACCCTGAGAAACGCCTCTGTCCTTATACACCCGGATCGAACGCCTGCCGCGCAGGAACTGTGCACAGGACGCGGGCGTTATCTTCAGCCCGGCATCTATCGGCACACAGTCCTCCACGGACATTTCACGGTGGCTGAGACTCCCCGTCGGGCAGACGGCCACGCAATGGCCGCAGCGAATGCAGATCTCTTCCGCGTCGCTGCCGGGGCGCGGATATCCGCCTTTC
The DNA here is from genome assembly GCA_046706325.1 of Desulfocapsaceae bacterium. Classification (GTDB taxonomy): domain Bacteria; phylum Desulfobacterota; class Desulfobulbia; order Desulfobulbales; family Desulfocapsaceae; genus CAWGGS01. The sequence continues at coordinate 2,917 of JBJKPM010000010.1, read as the reverse complement.
TCAAAATCGATCACACTCACTGGGCATGCTTTGGCACAGATTCCGTCCTGGGCGCACGTCTGTTCATCGACGGTGAATAGATGCATGGTGTCTCTTTCTCCTTTATTCAAGATGGAGGTTATGGTACCGAGAGCGCAAACAACCAGCCAAGGCTCCCCTTAGTTTTTCTTCTCTTGCTTGATCCTTCCCGATCCCTGTTAAACGCGAATCAAGAGAACCTATGATTCACCACCGGCAGCTGCCGGCCCGGTCCGGAGAAGAGGCCGAGGAAGAAATGCTTGGCATTGCCCCCTATCGACCGGTTGTTGTAGCCTCCCTCCTGGATGACGATACAGGGTTTCTGCAGTCGGCCGATTTCCCTGCCGATGTCCGCATAATCACGGCCTCGAAGGTTCCAGGTGCCGGTGGGATCTCCTTTGGCGGTGTCCAGGCCGAGGCAGACGACCAGGTATCTGGCCCCGAAGCCTCGAATCCGTTTCAGCGCCGAACGGAGAGTGCGCAGATAATCCGCAGCCTCTATGACCTCGGACAACGGGTAATTCACATTATAGCCTCTCCCTTCTCCCTCACCTTTCTCTTCTGAAAACCCGCTGAAATACGGGTAGGCAAAACTCGGGTGTCCGTGGATCGAGATGGTCAGGACATCACTTCGCCGATAGAAAATGTCCTGCTGTCCGTTGCCGTGATGATAGTCAATATCCAGCATGGCGACCTTTCCGAACTGGCTCAGGAAATGGGCGGCGATGGCCGCATTGTTGAAGTAGCAGAAGCCGCCGAAATAGCCCCGTTCAGCATGATGGCCGGGAGGGCGAACCAGGGCATAGGCGACGCGTCTTCCCGAGAGGACCTCCCGGACGGCGGTCAGTGCACAGTCGACGGCCCGGCGGGCGGCAACATAGGCGTGGCTGTTGAGCGGGGTGAAGGTATCGATGCAGTAATACCCGGCCCGGACGGGCCATTCCTTCGGCGGCCTGGCTCGATTCCGGATCGGGAACACATAGGGGTAGAGGGGGGTATCGGGCCCGATCTTCTTGCAGACCCGTTTAAAATATCGCACATACTCGGAATCATGCACGGCGGTGATCCAGGAGTCGCCGAAGGTGGCCGGTGGTACCGGATCGAAGATCCCGGTCGGTTCCAGGGCCTGATTGATCGACCTGATCCGCACAGGCGACTCGACATAGCCGCGGGATTTGACGTGATGGATCTGATGCTGATCGGTCACCACAAGCGCAATCTTGGCGAGACTCAGCGCAACGCTCGCATGCCGCTGCTCAACCACCTGGGGCACGGCATAGCGGGACGGCCGGATCCGGACCGGATCTTCCCGCACCGAGTCCACCACCATCCGGACATAGTCGGGACCGCATATGTCCTTGTATTTTCGCTCAAGAATACAGGCAATAACCTTCTTCACGTGGTCTTTGCGCAGCATGCTGCCCTGTGCCAGGTCATCGAATACCAGATAGGGAGGGTTGTCCCAGTCGGAGGAAACGGGTGTTTCATAGGCCGTGTTGACAATGGGCCGCGCCCCGTAGGACTCATAGAACCGCAATCGTGCCCGATTCTGTTTCAGTAAATCCGGATCGCGACACAGCTTCGGGTCATCCGGTAGACATTCGAAAAAGACGCCGATAACACCAAGAGACAATGCCTCGCTGCGAACCCGGTCATAGAGCGCGCCGCCCACGCCGCGTCCCGCAAGTTTCTTATCGCTGACCAGGTAATCGAGATAGCAGTATTTCAGCTCCGCTTCATGATCGAGAAACGCCAGGCCGCGAACCCTCGCCCGGTTGTCTTCGGCCACAAAGAGAATCGAACGGACACCGTACTTCAGCGGAGACCTCAGCAGATCGGGAATGCGATTGATCTTCTGACGATCGAGCAGCGTGAACTGCGACCTGAGGATCGCTCCGACCTGATCCAGAGCATACCGGTCGGCCGGAACGACATCATCGAAAATACGCCGAATGCGAAACATGGGTTCACTCCCTTGACAACCAAAAGAGAAAAAGGTCCTCTTCCCTACCGGGGAAAAAGTTTTGAGAGCTCATCTCTGATCTCCCCATCCATCGGCATGGCCTTGCCCGTTGCATCGCTGATCACAAAGGTCACCAGCGCGTCGGCCGCTACCTCTTGCGAATCCTTCAAGATGATCTCCTGCCTGAATACCCCGCTCCTGTTGCCGATCTTCTGAAGAGCGGTTGCGACCGTTACCGTCTCACCCACCTCCACCGCCTTGCGGTAATTGACGTTGATATTCACCACCAGAAAAATACATCCTCTGACTGCCAGCTTTTTGAGATCGATAACCGACTCAAGGTGTGCCCATCTGTCTTCCTCAAAAAATTCAAGGTACCTCGCATTATTGACATGACCATAAAAATCGGCATGGTACCCTCTGATCTTGATCTCGGTTAAACACTCCATATCTCTGCAACTCGTCTCCTGCACATCCCCTCCTATGCCTCTTTGCCGAAACTCATCAGAAAGCCCTTCAGCGCATTGGGATTGTTGGACTTGATTTTCCCGGAAAAGAAATCCTTCATCTGCGGACGATAGCCCTCATCCCAGATCTTTAAAAAAAAGTCCTTGCTGGTCTTGCAGACGCAATCCGCCTCTGCAACTGCCCGCCCGTCCTTGACGACACAGCCGTCCGGCTCAAGCAGGACGGTTTTTTTAATATCCTCCAGGGAGAAGTAATAACTGACCGGAGAGGTAACCGAGTGAGCGATGAATAAAGCGGGCAAGCTGTTGAAAATATCTCCTACCATGATGTCCTCCCAACCCGGCTGTCACAGGGCGTTGATCTTTTCGGTGAGCATCGGCACGAAGACCTTCAGGTCGGCCACGACCAACACGTCGGCCACCTCGCCGATCGGGGCGTCTTTATCGGTGTTGACGGCCACCACGAACT
>JBJKPM010000009.1:0-14694 GCA_046706325.1 Desulfocapsaceae bacterium | reverse complement strand
GGGGGAAACATCGACGCAGACCTGCACATGACGGAATCGAGCAGGGGGGAGTATATGCCCAGGACACATGGAGCCGACTTCATCTCCACTCACCCCATCGAGGCAAGGGGCGATCAGGCGAGCTGTTTCCGCTGCCACGAACAGAGCTTCTGCAACGACTGTCACAACAGCGTGCCGAACAAGGGGGGGATGCAGGTACAGGGACATGTGCAGGTGGGCAACACTCTCAGGTACGACCTGACAACCGACCCGGATCATGCGGCTAACGCCCGCAGAAACCTGCAGTCGTGCGAGTCGTGCCATCCCGACGCCGTTGTCTGCTCCCAGTGCCACAACCTGAGCGACAGAGGTGCGATATTCCGCTCGCAGCGTCCCTGACCAAACAGTGACGAACAAGGTGAATCAGGTCGGACAGGGAAGCTGGTGTGCATTATATCTATAATTTGCTCGGATCAAGATTGCATTTCAATGTCACGAGAAAGAGAACAATCTAGTGAGTTAAAAGGAGGCTGCAAATGCACAAAATTTTAACTGAGGTCGCTGGAGAATTGACGAAGGAATCGACACAGGAAGAGGTAACCGCGCTTATCCGCAAGCACATTTCCAGAAGGCAGTTCCTGGTCGGCACGAGCGTCGTCGGACTGAGCGCCGCTTCACTCTGCATTTTCGGTTGCGGTGGCGGTTCTGCCAACGCACCGCGCCAGGTTTTCGTGGCCAATGCCCTTGGCCTGGTCTCCAATGACCCGACCCTCTGCGTGGGGTGCAGACGTTGCGAGTCGGCTTGCACCGGCTACAACCAGGGCGTCGCACAGCCGTATGCCGCTAATGTGAAGGTAAACCGAAATATGCAATTTGGTGTGGCTGGTGCAGCGTTAAACGGCTCCAACGGCTCTCATGATGGCAATTACGGAAACTTCCGTGTAGTTCAGGACACCTGCAAACAGTGTCCGCACCCGGTGCCCTGCCAGCTGGCCTGCCCCCACGGCGCCATTGAGGTAATCCCCCCGGTCAATGCCAGGGTGATAGATCTGAGTAAATGCGCAGGGTGCGGCATCTGCACGCAGGCCTGTCCCTGGGCAATGCCAACCCTGGATGGAACGGTAAACGCAATAGGCACCAAATCGCACAAGTGCACATTGTGCAACGGCAATCCGGAATGCGTGCAGGCGTGTGTCACGGGGGCATTGACATATACCTCGTGGATCGACATGACCAAATCGGTCCCGCCGCGCCAGGCTATCTCAGGCAAAATAGCCGATGCCATTGCTGCTACCTGCAACGATTGTCACTGAAACATTAATGACCAACATACTGATAATTAATAAAATAAATGATTCAAGGAGGCGCAAAATGGCATACGGCGGCTGGACTGGAAAGACATTAAGGGTTAACCTGACGACAAGGGCGACATCTATCGTAGATACGATCGCCAAATACAAAGACTACATAGGCGGCGCCGGACTCGCCTACAAGGTACTGTGGGACGAGGTTCCGGCAGGGACCAGGGCGCTGGACCCCGGAAACAAGATCATCTTTGCCGTGGGGCCGCTCTCCGGCACCGGCGCGCCTTTGACCGGGCGCTGCACCATCGGCTCTCTCCTCCCCTATTCCGTGGCGGGAGACACCGGGGTCATGGGCACCATGCCGGGCACCGGGCACATGGGAGGGCACTTCGGACCCGAGATCAAGTTCGCTGGTTACGACGCCATAATCATCGAGGGGAAGGCGGCCTCTCCGGTATGGCTCAGGATTGAGGACGCCAATGTCACGCTCGAGGACGCTTCGAACATGTGGGGGAGCGGCATCTGGCACGCCAACGAAGAAATATGCATCAAGATGGGTTCGGAGGCGCATACGGCCTGCATAGGCCAGCATGGGGAGAATATGGGCCTTTTGTCCAACATCATTTGCGACAAATCCCACTCCGCCGGGGGCGGCCTGGGCGCGGTCATGGGTTCCAAGAACCTCAAGGCGATCGGCATCAAAGGGACCGGCTCGGTGAAGATCGCCACCGACGCGAAGTCCTGGAAGGCTCTGAACTATTATGCACTGAGCCTGGTCGGCTCCAACAATAATCACGTGGTGCCGGTGAACAAACAGGCCTGGGCGCAGTATAGCGATTCCGGCTCGCGCTGGACGGCCGATAAGGGGATTTTCTGGGGCGCCGCCAACCCGCCGGTGGATACCGGCATTTGCCCTGACTTCGAGCATCCGATCCCGGTCGATGCCCCGAGCCCCCAGAACAAGATGGGGAGGCGGTGCCACAAAGGGTACAAGGACTTCGGCGTCAACGGGGCGAACCACACGGTCAGGATGAACGGCTGCCATTCCTGCCCGGTCCGTTGCCATATCAGCATGTATTACCCAGAACTGGGGCAATATGGCATCTCCGCCTACAACGAGAATACCTGCGTGGGCTACTCCGCAATAAGCGGCATGATGAAGACGGTTCCAAACATGACTATCAGCAGCAACTTAAACCAGAACATGAGCACATACGTGACCCACGATTACGGTTTCTGGACCGACTACGGCGGGTACGCCCAATCCTACTCTTATGCTTACAGTCACGCGATGACCCAGACGGAGATCGACGGACTGGCGTCGTTGGGATACGACACGACAGGTCTTGTTGCCGGGAAGACCCCCTTCCAATGCAGACTCCCCGCTTCGGAACTGACCATACTCTCCGGCAATGCCACTGGGAGCAAACCATACTCAGCCAGCTCACCATGGGGTAAGGCGGAAGCGGGCGACCCGTCGTCCCTGCAGGACCTTATGAAACTGATCGCCCTGAGGCCCACGAATACTCCCGTTTTTGCCGAGGCTGTCGGGAACGGGACTACCTACTTGGCACACCATGCGAGGACTAAGGACACTCCAGACGGGGCCGCTGGAACAGGCTGGCCTGAGATCGCCTATGGCACACAGTATTTCAAATCCTGGAACCACTTCAAGTTCGGCTACGCCAAGCACCACGGCGTGGAGAACGTTGCCCAGGTGGGGTGCCTGATAAACCTGCTGAAGAATCGCGACCCGATGAACCACTCCCACAGCAACCAGACTGTAGGACCACCGGCGGAACTGAGAGAGACGATCATAAAGGAGCTCTTCTCGTCACCCACATCCCCCTGCCTATTCAACGACCCATCGGCGAGCGGCGTCGGCCTGTGGGATCCGGAAAGAGGGGAGAGTTACACGGCCATGACGGTGGGCAAGGCAGCCTTTGCCGCCTCCTGTGTGGTCAGTGTCGAGCTCAAGAACTCGCTGATCGAGTGCGACTGGACATACCCCCTCTGGATGTCGCCCCTCCAAAGCCGGGGCGCGATCGGCAACACCACCAACGCGGACGGCAGCATCACGTATACCAAAGTCACTGAGGACGGTTTCCGCGGCGATCCGAACATCTCGGCAATGATTTACCAGGCGGTAACCGGCGAGACCATGACCCTGAAGCAGTTGGAAACCATCGGCCTCAGGATCGTCACCCTCTTCCGGGCGCTCAACGGGCGCTACCAGGATTACTGGATGAAACAGGCCAACCCGAATGCCCAGGTGAACCTGCGCACCGATCATGACAAGATGTCCCCCTGGATGTTCGAAAAACGCGACTCTGCCGCCAATGCGGCAACAGGAAACACCAATGCCTATCCGGCCACGGATGTGGCCTTCACCGGTAGCACGCAGCTGATGACCATCGAGGACATGGATACCGCCAGGGATCTGCTTTACGATATGTTCGGCTGGGACAGGGCCACCGGTTTCCCGACCAGCGCAACACTGGCCAGGCTGGGCCTGAGCTACATCACGGCTGACTCCGCAGTGGCAAAACTGGTCGTAGCTTAGGGGATTATGGATGCCCCCGGCAAAAACCGGGGGCTCCCGCTTTTTAACATCCGTAACAGAGCAACACAAACGAACCATTTGCAAAATATAGCAGTTTCATACTGATTATCTTCTCCGCCCTGCATTCCTCTTTCTGGTGAAATGGGGAGGAGGCGGAGATTTTTTTGAAGAACAGCCCGGAGGTTGCTTTATGCAGAAAGAGGTACCGGTAGCCGATACGACCAAAATGGCACCGACCGTTGAAACGGCAGCCAAGATCGAGTCCGCTGATGAGAAAACCGATAAGCTGAATGTGGAATTCGGGGACAATGAGGCTTTTGCCGCGGAATTGAAGACGAGATCCGAAGAGATAAAAGCCCTGATAGCTGAAAAGGTGCGGGAGGATGCCAAGCAGCGATCTGCCCTTACCTTGGATGAAGAGATCGTCGCTCTTGATATCGATTTGCGATACGGCAGGATCGACTATCTCGCCCTGCTCGTCGAGATGACGACCGACGACCGCTTTTCGGACATCAAAACCATAACCACCGCAACCGGAATTCTTTTTGTCTATTCAGACCGGGATATCGCTGACGACGATGCAGTCGCAAAAAGCGTGGTTGAAGAGGCAAAGATCATGCTGGCAAGCGTTATCAGGGGGGATTCACATGAGAAAGTAAGGCTTACGCCGGTTGCCGACATCCATACAATGGCCCCCGATACGGAGCCCAAGATCATCGACATCATCCTGAAAGGGATGCAGTCGGAGGAAAGGTACTCCGACATAAAAACTGTCATTGCCGGCAACGGCGACGCATATTTCCACTCCACTAAGTACCTGGTCGAAAGCTATGCTGCGACCCTGCTTCTGGCCATGGCCGCGGACCACTGCGCCACAATCGCCCTGACAGTCCGAGATGATTCCAGGATATACCCCACCACCACAAATGCCGCGAACTTCCGGCAACAGGTGTACGGCGTCCCGGCCGAAAAGGTGGAGGCCATTATCGATGAACTGCTGCGGAATCCGGAATACTCCGATATCAAGAGGATGGTCCATCCCGAGACCGGAGCTGTTCATCTCTATTCGGACCGATACCTGGACGAAGAGACGGCATGGGCCAAAATGGATTGGATTGAGGTCGGACGGGCCAACAATCCTTAGATTTCTTTCCCTGCTGGTCTCCGCTACTAACCTTTTGGGCTGGGATCTTCCAGATCTGTGGGGCCAGCAGAAGAGAACCGGGATTACGGTAATAATACGATCAGATTTTATGATGGTTACGTATTATTAACAGCTAATGCATGTTGACATAATCGGCATCTTAACAAGAAAGGAAAAAGCAATGGCAACTGCAAAAAAAGGAGACAGGGTTAAGGTGCATTACACCGGCACACTGGACGATGGCCGCATTTTTGACACCTCCGGAGAGATCGGCGTCGTTATTTACGAACCAATAGAGCTTGTAATCGGCCAGGAGGATGAGTTCCCCACTAAATTTCACGAGGCGATCATCGGTCTGGAGCCGGGAGAGAGGGTCAAGATCAGGATTCCAAGTGAAGAGGCCTATGGCCAGCACTCCGAGGAGAAGGTCTTCAGGGTCCCCCGCAACGGGCTTGCCCCCAAAGAAGAGATGTGCAAGGAGTGGCGCTACGCCAACAAGAAAACGATACCCCCCTTCGACCCGAGAAAGGGCGAACGGTTAGAGATAACCATGGCGGACGGAACTTACATCCCGGCCATTCTGACCGAGATCAGCGAAAAGACGTACACCCTGGACGCCAACCATCCATTGACGGGAAAAGATCTCAATTTCGACATAAAACTGGTGAATATCCTCTGACAGCAGGCGCCCCACATGCAACCGAACGCAGCTAAAAATAACCTTAGCGGCAAGGCCGACTTCCTCTTCACGCAGGCAGTCGGCCACCATCAGGCCGGCCGACTGGTGCAAGCAGAGAGGCTGTACCGTGAAATACTGGCGTTTGATGCCCGCCATGCCCATACTCTTCACATCCTCGGCATTCTGGCCTGCCAGAGAGGCGACCTTGCTCTTGCCGTCGAGATGATCGGCGAGGCAATCTCACAAAATGACGGAGTCGCCGCATTCCATAGCGACTTGGGGATAGCCCTAAAGTCCCTGGGGAAGATGGAACTGGCCCTCGCCAGCTATGAACGGGCGCTGGCCATCAAACCTGACAATGTGGAAACCCTTTACAACCTTGGCATCTTACTCCAGATCCAGGGCAAACCGGGCGATGCCGTTGTCCGCTACGAACAGGCACTCGCCTTAAGACCCAACTTCCCGGAAGCCCTGGCGAATATCGGCATTGCGCTCCAGAACCAGGGGAAGCTGGAGGAAGCCGTTGTCTGCTACGAGCAGGCTCTCGTCTTAAGGCCCGACTTCCCGGAGGTCCTTTCCAATCTGGGCAACGTACTCCAAGGGCAAGGGAGGCTGGAGGAAGCCGTTGTCTGCTATGAACAGGCCGTCGCCTTAAGACCTGACTTCCCGGAAGCACTCGATAATATCGGAATCGCATATTTCGCCCAGGGAAAGCTTGATCATGCAATGAATGCCGCCCTGGCCGCCATCCGTGCAAATGAATCGCAGGCGAGCCGGATGCTCTTTTGCCAGTGCCTCAAATACCTCGACCCGGAGGCCGATAATTCCGACAATCTCAGCGCCATATATGGGCTAGCCGTACGGGCTGTAACTGAGACCTGGACGCGCCCGAAGGATCTGGCTGACCCTTGCCTGTCGCTGGTTACTAGCAACAAGGCGCTGAAAAGGCTTGTAAGGCAGGCGATGGTGCTCTGGCCCGGTCGGCTGCCGGAACCGGTCGAGCCCGGAATCTGGGAGACTATTGCCGATGACCGCCTCCTTCTTTCCCTTCTTGAGTCCACCCCCATTTCGAACGTCGGGTTTGAGCGGTTCCTCACCTCCGCGCGCCTTGCCATGCTGGATTTCGCGACAAGAAGATCGCTTGCCGTCAACAATGAGATATTGGTCTCTTTTTGCGCAATTGCCCGACAGTGCTTTATCAATGAATATGTCTTCGCGCTTCTGCCCGCCGAGCTTGAGCGTGCCGGCCAGCTTAGGGACGGCGTAGCGGCAGCTATCTCAGCGGGTACGCCGGTAGCACCGCTCTCGCTTTTGGCCGTGGCCGCCTACTTCCCGCTGCGTAGCCTCCCGGGGTCAGAGTCGCTTTTGCAGCAGGAGTGGCCGGCTTTAGTGCGCGAGGTACTGAGACAGCAGATCGAAGAGCCGAAAGAGGAAGCGCGCCTTCAGGGTACCATAGGGCGCCTGACACCGATCGAAGATCAAATTTCGTCGGCCGTGCGGGCGCAGTATGAGAAGAACCCCTTTCCACGGTGGGTCAGGGCACCCCATCCGCCGGAGATGGCATCCATTGATGCATTTCTGCATCGGGAGTTCCCATTGGCGGCGTTCCGCAATCTCGGGAAATCCGGTGGAATCGATGTTCTCGTTGCCGGCTGCGGCACCGGCCAGCATTCCATCGGAACGGCCCAGCGTTTTCCCAGGGCTCGCATTCTCGCCATTGATCTCAGTCTCTCCAGTCTCAGCTATGCGAAAAGGAAGACGGAAGAACTAGGCCTGAAAAATGTGGAGTACGCCCAGGCGGATATCCTGAAGCTCGGGACATTGGACCGGAGCTTCGATCTGATTGAGTCGGTTGGGACTCTCATGTGCCTCAAGGAACCGATTGCCGGCTGGAGATTACTGGTTTCGCTGTTACGCCCAGGCGGTTTCATGCGAATCGGCTTGTACAGTGAATTGGCGCGCAGGAGTGTAGTTTCCGGCCGCAACTATATCGCGGAAAAGGGTTATCAAGGTGACCGCGAAGAAGATATACGCCAATGCCGCCAGGAGATCATGTCTATGGAAGGAGGCGCGACTATTGCGCAACTTTTGACACTGGGCGATTTCTATACGATGAGCGAATGCCGTGACCTAATATTTCACGTGCAGGAGCATCGGCATACCATTCCCCAGATCAAGGAGAACCTAAAAGAGCTGTGCTTGAACTTTATCGGGTTTTCCCTTGAACCTGGTGTTGTCAGGCGATACGGCATGCGATTCCCGGAAGACCGCTCGCGGGCGGATCTGGATTCCTGGGATATATTCGAGCGGGAAAATCCAAATATTTTTACCGGCATGTACCAGTTCTGGGTGCAGAAGCCCTGAATAACGTCCTATGACGGGTTGTCGATGAATGCACCATCAAGAAGAGGTGAACAGATGCAGGTTACCATCCAGGATATAACCGATATTGTAAAAGCAATCAGCGTGAAAATCCCGGCCGAACAGGTCGATGCGGAGATTGAAAGGTTCTTCGCCGGCATCCAGAAAAAGGTCGAAATAGAGGGTTTCCGGGCCGGCAGGGCCCCCATGAATATTGTCAAAAAGAGTTACGGCGATACCATGCGCGCCCAGGTGACTCAATACATATATGAGACGACTTATCTCAAGGCCCTTGAAAAATATAAGATCAATCCGGTCAGTGCCCCGACGAATGTCAAATTTGAAGTGCTCAAAGAGGGTACCCCATTCCGATACAGCGCCATGTTTGAGGTACTCCCTGAGATACACGTAAAAGATTACACCGGGCTCATTGTCACAAAGGAAAAATACCTCCCCAACCCAGAAATCGTCGAAATGGAGATCGGGCGCATGCAGGAGAACCTGCAGCAGCTCGTTCCTGTTGACGAAGATGCCGCCGTGGAAAGAGGGCACACCGTGATCTTTGACTATGACTTTTCGGTGGAGGGACACCCAGAGATGGACGCCAGCGCCGAGGGCGCCATGCTGGAATTGGGCACCCATGGCGAATTCAACCGATTGATGCCCACTTTCGGTGATCAGCTGATCGGCATGAAATGCGGTGATTCGAAAGATATCAGCGTACCCCAACCGGAAGTTGCAAGAGGGAGAGAAGGTCTGTTCCAGGTCACCGTCAAAGAAATCATGCGCAAGGAGTTGCCTGAGCTTGACGACGATTTTGCCAGGCGCTGCGGCGAGTGCGAAACCATGGAAGCATTGCGGGAAAGCATGACTCGGTTCTTCCGGAACCGGGAAATGGAGCGGATCGGATTCGACCTCCAGGATCGTCTTGTCAGGGCCATGATTGAAAGGAATCCGCTGGAGGTGCCTCAATCGATGGTCAATTTTCATCTTGACAATATGCTGGAAAACTTCAAGGAGCGCCTGGAAAATCAGCAGGCGACCATGGAGATGGTGGGGTTTGCAGATGATGAAAACTTCCGGCGGCGTTTCCGCGAGTCAGCCGAGCAAAAGGTCAAAGGCGACCTGCTTCTGATGGCAGTTGCGGAAAAAGAGAATCTTGCTGTTTCCGAGAATGATCTTTCCCGGCGCTACGAACTGATTGCGGACGGCAACAGCGCCGCCCTCAAGGAAATCAGAGAGTATTACGCAGCGAATAGCGAAGCGATGAACTCGCTGCTCGCAGATATCAAGCTTGGTAAAGCGATTCGTTTCCTGCAGGACAACGCCGTGATTACTGAAGTCGAGCGGCTGAACTGCATAGGTGCTGAGATGGATGCGCAGTCCAAGGTTGGCGGTGCAGCGCCAACCTCGTGAACCTCGACCGGAAGTACTTGGTAGCACTCTCGGGCAATGCGCGTAATTTATCTGGTTTTGTCAACAGCGGCGAGCAGTGCCAGAAACGGATAAAAGTATAGATTCGAAACAGCTTCCGTTGGGGGGGCAAAGACTTTTACTGAGCCAACTTGATCTGATAGCTGGCGATGGGTAGAGCGACCCCCTTGAAGGCGGAGACGAGGCCGCTGAAGGTGCCGGCGATCAGGTTTGCGGGGAAGGGGCCGAGCGGGATTTTATCCCCGTTTACCATGATTGTGGTCTTGCCGTTGTTGAAAGAGAGCTCCAGCTCTTTGACTTCTCCCACCTTCTTCAGGGACGATACCGCCGCCTTTAAGGTAAGGGCAAGGAACTCCTGGGGGAATTCGATAAGTTCGATGGGCAGGTTATTAACGGTAAGGATTATTTTTTGTTCAGGCATTGGACTCGCCTCCCTAGATGGTTGAATGGCTTCCAGATGCGGACAGAAGGAATTTACGGAAACCATATCTGTTTGTCAAGAGATTATCCCTGTCGAAAACCGGTCGCCTCACTGGAAGGAATATCAATGGAAAGAATCAGCACGGGAAGGCATAGCAGGCATGGATCAGCTCTGGTTTTAGCAGCGGTATTAATGCTGATTCTCCTAGCCTCATGCGGAGGCGGCGGCAATTCCGGCACTGCAACCACTTCCGATTCCGGGAGCGGATCCGGCTCTGAAACAGGTTCGGGAACGGACTCTGGAACGGGTTCAGGCACAGGCGGTTCTACGCCGGTATTGAGTCAGGCTGACCTCGACCGTCTTATTGCAACGAAATCCTGCACCGGTTGCGAACTGTACGGGGCGAACCTTGCGTTCATGAATTTGAGCGGAGCTCAGTTGTCGGCTGCTGATTTGGCTACCGCAAACCTTAATGGAGCTAACCTGAAAGGGGCTTTCCTGGGCAGCGTGAATATGAGTGGGGCGGACCTCTCCGGGGCAAAGCTCTCCGGGGCGGTCCTCACGCATACAAGACTGACCAATGCCAACCTGACAGGCGCGAACCTGGCGAACGCAAACTTGACTTTCTGGGCGGACCTCTCAGGGGCAGATCTGACAGGCGCGGACCTCTCAGGGGCGAACCTCTCCGCCGGCTCTCAATATCTCTCTTACGCGAACCTTTACGGAGCGATCCTTACGGATACGATCCTCGCAGGTACAATATGGATTGACGGTCGGATTTGCAGCGATACATCAATTGGTCAGTGCCTGTAGAGAGATAACCTTGATCTGGCGCTCCACTAAATTGTTAACATATTGTTATTATTAAATATTTCGTCTTACTTATATGGTATATATATGCCACAGTTTTGTTATCCAGGAACCTTTCCGGCTAGAATGCCGGCGGGCCCGGGCTGACGTCCCAATTTAGGTGAACAGAGCTGCGCTGTAAAGCACGGAAAGGGGTAACCTCATGGATAATACGATGCAATGCGCTGTTACAGTGTACGACCGCAGGGGGAACGCCATGGCCAGTTCGGAACGTTCCGTCACCGTGGAAAGCGCCCTCGTTATCGGGGTGGACGGCGCCTCCGATTATACCATCATGAGAACGCCGGGCAATGACCGCGAACTGGCGTCGGGATTTCTTTTGACAGAAGGGATAATCAACGGTGTCCGTGACATTTTGATGCTCAGGGAATGCCCTGAGACGCCCAATTCGATTATTGTGGAAACCGCCAATTCAGCTTCTCCTGCCTGCAGAAATCTGGTGGTGAACTCCTCATGCGGTCTATGTGGCAGGGCGGATCTTGACGCGCTGGTTGAGTCTTTGGGCCGGATATCCGAGGGTATCACCGTACCCTATTCGGTAATATACGACATCCCCAACCGGGTCATGCCCGCACAATACCTTTACAGGGCCACTGGGGCGACTCATGCGGCAGCGCTCTTTGACGAGGATGGCGAAATCTATGTGGTCCGTGAGGACATCGGCCGCCACAATGCCATGGACAAGGTGGTCGGCGCAGCACTGTTACGTGGAAAGCAGACCTCAAAAATGGGAGTCTTCCTGTCTGGCCGGGTTAGCCTGGAAATGCTCATAAAAGCGGCGCGTACCGGGATATCAGTCATGGTGTCCGTCGGTGCACCCACCGACGCGGCCGTGACGATGGCCGACAAGCTGGGCATCGCTCTGACTTGTTTTGCGAGGGAGGCGGGCTTTACAGTTTATGCCCATCCGGAGCGGATTGCGTTTACCGGAGCAGTCGGAGGCGGCCTCGCCCCCGCGGAAATAATGGCCAGGCTCCATTGATGGCAGGAAGTGCTGCCTGAGCAAGGAGGAATGTCTCATGATCACAATAGAAGAAGCGCAGCAGGCCATTCTGGAAAGCGCCTTTCCCCTGGAGACGGAGAAGGTTTCCGTGTTTAAGGCACTCAACCGGATCACTCCGGAAGACCATATCGCCCCCTGGGACATCCCCCCTGCCGACAATTCGGCCATGGACGGCTACGCCTTCTGCAGCGGGACCAGGTCGGGGAACCGTCTCCGGGTTTGCGGTTTTCTTCCTGCCGGAGAAGAGCGGACCGTTCCCGTACCGCCGGGCGAGGCGATCAAGATAATGACCGGCGCGCCGCTTCCCCCCTGCTGCGATACGGTCGTCCCGTTAGAGAACGTGGAGGAGGATGGCGAATTGATAACCGTTCCATCCTCCGTCAAGAGCGGCGCGAACGTGCGTCGAAGGGGGGAGGATATCCGCCGCGGAGACGTAGTCATTGCCGCCGGTTCGCTCCTCAGGCCTCAGGAAATAGGGATGCTCTCGGCCATGGGCATAACCTCCGTGGCTGTTTACAGGCAGGCGAGGATTGCCGTCCTCTCCACCGGGGACGAACTCCTCGAGCCCGGATCGACGCCGCTCCCCGGCAAGATCATCAACAGCAACAGTTACGCCCTCGCCGCCCAGGTCCTTAACGCCGGGGGGGTCCCACTGCTCCTCGGTATCGCCGCCGACACCTTGGACGCCACATGCGAAAAGATCGCAGCCGGTCTCAACGCCGATATGCTGATAATCACCGGCGGCGCCTCGGTGGGCGATCGGGACTATGTGAAACCAGCCATCGAGAAACTGGGGGGGAGCATAACATTCTGGAAGATCAACATGAAACCGGGCAAGCCGCTGGCGTTCGCCATTATCCGGGGAAAACCGGTCTTCGCCCTTCCTGGAAACCCGGTAGCGGCCATGGTTTCGTTCGAGCTTTTCGTCAGGCCGCTACTCCTCAAGGCGATGGGCCACCGGCGGCTCTTCCGCCCCAGTATCAGGGGGATCATGCGGGAGACGGCGATCAACAAGGGGAACCGGCCGCATCTCGTCAGGGTGATAGTTTCGCGAGATAACGGCAGCTACACAGTTTCAACCACCGGCAATCAGAGCTCGGGAAGGCTCTCGTCGCTTGTTCAAGGAAACGGCCTGATGCGTATCGCCCCGGAAGCTTCGTACTTCATGGGCGAAGTGGTGGAAGTCATGCTCCTTGACCGGGGTTTCGAGATGGGGGAGACCCTGCAGTGACGTCATGATCGGCAATATTTCTTTTTTCCAGTAGTCCCAGCTGCCGCAAGAGGTTCTGCCATGAAAGAATCGCGAAAAGTTTCTGAGAGAAACATGACCACTCAGGATCAGTCGACATGCCGATTCTGCAATCCGGACGAAGCCATGATCATCCTCGCCAATGACCATGCGATCGCCATACCGGATGGATTTCCCGTCACCCCCTGCCACACCCTGATCATCACCAGACGTCACGTCTCCTCCTTCTTCGAAACGACCAGAGAAGAACAGGCCGCACTCTTCGATCTTTTGGCAGAGATAAGACAGCTCCTCCTCCCTCCCCATCCGCTCTTTGACAAGATGGCGCAGGGGACAGCGCCTGACGGATTCAACATCGGCATCAACGATGGAAAAGCTGCCGGCCAGACGGTCGGTCACCTGCATATCCACCTGATACCGCGCTATATCGGGGATACGGAAGACCCGCGAGGCGGCGTGCGCTGGATCATGCCGGTGAAGGCGCCCTATTGGAAGAGGTGCAAAGAATCGGAGCAGATTGCGGCTAAGATGTCGCTGAGAACGGCGTCTTCCGGATCCAGCTTTCTATTTCGGGACAAGGGCCAGTCCTCATGAAAAAGGGAAAAGAGAGGTAGAAGGAGATCTATGGGTATCGATGGAGAAGTGCTTAAGGCATGCATGGGAATAGTAAGGCAGAAAGTCCGGAACAGCAAAGAGATGCGTCAGGCCTTGGTGGAGAAATGTGTGAACAGTGCGGTTACATTGATCAGACGCCACAATGAACTTATTGACGGAAATGATGTTTCCACTGCGGAAAATTACTTCGCCGGCGGCTATCAGGTGAATTATCGGGGCGAAAGCATCAACGGCAGCATAACAGTCATGGATACCGAGCAGGACCCTGATGAAGGAACGACAAAAAACTGCGTGATCTCGGTAAATTGCCAGGCGCACTCGTGCGCTACCCGGTCGCTCTACAACGCGGAAATTCCCGAGACGGACATTAGGGAATTTATCAGATTCGCAACGAGGGGACCGACCCTCACCGACCGCTGGAAGAGAATGGCAGGATACTACGAGGGTGATTTCTAGCCTTAACCGCGCCGACCGACGCCCAAGGAATCGATGAAAATGTCGAATTTCCCACCGCCAACCCACGAATCCGCAAAAGATGGATCAGCGTTATTCGCTCGGGCTGTCGCCCACCACCGGGCCGGTCGCCTGGACGAGGCGGAAACTCTTTACCGGCAGATAGATCCGATGGATGCCAGTCATGCCGACAGTCTCAACATGCTCGGCATTGTCGCCCACCAGAGGGGAAACCCCGAAATGGCAGAGGAGATGATCAAAAGGGCGATCGACCTTAACGACGGAGTCGCAGCATTCCATTCCAACCTCGGGATCGTCCTCCTGCACATGGGAAAGAGGGACGAAGCGATCAACCGTTATGAGCGTACCATCGCCCTGAGACCTGATTATCCGGAAGCGTTCTACAATCTCGCGAACTGCCTCATCCGCCAGGGGAAGCTCTGCGAGGCCGTTTCCCGACTTGAGCAGGCCCTCGACTTCAGGCCCGACTTCCCCGAGGCGCTCTGCAATCTCGGCAGCGTTCTCCGCGATCTGGGGAGGCTCGACGAAGCGGTCGTCCGCTTCGGTCAGGCGCTCAACATCAGGCCCGATTTCCCCGAGGCGCTCTGCAATCTCGGCA
>JBJKPM010000008.1:0-14319 GCA_046706325.1 Desulfocapsaceae bacterium | reverse complement strand
ATGACCAATATCGCCCTGCCGAGCATCATGCGCTCCTTTGCAGCGAGCCTGGCCATGACCGAATGGGTAGTGCTGATGTATCTGCTCACCATCACCGTGTCGCTTTTGGTGTGGGGGTATCTGGCGGATTGTTACGGACAGCGAAAAATCTATCTCATCGGCATGCTGGTTTTTACCATCGGTTCCGCATTCTGCTATTGCTCCCCCTTCCTGTTCGTTCTTATCTGTTCCCGCTTTGTTCAGGGATTAGGTGCGGCCATGATGATGGCCGCGGGTCCTGCGATCATCAAGACGGTTTTTCCTCAAGATCAGTTGGGCAGAGGCCTGGGACTGCTCGGTATCGCCACCTCGGCCGGTCTGATGACCGGACCGGTGATCGGCGGATTTCTTATCCGCTATTGCTCCTGGCGGGCGATATTTTTGGTCACCATCCCGGTGAGTTTTTTCTTGTTTGTGTTCGGGTGGGCCTTTCTTATGCAGGACCTGCCGAAGGGGAGCGGGAATGCGAAGGGGACATTTGACTGGTCCGGCAGTGTTCTCTGGATACTGCTTGTCACTCTGGCCGTGATTTGTACCAGTCATATAAAGGGTGTTTTCTCCTTTCTGGAAATTCCCGGAGCGCTTCTGTTCCTCTTTCTGGCGGCGCTGTTCTTAAGGGTCGAGAGACTGCGGCAGGATCCGCTGCTGCCGCTTTTCTTACTGAAGCGAAGGTATTTCGGTATAGCAATGGTAACGGCGGCGCTTTCGTTCATCGTTTTGTTCATTATACTGATTCTGATGCCGTTTCTTATGGATTTTGTGTTGAGATTCAAAGCTGATATGATTGGTTACGTGATGATGGCGGTGCCGTTGACCCTTTTTATAGTATCTCCGGTGTCGGGATGGCTCTATGACATGATCGGGGCACGACTGCTCACTACCGCCGGGCTCTGCCTTTGCCTGGTTGCCGTCATCCTGCTCTGTTTCCTGGGGCCTTCTTCGACGCCGTTTGCCATCGCCTGGAGGCTGGCCCTGCTGGGAACCGGTCAGTCGCTCTTCCTCTCTCCCAATACCGCCTCCGCTCTGGCACGGATAGACAGGCAACATACCGGGATAACCTCAGGGATGCTGGCAACCGCAAGGAATATCGGCATGCTGTTGGGCGTTTCTCTGGCCGGCCTGATCTTTAGCGCCTTTTTTTCGCATTTCAGCGGCGGACATGAACTGAAGGAGTTTACTGCAGTACAGGTCGGTGCCTTTATGCAGGCATTTCAGATGACCTTGGGGGTATCGGCCGTCCTGGCGCTGGTCGCGGGAGTTGTTTCTATGATGCGGGAGTAGTTGTGCCAGGGGCTTGACTTAGAAGCCCGGCTTCTTGAAGGCAATGGTGATGGCCATTCCTCCGTCGGGGTTGCGTTGCAGAGAAAGCGTCGCTCCATGGAGTTTGACGATCTGTTCCACAAGGGTCAATCCCATCCCGGTGCCGTAGGTCTTGGTGGTGAAAAACGGATCGGCGGCCCTGATAAGGTTTGCATCGGAGATACCTGTTCCGGTATCCTTTATCGACACGAGGACATGATCTTCCTCTTCCCTTGTAGAGACGTTCAGTCGTCCTCCGTCGGGCATTGCCTCTATGGCATTACGGATCAGGTGGAGAAAGACCTGCCTAATTTTACGGCCGTCGATATCGAGGATAGGATCATCGGCTGCGAGATCGAGCTGATAGCTGATGCCGGCTTTTTTCATGGCCGCGTAAAAAATCATCACGCTCTTTCTCAAAAGGCCATGCAGGGACTGCCTGGCCTTTTGGAGAGAGCTTTCTTCCACGAAGCTGAAGAGATCCTCGAGAGTCGACTCGATCTTAGCTGTCTCTTGTGCCATTATATTGAGAAATTTTAGTATTTTCTCGTCATTGGTTCTCTTCGTCAGGAGTCGTGCTGTACCGCCGATGGAGGTGATCGGGTTGCGGATGGCATGGACCAGTTGTGCGGACATGTAGCCGAGCGTCGAATACCTCTCCGATTCGAGCAGCAGGTCCTTGTTGTTTTCCAATTCCTGGGTCACCATTTCCAGTTCATCGATCTTTGCCGTCATATCCTGATAAAGATGACTATGTTCTATGGCCAGGCTGGCCTGGCTGGCAAAGATTTCCAAGGTACGGATTTCAACCTCCGGGATGGGTTGTCGGGTGACAAAATTATCGGCAATGATGACTCCCAGTGATTTGCTTGGGGAATAGAGCGGGACCACAATGAAGGTATCTTCCCCCAGGAGGCGCAGGAGGTCTACCGGCACCGTCAGGCCGGATGCCTGCCCGTTTGTCACCATAATACTCCTTCGTTCCCGGCAGGATCGTATAAGGATGTGATCGTAATCGACGGCGGGAATGACAAGAGATCTGGCGATACGGTTGACCTCGACGTCGGTATCGAGGTAATCAGGATTAATAGGACCGATGATATCATCGAATCTGAGGTTTCTCTCCTTGATCGTGCTCCAGAGTCTGCCGGCATCTTCCCGGCAGGAAGGACCGATGGCCAGTTTGCCTTGCAGGATATTTTGGTCTTCATCAAAAAGGGCCAGAAAGGCCCGGTTGAAACGTAGGCCCTCTTCGGAGGTAATACCGACAAGGATGGCATGCAGGATGCTGTCCAGCTCAACGGTGCTGAGATAGACGGTATTCATCTTGAGATTAAGTTGGTGGAGAAACTGGGTTCGAAAATTGGTCGCCTCAAGCTCCTTCTGGAACAGGCGGTTGTCAATTGCCAGTCTTCGTTTCTTCAGCGTTTGCTGTATGGTATGTTTGACAAGTCCGACATTGATCGGTTTGGTGAGATAGTCGTCCGCTCCCTCCCGCAGACAATCCAATGCGGTTTGCAGGTCCGTTGATCCGGTTACCATGATGATTCCCAGGTCCGGGTATCCGGGGGCGATATCGGCAAGTATCTCGGTGCCGTCACGGTCGGGCAGGCCGATATCGAGTAAGACCAGGGCGACCTTTCGGGTCTCGAGGAGCTCGAACAGCCCCTTGGCGTCTCCGGTCTTGCAGACGGGGAACCCTTGGAGCGACAAATAATGCTCAAGAATTATCGTAATTTCCGGAGAATCATCTACAATGACGATGATCTCGTCTTTTCCCAGAAGATGGGCGGGATCGGTATGCGGATCGGTATCTTTATAGGAGAGTAGTTCTACCATAATTGGGCATACTTTACAGGTTTGGTTGAAAAATAAAAATAAAAATCGTATAACTTGCCTTCGTGGAAGCTTAAGCTGATCCGGCAATCGCCCCCTGGTTTATGGCACAGAAACGTATCCATGCCTCGTCCTTCAATTAAAGGATACGGGGCAGGCAAGATGACCCGGCAAAAGCTCGGGAGACGACACGGCGAATACGATCACAAACGAGTGAAACGCTGAACCATCGGCAAGGAAGGTTCCGCTTGGCCGACAAAGAGTCTAAATGAAACATATCTTTTCGGAAAATGGGCTGCTTGCCGGATGTCTTGCAGGCTTCGAGTCGCGTCCGGGGCAGCTGCAGATGGCACAGGCTGTTACAGACGTCCTTGACGCCGGAGTCAATGACAACCGGGAGTGCCCGGGTTGGGCGAAAATCCTGGTTGTGGAAGCGGAAACAGGGATAGGCAAGACCCTTGCCTATCTTATTCCCGCGATCATTTCCGGACAGCGCCTGGTCGTTTCCACCGCCACAATCACCCTGCAGGATCAAATACTGAAAAAGGAAATTCCCCTCATCGCCCGTATTCTCAATACGGAAATCCAGGCATTATGCGTGAAGGGCAGGCAAAATTATCTCTGTTATTATCGTTGGTTTCAGTACCGGAGTGCGGCGCAGTCATCAATGGTGGAAGATGATGATCTGGTACGGATCGATACATGGCTGCAGGTCACCGAGACCGGCGACCGGAGTGAATTGTCCTGGCTTCCCGATCGCTCGCCGCTATGGGCCAGGATCTCAGCGCAGTCCCATCAATGTCTCGGTGCCGAATGTCCCGAAGGGGGGCTGTGTTTTGTCAATCAGCTCCGCAGAAAGGCAGGTTCGGCCCGGCTGTTGATTGTCAATCATCATCTTTTTTTCTCGGATCTTGCCTTGCGGAAAGCCGGATACGGCGAGGTGTTGCCACGCTACGAAGGTGTGATCTTCGATGAGGCGCACCATCTTGAGAATGTGGCAACGTCCTTTTTCGGCATCGGTTTCAGTCAGTACCAGCTTCTTGATCTTTTGGGCGATGTCGAACGACAGGCCGAAGCAGATCTGGACCCCTTGCAGATCGGCCGTCTCCGTCAGGTCGTTCTAGGTCTCAAAGAGCGCCTCGAGAGGTTTGCGGCCCTGTTTCCGGAGCAACGAGGCAGGTTTTCTCTGGCTCCTCTTATCCACAAGACTCCGCGATGGTCGGTGGAGGTGGAAAGTCTGGTCACAGGTCTTGAGCGTTTGGGGCATGATCTTGCTGCTCTTGTGGCAACATCGGAGGGATGGCAGGTCCTTCAGAGGCGAACAGAGGAGTTGAAAGCAAACCTTGTGCGGATAACGCTTCCGGAGGACCCGACTGATAAAGAACACTTTGTCAGCTGGTATGAGAAAAGAGAGAAGACCATCGGTATCTCCTCGACTCCGATCGCTATCTCCCCCCAGTTGCGGGAATTTCTCTACCCTGCGGTGGGTTCGTGTATCCTGACGTCCGCAACCCTTACCGCCGGTGGAGATTTTTCATATATATTCGAACGATTGGGACTTGATGCCGGCAGTCGGACATTGCGTCTGGATTCGCCCTTCGACTATCCAGGACGAACGCTTCTCTATGTCCCTGAAAGTGGCTTTCCAGAGCCATCTGCGACCGATTTCGGTGAGATGTGCTGCGCCAGGGTTTTTGATATCCTGCAGATCAGCAGGGGCCGTGCCCTTCTGCTTTTTACCAGTTTTAAAGGTATGCACATGATGGCAGAAGCACTTCAGGAACGGCTCTCCTATCCCGTGTTAGTCCAGGGGACCTCATCGAGGCATGCGTTGCTGGAACGCTTCAGGAAGGAAACCGATTCGGTCCTGTTGGCTGTGGCCAGTTTCTGGGAGGGAGTGGATGTTCCGGGAGAGTCGCTCAGCTGTGTCATCATTGATAAGCTTCCCTTTGAAGTGCCGAGCGATCCGGTGATCCAGGCCCGGATTGCGGCGATAACCGACGCCGGAGGACGGCCTTTCTTTGATTTCCAGATTCCGCGGGCGATCCTGGCCCTCAGACAGGGGGTGGGGCGATTGATGCGGGCAGCCACGGACAGGGGGCTCATCGCCATTATGGATGTCCGTCTCTTCAGCAAGGCATATGGGCGGGTGTTCGCGGAAAGCCTGCCACCGTCACCCGTAGTTCGTTCGCTAGATCATGTGGTGCAATTTTTTAAGGATACCCGATGAATATCTTGACCGACGAAGAAGCGGAGGCTTTCGATATCAGTGATCTGCAAGGTCTGATCGGACCTGATATCCTGAATATTGAAGAGGTCATGCGCTCCGATCTTGCCTCGCTTTCAGATTGTCTCGATACGTCGCTGCTGGAGGTATTGCGTTACGGACTCTTCAATGGCGGTAAACGGTTGCGACCGCTGCTCGCGGTTCTTGCCGCCCGATTATCCGGTAAGGCGGACACAGGTGTCTTCCGGTTGGCCATTGCCTTTGAATATCTGCATATGGCCACGCTTTTTCATGATGACGTTATCGATAATGCCGCAATCCGAAGGGGCCTGCCTGCCGTCAGCCGGGCATATGGGACAGCCGCCGCTATACTGGCCGGCGATTTCCTCCATGCCAGGTCAATGGCGATTATCGGTGAATTCGGAGGGATGGAGGCCCTGAAGATCTTCTGCCGGGCGACCAGCGGCATGGTGGATGGAGAATTTCTCCAGCTGCGCAATGCCGCAAATTTCAATCAGTCGGAGAAGGACTATTTTGCAGTGATCAACGGCAAGACGGTATTGTTGATTGCGGCAACCACGGAGATCGGATCATTGGTGGGCGGCGGCGGGAAAAAGCAGCGGCAGGCGCTGAGCAAATACGGCACCAATCTGGGGTCTGCCTTTCAGATAATTGATGACCTTCTCGATTATCTCGGTGATAAGAACAAGACCGGGAAACCCGTCGGCAACGATCTTGCCGAGGGAAAGATGACCTTGCCGTTGATTCTGGCCATGAAAAGGGCCGGGAAAAACGAGAGGGACCGTCTTCTTGATATTTTGCAGGATGCCGATGCCAGAAGGGGGTGTTTTTCAGAGGTGAGCGGTCTTATCGAAAGATACAATGGATTTGTCGACGCCAGGAGAAAGGCGGAGGAGTTGGCCGGGGCGGCTGTCTCACAATTGCAGATCTTCCACCATCCCGAACAGAGAAAGGATCGGGCGGTCCTTGCAGGTCTTGCCCGATATGTCCTTGCCCGTAGGAAATAAGGACATACCGAGCAGGAAAAGATCAAGGCGAGTAAAGAACATTTTCGGGGATTGAAAAGCGAGCAGGGGCATGATTCGAAGGGGCAAAAAGAGGGCAGGCAAGAGAAAAAATGGCGGGACACAGTCTCGTCATCGTTTTGAACGATTGCTGCCTCGCGCTGTGGCATCACTTGGTGTTCTCATCCTCGGTGCAATGGCCTTTATCGTCTTTTTCCCGACGGCGATAATTGATCTGTCCAAGTTTGCCGGCAGGAGCGGGATTGTTTTTGAAGAGCCAAATCCACCAATGCACGCAACGCCGATACAAAAACCGCTGGTGACCGAGGGCAAGAAGCCACTTGTTGCAATAATCATTGACGATATGGGCTATCATGAAAAGATAGGCAAAGAGCTCATGGCACTGCCGTTGCAGTTGACCTTTTCCTTTCTGCCCTATGCACCGTTTACCCGGCAACAGGAGGCGGATGCCTCTTCCTCCGGTCATACGGTAATCCTCCATCTGCCTATGCAGCCGGAAGGACGGGAGTGGAATCCCGGTCCCGGCGCGCTCTATGTCGGTCAACCCGAGGACCTGCAGGCCAGGATTTTAGCTACCGATCTTGCCTGGGTCCCGCATGCGGTCGGTGTCAACAACCATATGGGCTCCCTCTATACCCAGGATGCCCACGCGATGCGGAGCCTGCTTGCGGAGCTTCGGGAAAAGGGCCTTTTTTTTATCGACAGCGTAACCACCCCGAAGAGCACAGCCTACCGTCTTGCCCTGGAACTCGGCGTCAAGACGGGGCGGAGGCAGATCTTTCTCGACAACGTTCATTCCCAGGAAAAGATCGGCATCCAGATGGAAAAACTGATGGCAGAAGCCGGGCGTCAGGGCAGGGCGATCGGCATCGGCCATCCTTACCCCGAGACATTGCAGGCACTGACGGCCAACGTCCGGGCGCTGAAGGAAAGGGTTCAGCTGGTCGGTGTTGAGAAATTAGTACATTAGATTGCGGGGAAATCATATGAGGCGAGTTGGCCTGATCGGGACCGGACGGCACGGCAGCCGATATGCAAGTCATATCGTCAGTGATATCGATGGACTGGAATTAACAGCCATTGCCAGAAGATCACCGGAAGGCAAAGACCAGGCGGCATTGTGGAAGGCTAAATGGCACCGGGAGTGGCAGGCCCTGGTTGCCGATCCGGAGGTCGAGGCGGTGATCGCCGTTGTCCCCCCTTCACTCAATGTCGTGATCGCTCGTGCCTGCGCCGCTGTCCGTAAACCCCTCTTGATCGAAAAACCCCTGGCCGTAAACGGTAAACAGGCGACCGAGATCGTTGCGGTTATGAAAGCCGTCGCCTGCCCGCTCACCGTCGGCCAGACCCTTCGGTATAATCCGGTTATCCAAGGTCTGAAGGCCCGAATCAAAGAGATGGGCGCACTGTATTCGTTTACCGCCAATCAGCGTCTGGAGCCCTCAGCTCTCGCCTGGCATGACGACCGGAAAATCGCCGGGGCGGGGGTCGTTATTCATACGGCTATCCATGTCTTTGACACCCTGCACTTTATCACCGGCAAGAGGATCAAACGCGTGCAGGCCCTCGGCCGTCTGTGCAGGAGCCATAACTTGGAGGATTTGGTCATGACCCTGGTCGAGATGGAGAATGGAACCGTCGGCACCATCGATATCAGCAAGGTCAGCCTGGCCCGCAGCGGCCGCTATGAATTTATCTGTGAGAAGGGACACCTCTATGGGGAGCAGATCCTCTCGTTCGTGGAGATGGTCAGGGGCAACGACCTGAAAAGGGTCGAAGAGCCTCTTCCGGTGAACACGGTCCTGTCTCTTCTGCACGATTGGCGCGATTTCCTGGCAGGCAGAAAGCAGAATCCCGTCCCTGGAGAGGACGGCCTCTATGCAGTCAAGGTCTGTGATGCCTGCCAGCGTTCGGTTGGAGAGAGACGATGGATTGCAGTCGATTGATCAGTTGTCCTTTCACTTTGATAGCTTTGTAATAACCTACAAACATTCTAAGGATAATTCAATAATTTGCTACGTTACATAAGGTTAAAATATCAGTGAGTGAACTTATTTCGATGCCGATAAACTTCATGCGATCGCCATTGAACCATTTGCGAAAGATCAATGATCGGGTCGCGGAGTCTATGGGTTTCCCCGGAAAATTTCGGATAGATGGAAAATATTTCCTTAATAGTGGAAAAATTGAATACCTTATGCCCATTATGACAATAAAAAGCAGTTGAATATTGCGTATCCCCATAGAATAAAAGCAAGAACAAGGCTGACCATTACAGCGGCACTTCCCATATCCTTGGCTTGTTTTGCCAGGTTATGGTATGCAGGCGAGGCGAGATCCACAATGGCCTCAATCGCTGAATTCAAAAGTTCAACAATTAGTATGAGGGTGTTGGTAAAAAAGAGAATGCCCTTAAAAGCACCGGATAGCGGCAGAAAATAGAGTATCGGTAAGAAGAGGACAAAGAGAAAAAGCTCCTGTCGAAAGGCCTCTTCCTCGGTAAAAACTGCATACAAACCGCTTTTGGAATTCCGGAAGGCAGCCAGCACCCTCGCCCATCCTGTTTTCTTCGATAGTTCTTTTTGCATTGGGCTTTTCTTTACCAAAGATGAAAGAGTGTTTGGTTTGTAATCATTGAAGAAGAATTGTACAATGATACGTGAATGTTCGCAATCCGGACATCCTTTTATTGCAAAACAGTATAAGTTGCTTACTTTTTTCAAAAATCAAACGAGCGTTGATATACCAATGAAAAATCAAGAAATATTTTCACCTAAAAATATAAAAATCGATAAATTGATGATTTCCAGGGCGAAAACTAATGTTTCTACCGAGCTTGATGGTGAGACAGTCATTTTAGACATCTCTTCGGGTATCTATAGTGGCCTGGATCCCATTGGTACGGAAATATGGAATATTTTGCAACAGCCAATGTCATTTGCTCTTTTGCGTGAACAGATTATAAAGAATTATGATGTTTCCAAAGAACAATGTACCCAGGATCTCATGGTTTTTCTTCAAAAACTTCTCGATAATAATCTGATCGCTGTAGATGAATGAGATCGTTTATCAAATTCCTGCAATTATCTGCAGATGAAAAGAATCTTTTTTTTAAAGCTTTTTTTCTCTTGCTTATCTGCCGGATAAGAGTTCAATTTTCATCAACACAATCAATTGTTTCCAAGGCATATTCTCAGACCTATAAAGAAATATCCTCACAGACCAATCCTCTTCCGTTGGAACGAATCATATGGATTATTAACCGTGTCAGCCGTCTTGTACCGTCCACGTGTCTTTCGAAGTCTTTGGCTGGGCAGATATTATTGGCCCAACATGATTACAGAACAGAACTTCATGTTGGGGTTGCAAAAGACAATATGCAACGTCTTGAGGCCCATTCGTGGTTGACTAAGGATGGGGAGATTATACTTGGTTATTTGGAAGATATTAACAGATTTCAAGAATTTCCTTTGAACCAGTTGGCTAACAAAAAATGAGTGGTATCGCAGGGCTCTATTTTTTTGATAGGAAGCCGGTCGATTCCCTGACCATACAAAGGATTGCTGATTCGATTGCCCACCGGGGCCCAGATGGTGTAAATAGCCTGCATTTAGATGGCGTAGCCCTCATTCATTGTCTACTAAAGGCAACCCCCGAATCATTATTTGAAAGGCAGCCATTGAAGGATAGTGGATCGGGCATTACTGTCATTGCAGATGCCCGCATAGACAACCGATTGGAACTCCAGAAACTAATTCAAATAAAGAACACAATAAAGGGTCAAATTCCTGATAGCCTTCTTATCCTTGAGGCCTATAAGAAGTGGGGTCAGGAATGTCCTGCGCACCTTATTGGTGACTTCGCCTTTGCTCTATGGGACGAGCAAAATCGGCAGCTATTTTGCGCCAGAGACCATATCGGGGCTCGGCCTTTTTACTACTACCAATCCGATAAATTTTTTGCATTTTCATCTGAAATTAAAGCGATTTTGACACTACAGGATGTTCCTCGCACGATAAATGATAATCGTGTTGCAGATTGTCTCCAGTTGCTGGTAGGTAATAATACCGAAACCTTTTATAAGAAAATCTTTCGGCTTGAACCGGCAACGGCCCTGATAGTTGCTCCTACAAAATTTTCAACACGAAGATATTGGGATTATAATCATAAATATACTGTCAAGAGAAAAAATAATGATGAATATGCCCAGGAATTTAGGGAGATATTTATTGAGGCAGTAAGATGTCGTCTGCGCACTCTCTCGCCGGTCGGCTGCACAATGAGCGGCGGACTTGATTCTTCATCTGTTGCCTGTGCCGCAGGGAGGATAATTAAAAATAGCCTGTTACACACATTTTCATTCAATTTTCCCGACTTACCGGAAAGTGAATTAGCGAAAATAGATGAACGCAAATACCAGCAGGCAGTATTAGCATCGGGGGATTTTATACATCATTCTATAAATGGCCATGAATTTGCTCCGTTACAGGATCTATTGGTCCATTTAGATTGTTACGATCAACCGTTCTTTTACCCGCATCTCTACCTGGATTGGCAGGCATGGAAGATTGCACAAGAAAACGGCATTAGAGTCATGTTGAACGGACTTGATGGAGATGCGGTTGTTTCCCATGGTTATGAGCATTTGCATCATCTTGTTTATCACGGAAAACTTTTTCAGTTTGTTAAAAATATAAAAGAGGTTTCTCAAGAGCAGGGCATCTCAAAGCAACTTCTAATGAAATTATACTTGATTCATCCTTTGTTCAAGGCCCCTCTTGCTTACATCTATCATTGGGTAAAGACAAAAACACTGCCGTTATGGAAGGTTAATACTCTATTATCTGGAGAATTTGCGGTTAGTTCTGGCTTGACCAGGCGTATAAATGAAAGAAAGTCCCTCTTTCAGTCGGCAAAGAAAGCTCATTATCAGAGTTTGACCAATCCACTATTAACTGATGTTCTTGAATTGACAAATAATTTTTCTTCTCGATTTCAGATCGAGGTACGATCCCCCTTTTTTGACAGGAGGGTAATGGAATTTTGCTATGCATTGCCATCCGAGCAAAAGCTTCAAAACGGTTGGTCGCGATTTATCTTAAGAAAGGCAATGCAGGATGTGGTACCGAAGAAAATTGTAGAAAGGATGGGGAAGAGCAATCTTTCACCAGGTTTCATCCATACATTTTTACAAAACCACAGCCGACTTATCCAGCAGATGATGGCTAGCCCTCACCCTTATCTATCGAATAAAATAAAAAAAGATGTATTGCAGCATCTTTATGAGTCGTTGACAAGAGAGCCTTATACATGCAACCGTTCCTATCATTTGAATATATATTTTCTTGTTCTTTTGCAAGAATGGTTGGTTTTGAAAAATATTTAAGCATAAACGGAACAGTATTTGCAAATAGTTGGTCAGTATGTTTATATTAATTTAGTTTGATGTTGATTTTATAGGAAAGGGTTATTAAGCTAGTGTCAATAATATTATTTTAGATATTTAATTGTAATAAAGGGAGGAAAGAGAATGAAAGGTCGAGGGATATTTACACTGGCGGTTGCCGGATGTATCATATGGATGATTTCTGATGTTGCTTCTGCATCGGTTCTTCCTCCGAATTATGATAATTCTTCCCCAGCAACAAATATAACCACGATAAGTGCTTGGGATACTACGGGCATGGACATGAACGGCATGCTGGTTACTGTAAATGCAGGATCAGCAACTTCACAGACCGTAACATGGAACAATGGGATTGCCGTAGGAACAGGCTGGACCTTGGAGATGGTCAATTCTCCCGGTGGGCCTTTTCATCCTACCGGATCAACGGAATGGTGGGGTCTTGAGTTGACGGTGTCGGATAGTAACCTGAATATTGATAACCTCGTCATGAACGCTCTGCCGGGCAACGTCGTGTTTGATATTGATCCTGTAACGGATGCCCCTCCTGCCAATAACCCAAACAGCACTCCAGGATCTTTAGATGGGAAACCTGTTGCGCCTGGCTTTCATGATTGGAATGGTCTTGCCAGTGTTCAAACTTCGACCGGCATCGACGTTAAGGCCACTTACTCTCAAATTATATCTTTCATGGGCACCACTTATGGCGATCTATACGGCACTCTGACTTTGAATTTCTTTAATAGTGCTGGTGGATCTACTGCTTTTACAAAAAATGATACTCTCTATTTTGTTTCGGACACAGACAATGTACATAATCCGGCGGTTCCGGAGCCGGCCACGCTCGTACTTTTCGGGCTTGGCATGACAGGGCTTTGGGGCTATAGGAGAAAAAAATAGGAAAATGCCTTAAGTTTATTTAAAAAGGATGAGCCTCTTGCAAGATGTGGATTTTCTTTCAAAATCAAGGCCTACGAAAAATCTTATCGAAGGCATATAATGAATATTCCAAGGATAGAGTTTTAATCATAACTAGAAGTTCGGGCGGAAAGACCATATTGCAAGAAACTCGGATGGAATGGATTATTTCAAGGTCCATCCCGAGTTGAATACATTATTTGCGAGCGTAAAGAAGATGAAAACGTAGTTGGAGGTTTTTTATATGGAAAAGGAAAAAGACGTAGTGTCGAAATCTGAAAATAACTGCAAAAAGTGGATTCAACCCAAACTGACTGTTTTCGGAGATATGCGGGTTATTACCCAGGGATCACAGGTCTATGGGAGTGGAGATGTCGGGTACGAACACCAGAAACCATCATCTGTCGGCAATCCATAAGTGGTTTTCTATCCAGTAATTTTAGGTGGTGAATTCGTATTTTCTATATAAGCTTCGGGTTCAGTCGGCGTTCGCCTTACCACTTGTTCAATGTAATTATTTTCAGCCGGATGTGGTTATCAGATATGGAGAAAACTATCAACCCTTGGAGGAGGCGACGGGGGTTGATTTTTTTTTCGCGGTAGGTCCCAAGGAGGCGCTTTTTCATTATCGTAATTTGGCGCTTTTTACTATCAGGCGAGGCTGTGAGATAGCTGTCTCTCCTGTTGTTGAGGGTTACGATTCCGATCTCCTCGCTAATACGCTTATCGGCACCCCAATGGGGATTATTCTTCTCCAGAGGGGGTTCCTTGTTCTTCATGCCAGCGCTGTTGAGATCAATGGCAAGATTGCCTGTTTCCTCGGTGTCAGTGGTTCGGGAAAATCCACAACTGTCTTATCCTTAATTCGGACAGGTCATAAACTCGTCAGCGATGACGTTGTGGCCATCGACGCATCATTTTTTCCTACCCGGGAAGTCCTTCCCGGGTATCCATGGATGAAGGTGGGAAATGAACTTATCTCCCGTTTTGATCTCCAGAAAGATCTGTTGAATGGACTGGGGCGTTCAGAAGATAAAATGAGATACAATCTCTTGGCAGACAATTTTGCTGGAGATCTTCAGGGCGATTTAACCTGCGCGTATATTCTCCAATGGGGGGAGGATTTCTCGATCAAAAGAATGACGGAGTCGGAAGCTCTTCTCAACCTGGTCAAACATGAATACGGGCTTGTTCCGAAAAGCCAATATCCCGCCGATACAAAAGAACGGTTTAACCGGGCCTCAGGATTTGTTAAGGCTATCCCCTTTTTTTCGCTGCAGCGTCCTCACGCACTTGATAAACTCGACAGGCTTGCCGGAATGATCACTGAGCATTTAAACTCATTATAACTTTTTGATTTCTGTTAGAAAACCTGCACTGAATGCAGGTATCTTTAGAAATACAGGATTATCAATGTTTGAAAGACCGCTGTCCGGTATACATCATGGCTACCTGCGGATCCGCCTCGTTGCAGGCCTGGATGGTCTCGAAATCCCGTAAGGATCCGCCTGCCTGCAGGATGGCACTGATGCCCTGCCTGATGCCGACAT
>JBJKPM010000007.1:0-29682 GCA_046706325.1 Desulfocapsaceae bacterium | reverse complement strand
TAGGGCACTATCTTCCACGAACTTATTCATAAGTTACTTCTATCACAAGATATCTCCTCACGCAACGTGATATGAATAATGATCTCCAGCCGCTGTACGCAGAAGTTCGGGGGTCCTGCGAGTTCCCGTGAGCAGTCCTTCTGTCTCCCTATCTTTTTATAGCTTCCGTTGAGCGGATCCTGAGCGTACGCACCCATATCAAAATTCCACCTTCCTCTTTGCAATCCTGCGAAGAGATTCGCGCCGATGCGATGGCTGTCCGGATAACAATCATTTGGAATCAGCATGTTAGATCTGGCATGGATAGTGCGAGTTGTATCGACCAGAAAAGAGAAGGAGGACACTACGATGACAGAGACGGGATTCTTAAAAAGGATTACGTATATGCTTGCAGGGTGCGGAACGGTGCTTTTTCTGATATTCGGTCTGTTTCCCGGGTCTTACCCGGGCAGGTCCATTGGGCTCGATGTCGCCGGCATCCTCCTCGGACACCATGTAACCTCGGGAATATTTTCGAGGTGGATCGTAGCGGCCTCGATGGCGATGGGCGTGATGGCATCAGGTATAATGTTCATCACCGTGGCCGTGACCGCGGGCTGGCTTATCAGCACGGCGCTTTATGCCCTTACTGCAAAGCGAAATACGGGACAATGATGCCTTAAAGGTGAAGGTACTTGCGGAGGTGCCTTTCTGCCGGCCTCTCACGTGGTTATGCCCCGATCCGTTTCTCTGCCATTACTCTCAGGGCGGCGAGCCGGAGAAACATTTTCTGACGTTTACTACACCCTGCGGGCTTTCCCATCTCGACATTGAATGTTATCGGCATTCGACATTGCATGCAAATCAAAACAAATCGGAAGTCGGGGCAAACGATTGCCTGCCAGATACTTTGCTTTTCAAACATGTCAAAATCCTGTAGATTTATAGTTATGGAGCGGTCATTATGGATTCTGATGAAATGACGACAAACAAAAGCGGGTTTGAGACTGATCCGGAACTTTTCACGGAGCTGATCAACAAATCAAATGACGCCATCTACGTTGTCGATCCTCCTACCGGACGCTTTATCCTGGTGAATGATAAGGCATGCGTGAGTTTGGGATATAATCGCGGGGAACTACTTAAAATGGGCGTTATGGACATTGAAACAACCTTGGCCGACAAGTCCTTGTGGCAGACGCATGCAAATGAATTGCGGCAGAAGGGTTCCCTCATATTCGAAGGCTCACATAAACGAAAAAACGGTGCCGCATTCCCGGTTGAAGCGAACATAAGCCATGTGGTGATGAACACAAGAGAGTATCTGGTGGCTGTAGTGCGTGACATAACAGAGCGCAGGCGTATGGAAAATGCGATGCGCCTGCAGAGCGAAATCACCGGAAACATCTGCGAAGGCATCTACCTCGTGAGCAAGAATGACCTGAGGATTGTTTATGCCAATCCAAAGATGGAGGAGATGTTCGGGTATAATCACGGCGAGATGAACGGGGAACACGTCTCTTTTATCAACGCCTCGACCGGTGGGGACCCTGCAGCTACGGCGGGTCAGATCGAGAAGGCACTGAAGGAGACCGGGACATGGCGCGGCGAAGTATACAACATCAGGAAGGACGGGACCACTTTCTGGGGCCATTCCTCCATATCGATGCTGCATCACCCGGAATACGGGGAAGTCTACCTCTCGCTGCAGACAGACATCACGCAACGCAAAAAAATTGAGGAAGCGCTCAGGGAAAGCGAGGAGCGATACAAGGCTATCGTAGAGAGCCAGGCTGAGTTCGTTGTCCGATATCTGCCCGGCGGGATACTCACCTTTGTCAACGACACCCTCTGCCGGTATATCGGCCTTCGGCGTGAGGACCTGATCGGAAAGTCCTATTATCCTTTCATGCATGCCGATGACCGGGAATCTTTCATCGGGAAGATCGAAGCACTCCGCCGGGAGGCTCCGGTCATGGTCGCGGAGGCACGTGTGGTCCTGCCGGACGGCCGGGTGGCATGGCATCGGTGGACCCATCACGCGATCTTCGACAACATGGGATGTCTTGTCGAATACCAGTCATCCGGCAGGGACGTGACTGAGCTCAAGGAGGCTGTAGAGGAACTGCGGCTGAGCGAAGAGAGGTTCCGTACGCTTGCCGAAGCTGCCTTTGAGGCAATCGCCGTTACGGAAGGCGGCATCTTCATGGACGCAAACAGACAGATGTGCGACATGGTCGGATATAGTCTGGATGAGCTCAAGGGAACTCCCGTGATGAACATAATTGCCCCGGAGGACAGGGAGCTTGTCCGTCACAATCAGAGCATAGGCTATGAGCCCCCCTATGAGAACAGGCTTCTGCACAAGGATGGCTCCATCATAGTAGTAGAGTCGAGAGCGCGGCACTTTATGAGACGGAACAGAAAAGTGAGAGTGACCGTTCTGAGGGATATCACCGGCCGCAAGCTGGCAGAAGAGGATCTGCTGAAGACCCAGAAGCTGGAATCCCTCGGAATCCTTGCCGGGGGGATTGCCCCTGACTTCACCATAATCCTCACAGCCATTCTGGGGAACATTTCACTTGCAAGGATGGACATGAACCCAAGCGTGCCTCAGTTCAGGCGGCTGCAGGAAGCAGAGAGGGCGTCCTATCATGCCAGAGAACTTACCAAGCAGCTGCTCACTTTTGCAAAAGGAGGAGCCCCTGTTAAAAGCACTGTTTCACTGGAGCAGTTGATCAGAGATTCTGCAGGCTTTGCGATGAGAGGCGGCAACGTCAGATGCGACTTCAGCTTTGCAGAAGATCTCCTGCCTGTTGATGTCGATGCGGGACAGATGGGACAGGTCTTCAATAATCTTGTCATTAACGCCTGCCAGGCAACGCCGGAAGGCGGCACGATAGGAATCGATGCGCAGAATGTCGACATACGATCGGCTGAAGGTATGCCTCTGCCCGAGGGGAAGTATGTAAAGATCTGCGTCCGGGATCATGGCACGGGCATATCCGAGGAACATCTGCAGAGAATTTTTGACCCTTATTTTACAACAAAGCAGAAGGGCAGCGGGCTCGGGCTTTCAATTGTGCACTCAGTCATCAGAAACCATAACGGCAACATCACCGTGGAATCCCGGCCTGGAGTCGGATCGACCTTTATAATTTATCTCCCTGCCTCGACAGAAAAGGTTGTCAGGAAGGAGTTGAAGGGAGAAGATCATATTCCTGGCAAGGGCAGGGTCCTGCTAATGGACGACGAAGAAATCGTAAGGAAGGTCTCTGGGGAGATTTTGAAAGGAATGGGATACGAGGTTGAGTTTGCATCCGACGGTACGGAAGCAATAAGGCTGTACAAGATGGCCATGACCTCGTCCCGCCCCTTTGATGCCGTAATCATGGATCTGACTGTTCCCGGGGGAATGGGGGGAAAAGAGGCTATACAGAAGCTCCGCAAAGTGGACCCTGAGATTAAGGCGGTTGTATCGAGCGGATACTCCCAGGACCCCATCATGGCACATTACAGGGAATACGGCTTCTGTGAAGTAATTGCCAAACCTTTCAGCAGTATAGAGCTCGGACGGATAATGCGCAAAGTACTTGCAAAAAAATAGAAAAGCAGGCACTGGCTCTTCTGCGCGATTCTCTTCCCACTCACGGCGGCGGCTGACGTTCGGGACGAGAGCCATTCTTCATCGACGTCCGAACAGGACCTCGACAGCGAAGAGATGCACTGCCGGTCACCCCACTTCGACAAACCTGACTATTTAGTCTTCGAAGGTAATGGGGTCGCATCCACACATTTAAACAGGTTTTCCGGACCGGCCGGGAGTGCAGAGTGAGATATCCCTGAACGGAGCAGATATTAATTCCCGTCCCTAGACACCTTCGCTCTTCAAATTCACCCTTCACCCCTGCGCATCGGCGAACGCAACCACGTCGAAAGAGCCCGGCCTGGCTGACGCCTTCGTCATCTGGGGGAAGGGCCTTGCAATCCAAACCGGGACAGTATATATTAGTAGTATAGACTATGTGGAGGTGAGCCATGAAGACTGCAAAGCTTTTCCGGAACGGACAAAGCCAGGCTGTCCGCCTGCCTAAGGAATTTCGCTTCGAGGATGATCATGTATTCGTAAAGAAATCGGGGAACGCAGTGGTGCTCATACCGGCCAGGAATTCCTGGGCCACGCTTATCGAGAGCCTCTATAAATTCTCGGACGATTTCATGGCGGAGAGGAAACAACCGAAGCTGCAAAAGCGGGAAGACTTCTGATGAAGTACCTTCTGGACACCAATATTTGCATCTATCTGATCAAACAGAAGCCGGAGAAGGTCCTCGATCATTTTAAATCTCATTCTGTCGGCGATATAGGCATTTCCTCCATCACCCTTGCGGAACTTCGCTATGGTGTGTCGAAAAGCCGCCATGCCGAGAGGAACCGCCACGCCCTTGACGAGTTCGCCCTCCCACTTGAAATCGCCGACTTCGATGAAAAGGCGGCTGAAGAATATGGCACCGTCAGGGCCGGCCTTAAAAGCGCAGGGGAACCCATCGGCTCTATGGATATGCTTATCGCAGCACATGCCCTTGCGCTCGGGGCGATCCTTGTCACCAACAATACGAAAGAGTTTAAACGGGTCAAGGGCCTGGAAATTGCGGATTGGAGCCTCTGAAGTAATTTTGTCTTCAGGGCCGGGTCTACACTCTTCGCTGATTAAGGCAGCGTGCATAGGGCAGACCTGACCATTGACTTTTCATGTATCGATTCCCACTCGTATCACACTGATTTCACAGCCCCCTCTGCCTGTCGATCGGGTTGAGGCGATATGAGCGACCCGAAGGAGCCAATGCAAATGCGCCCAGAATAGCAGCCGGCACAAGAAAACATCCGGATTTTGACATTGCCCTGGTCATAATCATCCCCTCCTTTTGGTCATGGCGACACTCCTCTTTCAGACTCCCGGTTTCCGCCCGGCACTTCCAGCGAAAGCAGAACGCACTTGAAGTCGGGGCACTGCTGCCAGGGGACGGGTTTTCATGTTCCGTTTTTCCCGCGCCATCTATTCCATGGATCTCCTATTACCATGTACGCAAGAACCGCTACGGCTGTGTGAACATAAGGATCCTCGGTGTCAGCAGTTTGGCGGTGTCCGGGCCGCGTGCGGTTCCCGGGGCGATGTAGTCGCGAATCCCGGGCCAGAACATGCCGAACAGGGTTGGGTCTCCTATGGCATTGGTGTCGCCCTTCTTCGGCACCATATCCTCGGTGATCTCGGTGCAGTCCTGCGGTCTGTCCCACAACAGGTGCGCTTCTTCGAGCCTGGTGCAGTCGCGGGTGAAGTAGTGCACGAAAAACTTGTCGGTGTTGTTCACGGTGCCCGCGTAGCCATCCGCAGAGCCCTTCAGGGCGATGCCCGTGACACCCCCAGGTGAGAGATACGTCGAAGCGTCATTGACCGACAGGCCTACATAGGTGGCGTTCCCAGTCTCGGTGGCCAGGGTGGCAACCACCGCATAGACCTGCTCGCCATCGAGCGGGAGTGGTCCGGTGAAGAAGAGGCCGGCGTCAGGCTGGTCGCCACACCACATGTTGACCTTGCGGCAATACGGCCCGGCCCACCCGAAGTCCAGCAGCGGGTCCGCCATGAACGACGAGGCTGGCGGCGGCTCAGTGCAGTCGGCGCTGTAAAGGTCCATGGTGCTTCCAACACGGTCGCACACCGCATTGACCAGGTTCTGCAGGTCATCTGCCAGGTAGGCCTCGCTGATTGCCGTGCGCTCGTCATAGGTCAGGAGGTCGTAGCGCTGCACCGGGCCCAGGGAGGACGGGGCACGCACCCGCATTACCTTCAGCATAGGATTGTCTCCTTTAAAGCTATCCCACCATTGCTGTGCTGCGTCCTGGTCGTCGGGGATGGCGTACTTGAACAGGGTCCAAAAGTCGATGGCGTTCTCGCCCATCCCGAGCGGCCCGATCGGGCCGAGATCATCCCTGGAGGGGATCTCCTCGGTGAAGATGTCGTCGTCGGGAACCCCCTGGGCCTGCAGCACGCGGCGCACCGCCTGGTCCGTCATGGCACTGGGGGTGATGATGAAGTATCGGTCCTTGCCGAACGGGTCCTTACCGGACTTCTGCTGCATAGCCACGTTGTCGACGCTCTCCCCCAACGTCGAGAAGGTCCAGATCCGCCCCGACTTGGGGTCGTCAGGCGGGATCGTGCTGAAAACGTATCGCATGGGGGGGTGGTTTGGCGTGTTCGCCCATTGGTTGTAATCCTTCGCCTTCCAGCGCCCGTGCCGGCTCCACTCGTATGTCACCAAGCTCATATACTTTCCCGGGGGCGGCATCTGACCGTAGATGACGACCGCGTCCCGCCGGTCGAGCCGGTAGGTCGGGATGTAGCCTGGCTGCACCTCACCGAACGTGTTCACCGGTGTCGGCCCGACGTATTCATTCGGCCATGCCTTCACCAACGGTATCACGTACGGGGACACGGGGTTGTTGCCGAAGCAAGACTGCAGCGCAGTGTATGTGTATTTCGCACAGGCGTCCTCCTCGTACAGTATCGGGTAACCCGGGTTGACCTGAAACCCGCGCGCCGTGAGGTCACGGACCAGCGCCTCGGTGAACGGGTCGAAAACAGGCTCCACCGCGCTTGCCTGGCTGCCGGCCGGGTGCCGGCCCTCCGCAACGGCGACGCCGCCCGGGATTATATCACATCCTTCACGATCGGGCGTATTTTGGAACCTGGCCGGGGCGTTATCGTCCTGGCCCGCTTGTTGGGCGAACGCGCACGGTGCCATCAGTAACACGGCAGACACGATCACCGATAGCAGTATTTTTGCCTTCATGGCTTTTCCTCCTTCTATGGTTTAATAAATGTGCTCACGTTCACCTCAGATACAAAGGCATAAGCGTAAATTTGCCGTCCAGCCTGTCCGGTACGTCGCGCAACGGCTGCCAGTCCCACAACGATTCGCTCCAGATAAAGGGCTTGCCTTTCACATGAGGGGTGCCATAGAGCATCCAGAAGCCGGTATCCGGAGACCCGGCGTCGAGGATGCCGGACAACCCCATGAAGGAACGGACCATAGCGGTAGTACCCACCTTTGAATCAAGCGCCCCGTCCGGGATCTGCTTCTGAGAGTCGGTCACACCGTAGCCGAGGTCCCAGCGGCCAAAGATCGACAGAGGATTGTTCGGATCGGTGTAGGTGATGACATTCTTCGCGGTCTGAACGCTGCTGACGTTGGGCAGCAGCTTTCTGAACTGCACCCGTCTTTCCGGACGGTTGTCGTCGGACTGAAGATCGCTTCTCACCTGCAGTGAGGCCGGGTAGTTGATTCCCATCAGGTAATCGGGAGTGACCATTTCGTCGTCGTAATCCGTCGAACAGGAAGCGCCGTCCAGCGATTCGCTCGTGACAGTATACTCGCCGCCGGTCGAACGATAGTAGATGAAGCAGCGATAGGACATCTCGACAAGCCCTGTTTCATTGGTATTTGCATCGACCAGCATGTAGCCATTCAGATACGTGCCGGTGTTATCGAGGGAGATGGCGTCGAAGAAATCACTAATGGAACCCGAAAATTGTTCGGCCAGGGCCGCCCGCCAGAAGACCCAGAGGCCAAGGGGCTTGACCTCGCTATAGGACATCCGGTGAGTTGTCTCATTGAACATAATCCCCCTGTTGTTATAGCCGAAGTCGGTATTCGAGCCGATCAGGCCGGGGTAAGCAGCGTTAAACGTGATCATGTCGTCATTGACTACAAGTGTCTGCGTCATCGACTGTGAAAGAAATCCCGACCAGGTGTTGTGCGTCAGGATAACCTCGCCTCTGATGCGCTTCAGAAAGGCGGAACACTTGTCGGGATAGTCGCCGGGCCTTGTCGCCCCCGGAGGCAGATCCAGAAAGGAGATTACATCCAGGAGGTCGCAGAAGGCATTGACGAAATAGACGTCCATGAAGGTGAGGCCTTCGGTCTCATATCCGAGGGTGAGTTCCGATGCCTGAAAGTAGTTGCTGTCAGGCAGCCAATCTCCGGAAAAATCGAGGTCGGCCGGTTGATCGAGGATCACCCCATGGTAGATCCCGAGCATCCTGAAAAGCAGCCTCTTCAGACGATGGGCCACGAGGGCGTCGGTGGTCGGATCTGAGAGGTACTCAAGAAAGGCATCGTAGTTGGCATTCAGCAGAACGGCGGCTTCATCCAGTTCTGCCTGAGTCGGACCGTATTGTTTGGGAAAAGTATGAGAAGGATTGGTGAGGTAGGCATTATCCCAGGAATTATCCCTGGCCGACAAAATGGTTTTACCCTGCAGTTTGCCCTGCACGAATCCCGCCCGGTACTCCGCCTTCAGGTCATTGGCGTCTCTTGATACCACTGTAAGATTGACGATATTGTTGATCTTCTGCATCACGCCGGAGGCGTTTGCGTCCAGGGCGTAAGCTGTGAGCTCCGGCGATCTGCCGGGCGCCAAATACGACTTGCCCGGGGTGAGTTCCCCGGCAAACGCCATCGTGGGGACCAGGACCGCCACCCATATTAAAATGACATAACGCTTGAGCTCCATGGCTCTCTCCTTTCTGATCAGTGCTTCATTCCTCATGGCGGGGACTGTTCATACCATGCCTGATTTCCCGCTGCTGACCTTCCCGACACCGATCTGCATGAGATCCTCGCCGATGATCATCTCCCCTGAAAAGTTCTGTTTCGCCCTCACCAGATGCCCGACCGGAGCACTGCCCGGGATGATATGGTTTAGCACCAGCGTTTCGACCCCGCAATCCTCGGCTACAGCGCCGACCTCGCTTATTCCGGTGTGCACCGCTTTTAGATGCTCGATGAGAGCCGGGGGAACACCGGTTTTTGCAAAAATGCTTATCCACTCCTCGTCGATTACCTCATGCACCAGGATATTGGCACCCTGCGCCAGTCTCTTCAGATTGCCGCAGGTATTGGCTCCCGTATCGCCCGAGATCACGACAGAACCATCGGGAGTGTCAAAACGGTACGCAAAGGACGGAAAGACCTGATGATGGTCGACCAGCGTAGCCAGGACGCTGACGCCATTGTCGGGGTTATCGTAGACCTTGAAGGGCTCCATGGGCGGACAGGGGGTCGTGTTCGGGTCTATAAAAAAAGGGTTGCACTGCCCGGTCGAGTCCGGAGAACCGCTCCGCGGAAGCGGTATCAGGATATCGCTTCCTTCTGTCCAGCCGATATCGCGGGGTTCGACGAGGGTCGTGAAATCGATCCAGCCATTATCCAGGGTAAAGTCATTGACCGTCTGTGCGAAGGCCTGCAAGAGAAGGTTTGTCATCTCTTTCGTCCCGGGCGTTTCAGAGCCGCCGGGTGTTTCGACGATCATTCCTTTGTATCCCGTTTTGTTTTCCTCCAGCTGTCCGCGGTCGCCGGGCCCGAACACCTTTAGCGGCCTCCTGATACCGAGGCCTGCGTTATAGCCGATGAGAAGGAGTGCCGGATAATCGGCGGTATGGTCCATGTGAAGATGGGTAAAGAACAGGGCGTCGGCATTCTTGAGAAATTTCGACTGAGTTTCCTCGACCTTGCCCCCTGCCGTGTTCACAAAAAAAGCCGAGTTGAAGGCCATCACCATTCTCTGGGTCGCGCCGTGACCAAGGTCGATAAAGTAAATAGTGTCTCCGACGACCAGCGCCGTTGAGGTACTCACACGGTTCGATTCCGGATACCACACGGGACCTCCCGCCGTACCCAGGAGTACAAGTCTGGTGTGATAGTCCGCGGCGTGCTGCACCGTGGGGGAGCGCGACGCCAGTGCATTGCTGCCGAACCCCGCCAGAAGCGGGGCCGCGGTCAGGGCTCCCGCCCCCTGAAGGAATGCCCGCCGGGTTATGCCCCTGTTGATTGCTTTTCTGATGAGAGACATGGCTCCTCCTTTTCCATCAAGGCAACAAGCACATAAAAACCCGCCGGCTAAGGCGGAGGGACGTGGCCGGGATTGAAGTACTTCCCGCCCATCTCCTCAATGTAGTCTTCGAGGCGCTTCAGGCACGATCCGTTCAGCACATCTGCCACGCCGTTGCAATGCACTCCCTGCGGGGCTGCATTGCCGAGGTTCTGAAAGCTCGCGACATAATACGTGGGGGGATAAGGATCGGCCGCGTTTTCGATCTCCGACCAGAGCGCACCGGGAGTGCCATCGAAATAGCAGGGCACATTCTTGTATGCGCCGTAGTAATCGTCGTTGGCGCGCTTGATCCGCAAAAGCAGGTTCGCCGTGGTGAGCAGCCCAACGCGCCCGCCGCGGATGAGTATCCACCCCTGTGCCCGCGCGTAGGCGAAGAGCTGCCCGCGCTCGTGGACCGGGAGATGTCGGGGCCAGACCACTATCGTCGATCCCCCGGTTTCGTCGGGCTGAAACTCCGTGTCGGCGATGCTGGCGCTGTCCGGCTCACCCGGTTCGTAGGTGTTCACCGCTGCACCGTACATAGTCAGCGAGATGTAGGCGGCCTCGACATCGCCCGGGAACGTCGTTTCCGGGTCCAGTAAAGCAGTGTCGAAAAACGACGCAACGTGCGGAAGCCGGATGAGCGCTATCCGCAGCGGGTCGACACGGGCACCAAGGTATCCTGAGCAGTAGTCCGGGGTCGGAATCGAGGACACATCGGCGCCCGGCGCGAGCGGAGGCCGAGTGAAGGTCACCAGCTCAGGGTCGATCTCGGGCGCATACTGCCAGCCGGCCTTGGACTGGAGTTCATCAACCTCCGGGATGCGGAGGAGGCGTATGCCGTGCGCCAGCGCGCGCAGATCCTGTCCCGGCGCCATCCCGGCTGACGTTCTCCCGTAGATGTTGTACACATCCGGAGTATCGGTCGGCAGGTGACCGATCGACGGTGGCACCACGTCATACTTGGTGCAGTCGAGCGTTTTACCGGTCTCGTAGTTGACGGCGTACACCGACGGAAACGGAGTATTCGTCTGTCCGCCGGACCCGCCCTGGTTGTATCCCGAAAATGCCTGATAGACGCGATAGGCGATCGCGGTAGGCGAGTCTTCAAAGTGAATCATGC
Organism: Desulfocapsaceae bacterium; assembly: GCA_046706325.1. Classification (GTDB taxonomy): domain Bacteria; phylum Desulfobacterota; class Desulfobulbia; order Desulfobulbales; family Desulfocapsaceae; genus CAWGGS01. The sequence continues at coordinate 18,652 of JBJKPM010000007.1, read as the reverse complement.
GCAGGTTTTCATACGGGATGTCGGCAAGCGAAGGCCCGATGGTCCTGCCGGGCGGAATGTCCGCCGGGAGTAACAGTAGGCGATAGTGCCGGTCGGTGGCGAATACGGGGTTGCCGTCAACGAACGGATTGGTGCTCCCCTCATCCGGGATGATGTTCTTGTCGCTCAGGAGAGATACCGCCAGCGCATTTTCACCGTAGATTGTCCATGAAAACCAGGCCGCGTAAGGAAAATCCGCATCGATAAGGAAGCCCACCGGTATCCCCTGGCCGGGAAGTTTCGGCACGACGACGTATGAGTACGCTGCACGCGGATCGGCCTGCAGGGGAAACCGGAATGTATGGATCCACTCGAAGGCATACATGCAGGGATCCGGTTGCGTCGGCACCTGGGCGGCGCCTGACGGCGACAGGACGGTCAACCAAAGACCGACCGCCAGAACGGCAACAATGAGCACGTTCATTATTTTCCTGGCCATGAGAATTCCCATCCTTTCTCTGCTGCCTGCGTTTTCTGTTTCGATCAAATGAGCACTCCGCGATCTCACCTGTCTCATTTACTTCGCGGCCCCCCTTTGGGATTTCCATGTATTGAATAAGTAATCCCATGATCCTTGAGGTTCTTGTCCACGTACTCAATGGTGGCATCTATCTCTGCCATGTAATCATCACAAATGGTCATGGCGTTATAAATCGCTGACTCTGCTATCTCAACAGCTTCTGCATCAGAAACAGGAAGCGGGCCGCCTATGAATTCAGGCAGGATCGATACGACCCGTTCGGCAAGCAGTTGCACGGCAACCGGTTCCGGCTGGGAGATTGCCCGTCCCAAAAAGATCATTTCCTTTCTGTGCCCTTCCTCGATAGCGATTAATACGTTCGCTGCTGTCGATGTGTCGCCGCCGAAACAGTAATCAGCATAATCCGATCCAAAGGCCTTTATGAGCAGCCCGGGGAAGTCCTTGCTTCTTGCGTGGGCCGCCGTTGCCAGCTTCCGTCCGAGCAAGGGATCCGCATCGTTCCTGAGCATGATGTCTACTGCATATTCCGTGATCAAATGGGCGATCATTTCCCCCTCATACGGGCTCATCCCCAGATCGGCGAATACGTTACCAAATGTCTGCTGAGGATCGGCCGGGTACGGAGTGTTCAGGAGTATCGTCAACTTCGCGATGATATATCCCTCGTCTTGCCCCAATGTGAGGCTGGTTTCATGGGCGATGTGATCGGCTCCCCATTGTTCATTGTGGCTGACGAACCCATAGGCAAATGCGTCTTCGGCGTTTGTGCCCGCGGCATTCCAGACTTTCAGGAAAGTATCGGAATACGTTCCCTGGGTCTGATCTGCTATCCAGCCGGGGCAAAGAGTCGGATCGAAGACAAAGTTGAACAGATCCGGCGCGGTGCTTCCCCACATCTCGTTCAGATCGTCATGGCCCACGCGCGCACCCACCCTGTCGGCAATATAGGCATGGGTGGCCTGGTTCCAGGAAAATGCCGCTGCAGGGATCATGGCCAATAAAACGCAAATCAAGACCGATATGGAAGCTTTCTTGATAACCTTCCTTTTCATCTTCATAGTCCTCCTCTCAAAGTGTCCCTACTCGTTCGTAGAAACCGGCTATGGCTGCGTGAATGTGAGGACCCGCGGCCTCAGCACTTTATTGGAATCAGGGCCGCGCTGGGTGCCGGGGGCGATGTAATCGCGAAGAGAAATCGTGATCATGCCCTGCAGGGCCGGGTCTCCCTGTGTGGACAAGCCGCTGATTTCAGTGCAGCACTTCGACCCGCGGGATTCGGGATAGAGTTCACAGTCACCGGTTACGTCCACGAGTGCGGCACAGTCAGTGCTGAAGTAATGCACGAAGAACTTGCCGAACTTGCCGGGATTGCCCGCCGGCGCATAGGCGTCTGCGGATCCTTTGAGGTCCGTGTCTATGACGGTCCCGTCCTGGACGCCTCCCATGATCGAGGCGTCATTGGCCGACAAGCCAACATAGGTGGCGTTTCCGGTTTCAGTGGCAAGTGTGCTTACCACCGCGTAGACCTGACCGGAGCCGGTCGGCCGGGGAGAGGTGATGTAGTAGATCGCCTCCTGCTGGTCGCCCAGGCAGTCCATGTCGATTTTACGGCAGTACGGCCCGACCCATCCGTAGTCAAGCACCACATCCGTCATGAACGATGTTGTGGGCGGCGGCTGCACACAATCCGTGCTCGAAAGGTCCGAATTACTGCCGACACCGTCGCACACCGCATCGACGAGGTCTTGCAGGTCGTCCGCCAGGTAGCCCTCATCGATAGCGCTTCTCGGTTCAAAGGTAAGCGATCCGTAGCGCTTCACCGGACCCACGGAGTCAGGGGCGCGCACGCGCAACACCGTAAGCGGAGGACTTTCTCGCCAGCTCTGTGCATCGTCCTCGTAGCCGGGATCGGGAACGGAGTACCGAAACGCGGTCCAGAAGTCGATGGCATTTTTGCCCATTCCGATCGGCCCGATAGGACCGAGATCATCCCTGCTGGGGATTTGCTCGGTGAAAATGTGGCTGTCCGGAACCCCCTGCGCCCGTAGCGCGAGGCGTATGGCGTTGTCCGTCGAGGCGCTGGGGGTGATGATGAAGTACATGGTCTTCCCGAAGGGGTTATCATCTTCACCGGATGCATGCAACTTCCGTTGCATAACGACATTGTTGACGACATCCCCGAGGGCCGAGAGGCTGATAACGCGCTTGGACTTCGGGTCGTCAGGCGGGATCGTATCGAACAGGTACTGCAGGGGGATGACCAGATCCGGCGTGGTCGCCCACTGCTCATAATCCCTTGGCGTCCACTTCCCGTGCTGGCTGAATTCCCATGTCTGCACCCCCATGTACCGGCCCGGAGGCGGCATCTGGCCGTATATCACGATCGCCCCCCTCGGATCGAGCCGGTAGGTCACGCTGTAGCCGGGTTCTGTCTCGACGAACGAATTCATCGCTGCCGGGTCCGCGTACTCGTCCGGCCACAACTTCATGACCGGCAGCACATACGGGGCTGCAGGGTTGCCAAGGAAGCAGTTCTTCAGCGTCGGATAGGTACGTTCGTAACAGTCATCCATGGTGTAAAGCCTCGGGCAGCCCTGGTTGACCTGGAATCCGTTTGCCCTGAGGTCAGAGATGAGCGCCTCGGTAAACGGGTCGGAATCAGGCTCTGCCTCGCATGCCGGGCTGCTTGCAGCGGCGACGACGCCCGGGGTCACATCAAATCCGTATCGATCAAGCGCTTTTTGGAACACGGCGGGTGCATCAGGGGCCTGTACCGCTCGTTGAGCGAACGCGGACGGTACCGTCATTAACAAAGCAGACACGATCACCGATAGCAGCATTTTCGCCTTCATGGCTCTTCCTCCTTGTTTGCTCTCGTACGTTTGCACACGTCTGCCTCAGATACAGAGGCATCGGCTGCAACAGAAAGGATGACCACGTTCATTATTTTCTTCGCCGTGAGAATTTCCCCGTCCACTTTCTTGTACCTGCGTTTTCTGTCTCGATCAAATGCATTTCCCTTTCATCCTGGCAGTCCCCCTCTCAACGTGCCCCGCATGTACGCCTGAGCCTGCTATTGCTGCGTGAACATAAGGATCCTCGGCGTCAAGAGTTGGGAGGAGTCCGGACCGCTCTCCGTTCCCTTGGCGATGTAGTCGCGCAGGGAAATCATGAGCATCCCCTGCAGGGCTGGATCTCCTATCGTAGACATGCCGCTAATCTGAGTGCAGCACTTCGATCCTTCGGAATCGGGATCGAGTTCACAGTCACTGGATACATCCACGAGTGCGGCACAGTCAGTGGAAAAGTAATGCACGAAGAACTTGCTGAACTTGCCGGGATTGTCCCCGGGCGCATAGGCATCCGCGGATCCCTTGAGTTCTGTGTCAAGGAGGGTCCCATCCGGGACTCCCCCCATGATTGAGGCGTCATTGGCAGACAAGCCCACATAGATGGCGTTTCCGGTTTCAGTGGCAAGCGTGCTCACCACCGCGTAGACCTGACCGGAGTCAGCCGGGCGGGGCGATGAGAAGAAGTAGGCCGCCTCTTGCTGATCGCCCAGGCAGTCCATGCCAATGTCGCGGCAGTACGGCCCGGTCCACCCATAGTCCCGCACCAGGTCCACCATGAAGGATGATGCCGGCGGCGGCTGTACGCAATCTGCACTTGTGAGGTCCGCATTACTGCTGACACTGTCGCACACCGCAGCGATCAGATCCTGCATGTCTCCGGCCAGATAGGCCTCGCTGTTGGCCGTTCGCGGTTCAAAGGTCAGCAATCCGTAGCGTTCCACGGGACCCAGGGAGTCAGGGGCACGCACGCGCAACACCGTAAGCGGAGGATTCGCTCGCCAGGTGTCTGCGTCTGTCTTGTCATCGGGGACGGCGTAACGGAACGCGGTGAAGAAGTCGATGGCATTCTTGCCCATTCCGAGCGGCCCGATGGGACCGAAATCATCCTCGCGAGGGATTTGCTCGGTGAAGATTTTGCCGTCTGGAATCCCCTCCGCCTGTAAAGCGAGGCGGATAGCGGTGTCCGTCGAGCCGCTCGGGGTGATGATGAAGTACAGGGTCTTCCCAAAGGGGTTATCATCCTCCTCACCCAATTCATGCAACTTCCGTTGCATGACGACATTGTTGACGACATCTCCGAGTGCCGAGAGGCTGATAACGCGCTGGGACTTCGTGTCGTCAGGCGGGACCGTGTCGAACAGGTACTGTGGGGGGATGACCAGATCCTGCATGTTTGCCCAAAAATTATAGTCCCTCGGCGACCACTTCCCGTGCTCGCTGAACACCCATGTTTGAAGCCCCATGTATCGGCCCGGGGGCGGCATCTCTCCGTAGATCACGATCGCCTCCCTTGGGGCGAGCCGGTATGTGACGGTGTACCCGGGATCTGTCTCAACGAACGCATTTACCGCTGCCGGGTCCATGTACTCGTCCGGCCATAACTTCAGGACCGGTACCACGTATGGGGCTGCAGGGTTGGCTTGAAAGCAGTTCTTAAGCTTCGGGTAGGTGTGGTCAATACAGTCCTGCTGAGTGTATAGCTTTGGGCAGCCCTGGCTGACCTGAAACCCACTCTGCGTCAGGTCGCCGATCAGCGCCTCGGTAAATGGATCGGGAACAGGCTCTGGCTCGCATGCCGGACTGTCGGCCGCTTGCAGGCCCGCAGCGTCAACGCCAGGTGTCACATCAAAGCCGTCGCGTTCAAGCGCATTAGTGTCCCATCCTGCTGGTTGAGCAAACGCGCACGGTGCCATCAGTGACAAAGCGGCAATGGTTACGGATAAAAGTATTTTTGCCTTCATGGTTTTTCCTCCTTCTTAGGTGTTGGATCATATGGCCGTTTCCCCATATATCAGGCCGCGGCGAAACCGGGGGCTTTACCGGGGTTCGCTGTCGCTGCGGGGCGCATTCAATGGATCAGATTTCAACGGGGCACATGCGCCCTGTACGTATTCATAGCCGGGCACATAACCCGGGTATGTGTCGTTTTGGAAATCCCACGCATCCAACGGAAAGCTCGACATTATCCCGCCATTCTCACCCGTGCAACTGTCATTGATTCCCACAAACGGAGTATCCTTTACCACCAGACACTGACAGCTCAAGGGCCTGTTTGGATCGGATGGATTCTGGTTTTCCGTGCATGGAGCGGCGTCGCAGATGGCCCAATATAAATCCCCGGTATAGCCTGGCGCCTTTTGATCACAAGCTTTAAACTTCAGACTCAAAAGAGTGCACCATCCACGATAAGAATAAGTTGATACCCAATCATACTTAACATTTTCTACTTCATACTGTCCGTACTTGATGGCCTTACAAACAGGAGCTTGATCCACATCGCAAGGATGAACATTAGTGCATTTGACCTCCGTCATGCGTTTGACCGCAGTATCCTGGATTGCATCTGTTTCAACAATATGGGTCTCATTAACCCTCATACAGTCGCAGTAAGCCTTGTCGCCGCTAATTTGGCAGTCGAAGGATGCAGAACAAAGGGCGTGCCACCCCGTACAGACGACAAAGTCCTGAGGTTCATTGGGAAAGTTATGGGCGCTGCTATTTGTTTTTCCGGCAACTTCTGTCGCTCGTTGCGGTGCCTTCTGAGCCCCGGCATTGGCGAAATTGAGATTGGCTATCGCCAGGAATACGAGCGACATGAGTACGAGACTTCCAATCCGTTTCATTCTTCCACCTCCTGTGGGATGCACTCTGATTGTGGATGTCGAAGCCCGGCAGGCGCCGCGCGCAATGAATTTGGTGCATTGCGCTTCTGTAGCGGTCTGCTCCCTGTTATCGTCCATTGATGCATGCCTGCCAGCCACCGTGCATAAAGGTCGATTTATCGCACCAGACGGCATCCGGGTAATAATCACCCATCAGTCGCTTGGCGCACGGCCCCTTTTCGTCGATAGCGCTTCGCTCTGGAAGGTCCGGGAACGTGAAATCAAACGTGCAGGCTCCGTTCTTCCAATTCCATACATCCTGGACAGCATGGTGAAAATCGGGCGCAGGCAGCATGTTTCGTACAACCACAAACTTGGGATACTGCTCATCGCCGTACGGCCACCAGTTGATATTGGGGCTCAACCAGTCCGGGCGCTGCCGATCGTCCGATATGACGATCGTATAATAGCCGCCTTGAAGACGAGTTGTCAGATCGGTTACGCAATCAACCAGCGAAAGCGGCGGCGCCAATTCCTGTTCACACAGGGCCCAATACCGCATGTCGACGGTCCGGAAGCCCCGCGACGGCACCCAGATCGGCGAGCCATCGAAGGTGTCGGGGAAGCCCGGAGCTTTGCCATGTATGACGATGATGCGCCCGGGTTGGTATTCCTTCCCCGGCCACATCATCATGTATTTATTGTCCGGATTAGGCCAGAGGACCGACGGCGGGTTTAACGGTGACGCAAACCACAGCCGATCGGAGAACGGCGTGCCTTCATTCACGCTCACATCTACGTCCGGTGGAAAGAGAAATTGGGCAAAGGCACTCGCATCGAACCACTTATTGATCGGTGAGCAGGTCTCCAACTGCTTGCTGACACCAGTTCGATCCATGAGTGTTATGGTAGGCAGCGGCACCCCGCCCATCAGACTTTGACCGCTCAGAGATGGGTCGGCATCCGCGACGTACATCCGCAGGAGTACCCAAACAAGGTCGTCAGAGGAAACACCGATTGTATTCCCAGAACTCGGGTTGGTGCGCGAGATTACGACGGTATATTTGCCATTGCGACCGCCCGAGACGAACGGGTTGATGCTGCCCGGATCAGGGGCGATTTGGGCATCGTAAAGACGCCCTGCGGTATTGAAAGTAACTGAAGGCGACGACGGGTCCTCTATAGTTTCGTGAGCGACGAAAGAAAAATACCGGATATTGGGATAGGTGCCCTTGATTGTCATTGTATCGTATTGCGTATCAAGGGGCATGATCCAATAGCGGGCAGCGCGGTCAGGGCCCTGCACGTTACCGGATCCTTCCGGCGAAATTTCGAGCGGCCACGCACAGCCTCGATAATTATAATTCTGGGCGCGGGCGATATCGGGATTTATCAGGAACGCGAGAGCTATGAGGCAGCCAAGAATACCGATCGAGGTAGACGTCTTCATGGTTTCCTTCCTTTCTATCCTGGGATAGCGAAACTGGTTAATAAGAACCCCCTTGTCAGCCAATCGCTGTAAACGTGAGGACCCGCGCCATCTGTTCCATGGATCTGCCATTACCTTTTCAGTGAATATTCCACTGCGGCCTCTGAATGTATTGCCGTTGTGTCGAACACCGGTATGGAAACATCCTCCTGCTTGATAAGCAATGGAATCTCCGTGCAGCCTAAAATGACGCCTTCCGCACCTTCTTCTTTATGGAGCCGATCAATGATCTTCTTGAATCCATCCCTGGACTCTTTTGTTACTCTGTCAGCGCACAACTCATCGAAAATCACGGCATTGATGTAATCCCGTTCTCTCTCGTCGGGTATTACGACCTTGATCCCGTATTTCTTAAGACGATCCCGATAAAAAGGTTGCTCCATCGTGTACTTTGTTCCAAGTAATGCCACGGTATGCAATCCTTTTTTTCGGACTGCTTCTCCTGTTGCGTCGGCGATATGGAGAACGGGAAGCCCCACTTTCCGTTGGACGGTGCCCGCAAGTGAGTTGAGTGTATTGGAAGCAATCACAATGAAATCCGCGCCGCCTCGTTTCAGCCGCTGTGCGGCATCAAGTACGGTTCGCGTCATCAATGTCCAGTCGCCTTTATCGGCCATTCTCTCCTGTTTGGAAAATTCACCGAACTCGATGGAGAACATCAGTATCTGAGCGGAGCTCACCCCACCCAGTCTGTCACGGACCATTTCGTTCATCAGGCGGTAGTATTCTATGGATGACGCCCAGCTGACTCCGCCTATGATACCTATTGTCTTGATCCGACTTTTTTCTAAAGCAGTTTGAACCGGGAGGTCTTGTTTGCCACCACCGTCTTTCTGTAAGTCCGCCGCTTGAGCTGCGGCAGATCCGCTGATAATGATAAACGTCAGAAGAACAATCCAAAAGCAGCGACGCATCAAAGTCAGTTTCATCACGGTCTCCTTTCCCGGTCGATACAGAATGTCAAATTCAAACCACAGAGAACCCTTCCTCTTCTTAAACACACAATAGCGGTATTTCCTGCCTTAATAGCCCTTCTTTCTTCTTTGGTTCGCCTGATCTGCAGTTGTCTCTGCCTTTCTTCATAGGTCACGGCCGCGGCGAAAATTTAAGTACGCGGTCATAAAGCATCTCCGGCATCGCGGGTCCGATCCTGGTTTCGGGCTCAAGATAGCTGCGAGTAAAGACACCCAGGAGAGTGTTGCCGTCGAGCGTCAGCCGCGTGCAATTTTCGGGGACCGACAGTTGCAGGCAGTTGGGTTCGGGGGGCTCCCCGCAGTCCCGCGAAATCTTGTACGCGTACATCAGGTTCGCATCCGGATCGCCGGGAGGGAGATAAGGAGTAGCCGTACCCGCGAATTTCCCGTCATTGATGGCGCCCAGTGTCAGCTTCGCCGTTTCGCTGGCATAGATATTGGTGTTCATGTAGGTAGCCTTGCCGGTGGCAACGTGGTTGACGCCGTAAACCATCAGGAACTCACCATCGGCCAGCCTGATCTGGTTGATGAAATCGTATTCGGGGATACCGGCGCCGACGTAAAACGCATCCCGGCTGTCTCCGCACATCTCGACGCCGCGCTGGATCAGGTCATAGCCTTCGTAACACATCGGCATAGTCTCGATATCGGCGGCAACCATCCCGGTATTGGCCGCGATAATGCCCCGGCGGAGTTCGCCCAGCTTGTTGGCGAGGTCCATCTCGGTCCGCCCCGTTCCGCGGATGCGGAGAGGTGGTGCAGGGAACGGATTCTCAGTTGCCGCGGTGCGCGGCGTCACGCGAAAGACCCTGAGTGGAGCATTGTTGACATAGTCGCTGCCGGCGATCGGATCCGTCCATATCGCATTGCGTATTGCGATCATAAGCAGATCAGCGGTTTCGTCGTGCCCGAGATGCATCATCGATGCCGGGAATACGATAGCGTTGATGGTTGCAGCCGGGTAGCCGGACCGTCGCAGTGCGGCACGAACGCGGGCCTCCGTTGTCCGGTCGGGGGTGAAGATCAACACCACGGGGGCATTGAAAGGCGTTGGGCCTGTGGTTTTGACCGTGGCGACATTCACAGAGTCTCCCAGGGTGGCAAGAACCTGCTTTCTGCTCCCGTCGGGGTACACCCTTGACCAGAGATAGGGAGAAATGCTGAAGTATTTTTCAGGTGGAGGCGTCAGGCCGATCAAAACGACGGCTTCCCGGGGATCCAGTTGGAATTGATTACTAAGTTGATCCAATTCCAGCGCCGACGGGGGGACCTGCACCTGAAGATACGGTTCAATGTTGAAATAGAGGGCGCTTTCGACTCCCGGGGTGTAGGCGCACCACTCCGCCGTCGGGTTCCAGGCCGCAACAGCGCCCGGGGTCACGTCAAACCCGTCATGTTCGAGCGCAGTTCGAAATTTGACCAGGGAGTCAGGGTCTTGTCCCGCACGCTGGGCAAACGCGCACGGTGCCATCAGTAACACGGCGGAGATGATTACGGATAGAAGTATTTTCCCTTTCATGGCATTTTCTCCTTCTCAGGAATTTCCGGCCCGCTGTCGAGGGGCCTGGGGCCGTAGATTTGATAGGCTGTGTCCCAGTTGTCGCCAAGGCGGTTCTCCTCTACGGACCTGCAAAGCGGTCCGACTACGGAAATAGGGCGCGTCTGCATGTCCTGAAACCTCTCTGACCTGTCAGAACAATCAATATTGGCGCAAGACTGTCCCCGTCTCTGGCTGACCGCATAAAGCAGACTGCCGAGATCCTCTCCGAGCCCAAGTTCGCTGACTCCCGTTCTCTCTTCAAGATCGTTCAAATCGAACTGCGGATACCTTTCAGGCACGTAATCGGACCGCGTGTTCCTTACGCGGAGCGCAACTATCGGCAAATCGTTTCTCCAGGTATACGAGGCGGTGCCGGGCTTTCCGCCGTCAACGGGCTGGGAGTTGCGAATAATGGTGGTAAAGCTATCCGACGCCTTGTCCAGTCCGATTTTCATGTCGGAGGGAATCGGCTCGGTAAAGATATCTTCCTCTTTGACCGAGATCCCTGCAAGCGCATTCCGGACCGCGTCATTCATTAACTTGTCCGGCGTAATGATGAGATACCTGATCTGGTTAAAGGCCGTATGCGACTGTCTTTCAATAACCAATTGTTGATGGGATTGCTCAGCATCGAAAAGGACTGAAAGCGTGGAAACGGCGTATCATCAGGAGTCTCGCCAGGGACATAAGCGAACAAGAAAGGGAGAAGGTCAGGTATATTCTCGGCGATTGACTGATACGTTCGATTGTTTTCGCTGGTGTCAATCGTCCCCTCCCGGGAGAAAAGGTACGTCTGCACGCTGAAATATGCGGCCGGAGGGGGCAGCTTGCCCAGAATGACGATCGCATCGCGGGGATCGAACCGGAAGATGTCTTCATAACCGTCCGGCAAAGGTCCCCAAAGGTTGCTCTTGTCGTCCGTGAATTCCTCAGGCCACGGCGACAGCGCAAGGGTGACATACGGCGCGGTGGGATTGTTGGCGTAACAGCTATGCATGATAGAGCAGGTATAAGCACAATCATCGGGGACCGTGTAAAGTTTGAAATAGCCGCGGCTGACTTCGAAGCCCTGGTTCTCAAGGGCTTGCATGAGAAGCCGCGCCTTGCTCTCGACCTGGCCGGGGACCCTGTCTTTCGACATGACACTGTAGACTCTTGCAGATGCTGCCGCTGCGAAGAACAAAGCCGTGGCGAATAGGAGACAAACCGGGATCCTGCGATAGTTAATCATCTGGGCGTCCTCCTCTGATGGAAGGCATGCCGCGTGATTCCTTTCAGGAATTCAAAACGGCTGCGTTTTCTGTTATGATCGATGAGCACTGCTGCCCATCCCCCCAAATCATAATAAAAAAGGCCGAACTGCCGGATATTTCCTTCGGCAGCTCGGCCGTCTTATTTAAAGACCCGCCGCTTTCTGTCCCCCTCTCACGAAGGGTTTGGCTTTGTCGGGATTGTCTCTTCTTAACTTTCTTATATCACTTTAGGTTCGACATGTCAAATTATAATTTTAGGCTGGCATATGGTGGTGGCAAACACTGGTGGGAACGAGCATGCGGATGAAGCTGCAAGACTTCGAAAGCAAGGTATAGGCTGATATAATTAAGAAATCGGAGCCCGATGGGAATAACCGAAACACAAGGAAAAAAAATCAAGAGGGGCAGCCCCATCAATGTCAAGGACATCTCAGACAGTTCAGGTCGGCAGACGGAAGATAGAGCTTTCGAACCTGGAGAAGGTCCTCTACCCCGGCGACCGTATCCTGAAGGCGGAGCTGATCGAGTATTATCTCAAGGTCGCCCCGACGGTACTTGCGCATCTGAAGGGACGGCCGCTTTCGGTGGTGCGCTATCCCGACGGCATTGAAGGCGAACGGTTTTTCCAGAAGAACCGGCCCCAATGGGCTCCGGAATGGATAGAGCATGTTGTCCTGGGGGAGTCAGGCAAGGGAGAAGAGATCGACTATGTGATGGCTACGGAGGAGGCTTCGCTCGTCTGGCTTGCAAACCTGGCATCCATCGAGATTCACCAGATGCACTGCCGTCGCCCCCACTTCGACAAACCCGATTATTTTGTTTTCGACCTCGACCCACCGACGAATTTCAGGTTTGAGGACCTTTCAGAAATTGCCCTTGAGATGAAGGAGCACATCGAGGACTTCGACTATCGTCCGTTCGTAAAGACGACGGGGGGGAAGGGTCTTCATATCGTCGTCCCGATAGAACCAAAGTGGACTTTCGACAAAGTCTTCGAGGCGGTAAAGGAAGTGGCCAAAGCATTCGTCGGATCGCACGAACGGTCGACCACCCTGCACATAAAGAAAGATGCGCGCAAAGGGAAGGTGCTGCTTGACATCTATCGCAACCGAACTTATCAGACCATTGTATCGGCATACAGTGTGAGGGGTCTTCCCGGAGCTCCCGTATCGATGCCGCTTGGATGGGACAAACTGGCGGACATCGGGGGAGCAGCCGACTTTACCCTGCGGAACGTCCCGGACTACGTAATACGCCACGGCGACGTATGGGAGGGAATGGCCGCATATGCCACGGCCCTTCATACGATGCGGAAGCTTGCGTCGCAAAAGAGGAAACCCGTTGCGGCATTGAAGGAGAAGACATCCGGGATGCTCGGCGAATACGCAGGAAAGCGCCGCTTCGGGAAAACGCCTGAACCGCCTCCGGTGATCGCTGTCGGAGAAGGCGATGCGTTCGTCGTACACAGGCACCACGCCACCCGTATGCATTACGACTTGCGTCTTGAGCACGCAGGAGTGCTCAGGTCCTGGGCAGTTCCGAAGGGGCTCCCTCCCCGGCAGGGCATCATGCGCCTCGCCGTCCGGACCGAAGACCATCCCCTGGAATACATTAACTTCGAGGGTACGATACCGAAAGGACAATACGGCGGCGGTGATATCTGGATCTTCGCCCGCGGAAAATATGAAATCACCCGGGAGAAGAAGAACGGCTTTCACTTCAGACTTGAGGGCGGCGGGATAAGCGCGGAGTATATGATGCATATGGCGGAAGGCAAAGAATGGCTGCTTCAGCGCGTTGACAGGCCACAGGTCGACTGGCTTCAAGATCCCATAGGGCCGATGCTTGCTCAGTCAGCTGGTGAACCGCCTGACAGCGGGGACTATCTCTATGAAGTGAAGTGGGACGGTATTCGTGCAATGGTCGCCCTGAATGAAGGCAAAATAAGCATCCGCAGCCGGAGCAGGCTGGACATAACCGACAAGTTCCCGGAGCTCCTGATAGCCGACCGGGCGTTCAGGGCGACTTCGGCATTATTCGATTCGGAGATTGTCTGTCTTGATGACGCCGGAAAGCCCGTGTTCCAGAACGTCATACACCGGATGCAGCAGACGGGCGAAGGCGCGATCTCGCGTGCCCGTGCCAGGTACCCTGCGGTCTGCTATGTCTTTGACTGCCTCTACCTCGATGGCCGCCCGATCGTAAATGAACCTCTGGTCAGGCGCCGTGCGTGGATGGAGGACGCCGTCAAAAAAAATACGCCATATCGGCTCAGTGAGGCTGTGTCCGAGGGGGCCGACCTGTTCGACGCCGCGGTAAAGATGGGGCTTGAAGGAATCATGGCGAAAGAAAAAAACAGTGTATATCTCCCCGGCATGCGCGGCCCACAGTGGCTGAAGATAAAGAAACGGCATACTATGGAGTGTGTAATCGTCGGCTATACAAAAGGGAAAGGCGGCCGCGAGTCGCTGTTTGGCGCCCTGCATCTGGCGCTGCGCGAAAACGACGCCCTCCGATATGCCGGCAAAGTAGGAACCGGGTTCGATGGAAGCTCGATGAATGAGCTGTTCGGTGATCTGAAGAGGATCAAGCGGGTAAAGAGACCTGTCAGTGAGAAGCCGGTTGACGATGCACAGACTGTCTGGATCGAGCCGGAGCTGATATGCGAGGTGCAATACTCATCGCTGACGAAAGACGGGAGGCTTCGCGAACCCGTCTTTCTCCGGCTTCGCCCGGACCTGGCAGTTCAACCGGGAACAGACTGAAAAAAAAGGACTCAAAAGGGGTATAATGGTGATTATAGACCGTTTATAGACTTGCCACTTCACTGAAAGAGTTGTCATTCCCGCAAGTGAAGCGCGTCGGGAATCCTTCCGAAAACAAAGAAAGATTCCGGACAAGCCGGAATGACAAAAAATACGGATATTATAAGATTGGATTTTGAGATAGGTTCTACTCACTTTTCCCGGAGGTGAAACATGAGAGCAATCTGGAAAGGTCATATCCGCTTCTCGCTTGTCACTATACCTGTCCTTGTATACAATGCGGTGGATACGTCGCAGGCAATCAGCTTTCATATTCTTCACAGGGATGACCACGGCCCGATCGGCTACGATAAGCGATGCAAGAAGTGCAATAAGGTCGTGCCCTCCGGGGATATTGTCAAGGGATACAAGTATGAGCCTGAACAGTACGTGATCGTGGAGAAGGAAGACCTCGAAAAGATAAACCTCAAGAGTACCAGGATAATCGAAATAGAGGGATTTATCGACGCGGGGGAAGTCCATCCCACACTTTATGAGACCCCCTACTACGCGGGACCTGACGGCAATGTTGCGGTCCAGGCATACTCCCTCCTGGCCGCCGCACTAAGGGAGACCGGCAAGGTGGGAATCGGCAAGGTCGTATTGCATGACAGGGAGGATGTGGTGATGATCGCGCCTTATGAGAATGCCGTTGTGCTTTACAGACTCCGGTCGCCGGCGGAGATCAGAGACGTAAAGGAAATTCCCCAGCTTGACGGAAAGCCGGCAGACAAAGATGGGCTGAAGCTGGCGCGCAGCCTCGTTGCTTCCATGAGCACTACGATAGACAAGCTTGATCTGACAGACAGGTATCACGATGCCCTCAGGGCGATGATCGAGGCCAAGATAGCAGGCAAGGAGATCGTCACCGTGGAAGAGGAGGAGAGGCCGGCGGTGGACATCATGACGGCCCTGAAACGGAGCATCGAGCAGGCAAAGTTGCAGAAGAAGCCGATGGAAATGGCAACGGGAAAGAAGAAAGCTGCTGTTTCAAAGGAAGAAAAGGCGAAATCGAGGGCTGCGGGTTAGAAGTCTGCCCTGCGTTGCACGGAGAGAAGCCTGTTGGTGGTGTAAAATAGATCATGGGTGAAATTGTTCCATTCCATCCAAAACAGCCATCGAAGTTCGGGTTCCAGCGGGCCAGAAGGCGCAGGAAGGAAAACCCCGACCAGTTAAACCTGTTCGCTGAAAGATCGGCTGAGGTACTGCGTCTTCGGACAAGCATTGGCCGTTTTGAAGAGGCCGTTCTGCTGGACGAGAGAGATGACGGCCGGGCAGAAGATTTGTACCAGAAAGCGATCCTGGAAGGTGACCAGATAGCGGACGCCTACTGCAATCTGGGCATCATCGAGTTTAAGGCGGGCAGGATGGCCAAGGCCTTCGACTGTTTCACAAGGTCACTGGAGCGCGATCCAAGACATTTCGAATCGCATTACAATCTGGCAAATCTCTATTTCGACGGAGAGAACCTGCCACTGGCCAGGATGCATTATGAGTTAGCCGCAGAAATCGAAGCCGAATTTCCAAACCTGTTTTTTAATCTGGGCCTCGTCCTTGCCATGCTTGATGAAAAGGAGAATGCCCTCGATGCTTTCGTCAAATACCGGCAGCTTGCCCCTCAAGGAGAGCGAGGGGCGGACGATTTGATCAGCGGACTCAGGAAATCCCTGGCCGTCCCGGAGCAGGATATCCTAAAGCATGACGATATAGATCCCCGTTGCAAAGAGAACAACGGCTGAGACGAGTATAAGGACCTGTGTGGTCCCCCGCAATTTCTCACCGTGGATATATTCGAGCACAAGGCCCCAGAGGCCGTTGAAGCCATGAAAGATGGCGGTTGAAAGGAAAACGATATCGAATGTCTTCCACCAGGGGCTCGAAAGTCTCTGGATTACAACGTCGTAGGTTATCTTTTCCGGCCCTGTGAAATGCATGAAAAAGAAATGAAACAGTACGCCTGCCAGGAGAAACGCCCCTGTCACCCTCTGAAACAGCCATCCGGCCGCGTATTTCACCTGACGCCCCCGACGATAAACACGCCGCCCAATACAGTGATTGCGGCCCCGATGGCGAAGGCGGACCAGAAAACCCGCTTCTGCAGGCCGGTCGGCATTCCAAGATCCAGCAGAGTAAGTCTGAAGCCGTTTAAGGCATGGGCAATCACAAGGGCGAGAAGGCCGGCCTCACTTAGCCTGACGAGGGGGCTCTGCATTGTCTTCATGATGGCGGCGTATCCCTCGGGGTCCTTGAGGTGGGCCAGAACATACAGATGCAGAAAGATGTAGAGAGTAAGCACGACGCCTGTCAACCTGTGGACCAGCCATGCAAAGGATCCCGTCCGGAGTTCGTACCTCATCACCCCTCACTCCCGGTCATGCCACTGGGATCGAGCAGTCTGTCGAGTTCCTCCGCGGAGAGGTCCGTCATCTCAGCGGCCACATCCCTGATTCTTCTTCCTTCAGCATAGGCCTTTTTTGCGATCTCCGCCGCTTTGTCATATCCGATTAAGGGGGCCAGGGATGTCACGAGGATCGGGTTTCGTTCGACAACGCCGGCGACTCTTTCTTTGTTGACTGTGAAGCCGGATACCGCCTTGTCGGCCAGAAGACGGGAAGCGTTTCCGAGGAGCATGATCGACTGCAGCAGGTTATGGGCTATAAGGGGCAGCATAACGTTCAACTCGAAATTCCCTCCGGCATTTCCGATAGTCACCGCGACGTCGTTGGCCATGACCTGGATGCAGGCCATTATCACCGCCTCGCAGATTACGGGGTTTATCTTGCCAGGCATGATGCTCGATCCCGGCTGAAGGGCAGGCAGGCTGATCTCGCCGAACCCGGCATAGGGACCGCTGTTCATCAGTCTCAGGTCGTTCGAAATCTTCATGAGTGCCGAGGCGGCGGACTTCAGGTGGCCGCTCAATTCAGCCGCCGTATCCATGGACGCCTGCGCGGCGAAATGGTTCCCGGCTTCGGTAAAAAAGATCCCTGTTTTCTCCGAGAGCCTGGAAGCGACCCTCCTGCCGAATTCGGCATGGGTATTCACCCCTGTTCCAACCGCGGTACCCCCCAGGGCAAGAGCTGCAAGTCTCGGAAGGCATGACCCGACGCGTTCGGCGCCCTGTTTTACCTGGGCCGCCCAGCCGCCTATTTCCTGGCCGATGCTCACCGGAAGGGCGTCCATCAGATGAGTCCTTCCTGTCTTGATAACGCCGGGAAATTCCCCGGCCCTCTTAAGAAGAGCGGCCTCAAGATGCCCCAGAGCGGGCAGGAGGAACTCCCTCACCTGGACATATGCGCTTACATGGATCGCGGAAGGGATGACGTCATTTGACGACTGTCCCTTGTTCACATCGTCGTTGGGATGGATACGAGCAGACGAATGCAGTTCGTCGAGCAGCTGCATCGCACGCCTTGCTATGACCTCGTTGGCGTTCATGTTGGTCGACGTGCCGGACCCCGTCTGGAATATATCCACAGGGAAGTGGCCGTCCCAGATGCCTGCCGATACCTCCTCGGCGGCCCGGCGTATGGCCGAGGCCTTCCGGTCTTCGATGAGACCGAGTTCCGCATTCACCTCGGCGGCAGCCGCTTTGATCAGGCCGAGGGCGTTGATGAATTCCCGGGGGAAACGGAATCCGCTCACCGGAAAATTCTCGACAGCCCGCTGCGTCTGCGGACCGTAAAGCATCTCTGAAGGGACCTTCACCTCGCCGAGGGAATCACGCTCTGCCCGGTAATCCATAGGGTCCTCCTCCGTAAAATATCGGCCTCACGATTTAAGCTTCTTCCTTATCGCAAGCCGCTTCATCTTCGAAATGTGGCCGGTCACATCTATCTCCTTGGGACAGACCTCGACACAGTTATATATGGAGTGGCATCTCCAGATGCCCTGCTCTCCCGTGATGCTCTTCAGCCGTTCCACCGTCGCGGTGTCCCGCGAATCCAGTATAAACCTCGCCGCCTTCAGTATCCCGGCCGGCCCGAGATAGTCCTTATCGGCCCAATATACGGGGCAGGAGGAAGTGCAGCATCCGCAGAGGATGCAGGTTATGGACTGGAGTATCTTGTGCTGGTCCTCGGCGCTCTGGAGCCTCTCCCTCTCCGGGGGCGGTTCATCGTTGATCAGATAGGGTATCACCTGCTCATTTTTCCCGAAAAAGCCGTCCATGTCCACAACAAGATCCTTGATCACCCGGAATGCGGGAAGCGGTTCGACCACTATGGTGTCCGGCATGTCTTTCACGAGGGTCTGGCAGGCGAGACGGTTCCTGCCGTTGATCTTCATGGCGCAGGAACCGCAGATGCCGTGGGCACAGGACCTCCGGAAGGTGAGGCTGCCGTCAAGATCGTCCTTTATCCTGGTCAGGCCGTCGAGGAGCCTCTCGACCGGCTCCAT
>JBJKPM010000006.1:0-228501 GCA_046706325.1 Desulfocapsaceae bacterium | reverse complement strand
TATTTAATTGGTGGAGGCGGCGGGAGTCGAACCCGCGTCCGCAAATGCTCCCCTCTCGTATCTACATGCTTAGTTCCGTGCTTTCATCTCACATCAGAAGCTCCGTCGGAACATGGATCTCTTGACGCCAGCCTGTAAGTTCTCGTCCCCCGGCAGCCAGGCGATACCGGGAAACCAGCCTATAGAGTCGACGCCCCAAATCCGGCCTTATAGGCGAAGGCCGGTGGAACGGCACAGCAGATTAAGCTGCCAGTGCGTAGTTATAATCGTCTGCGATTATATTTAGTTCTATCGGTTTTACGAGCAGACAGAAGCTCGGCATGCCACGTAAAGCTTGCACATCCCCGTCGAAGCCGTTTCGCCCCCAATTATTGAATTTTATTCTTTATCCTTGCGCATGGCGCGCTGCACTTCCCGGTCGCTCTGCTTCTGTTTCAGGGCGGCCCGTTTATCGTACTGCCTCTTGCCCCGGGCCAGGCCGAGTTCTACCTTTGCCTTGCCGTTACTGGTAAAATATATCTTTAAAGGGATCAGGGCAAGGCCTTTCTCCTTTAATTTCCCGATGAGTTTCCTGATCTCCTTCTTATGGAGCAGCAGCTTCCTGACCCGGAGCGGCTCGTTCGGATTGTGGGTGGCGAAGGTGTAGAAGGAGATATGGACGTTGTAGAGCATGGCCTCGCCGCGGTCGTCGATCTTGGCATAGCCGTCCTTCAGATTGGCCTTGCCGGCCCGCAGCGACTTGACCTCGGGCCCGGACAGGACCATCCCGGCCTCAATGGTCGAATCGATGAAATACTCGTGATAGGCCTTCTTGTTTTGACAGACTACCTTTCCGCTCATGTTCCTTTTCCCCGGCTGCAAGTGCCGCGCTTCATCCGCCGCTATTCCGTCGTCACCCGCAGGGCCTCTTCCACCGTGGTGATCCCGTTCCTGACCTTCTGCCAGGCATCCTCGCGTAAGGTAGTCATTCCTTCGCGAATGGCAACCTGCCGCATCTCTTCCGAGGGCGAATTGCCGACCACCATCTTCTTCAACTGGGTGGAGAGCGGGAAGATCTCGAAGATCCCGATCCTCCCCTTATACCCGGTCTGGCGGCATTCGCGGCAGCCCTTTCCCCGCTTCAGCTCGATGGTCTTGTCGGTGACCGGAAAGCCCACCTTGGCAAGCTTCTCGCTCTCGATCGTATAGGTCTCGATGCAGTTGGGGCAGATCTTGCGCACCAGCCGCTGGGCCATGCAGCCGAGCAGGGTCGAGGCGATCAGGAAGGGCTGCAGTCCGAGGTCGACCAGGCGGACGATGGAGGACACCGCATCGTTGGTATGCAGGGTCGAGAAGACCAGATGTCCGGTCATGGCCGCCTGCACCGCATGGGAGGCGGTGTCCAGGTCGCGGATCTCGCCGATCATCAGGATATCGGGGTCCTGACGCAGGATATTTCTCAGGATCGTCCCGAAGTTGACATCGATCAGCGGCTGGACCGCGATCTGGTTGAACTCCTCATAGACCATCTCGACCGGGTCCTCGACCGTGATCACGTTCTTCTCCGGGGTGGCGATCTTCTTCAGGGTGGAGTAGAGCGTCGTCGATTTGCCGCTGCCGGTGGGCCCGGTGACAAGCACGATCCCGTGCGGCGACGAGGTGAAGGAATTATAGACGATCTGGTCACGGCGGGAAAATCCCAGCTCATTGATATCCTGGAAGATCACATCGGGATCCAGGATACGCATGACCGCCTTTTCCCCGAACGAGACCGGCACCGTCGAGACACGGATCTCGATGTTTTTGCCGTCGCTCATGCCCAGTTTGATCCTGCCGTCCTGCGGGCGTCTTTTTTCGGCGATATCCAGCCGGGAAAGAAACTTGATCCGGGAAACGATGGCCGAATGGACGACCTTCGGCAGCTTATAGATGGTATGCAGGGAACCGTCGATCCGGAACCTGACCATGCAGACGCTGCGCTTCGGCTCGATATGGATATCGCTGGCCCGCTGGTCCAGGGCATAGTTGAAGATATGGTTGACCGCATTCTTGATATGCTGATCCGACGAGGTGATCTCCTTGGCCGACGCGACCTTCACATACCGCTCCAGGTTGCCGATATCCACGGAGGCCCCGATGCTGGCGACACCGAACTGGTCTTCGGCCGCGCTGATCGATTTCTGAAACCCGAAAAATTCGGCAATGATCTTCTGGACATCGGCCTTGGTTGTGATATAAGGCTTCACCTGGATCTGGTTGGCCTGCTCGATATCATCCATCACCGTCTGGCAATCGGGGTGATAGGTGACGAGCTCCAGTATGCCGTTGGAGATATTGAAGGGGAGCAGCATATGGCGGATGGCGAAATTCCGGGGGATCGTCTTGGTGACGATATCCATGTCGAGATCCAGCGGATCAAGTTTTTTGAAAGGCAGATCGTGTTCCAGTGCCACCTCCCGCATGATCATCTCTTCGTCCAGGATGAGATCCTTTTTCCCGTGGATCTGGAGTTTCATCGAAACGATGATATCGATCAGATCCGGGTAATTCCGGTCGAGATGACCTTTCCCGCTCAGCTGTTTAAGAAGCGTCTGGCGTTGTTTTCCCTTCTCCAGGGTAATGAACTGCCGCTGATCCGGGGTCAGCAACCGCCTGCGGACGAGCAGATCGAGCAGGGCATCACTATAGACGTATTTCATTTTTCACCGTATTTATTGGGATAGTGAGACAACAGAGATGGCCTATTGTTCACATTTCCTGGAATTTTGGCAAGTATCTTTATGAAAAAACAGCGGGAAACAGGCAATCGGCCTCCGGGCGGCAGGGGACCCCACCGACCGGACGGCCATGGAGTCAGTGTTTCTGGTCGGCGGCGACGGTGTCATCCAGGCTCCCGTCCGGGTCGCCGGATGCCTGTTTTTCCATCGCTTCCTTATAGGTCCGGCTGGAGAATCTTTTGATCTGCCTGAGGTAATAGGGCCTCTCCCCCGGATCGACCTGGGCCGCCTGTTTTTCGGTGGCAACGGCATCTTCCAGAAAACCGTTGGCCCAATAGGCCATGCCCAGGGTATCCAGGATGAAGCCCCTGGGCTGAAGGACAGCGGCGGTCCGTGCCAGCGTGAGCGCACGCAGGGGATTGCGCAGTCCCGGATCCTTGCTTGTCAGCAGGAGCCAGGCAAGATTGTTCAGGATTTCCGGGTTCGAGGGTTCCAGGGCAAGGGCCTTGCCGTAGGCGGCAAGGGCCGCGGTATCCATATTCTTCCTGGCCATCAGATCGCCGGCCAATCGCAGCCACACGGCCTTGTCCGGCTCATCCTTGACCTTGCGAAGGATCATGGCCTCGGTGTACATCTCTTGAAATTCCTTGGTAAACTGCCCGACCGGCAGCCGTGATGCCGCACCCATTCCGAGTGCGCAGACCAGGATATAACCGATCAGGCTCAGCCATACCTTGCGGTTATGACGTTTGATCCAGGACGTGTCCTTCTCACATTTTTCCAGATAGGAGACCCGCTCACCGATGCCGAAATGATGCCAGCTCGGCTGGTCGCGGATATCTCCGCTGATGGCGGCAATCTTTTCGAAGGCGGAAACCAGCGCCGTACTGTTGCCGAGGGCGGGAAAGACCTGGAGGTCGGCCTGTCGCTCGAAGTTTCTCAGGAAGTAGCCGAAGACATATCGAAAATACAGAAGCACCAGCAGGAGCATCGGCCCGCCGCCGAAGATCGTGACCAGCGTATCGGGGGAGACGGCACTCCTGCTCATCAGGGAGTAGAAAAATCCTCGTGACAGCAGAAAGGAGGTGATCGGCTCGAAAAAATATCCGGCCACAATGCTGAATCCGCCCAGCAGAAAGAAGTAGAGCAGAAGATGCAGCTTCTTGACATGACCGATCTCATGGGCCATGACCGCCTCGAGTTCCTCGATCGACATGGATTCGATCAGGGCCGGCGTAATCAGGATATAGCGAAGTCCGGGCACAAGCCCCATGACGCCGGCAGTCAGCACCCTGCCTTCAAACAGCGGCCAGATATAGATATCGGCGGTAAACTTCTGTTTTTCGCAGAAGTCGACCAGCCGTTTGCGCAGGTAGCCGTCTTCAAGGGGGCTGCAGCCCCACATCCACCGGACCAGAGGGGGGAAGAAGAGCAGCATGAAGACAAGAAAAAACCCGAAAAAGATCAGGTCTCCCCATTCCGAACGGAGCACGTCCTGTATGACCGGCGACGGCAGCAGGGCCACCAGGTCACCCAGAAGCGAAAACACGATCCAGGGCAACACGAACCAGAGGTTGGCCTTGATGTTTGACAGCAGAAATTGCCGGGAGGTGTATTGCTGGCCGAAGGCCTGCTCGTAACTCCTCCTGGCGGCCTGCCACATCAGCAGGTAAAAGAGAAGAAAGAGCCCGAGCCCGGCGATATTGACAAGGGACGGGGCCCTGCCGTCAAACGAAAGCCACGACAGATAATATTTGGCGTTTCCCAGGAAGAGGAGCCCTCCGTAAAACACGACGGCCAGGAAGGATAATCTCTTTTCGGTACTGAAATAGCCGGCAGACCGCAGCGTCCTTCTCTTATTGAAGAGGCGGTTCGCCAATCCGGCGTAAAGGAAATAGATCACCAGCAAAATGGAAAGCGATGTCCATCCGGAAACCGAAGGGGCCTGCGGGACCCGGTCCATGCTGAAGAGAAAGATTGCGGCCAGAAAGAAGAGGAGATTTGTATAGAACAATTGGATCACATGATAAAGAGGTATTCTTACGTGCAATCGATCAGGGATCGCCCGAGTGCCGGCACATCATATCAGCAATGATAAGTCTCCTTACACGATAATGCCCATGTTTTCTTAAAGAAATGTTTTTGGAAAAAGGAAGTGTCCCTCGGGCCGAAAGGTGCTGTTTTTCATCTCCGGTACATTTATCGTTGACATTTTTTCTTGTCCTTTTATTATAGTATGTTTCATCATATGGAGGAGGGCGTATAGCTCAGTTGGTAGAGCCACCGGCTCATAACCGGTCGGTCGTAGGTTCGACTCCTACTGCGCCCACCACGAAGTGTTGAATCTGATTCTTTGGCAACAGGTTCCTTGAATAATAGAATACCGTCCACAGATATAAAGGGGACACACCCCTTCTCCCTTATTGCCGTTCCTGTCCTGGGGCCAGGCTCGAACGGAATAAGACAAAAAGGTACTTCCGCAGGGAATGTACCTTTTTTTTATTGTCTTTTTATCAGGTTTTCCGGGAGCTTCCGTAATGCGTATTAAGGATCTTCTCGAAGCACTTGACCGTATCGCCCCCTTCCGGCTGGCCGAGGAATGGGACAACGTCGGGCTCCTGGTGGGTGAGCCGGAGAGAACGATCAGCTCCGTCCTGGTCGGCCTGGATCCGACGAGCGGTCTGCTGGAGGAGGCCATTGCCGGCGGCGCAGACACCGTCGTCACCCATCATCCCCTGATTTTTCATCCTCTGGCTGCGATCAATACCGCCGACCCGACCGGGCATTTCCTGGAGAGGGCCCTGGCCGGCCGGATAAACGTCATCTCCTGCCATACCAACCTCGACAGCGCCCGGAACGGCGTCAGCGATGTCCTGGCCGATGCCCTCGGGCTGGTGCAGGTGGAACCGCTGTTCCCGGGTGACAAACTGCCGGAAACGGGAATCGGCAGAATCGGCAATTTCGAAGAAGGGCTCGAGCCCCAAGCCTTTATGGACAGGGTCTTTCGCGCCCTCGACCTCCCCTCGGTCCCGATGGCCGGCCGGCTGCCCGACAGGGTCCTCCGGGTTGCCGTCTGCGGCGGCAGCGGTTCCGATTTTGCCGAGGCTGCCCGAAGGAAAGGGGCGGACGTCTATCTCTCGGCCGAAATAAAGCACAGTACGGCCAGGTGGGCACAGGAATGCGGATTCTGCATCATCGACGGGACACATTACGCAACCGAGCATCCGGTGGTGAAGCATCTGGTCGCCCAGCTTCAGCTTGCGGCAGACAGTCAGGACCGGGGCTTTCGGGTCCGGCAGGCCCGGACCGAGTCACCCCCTTTTACAATCAAGAAAAGAGAGTTATTGACATAAATCACCCATCACTTCCAAACAGGAGAAAGACCTTGAACGAACATATAGCACAACTGGTTGCGCTGCAGGCCATCGATTTGGAAATCGATAAGATCGATAATGAAATCAAACAGGAGCAGCTCGCTCTCGATGAGAGGATCACCGCTTTGTCCGAAAGAGAAGCGCAGATAGTCGAGACCCAGGGAAAGATCACCCAGATGGAAAAAGACAAGCGGACCCTGGAAGACGAGATGACCGACAAGATCGCCCATGTCAGGGACAGGCAGTCGAAGATGATGCAGGTCCAGACCGGCAGAGAGCAGACGGCCCTGTTGAAGGAGATCGAGGATGCCAAGAAAAACGCCAAAGAGAATGAAGACAGGATCATGGAATTGATGGCGGAGATAGAGAGGCTCATCACCCAGGTTGAAGAGGAGAAGGCCCTGCTCAAGGGTGAAAAGCAACTGGTGGCCGAAGAAACGGAAAAGGTCCGTGAAACCATCGAAAACATCAACAAGGGAAAGAAGGCCAAGGGCAGCAAACGGCAGAAGCAGATCAAGGAGATCCAGGAAGGACTGCTCCGTAAATACGACACGCTGCGGGAGCGACGTAACGGGCTTGCCGTGGTCAATGTCATCCAGGGCGTATGCCAGGGCTGCTTTATGAACATCCCGCCCCAGCAGTACAACATGCTGCTCAAGGGCGACAAGATCTTTGAATGTCCGACCTGCCAGCGGATCATCTACCATCAGCCGGTGGAGGAAACAGAACAGGTCTGAGGAAAAATTTTTTGCTTTCCACTTTGCGTCTTTCCTACTACACTGAACCGGGGAGCGGGTGCATGATCGCTCCGGCCTTTGTGCCGGGGAGGAAAGTCCGAACTCCGCAGGGCAGGATGGTTCGTAACACGAACGCCGGGCGACCGGGGGAAAGTGCCACAGAAAAGATACCGCCCGACTTGGCTCGGGTAAGGGTGAAATGGCGAGGTAAGAGCTCACCGCGGCTCCGGTGACGGAGACGGCAGGGTAAACCCCATTCGGAGCAAGACCAAATAGGGAGGCGACAAGGGCGGCCCGTCCGATGCCTCCGGGTAGGTTGCAGGAGATGCCGGGCGATCGGCATCCTAGTGAAATGATCATGACCCTGAACAGGGAACAGAATTCGGCTTATAGCCCGCTCCCCTTTCGGCACAGCACGTATTTTCTATCCAGGCCCAAGTGATGACCACCGCCGCCGCCATCATAGCCGCTGCCGGACATGGGAGCCGGATGAACCTGGACCATCCCAAACAGTACCTCCTCCTGGCCGAGGTGCCCATCCTCGTTCGCACCGTACGCAGCTTCCGGCACAACCGGTTCATCGAATCGATCATCGTCGTCGTCCCCGCCGACCGTCAGCAGATGACCAGGGATCTGCTTGTCGAATACGGGCTTGCCGACCCCGCCGTCCAGGTCACCGCCGGCGGCAGGAGACGACAGGATTCGGTCCTGGCCGGGCTCAACCTGCTGGACGATTCCACGGATATCGTCCTGGTCCACGATGGGGCCCGTCCCCTGGTCTCCGACGAGCTGATCAGCAGATGCTACCACGGCGCCGTCCGCCACGGTGCGGTCATCGCGGCCGTCCCGGTCAAGGATACCTTGAAGAGACTGGCCTCCGACTCGACCGTGTCGGCAACGGTCGACCGCAAGGATCTCTGGCAGGCCCAGACCCCCCAGGCAGCCCGATGCCGGTTGCTGAAACGGGCCTACGGCCTGATCGGCGACCGGGAGGTCACCGACGAGGCCTCGATTCTGGAGTCGGCGGGCATCCCGGTCACGATCGTCCAGGGGTCCGAGACCAATATCAAAATCACCCGGCCGGAGGACCTGGAGGTCGCCGAGAAGATGCTGGGGACGGCCGGGTCGAGACAGTCCCGTATCGGTCATGGATTCGATGCCCACCGGCTGGTTTCCGACAGAAAGCTCGTCCTGGGAGGACTTGTCATTCCGCATGACCTGGGGCTTGCCGGCCATTCCGACGCCGATGTCGTAACCCATGCCCTGTGTGACGCCGTCCTCGGGGCCCTGGGGGAGGGGGATATCGGCAGACATTTTCCGGACACGGATGACCGCTACCGGGGGGTGTATTCGGTTTTTCTTCTCGAACAGGTGATGACGCTGGCCCGGAGCAAGGGTTTTTCCCTTGGTAATGCAGATATTACGCTTATATGTCAAGCGCCCAGGATCGCACCATTTATTGAGAAAATGACTGAAAAGCTGGCCCAGGCATGCGGCGTCAGGCCGCAGCGGGTCAATGTCAAGGCGACAACCACCGAAGGGATGGGATACACCGGACGGCGGGAAGGAATCAGCTGTCATGCCGTTGTCTTTCTTGAATCAACTTCCACGACACCTGCCATATGAAGACCTTGCCCATCAACAGAGAACGACTCGCCCGGACCTTTATCCGGCTCTGTGAAACCGACAGCCCGTCGCGGCGTGAGGGCCGGATGGCCGCTTTGCTCCGCGATATCTTTACGGCCTTGAAGGCCGACAAGATCGTTGAGGATGCCTCGGGGGAGAAGACCGGCTCCGACACCGGGAACCTGATCGTCAGGTTCAACGGCAACGACCAGTCCGGTGAACCCCTGTTATTCGCCTGCCATATGGATACGGTCGAGCCGGGAGAAGACATCCGGGTCAAACGTGACGGCGATCGCTTCACCAGCATCGGCGATACTGTTCTCGGCGCCGACGACAAATCGGGGATTGCCGCCGTCATCGAGTTGATGACCGTTCTTGATGAAACAAAGGCGGACCATGGTCCGATAGAGCTTCTCTTCACCACCTGCGAGGAGGTGGGCCTTCTCGGTGCCAAGCATTTGGATATTTCAGCACTTTCGGCACGCTATGGCTATGCCCTCGACAGCACCGGGATCGACAGGGTCATCATCGGCGCCCCCGCCGCCAACCGGCTGAAGTTCCATATCCACGGTCTTGCGGCCCACGCCGGCCTCGATCCGGAGCACGGGATAAGCGCCTTCCGCATCGCCGCCAAGGCCATCGCCGGCCTGCAGCTCGGCAGGCTGGACGGCCAGTCCACCGCCAACCTCGGCCTGATGAACGGCGGTACAGCCACCAATATCGTCCCGGCCCTGCTGGTCGTCGAGGGCGAGGTCAGGAGCCATTCTCCCGAGAGGCTCGCGGCCCATACCCAAACCATGGTATCGGCGTTTCAGGAGGCGGTTGCCGCCTGGCCTGTTCCGGCGGAACTGGGCGACAGACGTCCCCGGCTGACCTTCGACATCCTGCCGGAATATCCGGCCATGGCCCTGCGGGAAGGCGATCAGGTGGTCGAACGGATCAAAAGAGCGGGCATCAGGGCCGGAAAGGATCTTCAGTTTCTGGTCGCAGGCGGCGGCAGCGATGCCAATATCTTGACAAGTTACGGCCTGCCGACCGCAATTGTCGCCACCGGCATGAATACCGTTCATTCAACGGAGGAATATCTCGATCTCAAGGATGTCATCAGCCTTACCGAGCTTCTCCATGCCGTTGCGGTCTTCTCGGATTGACCGCTTTGTTCAACGGAAGGGGCCTGGCGCAGAAAAAAAACGATCAGTCGATGCTTTCTTATTGTATTTCTGACAGACTTAGAATAAATCATATGGAGTCAGTGTAAGGGAAAGGCACAAAGAGCACTCTTCTTTGTGCCTTTCTCGTTTCTTCCCGGACAAGTTCTTCTCCATCGTCTGCTCTGCAGAAACAGAGGGGAAAGTACAATCCGGGAAAAAGAAGAAGAGAAGGAAATCCCATGCTACATAACCATTACCAAAACGATTTCTCCGGACGGCCGAAACATGAATGCGGTGTTTGTGGAATTTTCGACCACGAAAATGCATCAAAGGTCGCTTATTTCGGCCTCTATGCCCTGCAGCACAGGGGTCAGGAAAGCGCGGGCATTGTATCGTCGAACGGCAAGAAGGTTTTTATCCATAAGGATATGGGCCTGGTTCCGGAGGTGTTTTCGGAATCTCGACTCGAGAGGCTGCCGGGCCGCATGGCCATCGGTCATGTCCGGTATTCCACAACGGGGGCCTCAAATATTATCAACACCCAGCCGATCATGGTAACGCACAAGGGCAAGACCCTGGCCGTCGCCCATAACGGCAATCTCGTCAATTCCATTGAACTGCGGAATGATCTTGAGACCAAAGGTTCCATCTTCCAGACCACCATGGACAGCGAGATCGTCCTGCATCTGATGGCCCGGACGATCCACATGGGGCTGGAAATGGCCCTGAAGGAATCCTTCACTGCATTGAAGGGGGCCTATTCGATCCTGCTGATGACCCAGGACACCCTGGTGGCGGTACGCGACCCCAACGGTTTCCGTCCCCTCTGTCTCGGAAAACTGAACAACGGCGGTTTCATTGTTGCCTCCGAGACCTGTGCTCTCGATCTGGTTGAGGCGCAATATATCCGTGATATCCGGCCCGGCGAGGTCCTGATCATCAACGGCAACGGGATGACATCGCTGTTTCCGTGGCCGGAACAGAACTCCAGCTTCTGCATCTTTGAGCAGGTCTATTTCGCCAGACCCGATTCGGATATCTTCGGCATCAACGTCTATCAGACCAGAAAACGGATGGGGGAAATACTGGCACGGGAGTGCCCGCTGGATGGCGACTTCGTGATGCCGTTTCCGGATTCGGGAAACTACGCAGCGATAGGCTATTCCCAGGCCTCCGGAATCCCTCTGGAAATGGGAATAATTCGTAACCATTACGTCGGCCGGACATTTATCCAGCCCGCTCAGTCCATGCGTGATTTCACTGTCAGGGTAAAGCTGAACCCGGTACGGTCGTTGATCCGGGGCAAGCGGGTCATCATTGTTGAGGACTCTGTTATCAGGGGGACCACGGGCAAAAGCCGCGTCCGGTCCCTGCGCGATGCCGGAGCCAAGGAGGTCCACATGCTGGTCAGCTGTCCTCCGACAAAAAATCCCTGTTATTACGGGATCGATTTTCCTTCCTCCAAGGAGCTGATTGCATCGAATAATTCCGTCGAGGAAATCGCTGCCTATCTGGGATTGGACTCGATGTACTATCTCAGCCTGGAGGGACTCGTGGAGGCAACCGGCCTGACAAGAGACGATTTCTGCCTGGCCTGCTATAATGGCAATTATCCGATTCCACCGGATTTATCCTTTCATAAGGATGCATTGAACGATAATTGAAACGGCTGTGATGCATCCATGACGGTCCCTGTGGATCCTCCCGGGAAACCCTGAAGGATCCATGCGGCCGGCAGGTGGGCAGCCGTGCGGAGAGACTCTCTCAGATGCGGCAGACCACGCAGTTCTTGCCGCTGTGTTTCGCTTCGTACATGGCCTGATCGGCACGTTCTTTCATCTTTTCCCCATCCTGTTCCAGGGAAAGTTTGATATTGCGATAACAGGAGACAATGCCGATCGATAGGGTTACGGAATTGTAATTGCCTTCGACAAAGCTGAGAAGGATGCGCTGGACAATCTCCGTTGCCTGGGTGGCATTTGTTTGAGGGAACAGAACGGCAAACTCGTCTCCGCCGAGCCTAAAGGCCAGGTCGACGTTGGAACGGGTGCATTCTTGAAGAATTTTACCAAGAGATATCAGTATATTATCCCCATAAAGGTGGCCGTGGGTATCGTTATACTCCTTGAAATTATCGACATCAATAATTGCCAGGAACAACCCGTAGGTCTGCCGATAGGCCCGCTCAACCTCCCCTAAAAACCGGGTATCAAAGGCCCTCCGGTTGAGGAGCGACGTCAGACTGTCACACATTGACAGTTGCTCCAACTCACGGACCAGCTGCCGCTCACGCAATGCCCTGGCGAGTTTTGCTTCGAGTTCGGGACCGTCTATCGGCTTTTTGATAAAGTCGATGGCGCCGGCTCGTATCACCTCGGCATAGTGGGCCCGTTCATCAAAACCCGTTGCCAGAATCACATCGGTTCCCGGATGGTTTTCTCTCGTATATTTCAATAATTCAAAACCATCCATCTTCGGCATGACGATATCGGAAAGGACCAGGTCGCATTTGGTCTTTGCCAAGACTTCTACTGCCTCTTCCCCATCGGATGCGACGATACAGTGAAAACCCAAGGACGATATCAAGACACTGAGTGACATCCGAATCAGATCGTCATCGTCAACAATCAAAATTGTGGCCGGAGAGTTTTTCTGTTCCATTTCCTGGTTATGGATTGAAAAAAAAAGGTGCGGTATCCATCCCGCAAACCGCACGGATACCGTTCTTTTCCTGGTAAGATTACATGCTAAAACTCATAAAGTCCAGATTAAGTAAGAGGCACGGTCTTTTTTCTCCGGGAAAACGGCTTTTTCAACGCCTGCTTCTCTTCTTTCCGTTATTGTGACATCTTGTATGGAAAAGGGAGTTATCACGCTTGCAATGTACTAACCACCATACTAGAATGGTCGGAAGATTCTGAGAAAAACAACCGGTTGAGTAGGATTCGGCAGAAAATAAATGATATCATTACGTTAACCATATTATTGTAGGAAGAGACAATCTTGCCCAGTATCGACAACATCCGGTTAACAACACTCTTTGATTCGGGAATGACCAATGATCCGCTGGATGAAATACTCACCCTTGCCATTGAGACAAACAGGGGCGCCGACCCGGAATTTATCCGGCAGATCCACTGTCATATAAAGGAGATTTTCTCGGGAGATGATCCGGGATTCCAAGCCAGCTCGACAAAATATCACAACCTGAGACATACGCAGAGTGTTGCCCTGGCAACCATCCGGCTCCTGCATGGCCTTACGATCGACCATCATAGGTTTCCCCCTCATATCATTGAACAATGCCTTCTCTGCGCTTATTTCCATGACACGGGTCTTCTGCTGCAGACCTCGGATACGGCCGATTCCGGCGCCAGCTATACAAAATACCATGAGATGCGTTCCGTCACCTTCCTGAATCAATATCTCGATCATAAAAGAACGCCTTTGACTTTTCGCGAGGATTGTGCAACGATCATCAAATTCACGAATCTCCGCATCGATCCGAAGATCTTGTCGCCCTCGACAGATGAAATAAAACTCAGCGGCCAGATAGTGGGATCGGCCGATATCCTCGCCCAGATGGCAAATCGATATTACCTTGAAAGCCTGCCCTACCTCCACCAGGAACAGTTGCTGGGCGGAATACAGGACCATGCCTCACCGCTGGAGCTGATGAAACATACGGCTAATTTTTATCGTAATGTGATCGAAAGAAGACTGCAGGAAACCTTCGGCAATGTCGCGAAATCAATGCGGACCCACTTCCTTAACCGATGGCAGATTGACCAGGATCTGTATAGATCAAATATTTCAAAAAATATAAAATATCTGAACAAAATAATCACCCACTGCAAGGTGGAAATCAGCTGTCTGGAGAAATATCTCAGACGGAAACTGCCGCCGGACGAGTATTAAGGTCACATCCCTTTTTATTTCTGTTGGCGGGGATCCTTCCCTGTTTCGAACATTTCGAAAAGATCGAAAAAGAGGCGGGTGATCGCGCTGAAATGGGTGGCTGCACCGGAACTAGCATAGGCTTTGGTGATTTCCATGGCCTTGGCCAAACCTTCCTGACTCTCCGATTCCTGGGGCTTTTTCAGCGCCCTGACGAGTTTTTCACCAACATCAGTATCCATTCCCCCTCCCCTCGATTTCATAGACAGAGTTATCCCATACCATGAAAACTACAAGGCGACAAGATCTTTTGAGGACAGTATTGTGCCGGGATTTTTGCTTGCAAGAAGGCGATGGACCGAGGATTTTCCTGCCCCGTCCATGCCTGACGGTGAGGGGGGATGGGGTTGCGGCTAAAGATGAATCTCACCCCAGATATCATCATTGAAGACCGGTTCAAAACCCATGACAAATTCCGTCCAGCCCCATGGTGCATTGGAGATTTCAACCCCGATATCTTTCTCAAGACCTTTTGCTACCGACCATTTCGGTCGAACATACATCTTGAAGTGTCCGCCCTGGCCTGAAATGACAACCGTCATCCTTTTTGCTTCCATATTGATCTTTTTAGGCAAGTCTTTCAATCCAATACCAAATCTCGAAACGTCAGAAACGACTCCCGGGAAAGATCCGACTCCATCCGATATATCGACCGACAGATCGCACATTGCCATTCGTTGAAATTTTCTTTTTTCCATATCTGCCCCGTACGTAAAAGACAACGCAGGCCGTTCCCCGCCTGCCACCGATGACCACCGCATCGAACGTGCTCTACCGGTTACTCATGCAACAAACCTGCCATATTTTTTTGGCATGCCTAAATATTTATTATTTTCATACAAATTGACGCCTTTGTTGTTCCGCGGCAGCCGATTATCAGTCTTCAGTGCCGGAAAAACAGGGTTTTTTTCCGATTATACGGAAAATTTTTCAATAAAAATGATTCCTATTGTCGCCATAATCCAGGTTCCCCTGTGCAGACGGAAGAGAAAGAAATACGCTGTGGATTCAGCACCGTGCGCCAGGGGCTCATTTGCCGAAAAATATCGCTATCAGTAACGGTCCCGGGGGGTTACATGGGACTGTGTGGCCGGGCATGTGGGAAAGGGGGGTGATGACTCGGGCAACAGCGGCCTATCGCCTCCTGAGGAGATCGACGAGCCTGCCATAAAAGGTGAGCACCAGGTTCCCGGTCGTGGCGAGATCTCTGCCGACAGCCACAAAACCATGGTCTCTTAGGAAAATAAAGTCGCCCCTGTGCCGCAGCAGCAGGAGTGCCGATTCGGCGAGCTCAATCGTCCCGTAGGGGTGAAAAGATGAGGTCACCGGTATCGCAAGCTCTGCCGCATATTGCTCAAAGAGCCTGGAATGACCGTGCATTATGGCCCCGATACCTGGAAAGTCATGATAGAGGATAGAATGAAGGATGCTCTCAGAAGAGGGCTCACCTTTTCCTCGCGTGGAAAATATTCCGGATTGCCGATCAAAATCTTCAATAAGAACATAATTCTCTAGAACAAGTTCTTGTTCCGGGATCATCCCGGACCTGGTAATGATCAACGAGGTGTCACCCGTTCGGTAGGATTGATTGCCGAAGGCCCCTTTGGCATGGATGGGTGTCAAGCCTAATTGGGCCAGGATAAAGGCCCAGGTATTCAGCAGCGCCAGTCGCTCATCGTAGGGAAAGGTCTCACCGCTCCTGGTGCAACTGAATTTGGCACCCGTATATGTCTCCATGTTCCTCCTCGGCCGTCGGAGTACGATTGTCGGTAACGCTACATACTGTGGATCGTCCGGAAAATCAAGATCTCCGCCGGCCCACGCCATCGGGGATCCTGTTCAACTCGTGAGAATCCCGGGCTAGGGCAGCAGAATTGAGCTTCCGGTGGTCTTTCTAGCCTCCAGGTCCCGGTGGGCCGTTGCGGCGTCCTGCAACGCATACTCCTGCCCGATCCGGATCCTGACCGTCCCGGAGGTGATGACCTCGAAAAGGTCCCGGGCATGGGAAAGCAGGTCTGCGCGCTTGGCCGTGTAGTGCAACAGACTGGGCCTGGTCAGAAAGAGCGAGCCTTTCTGGGCCAGCAGGCCGGTGTCTATCGGGTCGACGGGGCCGGAAGACTGACCGAAGGAGACCATGACCCCCATCGGACGAAGGCAGTCCAGTGATTGCATGAAGGTCGAACGGCCCACGGAGTCGTACACCACATCCACTCCCTGCCCGTCGGTGATCTCCTTGACGGCCGCCGCAAGGTCTTGTTCCCGATAGAGGATCGTATGGTTGCAACCGTTTTCCTTGGCCAGCCGGGCCTTTTCCTCGCTGCCCACGGTGCCGATGGAGACAGCACCCAGGTGCCGTGCCCACTGACAGACCAGAGAGCCGACGCCGCCTGCCGCCGCATGGATTAGGAGCCTGGTTTCGGGTCCGACATGAAAGCAGCCTTTCAACAGATAGCGTGCCGTCATACCCTGGAGCATCATGGCGGCGGCTTCGCGGGTGGAGATCGTATCGGGGAGCCTGACCAGACGATGGGCCGGGATGCAGCGCACCTCGGCGTAGGCCCCGGGTGGGACGCCGGCGTAGGCGATACGATCGCCCCTTTTGAACTCATCGACTCCTTCTCCGACCCTGTCAACGATCCCCGCACCTTCAAGACCGATAACTGCGGGCAGGGACGGCAGCGGATACAGCCCGGTCCGATGGTAGACATCGATGAAATTGAGGCCCACGGCCTCGTGGATCACCCGCACCTCTCCGGGACCGGGTATCCCCGGGTCGTATGTCTCCCAGGAGAGGACCTCGGGTCCGCCGTGGGCATGTATCGTGACAGCATGTACCATTTGCCTACCTCCTCCGATTGAAGGAAAAGAAAACGCGAATTTTTATCATTGCGGTAAGTCGATCCGTACGAAAGACGGTAATCATTCCGGGCCGGATGTCGAAAGGATTTCGGTACCGTGCGCTTGGTTGACGGCAGGGGAGTGTGCTGATGGTGGTACGGCAGCGGCGGGTTCGCGTGTAGCCCTGTCGTCGGGGGATCTGTTTATCCGGGCAAGCGGTCGATACCTGCTCCGGCAATCCGTGGAGAGAGTCGCCTTTGCCCTGGGAATGGGAAGCAGAGAGTACCCTCAGCTGGAAAATACACTGTGAAGACAGCCTGGGACCAAAACCTCACGGGCAAAAGAAATATCAATAAAAAAAAATACTTGAATGTTTCTTTGTTCTTTGATAATCCAGAAGTTGGAGTGGACAAACTGCTCATTCAATTATCAAATCGAATGCTTAAATGTTAGTTGCGATTCCGGAAGGATAAAACGCAAAACAACAGGTATATCGTAATGCACGACTCAGCTGATCTCTCTGCCCAGATCCTGGATGTAAGCTCTCTCCCGTCGCTGCCGCAGACCCTGGTGGACCTTATCGATGAATGCAATAAAAAAGATATAGATATAAACATTTTAGGTGAAATTGTTGCGCGAGATGTCTTCGTCAGTACCAGGGTCCTGCAACTCGTCAACTCTGCTTTTATCGGTGCCCGTGCCACCTTCTCCGATATTGTCCAGGCCGTTATCTACCTCGGGGTCGATACCACCAGGAACCTGGCGGTGTCGGTGGCCGTTCATGAGACCTTCAAAACCATTCGCACAGGAAGTGTCGTCAATCTGCTGGATTTCTGGCGGCACTCTTTCCTGACCGCGGTTATAGCAAAGTCCCTGGCTCTGGCTGTCGGCGAAGTCCATCCTTCCGAAGCCTATCTTACCGGTTTGTTGCACGATATAGGAAAGCTGCTTTTATTGCGTGCCTTCCCCGAGCAATACCGGGAAATCGTCGCAGCCACCGGAACGATCGGGCTTGAAGCACGGGAGAGGGAAATGCTCAATATTACCCATTCCGAAGCGGCCGCCCTGCTGATCAGACATTGGCATCTGCAATGGGAAATTGCAGAGGCCATCCTTTGCCATCATCACGGATATTCCAAAATAGCGAAGGATTCCATTCGGGCAAAGATCCTCTTTGGCGCCAATCAGCTGAGCAATTGTCCCTTGCCGGATAGCTCTCCCGTCGCCGAAATCGTCTGTGAGACCCTCAACATCAGTCATAAGACATTGTTTGCCTGTATCGAGGATTCCCTGGCGACTGTGGGAGAAATCACCGAACACATGGGAATCGGCACAAGAAAGGAGCCAGGCACAGGCAGAAAGAAAAGCCCCTCCAGGTTGAATCAGCAAAAAGAAGGCCTTTCCCGGAGGGTGTCGACATTTTCACGGCTCAGCGGTTTCCTGGATAACCTGGTGAAGGCACGGGATATGAACGAGGTATTCCGGGTTATCGAAAGGAGTCTTCATATCCTCTTTTCCGTCGATGGGTGCCTGTTTCTGCTGCCCGAGCGGAACGGAGGATTCGACATCCGGGGATCGTCCGACAATCCGATCCTGGTTCGGGCAAGGGAGCTGCAGTTGGATTTGGATGACCTTTCCGGAATGCTTTCCAGCTGTCTGAAAGACCGTGCCGTGCATGATTCGTTTTCCTTTGCCAAGGCAAATGAGCTGTCTTCTCTCGATCTGCTCCTGCTCAAACTCTTTCAATCCGATGGCCTCATGACGGTACCGATCATCATCGCAGGCAAGGAGCCCGGGGTTTTTCTTATCGGCACCGGCCTCTCGGGCATCGACAGACTGTATGACAACAAGGAAACGCTTCTGCTCTTGACCGGGTATTCGGGAATGCGGTTTCGCCTTGAGGATACCTATCAAAAATATGCCTCCGATCTTGCGGCATCGGGGGTCAAGGCCGTCACCGAGGTTGCACGATCGTTGGCCCATGAGATCAGCAATCCGATTGCAACACTGCAAAATTACCTTGCGGTGCTGGGATTAAAGCTGGAAGACCGCCCTGATCTTGCCGTCGATCTGGAGATTATCGATCGAGAAATCGGCAGAATAGGTGAAATCAGCGAACAGCTCCAGGATCTTTCGGCCCAGGATCCCCAGCTGCGACCGGAACCCGTCGATCTGAAGAGTTTGCTCTCAGACATCGTGATGTTTTTTCGCCAATCCATGACCAAAAAGCAGGACATAGGTCTGCAATTAAGCCTGCCCAAGGGCCTGCCGATTCTGTCCTCGAGCGGGGCAAAAATACGACAAATTATTGGAAATATCGTTAAAAATTCAATTGAAGCCATTGAAATGGGGGGGACCATCTCCATCACCGTGGAACTTGAAGAACCCGCGGCTGACCAGAGCCGGGCAGTCAGGATATCTGTTTCGGACGATGGTCCAGGGGTTGGTTTGCCGAATATCGAGGATGTTTTCCAGGCCGGTGTAACAACGAAAAAAGGAAGACATGCAGGACTGGGACTGGCCATTGCCATGCGGCTGGCAACGCAGCTTGGCGGCAGGCTGCAGTGTGCCAAAAGGCAACAAGGCGGGGTGGTGTTCTCTCTTACCCTGCCTGTTTAAGGAGCAGCCGGCCAGGCCGGCGGTCGGTCAACGGTCGGTTCCCTGGAGCGCAGTGCCTGGTAGTGGATGATACGTGGAGCGACAGTCCCGGATGGCGCATGGTCATCACATTTCCGGACAAGGTAGTATTATTACAAAATGAATTTGACATCTTCCCGGTTTTCACATAGCCTAGTATTTTACGGGACTTAGATTACATTCCATTATGGATGGTTGCAGCCTAACACGAGGGGGCCGAAGGAAAACACATGCAACATTCTATACTGGTTGTTGATGACGAGCCGCAGTACTGTTCCAGCATAAAATTCTTATTGGAGACAAATCACTATTGTGTTACCTGTGCCGGCACCGGACGGGATGCCCTCTCTTCCTTGCAGACCCAGTTCTTCCACGCCGTCCTCCTTGATCTCAACCTCCCGGATATTGACGGAATCCAGATTGCCGAGTACGTCAGACATAACCATTACGAGACTGCGATCGTTATTCAGACCGGATATGCAACCGTAAACAGTGCCATTCAGGCCATGCGGTATGGTGTCTTTGATTTTCTCTGTAAACCCAATAAACCGGAACTGGTGCTTGAGACAATCGCCAGGGGGATCGAAAATAAACAGTTGAGGTGGGAACTGGCGCAGAGCGAAAAGAGGTTTCGAAAACTGTCCGAGGCAACCTGGGAAGGGATAGCTATTTTTAAGAATGATCGACTTCTCTACGTCAATGACCAACTCTGCCGCCTTTTAGGTTATGACGAAGCTGAATTGTTCGACGTTCCGTTCTCGGATATCATTCTCAGCTGGGATGTCTGCAAGACGGTCAAGGAAGAATGGGATGAAGACACCACCGGGGCGATTGAATTCAGTGCCCGGTTAAAGGACGGTCGTCTTATCCCGGTGGAGATGAGGATCAAATACATCGACGGCATAAAGAATCAGGTGGTGGCGATTCGTGATATCTCGAGGAGAAAATCAGCAGAAAACAACAAATTGGAGTTGCAGAGAAAACTTGCGGATGCAAAGCGCATGGAGTCTCTGGGACTCATGGCAAGCAGTGTCGCTCATGATCTGAACAATATTTTAAGCGGCATTGTCACCTATCCGGAGCTGCTGCTCACCAAGATGTCGCCTGGCGATGCATTTCGTCCCGAGATCGAACTGATCCGTAAGGCAGGCCAGCAGGCTGCCGATCTGGTTGCCGATCTCCTGACCGTTGCCCGGGGATCGAAATGCAAAAGAGGGCCGAACAATCTGAACCTGCTTGTCAACAGTTTCATAGATTCCATTGAGTACCGACAGCTGAAAAGAGATTTTCCTCATATAGCCGTAGAGGTAAGCCTCGAACCGGATCTCCCGAACCTGAACTGTTCAGCCATCCATATTTACAAATCCATAACGAACCTGGTGATCAATGCGGCGGAGGCCTGTGGTGATGATGGGAGTATTTCCGTCAAAACACTCAGTCGGAAGACCCTTGAGCCGATCCATGGTTATGAGGAGGTCCCGCCGGGGGACTATGTCGTTCTCTCTATCTCTGATAACGGTTCGGGTATACCGGCAGAGGGTGTGGCGCGAATATTCGAACCGTTTTTTTCGAAAAAAGAGATGGGAAGGAGCGGTACCGGTTTGGGGCTGACGGTGATCTGGAATACGGTACGCGACCATCAGGGTTTTATCGATCTTGCCAGCAATCGGGCAGGCAGCCGGTTTGAACTCTATTTCCCGGTATCTGCGGAGCAGGCGAAGGCGGCAAACGGCGGTCTTCTGTTGGAATCGCTGTTTGGAAGGGGAGAGCGGATACTGATCGTCGATGATGAGGAAAGTCAAAGAAATATTGCCTCTTCGATCCTGCGACAGCTTGGATATATGCCTTTCAGCGTTGAAAACGGCCACAGGGCAATAGAATACATCAAGAAGGAACATGTGGATCTTGTCCTGCTGGATATGATCATGGAGCCGGGAATGGACGGGTATGAAACGCTTTCGGAGATATTGAAATATACGCCGAAACAGAAGACGATCATAACCTCGGGTTATTGGAGCAAGGAAGACCAGCAGAAAATGAAACTCCTTGGGATCTCGCAATATATTACCAAACCATACAGTCTGGCCTGTATTGCCCGGGCGATACGACTTGAAATCGACGGGGATGGTGATTCGGGGACGAGCTGCTGACGGGCCTGTTCCGGGTTTCGGCGTTGTCAGCGGACGGGCTTGCCGTCCGCAAATATACGGATATCGGAATACCCCTTGCCGCCGACCTTCCCTGCTGCTCGTCTGCCTTTGCCGCAGTTCATTTCCTTGCCGAGGAAAGTCAATCAGGCACATCCGACATATTGAAAAAATAGATTAAGATTGTGAAAACCGTTGATTGAGCAACAATCGATTGCCGGGAAACCGGTAAGGAACCCTGCCGTTGTTCCACGTCTTCGGGGACCGGCGTGGAAGATTGTTTCCATGGGGTAGAGGAGTATTTTCCCCCCTTTCCTTGAATATTGACGGCAATCGACTATATAATGCAGGATCCCGGTAAAGACTGAAGAATGAGTGCGGAGAGCAAGTGAGGTGTTGGGCGATGGCTGAAATACTCATAGTAGATGATGATATGGCCTTGGCCAAGATGCTTGCCGATCGTGTCGTTCTTTCCGGACAGCGGGCCGAAATCGCACCTACCTTGAAGGAGGGGTTGAGGAAAATTTCCAGGACCCCTTTCGATGTCGTATTTCTGGACGTTGGGCTCCCGGACGGCAATGGTCTGGAGTACCTGGCCCAGTTTAAAAACGCTCAATCGACACCGGAGGTGATCATCATCACCGGACAGGGGGAAGCCGATGGAGCGGAAAAGGCAATAGTGAGCGGGGCCTGGAGCTATATCGAGAAGCCGAATGTCTTCCGGGAACTGCCCCTGCACCTTGCCCGGGCGCTGCAGTACCGACAGGAAAAGATGAAGGTTATCGAGGTCCCGGTGGCGTTGAAACGAGATAAGATCGTTGGCGGCAGCGGATCTTTGAGCAAGTGCCTGGATCAGGTGGCAAGGGCCGCCGCCTGCGATATCTCCGTCCTGGTTACCGGGGCAACCGGAACGGGAAAAGAGCTTTTTGCCAAGGCCATCCATGAAAACAGCTCTCGGGCAGGCAAGAATTTTGTGGTGGTCGATTGTGCAGCCCTCCCGGAGACATTAATCGAAAGTATCTTATTCGGTCATATCAAGGGCGCATTTACCAGCGCCGAAAGACAACAGGATGGTCTTATCAAGCATGCCGATGGAGGAACGCTTTTTCTCGACGAGGTGGGCGAGATGCCTTTGTGTATTCAAAAAACCTTTTTACGACTCCTGCAGGAGCATGAGTACAGACCGGTCGGTTCCGCACAGCATGAATACAGTGATTTCAGATTAGTCGCGGCCACCAACAGGGACCTTGCCGACCGTGTCGGCAAGGGACAATTCAGAGATGATCTTTTATTCAGACTTCAGGCCCTTACCATCAGCCTGCCTCCCTTGAAGGACAGGCTTGAGGACATACGCGACCTGGTAACGTATTTCATTGCCAGGTTATGCGAACGGTACGGAGTCGAGACCAAGGGCGTAGCGCCTGACTTTATCGACGCGCTGATCTCCTACGACTGGCCGGGCAATATCAGAGAGCTCTATCAGACCATAGAGCAGGTTTTTACCAGTCCCTTTCTGGGACCGACCTGTTTTGCAATCCATCTGCCGGAAAAATTCAGGGTTCTGCGGGCTCGGGCCGGCTTTGAGAGCAGACCGGAGGACGATTCCACCTTCTCTCTGTTGCCAACCTGGCAGGAATATAAGGAGCAGAATGAAAAAAGCTACGTGCAGAGATTACGGCTTGCTGCCGGGGGCAATATCTCCAGGGCATGCAGGATATCAGGCCTTTCGAGGACCAGACTCTATCAGGTTTTCAGCAAATATGATACAATGCCTTGACCCTGCATCAACCTGGAGAAGATGAGATATCAGTACGGATTCCGGTAGAACCGCGGTTCCCTGGAGGGTAAACAGCAACGAGAGGTAAAGGAAAGAGTAATGAAAATTTTAATTGCCGAAGATGAATATATAACCCGCTTGATGATCCAGGTCAGTTTGGAAAAATGGGGATATCGTGTCAGCTGTGTCAGTGACGGCAATGATGCCTGGGAACTCTTGCAAAAACCGGATGGCCCGCAGATAGCGATCCTCGACTGGGAGATGCCGGGTTTGGATGGCGTCGAGGTGTGCCGCCGGGTCAAGGAGTTGGAAAAGGGAACACCGATTTATGTGATTCTGCTGACCGGTCGCGATAGCCGAAATGATATTCTGCACGGTTTTGATATGGGCGCCGATGACTATATGACCAAGCCTTTTGACGATAATGAACTGAGAGCCAGGGTTCGGGTGGCGGAAAGGCTGGTTCATATCCAGATTGCCTTGGCGGAATCGGTTGATGAACTCCGCAATGTCCTCGATCAAATGGAGGCCCTGCAAGGCGCCTTGCCGGTCTGTGTGACCTGCCATAAGATCCAGGGGAGCGATGACTCCTGGATCCCGTTGGATACAACGATCACCGAGCGTGCCGAGCCTCGTTTTATGTATATTAAATGTCCGGATTGCGCCCAAGAGGGTCCTGCGGCTGATCCCGTCTGAAACCACTCAAGGCCCAGGCCCTGTTCCCTGCTTCTGCTCCTTCTTGCCCAGGACAATTTTTCAGGCAAGGTCATCTTGATGTGCTCATCCCCGCAGTAGAAATCACACGGAACGCCGAT
Source organism: Desulfocapsaceae bacterium (assembly GCA_046706325.1). GTDB lineage: Bacteria > Desulfobacterota > Desulfobulbia > Desulfobulbales > Desulfocapsaceae > CAWGGS01. The sequence continues at coordinate 204,746 of JBJKPM010000006.1, read as the reverse complement.
TCATAACACAAGATCATGTTGACAGAATTTTTGGGAAGGTCTAGTGTGAGTTCGGTCTATATATCTGTATATCAGCTGCAGACGCCCCTTGGAAGGCTGTCCATGACGGGGGCCAAGGCGTGTGAAAACTGAGACAGAGAGACTCCCAACCCATAAATATCCAATTAATTTCAGGTTCCATGCAAAGACGAAGTCATTTTCTTGAAAAGACCCTGAGTGGGATAACCCAGACCCTGGAGCGGTCGTTGTTTGCAGAGGAGGTTAGTCTGCAGGCGGGTCTTTTTCAATCGCTGGATCCTCGTCTGAAGATCATTGTCACGCTGACCCTTCTGATAGGTGTCGGCATGGCCAGAAACCTCTGGGTCATAGGCGGAGTCTATCTGCTGGTGTTGGCCTTGGCGTTGACCTCGGCCATTCCGGCCGATATCTTTATCCGCCGGGTCTGGCTGACGGTGCCTTTATTTACCGGCATTATCGCTATCCCGGCATTATTCCTGATTCCCGGCAAACCCCTTGTTCATCTGCCGCTCGGTTTGATCATCACCGAGACAGGGGCCAGGAACGTCATTTTTCTGCTGCTTCGGGTCGGCACATCACTATCTCTGGTTCTGCTGCTGATTCTGACAACACCATGGAATACGGTGCTTGCAGCCCTCGGTGTCCTCAAGGTGCCGGATATGTTTATTCTGGTACTCGGGATGACATTTCGCTATATTTATCTCCTGCTGCACATTGCCAATGATATGTTCCTGTCCAGAAAAAGCAGGGTGATAGGACGGATGTCGGCAAAACAAGAACGGCATATGCTGGCGGCCATCGGTGCAACTCTGCTTGGCAAATCCCTTGCCATGAGCAGTGAAGTTTATCTGGCAATGGTCTCCCGTGGTTATCGTGGGACGGTGGTGACCTTGAAACCGTTTCGAATGCAGCGACGGGATTGGTTCTGGGCTGCTTTTTTTATGGTAGTAACCGTTTCGATCATTTACCTGGGACGATAAATTCCGCGTTTTTTATGGAGAAATGCACGTGACTGCAGCACCGGTTTTTGAAGTTCGTAACGTTTCCTATGCCTATGACGACAGCCGCATCGCTTTGGATAATGTCGATCTTACCGTTGAACAGGGAGAATCCCTGGTTATTCTGGGAGCAAACGGCAGCGGCAAATCCACCCTTCTCAAACTGCTCGATGGGCTGTATTTCCCGACGAATGGTAAGATTTCCGCCTTCGGAGAGCCTTTGACGGAGAGACGGCTGCAGGAAGATGAGTTCAATTTTTCTTTTCGCCGCCGAGTCGGGCTGGTCTTTCAGGATACCGACGTCCAGTTATTTTGTGCCTCGGTCGGGGATGAGGTGGCCTTTGCGCCGCTGCAGCTCGGATTTGACCCTGATGAAGTGAGGCGGCGGGTCGATTCCGCACTCCAGGCACTGCGGATTGAGGGGCTGCACGATCGGGCCCCGCATCGCCTTTCCGGCGGTGAAAAGAGGCGCGTTGCCCTGGCCTCCCTGCTCAGCCTCAATCCGGATGTCTGGTTGCTGGATGAACCCACCATCGGTCTTGATCCACGCAGCCAGTCCTGGCTGGTCGATTTCATTCTGCAGCTACGCAAGCAGAACAAGACGGTCATTACCGCAACCCACGATCTGGCCTTTTCCCAGAAGTTTGCCACCGGGATCTCGGTTTTCGATGAAAACCATCATCTGATCGCATCGGGGCGCCCCGAAGAAATATTAGCCGACCATGACCTGCTTCATCGGTGTAATCTTTCTCATTTTCATGTCGGCCAGGGGGTGTCAATATATCATTGACTATGTCAGCGCAGATGATTTTTCCCGGGTCTTAATCATTGCCCGAGGTTTTCTTTTTTCATGAAAGCAGAAGAATATGAATTTATCGTTATCGGCACAGGTCCCGCGGGTCTGTCCGCGGCCTTGACGGCGGCAAAATCAAAGAAGAAGGTCTTGATCCTGGAGAGGGAAGGCTCTCTGGGCGGGGTCTGTGTGAACACCGGGACCTTCCCGAGTAAGACCCTACGTGAGGCCGTTCTTTCTCTGACCGGACATCTGACCCGGAAGGTCTTCTCCGAGGATACCTCCTGCCTGATCACCGACGTTGAAATTTCCATGGAGAGGCTGAAGAATCGTTTGCAGTATGTTCGGTTGAAGGAACATGCGATCATCGAGAACCAACTGAGGCACAATGGTATCAAGCTGATCAGGGGAAATGCCGCCTTTGTCGGACCGAAGAGTCTCAGGATCAGGGGCCTGAAAGATGAGGACTTCCTGGTCACCGGCAGGTTCATCATTATTGCCACGGGCTCCCGTCCGAGGACACCTGCAGACATTCCGTTTGATCATGAAATTATTGTCGATTCAACAAGCATCCTGAACATGAAGACCATTCCGGATTCCATGTTGATCCTGGGCGGCGGCGTGATCGGTTCGGAATATGCGACAATCTTTGCAGCCCTAGGCGTCAAGGTCACCCTTTTTGATACCGGATCGCGTCTGTTGAAGTTCATCGATCATGAGATCATAGATTATCTGAAGACGAATTTTCCGCGGGGAAATATCGAGTATATCCATGATTGCGGCAGGTTTGAAATTGAGACTGAAAAAGGGATGGCCAAGATCAGATTGGGTTCGGGCCGGCAGTATACCGCCGATACGCTTTTTTTCGCCCTCGGCCGGGAAGCCAACACCGCCCATCTCGATATCGAAAAGGCGGGGATTACCTGTAACGGCAGCTACATCAAGGTCAATGAGCTGTACCAGACCTCGGAGCCGGATATCTATGCCGTCGGCGATGTCATAGGCTGGCCGAGCCTCGCCGCCACGTCCATTACCCAGGGGCGGCTGGCCGCCCTTAACGCCCTGAAGAAAAGGGCGGATGGTTTTCCCCGTCTTTTCCCTATCGGTATCTATACCATACCGGAGATCTCTTATGTCGGCATTACCGAAGAGGAAGCACTGGCTCGGGGATATAGATTCGTCGTCGGCAAATGTACCTATGACGAGCTGCCCCGGGGGCAGATCTCGGGGGAGTGCGAGGGGCTGCTGAAGATGATCGTGCACAGCGATACCCGGGAGATCTTGGGTGTCCATATCCTGGGTGCCGCAGCCACCGAGATCATCCATATTGCCCTGTTGGCCCTTTTTCATAATGCCAAGATCGATCTGTTCATCGACAATATCTTCAACTATCCCACCTACTCGGAGGCCTTGAAAATTGCAGCGCTTTCCGCCTTCGACCAGATAGAGGAAAAAAGCCGGTAACACCCTTTTGATCCCGGCGGAGGATCCTCGGTCTCCTTTTTCCTTCCTTGTCTGTATCTCCACAGAGACGCTTTTTGTATCTCCCCCCCGAAACACGTTGTCACTCATTGTTGTCAGTGTCCACTTTTGTTGACAGCTTATCAGCTGCCGCCTTGCAGGCACGGCAGCTGACATCCTTTTAAACCCTGTTAATATGACAATGGTTTTTTGAAATGCCGAGAGGCTGAAATGATCTGGCATGAATACTGCTGATATGATCACAGTTCATTGTGCCCTGTAAATAAATAGACAAGTGAAATTTAATCCGCAGGTTTGTTATGAATATCTATTTTTACCCTGCAGGCACTTCAGCCTGTAATATTGGGTGTAACTACCTGATGTGTCATCAACGTTGTCTCGTTTCGCTGCAAAAGCTACAGGCCTTAAGAAATATCACGGTGCTGCCGGGAGGCTCGTATTTCGCTACGCCTCTGAGCAGGGACATGAGGTGCGGCGACCTGATGATCCTCTATGCCGCAAATACTGAAGAACTCACCGATTTAATAACAAATAAAGAAATATTTGAGGCCTTTCGGATCATTCTGATTGTAGGCGATGATGCCTGCCTGAATGGTGGCACATGCCATGTCCTCAATCCGAGATATATCACCTCCATGGAGATGAAGGTAGCCGGATTGAATGCAGTGATAGAGAAGATGACCGGGACAGAATATCAGCCAACTCTAGAGATCACTTAAAATTGCCTTTTCGTTCAATCTCTTCGGTAGGCTTATAATTTTCTCCTCGGAATATCAAATCAATTATGGGCCTACGGTAATGTTTTTCACATGCCTCGGTCTTGAACGAAAATTCTCATTTTCCAAGGCACTTTGAGTTTGTTCAGCGGGTACTGCCGTATTCGCCTCATTGTATGAAATGACCAAAAACGGAGAGATAAATTCCACGATAGGATCGAAAAAAAATGACGCAAGAACAACTTTTTGCATCGTTCGTGCTGGATAAGTCCTCGGGGCTGGAAATTGCCTTGAAGGCAGAGAATGTCAACGAGGCGACTCCCGTCAACGGCAGGATCCAGCCACTTCCCGCAAGCATCGATTTTCTTGAAGGGATCATGAACCTGCGGGATGAAGTCATCCCGATTATTAACCTGAAAAAAAGGTTAGGTTTATCGGCAAAGAATTACAGCGCTACGGCGAGGGTTGCCGTGGTAACCTTGCTGGAAAATCGGTATGGACTGCTGGTTGATGATATTAAAGACGTCTTCAGGGTGGAATCCACCGATATCCGACCTGTTCACCGTCTTCTCCAGACGGAAGACAAGATAATCTCGGCACTCATTTCTCTGGAAAAGGGCAAGCGTACCGTCGAACTTCTCGAATTGAAGAGTCTTTTCTCGGGTGGATTTTCCGATATGGAGACGCTGATTTCGGACAGATCTTTGGTCTCGGATACCCCTCCCGTGACCTCTTCCCGCTATGTGGTTTTTTCCGCAGCCGGCCAGGAATATGGCGTACCGGTGAAATATTCCCAGGAAATCACCTTCTATTCCGATATCAATGACATTTTCAGATCCGGGGTGGTGGAGGGGGCCCTGCAGTTGCGGGGCAGCACTATTCCGGTCGTCAATTCCCGCTTTCTGCTTACCGAGGAAGATTTAACCCAGCATCCTGCGGGAGAGACCTGGAGGATATTGGTGCTTTCCTGTGAAGACTGTACCCTGGGGATGATTGTTGAGGAGGTAATAGAGATTCTTACCGTCCCCGATAAGGAAATACTTTCGATGCCGAAGGGAGGGGATGGGAAGGTTTTCGGGGTGTATCCGAGGAAAAAGTCAGGGAACGTCATGCTGCTCGATATGCCGAAGATCGTAGGTGATCACCTGGAGACAATCAAATCACTTGCCCGTATCACTAATAAGAACGAGGTGGTCGACGAAGACCGGCTCGACAGGATTCGAGCGCACCATCTGATCACTGAGAATTGTTATCTTATTTTTGCGATAGAGAAAAATTTTGCAATTGAAATCAAAGATGTACAGGAAATTATTGAAAATGACGGGGCCATGGGAATCCCCTGTGCCCAGGGATTTAATTCACAGGTGATTAATCTGCGTGGCCAGATTGTCCCGGTTGTCGATCTGAGATGTTTTTATAATTATCCGCTGCTGGAAGTGGAGGCGGCAAGGAGCAAGTTGATTATCTGTCGAGGAAAAGCGGGCACAGTGGCCCTGAAGGTTGATCGCATAGTGACCATATATAAACAGGAACAGTTTCATGACACGCCGTCTTTAAATCCCCAGTTGGCCGGAAGAAAGGATACCCTGAACCGGTTGATTGATTTCAGTGGTCATGAAGGTGCAGGCGAGCATGTCCTCGTGGTCAATGTCGAAAACCTTATGCGCAATCATATGGCTATGGATGCCCAAGAAATTTCCATAGCAGATAATGTAGATACAACTACATACGAACAAGAGGGGTGATGAGAATGGAATCGAAAACGAAGGCACTAACTACGGAAATGGATGTGGCATGTTTGAATATGTTGATGGAACCGAGCTTCATCGTCGGGGATGATCGGATCATTTCCTGGGCAAACGATCCATTCTTGAAGACCTTTAACCTGAAGGCCGCACATGTCATAAATAAGATGACCTGTGAAGAGGCCTGCCCGACACATCTCTGCGGGACCAAGGATTGTCCCAGTGCCAAGGCTACACGGATCAAGAAGCCGGTTGAGACCGAGGTCATCTATAAGAACAGCGGGACGACCTATCAATACTTCTTGTCGAAAGCGACGCCGATGATGAACGGCAGGGGCAGCGGCGTTTTCATTACCATGAGCGATATTACCCAGCTCAAAAATGCCCAGGCGGATCTGAGGCAGATGACAACGGACCTCAACGTCATTCCGACCCCGATTGTCGAGATGGATACGACCTTTGGCATAACCTTTATCAATCCGGCCGGTGCGGCGGTGGTCGGATTGACTGCCGATGAGGCCATCGGCAAGAAATGTTATGATCTTTTCAGAACCCCGCATTGCAAGACGGAGAAATGCGCCTGTGCCAGGGCAATGAAGACCGACTCGGTGATAACCGAGCAGACCATAGCCAGGCCGCGGGACGGGGTGATCATCCCGATCAAGTATACCGGTGCACCGATCAAGGACGCCAAGGGCAATATCAAAGGGGTTATTGAGTATGTCCTTGATATGACGGAGGAGACCAAGCAGAAACAACTCGCGAATGAAAAGATAGAAAACCTGAATACGATACCGACGCCGATCATGGCCATCGACACCGATTACACCATCACCTTCATGAATCCTGCCGGAGCAGGGGTGGTCGGCAAGACGCCGGACCAGGTGGTCGGGCAAAAGTGCTACAACCTGTTTAAGACCCCGCACTGCAGGACGGAAAAATGTGCCTGTGCCCGGGCGATGAAGACCAACGCGGTGGTGACCGAGCAGACCATCGCCCGTCCCGCCGAGGGCGTGATCATCCCGATCAAATACACGGCTGCTCCGATCAAGGATGCCAAGGGCAATATCAAGGGTGCGCTCGAGTATGTGCTGGATATGACGGAGGAGGCGAAGCAGAAGCAGGCGGCCGATGAGAAGATCGAGAACCTGAACACGATACCGACGCCGATCATGGCCATCGACACCGATTACACCATCACCTTCATGAATCCAGCCGGGGCAGGTGTTGTGGGCAAGAAGCCGGAACAGGTGATCGGACAGAAATGCTACGACCTGTTTAAGACGCCGCACTGCAGGACGGAGAAATGTGCCTGCGGCCGGGCCATGAAGACCAATGCGGTGGTGACCGAGCATACCATCGCCCGTCCCGCCGAGGGCGTGATCATCCCGATCAAGTATACGGGGGCACCGATCAAGGACGCCAAAGGCAATATAAAAGGTGCCCTGGAGTATGTGCTGGATATGACGGAGGAGGCGAAGCAGAAGCAGGCGGCCGAGGAAAAAATCGACAACCTGAATGCCATCCCGACACCGATTTTGTCGATCGACACCGATTTCTCCATTACCTATATAAATCCGGCCGGGGCAGGGATTACCGGCTTGAGACCGGAAGAAATCGTTGGCAAGAAGTGCTACGATATCTTCAAGACCCCGCACTGCAGGACGGAAAAATGTGCCTGCGCCCGAGCCATGAAGACCGATTCCATCGTTTCCGATGAGACCATCGCTCGTCCCGGCGGCGGCAAGATCGTGCCGATCAAATACACCGGAGCACCGATCAAGGATGCCAAGGGCAATATCAAGGGTGCGCTCGAATTCGTGCTGGATATAACAGAGGAGATGAAACAACGGCAGGCCGCGAACGAGAAGATCGAAAACCTCAACGCCATCCCGAACCCGATCCATGCGGTCGATACCAACCTGACCATCACCTATATCAACCCCGCAGGTGCGGCCATGGTGGGCATGACTGTCGACCAGGCACTCGGCAGGAAATGTTTCGACCTCTTCTGCAAGGACCACTGCCGAACGCAGATGTGCGGTGTGCAGCAGGCCATGCGCAGTGACAAACCCATTTCCGGGCAGACAAAGGCCCATATCGGGGGTCGGAGCATACCGGTCAAGGTGACGAGTGTCTCCATCAAGGATGCGAAGGGGAATATTAAAGGTGGGCTTGAGTATATAGCAGACGTCACCGCCGAGGCCGAGGTGGAACGACTGATCAATGAGGCAAGCAATGAGGTCTCCACCCTTGTTGCCGCATCCCTGGAGCAGATGAAAGAAGCCACCTCCCATGTCGAGAGCATGAATACTACCATAGATAAAGAGGTGAACCTCCTCGACAGTTCGACATCGACAATTGGGAAAATGGTCGACTTCACAGCCGAGATGGCGTCCTTGACCACCAAGTCAGCGGAAATGGCGGCCAAGGTAACAGCTGACGCCGAGGAGGCGAAAAAGGCGGGTTCCGATGCCGGCAAGAAGATGAAGGCCATCAACGAATCGATGGAGGACAGCAATCAGATGGTCGGCAATCTGGTGAGCCAGCTCGGGAAAATCGGCAGCTTCGTTGACATTATCAAGGAGATTGCATCCCAGACCAACCTGCTGGCCTTCAATGCCGCAATCGAGGCCGCACGGGCAGGGGATGCGGGACGAGGATTTGCGGTGGTAGCCGACGAAATCCGGAAACTGGCGGAAAACAGCTCCCGCTCGGCAGTGGATATCGCCAATATCGTCAAGAAGGTCGAAGAGGAATCTCGTGAGACCATCGGGGTCATGAAGGATGGCATGAAGATGCTGGGCGACGGGGGAGAGGTGATCAACACGGCGCTTTCCGCAATGCAGAAGATTTCGGAAGGCATTGTGACCATTTCAGATTCCGTTGGAGGACTGAATGCAAAGACGGATATCTTGAATGTCAACGGCAATGAGGTCAAGAATCAGATAACGAGTGTGGTTTCGTCGTCAAATGAAAACAAGAAGGCGGCCAACGCCGTCAATTTCAGCATTGATGGTACTGTCGAAGCCCTGAAAAAACTGGAAAATTCGACAAAAACATTGAGTAAGGTCGTCAGTGATATGTGATGGGTATGCCCGGTGTTCAGCATCTGGCTGTTACAAAGCCGGGCGGGCCTGTTTTCCGGTTTGAAGAGTTGGTGATGGACTGATGGCGGTATCTTTGAAATCAGGTCATGAACCATGAGCTACTCTATCGAAAAACTGTACACCAATAGGTTGATGCTGCGAAGGGTCAGGATTTCGGACCTTTCGCTGCTGGTTGAATGGAGCCAGTCAACGGATTCGTGCGGAAATTTTTTGTCTCCTGAATGCTTTGAACTGCAGCAGCTGCAGCAAAAGCTCGATTCGGGAGTGCTGTGGAATGCCGTCGAAAAGTTCTTCATCATCGAGCGACGCGACGAGACCCCGTTGGGCACCATCCATTACTGGCAACCTCCGGGAAAATATGATACGGCGACCGTCTCGGTCAAGATTGCCGATTCCTCGCAAAGGAATAAAGGATATGGGACGGAGGCTCAAAAGTTCCTTTTGATGTACCTTTTTGACAGGATTGGCGTTCAAAATGTTGAAATGTATACAGATATAGATAATATTGCCCAGCAGAGCTGTCTTAAAAAACTCGGTTTCCGCCTTGTGGAATCCCTGACCTATGACGATCGGTACATAAAACGGACCGGAAATCTGTATCGTCTTGACGCCTCTCACTATTCTAAAGAGCTTATCTATCGTTTTCATTATGAATAACACGTTCGGGCTCCTGCTTGATAATCGGTATTTCGATCATGCGATCGAGCGGCATTCCGCAGAAAATCCGGAGAGAATCAGGCACCTTTACAGCACCATAAAAGAAGACTATCGGGATCGTATCTGCCTGTTTTCTCCGAGGGAGGCAAGTTACGAGGACATCCAGGCCGTGCATTCGTCCTTTTACCTGCAGCAGATCCGTGAGCATGCGGTCCTGTCGGACCCGTATTCCTATGACCGGGATACCTACCTGATGGAGAACTCGTTCGTTACGGCCCTGCTTGCCGCCGGGGGCTGCCTGGAACTGGCCGATGCGGTGATGAAAGGCACCCTTGACCATGGATTCGCGCTGATCCGGCCGCCCGGCCATCATGCCGAACCAGGGCGGGGAATGGGGTTCTGTATCCTTAACAATATCGGTATCATGGCAAAATATCTGCAGAATAAATACCAGATGAACCGCATACTGATCCTTGACTTCGACGTCCATCACGGCAACGGTACCCAGGAGGTCTTTTACGACTCCAACGAGGTGCTGGTGGTCTCCCTCCACCAGCGAGGGCTGTTCCCGTTTTCCGGGTCGCCCGTGGAGACCGGCAGGGACAGAGGGGCCGGCTATACCATTAATGTGCCGGTGTATCCTCAGTTTGGAGACAGCGAATACACCTATCTTATCGGTCGTCTCCTGCAGAGCGTCGTTGAGCAGTATATGCCCCAGATCATCCTGGTCTCGGCGGGTTTTGATGGGCATAAAGATGACAACATCAGCGCAACCCTCCTTTCCACCCAATGGTACGGGACCATCACCACGATGCTGCGGCAGTATGCCCGGGAGGCCTGCGACAACCGGCTGTTGTTCATCCTGGAAGGCGGCTACAATCCGCAGTCCTTGGAACGGTCGGTGCTGGCAGTCCTTGACAGCTTTTTGGAGCCTGAAACTCCGAGAATCGGCGTTATGTACATGGAGCGGGCCGACAGGCTCCTGAAGAATCATCCCCTGCGGGAATACTGGACACTCTGACCCGGTCTGCGGGAGATCCGGGCAGAAAAGGAATGCGATGCAGACGCTCTGCGAAAGCAGCCTGAAGACCATTTTTGACGATTGCCGTCAATGCGGGACCTGTTGCAAAAAATACCGGAAGATCGCGTTGCGGCCGGAAGAGGCTGACTTCATCACCCGGATGGGCGGCCATGTGGGAGTGGGTGTCAGCTTCTTGGAGATCCGGGAGAAGGGGATCGATGCCGCCACCAGAGAGGCAAAGGACCAGGGCCGCATCTTTATGATCCACCCTGACGACAAGGGGTGTGTCTTCCTGGAAAAACGTAATGATATCTATGCATGCAAAATCTACCACTACCGGCCGCAGACCTGCCGGGGGTTTCGCTGTAACCTGGCCGACAACAGTTTCCTGTCGCTGTTCGGTGACGGTGCGATTCATCTGCTGGGACAGGACGAGTACGGCCTGCCGCTCGCCGGGAAAAAGGACTGAAGGCCCGGGGTGCTGAAAAGTCAGGGACGGCTGACGGTCGGCTCCCGCCTGTAAGGGCGCTGCCCAAGTGCGTAAAGAAGCAATCCGGCGGAGCAGCCGGCGATACCCCAGAGCTCGAGGACATTCAGGGATTCGCCGAGGAAAACCCAGGCAAAGCAGGCGGTAACGGCCGGCACGAAGGACATATAGAGGGAGACGGTGATCAAGCCAAGTCGGCGGATCGAATAAGCGACAAACATCAATGCGACAATATTGACGACAACGCCTTGGTAAATGGCCTGCAGTGCGATATCGCCTATGGGTGCCCGGAAGAGCGCCGAAGGGAATACAAACCACAGGGGCACGAAGAGGATAACGTTGACCACCGGCACTGTGACCAGCACATCCCGCCAGTCGAATTCCCAGAGCCTGATGCCGGTCATATGGACCGTATAGACCATGGCCGCGCCCAGCAAAAGCAGAATCCCCAGAAGGTGACCGGCCGAGAAGGTATCACCACCCGCCATAATGAAGTTTGAAAGGAAGATCAAAAAAATAGCGCCATAGCGCAACAGGGTGATCCGTTGACCAAACAGCAGCCAGGCAGTCATTACTCCAAGCACCGGCAACATTCCGTTGACCAGGACGCCTGCGTGGGCGGCCTTGATCTGTAGAAGCCCGTAGAATGAAAAGAGGGTGTACGGGAAACCGACGCCCAGGCCTACCAAAAGATACTGATACGGCTTGAACCTGCTCCAGGAGTGCCTGAGAATCAGCGGCGAAACACCGACAAGCGCGGTGCAGTAGCGCAACAGCGTCATATCGGCCGGCTGCAGCCTGGTCTGTACACCCAGGCGCGAGATAACGATCCACCCCGACCAGATACAGACGATCGATACGCCGGCCAGATGGGCCTTTGTGTTTTTCATTGGAACCCGTTTTTTCGAATACCGGTAACCTGTGAGGCGCCATAGTATTCAAATCATCTGGTTTGCGCAAGAAGAACAACATATTGCCATTGCAAGGTATCCCAGCCTGGGATGGGCAAGGAGGATATCTGAATGTGACGGATGCGGTTTTATCAGCCGGAGAAATCCTTGGCTTATTGACGGCCTACAGACAGCCTGATCCCGAACCGCTGCATTTGCCGGAGGCACAGGACTTGCGTCGACCCCGCAGGTTCTCGACCTTTTTGCCCTCGTAGACCGCGGCCAGACCCTCTTCGATAAAGCCTGCGGCCTCGATGGGCCGGGTCCCGGATTTTTCCAGGACCTCGGCCGGAGTCGGACCGACCCCGCTGATCAGCACGGCCCGGCAGTCGCCCAGGACCCTGGCCAATTGGTGCCAGCGTCTGATCCCGCCGCCGGCGGCAGGGGCCTTGCGTTTTTCAATCAGCTGGTACATGTCCTGGTCGGGCCCCCGCCCCCAGATCTGGAATTCCTTTGCCTCGCCCAGATGCTGGTTGATCAAGACACCTTCCTGAGTGGCGACGGCTACATAGGGACGCTCTTGGGCAGGGATAGGCGGTAAGGTTGAGCAGGCAGACAGGCAACCGCGGAATTCGTCGGTCCGGTCTTCGTTCAGAAGTCCCACCGCATCGGCGCGGCAACGGGTACAGTGGCGCATCTGGGGCAGGTATCGCTCGCCGATCTTCCTGATCTCTTCCATCCGGTCCTTGTCCGGTTGGGGGATCGTACCGAAGGCGGTGTTGACGTTCGGAAACATTGCCATACAGTTGAGCAGGTCCACGCCCAGCTCTCTCATCTTGGCGGCCACCGCCTCGACATGGTGATCGTTGATCCCGGGGATGACGATGCAGTTTACCTTGACCGTTATCCCGAAACGTTTCAACCCGGCGATTGCAGCCAGTTGCCGGGAAAGCAGCAGATTCGCCCCTTCCAGGCCGCGGTAGACAATATTTCCGTCCTTGACCCAGCTATAGATCTGCCTGCCGATCTCAGGGTTCACCGCGCAGACGGTGATGGTCACATGGGAGACCGCAAGCCCGGCCAGTGTCTCGATATAGGGGCCGATGCCCATGCCGTTGGAGGAGACACAGAGCAGCATATCCGGAAATTTGCGCCGGATGGTGCGCAGGGTGGCCATCGTCTCGTCACCATTGGCGAACGGATCGCCGGGGCCTGCGATGCCCGCCACCGTGATCCGGGGCTCCTTCTCCAGGACCTTCCCGATGTAGATCCCTGCCTGTTCGGGCGACAGCACCGAGCTGGTCACTCCCGGACGCGACTCGTTGACGCAGTCGTATTTCCGGTCGCAGAAGTTACATTTGATATTGCATTTCGGGGCAACGGGCAGATGTACCCGTCCGTAACGGCCCTTGGCCTCCGGATCGAAACAGGGGTGACGATGGGAATCTTTGATCATTTTCGGTATCCTGGATGGAGTATGACATTGAATGGGAAACGGATTACATATAGCTGTAGCCCACATCCGAATCGTTCTGTTTCTTTTCGATAATGGTGTTGGTGATGGTGTCGAAGAGCATCTGCGCCCCATGATAGCCGAGATGCAGGATACGCTGGCCGCCCATCCGGTCATGGATCGGGAATCCGACCCGTATGAGCGGCACCTGCTGCCTGCGGGCGAAGGCATACCCCTTGCTGTGGCCGATGAGCAGATCGATCTGCAGCTCCCCTGCCCGTTGCTCGATATCAAAGAAATCCGCACCCTCGATGACCTCCGGCATATCGCACGGCATCCCGGAGAGGACCTCGGAGACGGCACGGGCGAAGGTCCCGCTCTTGCCGCCGGAGGCGCAGAGGACAGGCTGGACGCCGATCTCGGCCAGGAATGAGGTCAGGCCGACCACCAGATCCTCTTCGCCGTAGACGACCGCGCGCTTGCCGAAGATGTACTTGTGGCCGTCGACCATGGAGTCGATCAACCGGCCGCGGGCCTTGGTGTAGCGCGCCGGGACCCGGCTACCGGTGATGGCGCCGATCGTTTCGAAAAAACGGTCGGTCTCCCGGATGCCGATGGGCAGTCCCAACCGGTGCAGCGGCACATCGAAGCGGTCGCGCAGGGAGGTGCCCGCGGTTGCTTCGGGCAGGGTCCTTCCGAGCTCCAGCGTTGCGGCGGAACAGCCCATGTTCCGGATGGCGGCAAGCGGGGTGCCGCCTTCCGGTATCAATGGATAGTCGTTCATCGCCTCTCCGTCCAGGGTTTCGGAATAATCGGGCAGAAGAGTCAGGTCGCAGCCGATGTCGGTGAACAGGTCCTTCAGGTATCTGAGATCGGCTGCCGAGACGAAACCTGGAAGCAGGTTGACTGTTGACTTCTTGTCACCACCGGCACTTATCTGTTCGACCGTAGCCCGTATCGCCGCGTGGAAGCCTTCCATATGGGTGCCGGAATAGCTGGGTGTTGATACCGAGACGATACGCGGGTGGCCGGCGGACAGGCCGAATTCCTCGGTGTATTCCAGGAGGATTCTCTTTACGTCGTCGCCGATGGTCTCGGTCAGACAGGTGGTGGCCACGCCGATCACCTGCGGGCGGTACTTCTTGATCACGTTCTGCAGGCCAAGCTTCAGGTTGGCCGCACCGCCGTAAACGGCGTGTTTCTCGCCCAGCGACGAGGAGGCGATGTCGATCGGTTCGTTGAAGTGGCTGATGATATAACGCCGCATATAGGTGGCGCAGCCCTGGGAGCCGTGCAGGAACGGGACGCAGCCTTCGATGCCCCTGAAGGCGAGGCTTGCGCCCAACGGTTTGCAGAGCTTGCAGGCGTTGGTTGTCGAGGTATAGGGGGGCATTTTAGTCATGGCGGTTCTCCTTGTTCCTTCGGGGGACGAAGCGCCAGACCGGGCTCATCACCGAATTATGGACCTCGCGGGCGAAATTCAGCATACCCGCAAAGCCTGCCAGCATCTCCTTGCGCTCATGGTTGTGGTCGCAGAAGGCGACTCCGAGCTTGTAGGCGATGGGCCGTTCCTTGACCCCGCCGACGAAGATATCGACGTTCTTTTCTTTAAGAAACGACGACAGTTCCAATGGGTTCGAGTCGTCGACGATGATCGTGCCGTCGTCGGTGATCTGGCGCAGCTCTTCATAATCCTCGGCCGTGCCGGTCTGGGAGCCGACCATCACCACGTCCATGCCGATGAGCCGGAATGCCTTGACCAGCGAAAAGGCCTTGAAGGCGCCGCCGACATAAATGGCCGCCTTCTTGCCGGTAAGCGCCCGCTTGTAGCGGTTCAGCTCGGGAAGCAGTGTCTGCAGCTCTTCCCGGACCAGGTCTTTTGCTTTCTTCAACATGGCAGGGACCTTGAAGAAACGGGCCACCTCGTACAGGGATTCGGCCATGTCCTCGACCCCGAAATAAGAGACCCTGAGGGAGGGGATGCCGTACTCCCTTTCCATGATCTTGGCGAGATCCATGGTAGAGCCGGAACACTGGACCACATTCAGCGAGGCCCCGTGGGCCCGGCGGATATCGTCCACCCGGCCGTCACCGGTAATATTGGCGACCACCTCGATACCGATGCGTTGGAAGTAATCGCGGATCAGCCAGATTTCTCCCGCCAGGTTGAAGTCGCCCAGGATGTTGATGCTGTGTTTCGGGATGCCGCTGGTGTCGCCGGTTCCGACCAGGCGGGCCATGGCCTTGCAGGCGGCGGCATAGCCCTCACGTTTGTTGCCCTTAAAACCTTCGGACTGGACAGGCAGGACCGGGAGGGATTTTTCTTCGGAAACCCGTTTGCAGACCGCCTCCAGGTCGTCACCGATGATGCCGACGATACAGGTGGAATAGACAAAGGCAGCCTTGGGCCGGTGGCGGTCGATCAGCTCGACCAGGGCCCGGTAGAGTTTTTTTTCGCCGCCGAAGATGACGTCCATTTCCTGGAGATCGGTGGAAAACGACAGTCTGTGCAGTTCGGGACCGGACGATAGGGCCCCGCGGATATCCCACGTATAGACGGCACAGCCGATCGGGCCATGGACCAGATGCACGGCATCGGCGATCGGATAGAGAACGACGCGGGACCCGCAAAAGACACAGGCCCTTTGGCTGACGGCACCTGCCAGGCTGTCTTTGTTGCATTCCATTGCAAATGGGGCGACTCCCTTCCGATATATCTGAGTTTGCCGTTCAACAAGAACTTTTGCTGCTTCCATGGCCTATCCTTTGTCGGCATCGTAAGAAAGGCACCGCCGACGGTTCAGCATTATGAGGTATTGATGTATCGTTTTCCCCCTGCGGTCTCCGAAGGTTTTTGTCCGGTCTTCTTCTTTGACGGATGGGAATAAACCTGATGTGTTTGGTATCTCTTAAAGCAACAGATGTGCCAAAAAGAGAAATCTTGAAAAAATCTTTTAAAATTATATGGATAGGAAAGACTCAGGATGGAGCTGGGGTGTTTCGGCAGGTTGGTGGAAGGTGTTTTGTAGAAAATCCGACAAATTCGAACGGGTAAGGACAAAAATGTAGGTCGTCTTGGTCTTTGTGACCTTCAGAGGACTGTGTGTTCGGCCGGACTTGGTAATCCGCCGCTAAATTTTTCACGGACCGGGGCAGATGATGGATGGCGCCGCCCGGAAGCAAAAGGGGCGGATTTCAGTGCGGAGCAGCGGCTTCATGCAGGGAATTATCACCAATGAATCGACGGAGTCCCTTCCGTTGACTCTCGGAAAGCCCATGAAATTCGAGGCCGAGATTTAGAATCATTGTCGAGGTCAGCCCGTTGTGGATTGTCTTTTTGCTGCTGCGGACCAATCTGCAGGGGATATCCTCCACCGATGTGCCGAGTTCACAGTTAAGGATCTCTATCTCATTGATCTCAATGGGCATTTTTTCGGTATTTGTCAGGCATTGACATCCTATTCCACTGGCGCTGATGTCCAAAACCTCGGCTAAAATATCCTGGCTGATAGACAGGACATCCTTGTTCACCCGATATCGAGGATGTTTCCTTCGTTCTTTTGGTACCGTAGCCATGGCAGCCTCCGGAGAATGCCCGGGCCTTTGATTATCGCCTGAGTTGATGATTCATGACTCAGCCGTAACGGATTCAAGGACAGGCGCAAAAACGTCCCGCTTCCTTCGGTTCCGTCTTCTGTTAGATTATAGGAGGGATGGGAGGATATTTCAATGGGTCGAGTCCGACGGAGGTCATCCATCCCAGCTAACAGCCTCTATTTCCATATTTTTCAGCGCAGCAATTTTTTACAACCGGACAGGCATTTGATCGTCGCCTGCGCCGGCTGATAGGATCTTCTTGGGTCCCGCCGGCTGTGAAGGGGATACAGGTTCTAATTTTTCGTGAGAGCCGTATGACCGTTTAGAAGAGACAGGGCTTTATTGAGATTAAAGGTGAGTATCCTTTTTTGGATAGGATCAAGGGTGGCGAAATCAATAGTGTTGGCCATAAGCACAAGTCCTTTGGCCGTCTGCCGGATATACCTGGAATTCTGCATGGCCAGTTTGGTCTGCTGATAGTCCCTGGCAATTGCCTTGTCCCGGATGTTGATATCGTTTATCTTCCATCTGCCGTCTTCCCTGACCAATGTAACGAAATTTTTAAGAAAATTGTCTTTATTTACGCTAAAGAGGTTTCCCAGGATATTTTTTGATCCCTTGGGGTGGATTTCGATGGATACGTGGAGGGTATCGCCATCGACATAAGGAATCCAGAACTCGTGCCTTCTGGTCTCGGTAACATATGCAGCGGTGTTGATCAGACCGAAATGGTTCAATAATGACGTTTCAAGGGAGAATTGGTGGGTTATCGGGTCGTTGAGGTTATCAAACTGATGGTTGTAACTCCGACTGCAGAGCGGGGTGTTGGCGTCGTACCGCTTCCCGGCGATATTGTCGAAATACGTTTCCACTGTTGCTGTGGCCTTATCGTTTTCACCCCAGAGAGATATATAGGCTAAGACTGCGATACAACACACCATTAGGACAAGTCCCAAGAATCTGAAAAGCATTTTCCCCATTTTTGGTTTTCTCCATCGGAGGTTTCACGGATAGAAGGCGGAATCACCGAGGACTACCATACCGGGGTTTTACAAATTTATCCACGCCATCTTTAATAGCTTTTCAATGGAATTCCCATGGAGCTTCTCCGGATTAAGCGGCAGGGTTCAGTTGTCGAGATACGGAGCCAGGAACTCCCGCACCTCTTCGCCGATGGCTAGGATGGTTTGGGCATCCTCGTCGCTTGGTCTGTTGACGGTAAAAAGATCAGGATCGCAGATTTCCTGGAACGAGTCAAGATAGTGAAGTTTCTGGGCAAGTCGGGGTTGTTTTCCGGTATGCCGCTCCAGGGCGGAAAGCAGGTCGGTCATGGTGTGGTTGTCGGCGAGGTCGCCGTTTTTCATCAGGTAGGCCATTATGAACTTTTCAATGGCCATTCCGGTCAGATTATAGAGGATTTCCGGGGTGAAATGCTTTTTGCCCTTCTTTTTGGCCATCAGGGCCGTATGGAGGAATTGCTCTCCATCCCTCCGATACTCCTGCCAGTTTTCAATCCCTACGATATGCATTTTCTCTCCCTGTCAGGTATTTCCGCAGAACGATCAGACGAGTTGTCCGCCAGCCGAGTTTTTCATAGAAACCCAGCGCCGGATCGTTGGTGCGATCGGCCAGAAGCTGAAGGCGTCCGATTCCTCTGTCCATTGCCCAATTGCCGAGAGCGCCAAGAAGCCTTTTGCCGACATTTTGCCCCTGCCGGTCACTCCGGACAACCATATCCTCGACCAGGAGCGCCGGCCCTCCTTCGGCAGTGGAGATGCTTGTCTGGCCCGAGCACATGCCGATGACCTCCCCGTCGATTTCCGCGACCAGCAGACAGGCCGAGGGATTGCCGATCAGCAGTTCAAGCCCCTTTCGGTGCCGTGAGTCATTGAAGGTGAAGTCGGCCTCGATGGTAAAAAGCAGTTCCAGGAGCATCGTGAGGACGTCGATATCTCCTGGAACTGCGGGGCGAATCAAGAGGTGTGCGGCAGGGTTATTCAAGGAGATACTCGGTTGCGGGCTCACCGTCCTCCAGCCCATCAAGGATGGCATCGATGGCCTCATGGCTGTCGACTCCTTTAAACCACCAGTTCTGTGGCTGGACGACCATCACCGGGCCTGCATCGCATTGTTTCAGACAACCGGTGGCGACGACCTGCATGTCGAGTCCCCTGTCCAGGATTTCTTCTTCAATATATTGCAGGAACCCATCGTTTTTCTTATGGCAGATGCCTTTGGGATCTCCCTTCACTCTAAAACTCTGACAGACGAGAATCTGTTTTTCCGGTATGGCCATTGCTTGTTCCTTTTCGTGGTAATGCCGCTAGTTGCGGCCTTTCTTCTTCTTTTTGCCACCGCCGTAGAGGACATCGACGGTGCCTTCAATGGTATCTTCGGTGATCAGGACCTTGATGCCGTGCCGGGCAAGGATCTTCCTGGGATTTTCGCCGGCGCTTGCCGCCAACAGGACGAAACAGTCAGGGAGGCTCGCGGCAAGGCTCTGCCACCGCGTTTCTCCTCCGCCGGGTTCGGGAGCGGGCCTGCTGCAGAGAAGGCAGGCCAGGCCGTCTTCCCGCGGTCCGTAGATCAGGACCCGGGTCGCCTCACCCAGGTGCAGATCGATATCCATCCCGTTGGAGCTGACCACGGCCGCATTGGGCCTCTGCGGGGTCGGTTTCGGCAGCCCGGGCCGGGTGGACGGAGCTCCTTCGATGGGTATCGATAGGTTTCGTTCCTCAGAAATGGCGATATACCGGGACGCTCGCTTGCCGAGCGTTTCCATGAGCCTTCTGTCCGGAACACTCAGCTTGATCTCCGCCCCTTCCTCCGGCAGATACGGAACCAGGACCATGTCATCCGCTCCCAGCTCCGCCATCTGATGGGCTATGGATTCGACATGATCGCTATTGTTTTCAGGGTAGACCGTGGTAATGACGCTGACAGTCATACCGGCATCTTTAAAGGCCCTGACTGCTTTCCGCTGTTCCGCAATGAGAATTTTTGCCGAATCAGGCAGGCGCAATGTCTTGAATCCCGGACGGATCCAGGCGTAGAGTTTCTCGAGGATATCCTCGGTAATCGCGTTGACCTGGAGATCGATATGGGTGACGCCTGCTTTGGAGAGCCTGTCGGCATATTTCTCGCCGCCGATTCCCAGTGTTCTGATAAAAAAATGGGCCGAGGGAAAGTGGTGACGGATCAGCTCCAGTGTCTCCAGGGTGGGCTCGATAAAGGCAAGCGGATCCCCGGGACCCGCAATGCCGATGTACCCAAGGACCTCACCCCGGTCGACCATCTCCTTGACAGTTGCCAGGGCATCGCTGGGGCTCAGGTGTCCGGCAGGCGCCTGATCCGCTCTGGAAAAACGGAGTCTGGCATTAATTCGGGGAGCCGCCGGCAATTCGACATACGGTCTTTTAGCAATGGACATTTTGCAGCAGCAATCTGAGTTTTCTTCTTTGGTCGCCTTCATTTTGAGATCCTTGACCGGCAAGGAAAACCTTTTCCGCAGCAGGGATCTTCCTGCCGCGGAAATCATGTCTTACATTACCAGCTCAAATGATTGTTCCGGATCGTCCCTGTCCTTCCGGTCCAAAAGGGCGCTGAGGATCTTTTCCAGAAGACGGAGACCGCCTTTATAACCGACCGTCGGGAAATACTGGTGCCCCTGGCGGTCGAGGATCGGAAAGCCCCAACGGACCAAGGGGATATCCTCGTCTCTGGCGATATACTTGCAGTAGGTGTTGCCGATCAACAGGTCCACCGGCTCATTCTTGATCCACTGATGGAGCAGGAACATATCTCCTCTGGCCTTCACATTCACCTGGCAGGGAAGGTCCTTGGTAAGCTCTTTGATTCTCCTCTCGAATTTCTTGCCGGGTGTTCCGGTGATCACATGGACCGGATACATATCGATGGAGACGAGAAATTCGACCATCGAAATCAACTGGTCCGGATCGCCGACCAGGGCGACCCGTTTATGGTAGAAATACTGATGCATATCGGAGATCAGGTCAATGAGCTGGCCGCGTTCATAGGTTACCTCGTCCGGAACCGTTGTCCCGGCCACGATCCGGAGTGCGTCTATGAAGCGGTCGGTCGCCTTCAGGCCGAAAGGCATATCGAGTATCGAGCAGGGGACTTTATGCTGGGTGTCCAGCATACGGGCTGCATCGGCTGAGCACCATTCCCCGAGGGCGAGTGTCCCGACGGCATCCCCGCAGCCCTTCAATTCCTGAACGGTCGTTCCCCCCCTTGGAAACATCGTGTAATCCCCGGAGAGAGGGCCGTCAAGGACACCGGAGGTGTCAGGAAAAAGAGTATATTGGACGCCTATCAATTCGGCCAGCCGTCTGAGCTCGCGCATATCGCAGGGTTCCACCCAGCCGGGGATAATATTGACCTTGCCGTTTTTCTTGCCCGT
The DNA here is from genome assembly GCA_046706325.1 of Desulfocapsaceae bacterium. GTDB lineage: Bacteria > Desulfobacterota > Desulfobulbia > Desulfobulbales > Desulfocapsaceae > CAWGGS01. The sequence goes on along the minus strand of JBJKPM010000006.1, from coordinate 183,356 downwards.
AGGTTCGGCCATTTCGGCCATCGATTTGACCATGGTGGAAAAACCGGTGACGTGTGAGCCGACATAGCTCGGTGTCGAAGCGCCGATGATATATTTCCCCTTGGGGATCTTGCCTTCCTTGTCGGCTTTCATGGCGATCTGTTTGAGGTCGTCACCGATGGTCTCCGACAGGCAGGTCGTATGGACGGCGATGACCTCCGGCTCGTAGACCGTGAAGATGTTGTCGATCGCCTGCAGCAGATTCGCCTGGCCGCCGAAGACCGAGGCGCCTTCGGTAAATGAACTGGTGGCCGCCGATATCGGTTCCTTGTAATGACGGGTCAATGTGCTTCGATGGTAGGCACAGCAGCCTTGGGAACCATGGCTGTGCGGAAGACAGCCGTTGATCCCCAATGCGGCGTACATGGCGCCGATGGGCTGGCAGGTCTTGGCCGGATTGATCACCAGGGCCTTGCGTTCTGATATCTGTTTAGGTGTATGTCGTAGTAGCATTGTCGTGTTCCTGATGTGATTATTCCCAGACATAGGTTGCTGAAAGTTCCGGGTTCTCCTGCCATGGGGCCTTCATATAGCCCCAGACCTTGCTGTTTACCAGGCGGTCGATCTCATGGTAGAAATTGACCGCCCCCTTGAATCCGGCATAGGGGCCGCCTGAATCGTAACTGTGCAGTTGCTTCATCGGGATGCCCAGTTTCTGGACCGAAAATTTCTCCTTGATCCCGGCACAGAAGATGTCGGGTTTCATGATCCGGATGAGCTTCTCCGCTTCGTACTGATTCAGGTCGTCGATCACCAATGCCCCGTTGTCCATGTCCGGGTTGAGGCCTTTATATTCCTTGAACTGGAGGCCGTTTGCCTCCAGCGCCTGCATCTCTTCGGCACTCTTGCGGGGCCGAAAGAGCTTCTCGTCCGGCTCAACCTCGATCTCTTCGATATTCCGGCTGTCGGCATCGACCTTCAGTGTCGGGATCACATGCCGGCCCTCATAGTCGTCCCGGTGGGCGAATTCATAGCCGGCCGAGATCGTCTTCATCCCCATTTCCTTAAAGAGTTCCTGGTAATGATGGGCCCTGGAGCCGCCGACGAAGAGCATGGCCGTCTTGCCCTGGGTACGGGGCAGGACGTCGGTTCTGGCGGTCAGAACGGTCGGCATCTCTTCGCTGATGACCTCTTCGACCCGGTCGATCAGCTCTTTGTCGCCGAAGTATTGGGCGATCTTCCTGAGTGATTTGGCCGTTGCGTCCGCCCCGATGAAATTCACCTTGATCCACGGGATGCCGTATTTGATCTCCAGCATATCGGCTACATAGTTGATGGACCTATGGCACATGACCGCACTGAGATCGGCCTGGTTGGCCGAGGCGAACTGGTCGTAGGTGGAGTTGCCGGAAAAGGTCGCGATATTGGTGATGCCGCACTTTTTCAGGACCCGGTCGATCTCGAAGCCGTCTCCGCCGATGTTGTATTCACCGAGGAGATTGATCTTGTATCTCTCCGTCTTTTCGATCGGACTCTTGCCGACGATATGCCGGAACACCTGGTTGTTGGCGATATGGTGTCCGGCCGACTGGGAGACGCCCTTATACCCCTCGCAGCTGAAGGCGAAGACGTTGCAGTCGCCGAACTTGTCCTTCATCTTCCTGGCGACGGCATGGATATCGTCACCGATCAGGCCGACCGGGCAGGTTGCAAAAACGGCGATCCCTTTCGGATGGAAGAGGTCATAGGCCTCCTGGATGGCGGCCTCGAGTTTTTTCTCTCCACCGAAGATGATGTCCTGATCCTGCATATCGGTGGACATCGCATAGGGGATGAAGTTTTCGTTGTTCTCGCCGCTTGCCGAGGTCTGGTTCCGACGGGTCAGCCAGGCGTAGAAGCTGCAGCCGATCGGCCCGTGCACCAGATTGACGATATCGCTGGTCGGCCCCATGATGACGCCCTTGCAGCCGGCGTAGGTGCAGCCGCGCATGGTGATGATGCCGGGTATGGTCCTGACGTTGGCGACGATCTCCGGCGTCGAGTTCTCCTGGGCCTCATTGATCATTATCTGTTTGGCGCGTTTGCGGGCGACCTTGGGCGGATACTTGGTCAACAATTCCGCCTTGATGTCTGCCGGGTTCCACTGCACCATTTTTTTCTTTGTTATTGCCATGATACTCTCTCCTCGGGAGCCTACGTAATTGATTTCTCACCTTTCTCGCCCGTACGAACGCGAATGGAATCTCCCACCGGCAGGACAAAAATCTTGCCGTCTCCGGGTTTGCCGGTCTGGTTGGTTTCAATGAGGGTCTGCACCACATCGTCGACCAGGTCGTCTCCGATGACCACGGTCAGCATCCGCTTCGGATAGAGGGCGCCCTTCTCGCCGAGAAGGGCCGCGGCCTCTTCATATCCCTCTCTTGCCCCTTTCAAGACCTGGGGGTTTGCAAATCCTTTGCCTCTCCCTTGGGCTTCGTGGGCAAAGAAGGCATCAACACCGACCTCCGTCAGGGCCTTTTTCGTCCTGTTCATCATATTCATGCGTACAACCGCGATTATCTCTTTCATGCCGCCACCCCTTCGGGCTCAAGTTCCTTGACGCCGGAGCTGATGGTATAGACGTCCTGAACGGCGCTGACGAAAATCTTGCCGTCACCGAAGGCCCCCTTGCTCCCGGTCCTGGCCGCAGCCATGATCGTGTCGATGACAAAATCCTTGTCGCTTTCCCTGACGACACTCATAAGCATCGTTTTCGGGAGTTCGTCATAGGTTATCGCCCCGATCTTGATGCCGCGCTGCTTGCCCCGTCCGGCCACGGAATATTTGGTTACCGCCGGAAAGCCCGCATCCATCAAGGCTGCCAGGACGTCGTCTGCTTTTTCCGGTCTGATTATAGCTCTGATCATAATCATCATTGTAGTCTCTCCTGTTAGTGGTTTTGCTCGATTATGCATCCGCCATCAGGCCGAAGTCCATGAGAAGCTGTTCAAGTTCTTCCATGGCTAAGGGTTTCGGGATGATAAAATTGGTGTTTTCATCAATGGCCTTAGCCAGTCCCCGATATTCGTTGGCCTGCGGCGCCTTATCGTTCCATTCGATGACGGTCTTCCGGTTGATTTCGGCGCGTTGCACATCATTATCCCGGGGAACGAAGTAAATCATTTTCGTACCGATTTTCTTTGCCAGTTCACCGATCATCTCTTTTTCGTTGTCGACAGCGCGGGAGTTGCAGATCAGACCACCGAGCCGGACACTGCCGGACTGGGCATACTTCATGATACCTTTGCAGATGTTGTTGGCGGCGTACATGGCCATCATCTCGCCGGAGACGACGATATAGATCTCTTCGGCCTTGCCGTCCCTGATCGGCATCGCGAAGCCCCCGCAGACGACGTCACCTAAGACATCGTAAAAGGCGTAGTCCAGCCCTTCGCTTTCTTCATACGCCCCGAGGGACTCCAGCATATTGATCGAGGTGATGATGCCGCGGCCGGCACAGCCGACCCCCGGTTCCGGGCCGCCGGATTCAACGCACCAGGTGTCGCCGTATCCCTTCTTTCTGATATTGTCGAGTTCCACGTCCTCACCTTCTTCCCGCAGGGTATCAAGGACCGATTTCTGGGCCAGACCGCCCAGCAGCAACCGGGTTGAATCCGCCTTCGGGTCGCAGCCGACGACCATGACCTTGCGTCCCATCTGGGCAAGTCCGGCCACCGTGTTCTGGGTTGTTGTGGATTTTCCGATCCCGCCTTTTCCGTAAATTGCTACCTTTCTCATGATGGTTCTCCTTGTTGTGTCTTCTGAACGAGTAAGCAACCTCTCGTCTTCGGAGAGAGTGATCTGTTCTTGGCTAAAGTGACATCGTAGGCACAGTGTTCGTGTCTGTTGGAATCTCTATGAGCAAAGGCCGTGCCATTTGCACCAATAGAAATTATAATATGTAATATTAACGGTATGAACAATTCTTTATCATAAATGTTATAAATTTAAAATTGCACAGATGACGGTCATTTTTGTCGTATTGGCGACAAAAAGGTCTTGATGGCAACACTTTGGTTGGAAGAGCTGGTTGGGCGGCGGTTTTGCCGGCAAGGCATCCTGTGGAACCGGAGGGTGTCGTATTTGGTTGCGCAGGGGATCGGACAGGAGAAGAAACCGGGACGGAAGCTGGAAAACGAGGAGGTCCCCATCGACCATCGAGTGAAACAGCGAGGTTGGTTTGGCAGGTTGGACTGTTGAGCAGAAGGGGGGCGGCAGACGGGTTTCTCGGCAAGGCAAGAGAAACGGTTCCAAACAGTATTCTTTTCGCGATACGGCAAGATAAAAGACAAGACGTGGGGAGGCTGCCGGCAGCAGGGCAGGCAAGGGGTGCCGTATCGCTGAAGGGGTGGAGGCGGGCGTTTTCAGGACGCCCGTACCGGACCTGACAATCGGTGCCGCCAGTTCGACGGCACCGATTGTCCCGGATGCCTGAATGCGAATCGGGATGTTCTTCTCCGGTACAACAGACGTGAGTGTTTATCCCGATTGCTCAGGGGTTGAGATGTGAACGAGAATCCGACCTCGCCAGCGATCAAATCGCGTCGAGGTCTTTTTCGCCCGTTCGTACACGAACAATCCTGTCGACCGAGGTGACGAAGATCTTCCCATCGCCAATCTTGCCTGAGTTGGCGGCGTTTCTGATCGTCTCGACAACCTGATCGACCTGATCGGCTGCAACGACGATATCGAGTTTGGTCTTCGGTATGAAGTCGACGGCATATTCGGCACCGCGATAGATTTCGACATGTCCTTTTTGCCGACCGTATCCTTTGACCTCGGAAACGGTCATACCCTTTATGCCGATCTCATTCAACGCATCCTTGACCGCATCCAGCTTGAACGGCTTAATAATTGCCTCTATTTTTTTCATGACGTCTCTCCGATCTAGCGATGATACTTGTGAAGTTGGAATTCGGGGTAGGCGGTGACTGCCACTTCCGCCTGGTCGAGCCCTTCAATCTCAATCTCCTGAGGAACTCTCAATCCAATGACCTTATCAAGAATCTTGAAGAATATATACGAAACAACGAACACAAAGACGATGTTGCTGAGCGTACCGATGCATTGGGCTAAAAATTGGGAGGCGTCGCCATAGAACAGACCTTTGACACCGCCGGCAATTCCATTATATCCGTCACCGTATGTGCCGTCGGCAAAAAGACCAAGGGAGAGTACGCCCCAGGCGCCGCAGACGCCGTGAACCGATACTGCGCCCACCGGATCGTCGATCTTAAGGATACGATCAATGAAAAAGACGGAAAGACAGACCAGGATGCCGGCAATGGCACCGATCAACACCGCCGACGGGGCGGTAACAAAGGCACATGGTGCCGTGATGGCGACGAGACCTGCCAGCATGCCGTTACACATCATGCTGATATCCGGCTTATCATATTTCACCCACATGTATATCATGGAAGAAAAGGCGCCTGCGGCCGAGGCCAGCATGGTATTGGTGGCGATGACACCGATGCGCAGGTCGGTACCGGACAGGGAGGAACCGGCATTGAAACCAAACCAGCCGAAGGCGAGGATAAAGGTGCCCACAACCGCCATGGGGATGTGATGCCCGGGGATCGCATGCACCTTTCCGTCCTTGTATTTTCCATAGCGTGGGCCGATAACAATGGCCCCGGCAAGCGCGCAGACGCCGCCGACCATATGAACAACGGATGAACCTGCATAGTCGACATGACCATGGCCGAGGTGAAAATTCTTCCCGAGTTGCGACAACCAGCCGCCACCCCATACCCAGTTGGCGTAGAGCGGATAGAGGATGCCGCCGACGAAAAAGGCGTAAACGACGAAGGATTTGAAATTCCATCTTTCGGCCATCGCCCCTGTCGGAATCGTAGCCGTCGTATCCATGAAGACCATCTGGAACAGGAACAGTGCGAAGATCGAGGCATCATAGGAAACGCCGGTCAGAAAAAATCCGTTGGTGCCGAACAGTCCGAATTCCTTGCCGAAGAGATGGATAGCGACCTCACCATTGAGCAGACCGGTACCGCCGGCTAGTGAACCTGCTCCCACCCCCCCCATCTGAAGGGCAAAGCCGCAAACCCAGTAACCTAACATCCCGAGGGCATAGACTGCGAAGTTCATGGCCATGGTGTGGCCGGCATTTTTCGCCTGCGTGAAGCCGGTCTCGACCATCGCGAAACCCGCCTGCATGAACATAACAAGAAAACCGGCTACCAGGGTCCAGACTATGTTCAAGGCAATTCGATTGTGACCGACGGTATCCGCCACCTTGAGGGCCAAAGGCTCTTTAGGTCCAAGGGTTTGCAGGTCCTTGGCGGTCGGGGCGCCGGCACTTGCACCGACGATATCCGCAAGTCCACCGGTGTTGGCGCCGGACGGATCGGCAACAAGGACCGGCGTCGATGCGGCAGGTGTTGACGGATTCGGCGGCTCGTCAGCCAGAACAGTTCCACCGATTATGGCCACTGTCATTGCCATAAGCAGTACAATTAGGAAATATTTTTTACTAAAGACAAACTTCATGATTCTCCTCCACTTGGTGATGGTAATACGCCTTATCCTCTGAATTTTTTCATTTTTGTGCGCAGTCCGGACGCTACCGCACGTTTGCGCCGGATCCGTGAGGCCGTATTCGTTCGGTCTCTTCCAATGATTGCTGCATTCTTCATCTTGACTCTCCTTATTGATATCGTTTGAACGAACATGTAATCCCTCTCCTCGAAAAGCAGAATCTTTTCGGTTGAGATGTGACGGCAAGGGCATTCCCTTTGTGTCTTTTCGAATCTGGAAGCAAAGGCCGTGCCATTTAACATTTTTGGTGAATTTATTGTTTTGTATCAATAGCATAATTAGATATGCGACCATTTTGGCATGAACTCTCTGTGGTATTATGAATGTCGCATTAATGTCTAATTGGATCGTATCAGATTCCTGCCCACCAGGTGTCTGAATTGGTGACAACCGTCATATTATAATTAATAATAAATAGTTATATATGATAATAATGGACAGAGTCTCGGCCTGAGAGATGGGTGGCAGACGGGAAAAGGGGAGAAGGTCATCATAATTCAAAAATGTAATTTTTATATTTCATTTTTTAAAGTATATAACAATTTTGTTATTTACTGCCAGGGCATCAGAGTTCATCACCTCCCGTTTCTTGCCGGTATTTTTATATGATAAGAGAATAGTTCTATTTCAGGATCAAAATTTGCAGCACAAGAGTGACTGGTTCAGCACTAAGAGACTGGAGTTTGGATATTTTTACCTTAATCATCAGGGTAATTCCATATCCTGCGGCTGAAAGGCGAATGGTCGTCAATGGCGATCCGGAGAAATGGTAATGGAAAATCAGCTAATAGAAAAGTCGAGAGCAGGGCGGTTGACGGAAGGGTTGGAGCTCCTTGCCTTGAGAAGAATAATCGAACTTATCGGCACAGCGGTTCATTTGGAAACGACCTTAAGCAATATCCTTAAGGTGCTCCACGATACCCTGAGGATGGAACGGGCTACCCTGCTGCTGCTTGATGAAGGGACTCAGTGTCTGACAATCAAGGCCTCCTGCGGGCTATCGGAGGCGGAGGAGTTGCGGGGGGTTTATAAGCCGAATGAGGGAATATGCGGCCAGATCTTTAAGACAGGTTCTCCATTTGTGGTTCCCGATATTCACAGCGAACCTCTGTTCCTGAATCGGACCGGTGCCCGTTCTTCAATCAGTAAGACGAGGATGTCGTTTCTCGGCGTACCGGTACAGATGAACGGTCAACCGGTCGGTGTCCTGACGGTTGACCGGCTCTTTGGAATGGAGGTTTCATTCGAGGAGGACATTCGGTTCCTGACCGTTTTATCGACTTTGATCTCGCAGTTTCTCACCCTCCACAAGGCCATCCGGAAAAAAGAAGAGATCCTGCTGGCAGAGAACAGGACGTTGAAGGCTAAATTACATAATCTCCACGACGGGCATTATATCATCGGCCACTCCAAACCGATGCAGGAGGTCTTCAGCATCATATCAAAAATAGCCCCAAGCAGTGTGACCGCCCTTCTTCTTGGTGAATCAGGAACGGGAAAAGAACTGGTTGCCCGTGCCATTCACGACGCCGGCAACAGAAAGGAAAAACCCTTTGTCAAGGTCAACTGCGCGGCGCTTCCGGAAACTCTTTTGGAAAGCGAGCTTTTCGGTCATGAGCGAGGTGCCTTCACAGGGGCCTATGCAACGCGGGCCGGCCGCTTTGAACTCGCCGATCAGGGGACGATATTTCTCGATGAAATTGGGGAAATGTCTTTGTCCCTGCAAGCGAAAATGCTGCGGGTGTTGCAGGAAAAACAGTTTGAAAGGATTGGTGGCAGCAAGACATTCGAAGTCGATGTCCGAATCATTGCCGCAACCAATGTCAGCCTGGAAAAAGCGGTTGCCGAAGGGCAATTCAGGGCTGATCTCTATTATCGCCTCAATGTCGTTCCGATCGTTCTGCCACCGTTGCGGGATAGAAAGGATGATATCCCGCTGCTTTTTAATCATTTTCTCGGGATCAGCAATAAACGAAACTCAAGAAATTTGAGCCTCACCTCGGAACTTCTGGATTTTCTGGTTTCTTACCCTTGGCCGGGCAACGTGCGCGAGATGCAGAACCTTGTCGAGCGCATGGTTATCCTGGCGGAGGGGGAGAGGCTGACCCTTGCCGATCTGACACCGGGTATTTTGGCTTCGGTCGGCGATCAACCGGCGGAACTGAAAAAACCGTCCCAGGAGGAGCCGCCCGCTCCGGAAAAACCAGGTAGACAGTCACTTTATGAGATTGAACGCAAGGAAGTTGAGGCTGCCTTGCAGCGCCACGGTTGGGTTCAGGTACGGGCAGCCAGGGAACTGGGCCTGACGCCGAGGCAGATCGGTTATAGGATCAGGAAATATCGACTTTCAAGACAGATGGACTACTGAGTTGACGACCGGAAAGGTATTCTCATCGACTGAAAGAGACCAAAACCAATGGTGGATCTGAGAGGCTTGCCCCTACCGGCTGTTCCGCTATGCCGGGTGATACCCGGGATTTCCCCTGGCCTTTTGCACCCTGCCCTGCCGAAACATGTCTATACCCGGGTCATCGCATCAAAGATCTCTTTATCGTCAAGGGATTTTCCGGAAACGAGGGCCTTCTTGCGGAAAGACAGGGTTGTTTGCAGGAGCCGGCCGTCATCTATCTCGTGACCGAGGTCGGCCAATCTCTTTTGCAAGGCCTTTCTGCCGCATTTTGCCCCATAGAGGAGGTGTCTTGAGGCGCCGATCAGCTCGGGCGGGAAAGGCTCATAGGTGGTGTGATCCCTCTGCAGGCCGAACAAATGCAGACCTGTTTCACAGGCGAAGATCTTTTCACCGAGCATGGGGCGGCAGTCATCGATGTTCTTCTCTATTATTTTAGCGACGTATTCAGCCAATGGTTTCAAATGTTCAACGCGGAACTGTGTCTGTGAACCCATGATTCCCAGATAGCCCGCCACTTCCTCCAAACGTGCACAGCCGGAACGTTCCCCAAGGCCGAGAACGGTGACATCCACCCAACGGGCGCCCGATTCCAGTGCTGTCAGGGCGTTGGCCGTAGCCATTCCGAAATCATTATGAGTGTGGACGGCAAGTTCACAGCTGCTGGTGGCCTTTTTAACTGTTTCGACAAGTGTGGTGAATTGAAGAGGGGTTGCGATTCCGACGGTATCCGCCAACCGGATCCGGAAGGCGCCGGCGTGTTCGGCGAGAGAGGCCATCCTTGCCATCAGGACCGGGTCGGCCCTGGTGGCATCCTCAAAACCTATCGATACGGCAAGGCCATTGGCACGGGCCAAGCGAATGGCGGAGACCATTGTCTGTTCGGCCCAGGCCCTGTCCTTTCCAAGTTTTTTTGTAAGGTGCAGATCTGAAACGGGGATGGAAAGCGACAGACAGTCAGGAGAGAGCGCGGCGGCATACAGAATGTCGTCATCCTTGCATCTGCACCAGAACGAGACCCTGAGCGAGGGGTGGCTATGGCGACAATAGGATGTAATTTCGGGAAGATCTCCGGACAATGGGGAGACGGTGCCGATCTCCAGTTCAGATACGCCAACGAGCGCGAGCCCGTCAATGATTGTTTTTTTCTGATCGATGGAAAAGTTGATTCCGACAGTCTGTTCTCCCTCTCTGAGGGTTGTATCCAGTAAGCAAGCCATTTCATTTTACCCCAATACCATCCGATAACCCTGGTTTGTATCCGGTGAAGGTCGTTGATTCCGTTGGCAGGAACACTATTGGATTTGCAATTTTGGTGCCACTGTTGGAGGTAATTTGGAAAAATGTGCGGACAGGTGAAAGATCGTCCAACCGGTTCAGCGAAAATTTTAGGTCTTGTATTCAACAGGTAATTTATGGCAGGATAAGAGAGGGTGATACTCCTTCCTGTTTTTTTCTACATGCCCCTGTCCCTTTATCCGGCTACTTAACATTATGATATTTAGTAAATAATTGCAAATGAGATCCCGGGAACGGAGACATAATGATAATGTGAATAGGAATTATTATTGACAAATTGTTCCCATTGTATATTATTGATCAGCTTTTCTGTTTTTCCTGTCGATCTCCTGCAATAGTGAAGAACGGCACGGTCTTAGCCTATGTCATTGACCGGGACTTCAACGATACGTTTTGCAAATGAATGACGCTTTACAAAATATAGCGCTTCTCACCCGGATGAAATCGGTCATGCGATTCTACCTGGATGGATTTCGTTCGATGACGGTGGGAAAGACGCTTTGGAAACTGATAGTGATCAAACTTTTCCTGCTGTTTGTCCTCCTTAAGGTCTTTTTCTTTTCCGATTATCTGCAAACAAATTTCCCCGATGACCAACAACGCGCCGACCATGTGCTGGAGCGGCTGACGTTTCAGTCCAACATATATTTACTGGAGAAAACAAAAAAACCGAGATGAGGAGGGATGATAAATGAATATGATCGATTTGCATATGGTGGATTGGGCCAGGGCCCAGTTCGCCTTGACGGCCATGTATCACTGGATTTTTGTGCCGTTGACACTGGGGTTGTCATTTCTCTGTGCCTTTTATGAATCCCTTTATGTCCGGACCGGAAAAGAGGAATGGAAACGGATCACCAGGTTTTGGATGACGCTCTTCGGGATCAACTTTGCCATCGGGATTGCCACCGGCATCATTCTTGAGTTCGAATTCGGCACCAATTGGTCGAATTATTCCTGGATGGTCGGTGATATTTTCGGGGCTCCGTTGGCGGTGGAAGGCATTGTCGCGTTCTTCCTGGAGGCCACTTTTTTTGCCGTTATGTTTTTCGGCTGGAACAGGGTATCCAAACGGTTTCATCTCTTCTCCACCTGGATGGTGGCTATCGGATCCAACCTGTCGGCGCTCTGGATCCTGGTGGCCAACAGCTGGATGCAACATCCTGTGGGAATGGCGTTCAATCCGGTAACGGCCCGCTTTGAGATGAAGGATTTCTGGGCGGTCCTTTTTTCACCTGTCGCCATCTCCAAGTTCGCCCATACCACCAGTTCCGGTTTTATCATCGGGGCCTTGTTCGTGGTCATGATCTCGTCCTGGTTCCTTCTCGGAGGCAGGCACCGGGAGATGGCAAAAAAATCGATCCTGGTGGCGGCTGTTTTCGGGCTGCTGGCGACCGTCTATACCGGTTTTACCGGTGATGAATCGGCCTATGTCGATACCACGACCCAACCGATGAAGCTGGCTGCCTATGAGGGCTTGTATTCAGGGAAGACCCATGCAGGCCTGGTCGCCTTTGGTGTCTTGAAGGCAGATAAGGCCCTGGCCGATGATGCGGACCCCTTTGCCTTTTCGATCAAGGTGCCGGGCCTTCTTTCGGTTCTCGCCAAAAGGGATGCCAACGGCTTTGTCCCCGGCATAAAAGATATCGTTTACGGCAACCCGAAGGAAAAGGTCATCGGGGTCACTACCAAGATGGAACGCGGCAGGCTGGCGGTTGCCGATCTTGCTGCGTTCAAGGATGCCCGAAAGAGAGGGGACATCGAGAAGGCGACATTGATCCTCAAGGACTTCACCGCCAATCAGGATTTTCTGGGATATGGGTATTTTTCCAAGGCCGAAGACAGTGTGCCTCCTGTGCGATTGACATTCTATTCCTTCCATTTCATGGTCATTCTCGGGTTATTCTTCACGCTGTATTTTCTGGTCGTCCTCTATCTTGCCTACAAGGATACACTGGAGAATCACAGGTGGGTGCTGCGGCTCGGCATTCTGTCGTTTTTCCTCAGTATGCTGGCATCCCAGGCCGGCTGGATAGTCGCGGAAGTCGGCAGACAGCCATGGGTAATCCAGGATTATCTGCCGACCTGGGTGGCGACATCCAACATTGCAGCCGGCAACGTCCAGGCAACCTTCTTCATGTTCCTGGTGCTGTTCACCCTGCTTCTTTTTGCCGAGGTGAAGATCATGCTGAAACAGATAACAATCGGGCCGGAGGAGGTTTGAGATGATCGGGAATCTTGAGTATACAACATTACAGCAGATATGGTGGATCCTGGCCTCGGTGGTCGGTTCGCTTTTCCTCTTCCTGACCTTCGTCCAGGGGGGGCAGACCCTGTTATGGCAGGTTGCAAAAGACGACACCGAAAAATCCCTGATCATCAACTCTCTCGGGACCAAATGGGAGCTGACCTTTACGACCCTGGTGCTCTTCGGTGGTGCACTCTTTGCCGCCTTCCCCAAATTTTATGCCACCAGCTTCGGCGGCGCCTACTGGGTCTGGATACTCATCCTCTTCACCTTTATCATTCAAGCGGTGAGCTATGAATATCGGAAAAAACCCGGCAATGTGCTCGGAGCCACCGTATATGAGTTGTTTCTGTTTATCAACGGTTCCGTCGGGATCCTGCTGATCGGTGCTGCGGTCGGGACCTTTTTTACCGGCTCCAACTTCACGGTCAATGACTATAATCAGGTTACCTGGACTCATCCGCTGATGGGTCTGGAGGCGGCCTTTTCTCTGTTCAATCTGTCCCTCGGTCTCTTTCTGGTTTTCAACGCCAGGGTGCTGGGAGCGATGTATCTGGTCAACACTATCGACATCAGGGGAATGGCGGATTTTGAGGCTCGACTGCGCAGGTCCTGTCTGATCAACCTGCTCTGCGCCCTGCCGTTTTTGCTCTATGTCTTGATCAGCCTGCTGGTAATGGACGGTTTCGGTGTTGATCAGAATGGTCTTGTCAGCATGGTCCCCCATAAATATCTCGAGAATCTCCTGGCAATGCCTCAGGTGCTGGGCCTGCTGCTGGCCGGCCTCATTCTGGTCGTTTGGGCGGTGGTATTGACCGGGCTGATGAAGAGCGACAAGGGGATATGGTTCGGCGGACTGGGCACGGTTCTGGTCGGCCTTGCCGTTTTCTTTACCGCCGGTTTCAACGGCACGGCCTTTTATCCCTCCAAGGCGGACCTGCAGTCGAGTCTGACCATCTATAACGCCTCGTCGTCGCATTTTACCCTGACGGTGATGACCTATGTAGCCCTGGTGATTCCGATCGTCCTGGCCTATATCGCCTGGGTCTGGCGATTGATGAATGCGAAGAAACTGACCGTCGATGATATCGGCGACACCGAGGCCTATTGAGGCCCTGTCAACGTTTTTGCCGCAGACGAAGAAGGCTGCGTCCGGAGAAATTTTTCAAACCTGGAGGTCCTGTTATGGAAGCAACGATTCTAATTACCTGGGTGGTATTGATAGTGGTCGCCTATAGAGTATCCGTCGTGGTTCTCGACAAGACCGGCAAGCTCTAGCCCGGATTCCCACCGCCGAGGTTGCCGCGGCCTGGCGAGCATGACGATATTTTTCGTCGCGTACAAAGCTCGGCGCCCGGCTGTGGCGTACGTTTTTGTTGGGGCCTGTCTGTTTGTCGTTTTCTGGGCAGATCACCATGAAGCATTATGATCTCGGGGGCTTGTCTGGTGATGGAGGAGGCCGTACCTGGTGTCGAGCTGGAAAGGCAGTCGCAGCTGATAGGGAGTGCCGGTTCCGGTAATCAGGCTGGAAACGGTGACTCCAAGCAGCCGCACCTTGCGCCTGCCGGCATCGGTGTCATCCAGCAGCCGGGGCAGGCAGGTGAGGATATCCGCGGCGGTGAACAGCGGTGTCTTGAACGTCATTGAGCGGGTAATGGTCTGAAAGTCCTGGTAGCGCACCTTGAGCGTCAGGGTATAGCCGCCGATAGTATGTTTTTCGAGACTGGCCGCAACCGACCCGGCCAGCTGGCGCAGGATGTCGTGAATCAGTGCCATCTCCAGGATATCTTCGGCCAGCGTCGTTTCGCTGCCGATCGACTTGCGCACCCGTCGACTCTTCACCGGCCGCGGGTCAATGCCTCGACAGATATTGTAAAAATACTCTCCCGCCTTGCCGAAGTGGAAGGTGAGCTCCTCCTTGGAAAAATGACGCAGGTCCCCGCCTGTTCTTACACCGATCCTCTCCATTTTTTCTTCTGTTGCCCTGCCTACTCCGTAAAATCTGCGGATAGGCAGGGTGGCGAGAAATGAGAGCGCTTCCGCGGGGAGGATGACCGTGATGCCGTCCGGTTTATTCATATCGGAGGCAACCTTGGCCAGGAATTTGTTGCAGGAGACGCCGGCGGAGGCGGTCAGTCCGGTGGCGGCGAAAATCTGCCTGCGAATCCGTTGGGCCAGGCGCCAGGCGGATGGTTCGTGATAATGGTTATCGGTGAGATCGAGAAAGGCCTCGTCCAGTGAGAGCGGTTCCACCAGGTCGGTGTAATCATGGAAAATTGCCATGACCTGACTCGATATCTCCTTGTAACGGGCAAAACGCGGTGCAGTGAATACCGCTTGCGGACAGAGCCGTGCCGCCCGGGCGCAGGGCATAGCGGAATGGATGCCGAACCTGCGGGCTTCGTACGAGCAGGCCGCCACCACGCCACGGCTGTCCGGCCGGCCGCCGACGATTACCGGCTTGCCGCGCAGGCCGGGGTTGTCACGCTGTTCGACGGACGCAAAGAATGCGTCCATGTCGATATGGACGATTTTTCTGTTGCTGTTCATGCATAGTGGGCTGCAGATTTGCCGGGGAGCACAACTCCAGTTTCATAGGGCATCGCCGTCGTCTTCAGACCGGATCCCTTTCTGCCTTTTTGCCCTCGCTACCGATGATCATTTTTACAACCAGTCCCAACACCGGAAGGATGCTCATTCATTGGCGCCATGGGCCAACAGCAGATCGGCGACATCCTTATGCCCTCCAAGACTTGCTGCAATGAAAGGGCTGAAGCCGGCATTATCCTTGGCGTTGACGGAGGCACCATGAGCCAGCAACAACTCGACTATACTCTTGCGGCCATACTGGGAGGCAACATACAAGGCCGTTGCACCGTCATTATCCCGGGCGTCGACGTCGGCCCCTTTTGCCAGCAGCAGCTGTACAAGATCCTTCTGTCCTTTGAGAGAGGCCGCTATCAAAGCGGTTACGCCTCTTTCACCTCTGACATTTACATTCGCCCCTTTATCAAGCAGTGCCTTCACCTCATTGGCATCGCCGCTAACAGTGGCATCTATCAAGGGAATGTGTTTTGCAGCGCATCCCAGAAGGGGCAGGAGCGCGATAATCACCAGAAACCTTTTAAACAGATGTCCCATACCTATCCCATTTCCACAATTTTTCCCGTAATGGATTGCGGTTCGAAGGGCTGAATAAAGCTACCGATTTATTCTTCCAGCCATTACCGACCATCATACATAGAATGATCTTTCAAGCCAAAGGATATTTTTGCAGCCATCCCGATAACATCATCACCCGGTTGGAATTACCGAGTAAACGATGCGAAGTAATTCTGCGCAGACAACGGCTCCTCTGCCGTCATCGGTCTTCGGCGCACGTACCGGCCATCCGGCAGCATATCCCATGAGAAGGTGTTATCCTTCTCATAAACGGAGAGGATCTTTTCCAGCTCGGCCTTGATCTCGGGATTGAAAACAGGGACTATCGTTTCCATCCGCCGATCAAGATTCCGCTTCATCCAGTCTGCGGAACCGATGAGAAAGAGCGGGTCACCACCGTTTTCGAAACGGTAGACCCGGCTGTGTTCCAGAAAACGGCCGAGGATGCTGAAGACCCGAATGGTTTGGGAAAGTCCCGGGACCCCGGCGCGAAGGCTGCAAAGCCCACGGATATTCAAAGAAATGGGAACTCCGGCCTGGCTTGCCAGGTAAAGTTCCCTGATGATGTCACGATCCTGGAGCTGGTTCAATTTGGCCCTGATCCCGGCGGGTTTCCCGTCCTTGCAGTTTTCGGCTTCCTGGCGAATGAGAGCAGTGAACCGTTCGCGCATGTTATGGGGGGCAACAAACAGAAGGTTGTATTCCTGCGCGGCGATGGCCCCCGTCAGTTCGTTGAACAACAGGCTTACATCCTCGCCAAGTTGCTGATTGCAGCTTATAATGCCAAGATCTCCATAGAGACGGGCCGTGCCGGTGTGATAGTTGCCTGTTCCGATATGGACGTACCGTTTTATGCCACAGCTCTCCTCACGGACAACCATTGCCAGCTTGACATGGGTTTTCAGTCGTTCAACGCCGTACACGACATGAGCTCCGCCTTGCTCCAGCATTTTACCCCAGGCGATATTGGGCGCCTCATCGAAACGAGCTGTTATTTCGACGAGGACGGCAACCTGTTTGCCGCGGTTTGCTGCCTCCATCAGTGCTTTCACGATGGGCGACTGCGTCGATGTCCGGTAAATGGTTAATTTAATTGCCAGGACCTTCGGGTCGGTAGCTGCATGCTGCAGGAGTCTCAGAATGGAGGAATCGAAATCGTGGTAGGGAAGGTGGATGAGAATGTCTTTCTTCTTGATTTCATCAAAAAAACTCTCGCTGTCCAGGGGATGAATTTTTTTCAGCCGATAATGGTGAACGGGAATATGCGGGGAATCGCGCAGGTCTTTTCGCCCTTCGATCTTGAGATCGAGCAGGTCACCGTAACCGAGCATGCCATGGGTCTTTATCACCTGGGAGGCGTTGATATTCAGCTGTTCCACCAGCCAGTCCAAGAGTTCGTCCGGAATGGATGTACTTACTTCCAGAAGAACGACGCCGGCGAATTTCCGATAATTCAGCTCGGCTGTCACCATGCCGATGATGCTGCCCGGTTCGAGTTCTTCAGTGGGGTGGTCGTCGAGTCGGGCGCGGTCCCACGGGTTGTCTTTGGCGCCGCGGGTGACGCGGAAACAATAGGTCGCGATCGATGTGGCGCGAGGGAAGAGAAGCTGCAGGTTGTTGGCGATCACCTCCTCAAGACGTATAAAGCCGCGGTCTTCCGGCAGGGGCACCCATCTTTTGCGGTTGGCGGGAACCTTCAAACGGACGAAGCGGTTACGCCCATCCGCTTTGGTGATGACAACGGCAAGATTCAGGCTCAGGTTACTGATGAACGGGAAGGGATGGGCCGCATCAACAGCCAACGGCGTGAGTATCGGCAAGACCGATTCTTCAAAGTAGGTTTGCAGAAAGGCCTTGTCCTCGCCTGAAAGCGTATCATAGGACTGCAAGGAAATCCCCTCTCTCGTCAAGGCGGGATGCAGGATATTTTCAAACAGATTGCTGAGGATTTCGGTCTGCCGCTGGAACTCATCGTTGCACAGCTCGAGTTCTTCGCAAGGTCTGAGCCCGTCATACCCTTCGACCCCCGGCCGGTTTTTAAGCTTTTCATGCAGTCCACCTAGTCTTTTCATGACGAACTCGTCAAAGATCATTCCCATAATCCCGGCGAATTTGATGCGCTCAAGCAGCGGCTCTGTTTCGTCTTCAGCAATTTCGAGCACCCTGCGGGCAAAAGAAAGCCAGCTGAGTTCTCTATTGATGTATGCCTCATGGGCATCGACATCCAGCAGCGGAACTGCATCCATGACCTTGACCTCGGAAGTTGGTTTTTCGGGACGGATCTCTTCGGGTTTTTGGACGGGTATGGGTTCTCGAAAAGCTCCCTGTCCGGAGATAATGGTACAACAGGGCAAGAACTGAATTCAAGCGAAAGATCTTGTCCGCGGGAGATACGCAATCTCGGTGCGGATTACCCCAAAAGGATCCGGATGACCTGCAGACAGATAAAGGCATAGATGCCGGCCATCACGTCATCGAGCATAATTCCCATGCCGCCGTGGATATGCCGGTCGAACCAGGAGACAGGGAAGGGTTTTACGATGTCGAAGACCCTGAAAAGGATAAAGGCCGACAGGAGGTATACGGGATGGGCGGGGGCCAGGATCAGCGCGATCAGCATGCCGACGATCTCGTCGATGACGATACAGCCCGGATCGGGGCGGTCGAGGATCTTTTCGGCGGAACCGGCGGCAAAGAAGCCGATGGTGAAGAGCGCCACCAGCCATGCAAGATAGACAGGCAGGCTGAGACCCCTCATTAAAAGCCAGGGAAGAAAGGCAACGGCGGAGCCCCAGGTCCCGGGGGCCTTAGGTATCATGCCGATATAGCATCCTGTGGCGACAGCCATGAGCAAGGTGTTCATGCCGTCTCCCCGGCCGACCTGCATACCTGATTATAGACCTGCTGCAGCGGCACCTTGTATCGCAAGGCGATCTCCCGGCAGGCCTCATATTCGGGGGTGATACGGATGTCTGTCGGTGTGTATATCTTTTTTGCCAGTACCTTTCCCCATTCGGTCTCAACAAAGACCGGCTCCCGCCGAAGGGTCAGGCGCTGTTCTTTTCTGAATCTGAGACCGATGGCACTGGTTTCCGACAGGATTGTGGCCTTCAGAAGATAGGCATGAGCCGGAGCGCAGATCACCTGCAGTCCGAATCCCGGCCGTCCCTTTTTGGTCTGCTGCGGAGCCAGGCTGACATCGAGTGCCCCTTGCGACAGAAGCAGGTCGCAGATATGGGGAAAGCCCTCCGGATTCCAGTCGTCGAGATTGGTCTCGATAATCTCCACATCCTGGGCCTCGTCGACCGTTTGAGTCCGGCCTATAATCAGGCGCAGGAGATCGGGTCTGTGATCCGGCAGGGTGAGGTTGCCGGCGCCGTATCCGGTTTTCTCGATCACCATCGGCTCCAGAGGGCCGAAATGATCGGCCAGGACCTTCAGCAGCGCCGCACCGGTGGGCGTCACCAACTCCTGCTCGATGTCCACACCGTAGACGGGGATGCCCTGGAGGAGTTCGCAGACCGCAGGGGCGGGCAGAGGGAGATTGCCATGGGCGCAGCGGACAAATCCCCTGCCGATTGGGACCGGCGAGGCGGTCAGGCGCCGGATGCCAAGGAGATCCAGACCGACAATGGTACCGACGACATCGACCATGGTATCAATCGCGCCCACCTCATGGAAGTGGACCTCTTCGATGGAAGTACCGTGGACCCTGGCCTCGGCAACGGCAAGTGCCCGAAAGACGGCGGCCGATCTTTCTTTAACTCCTTCGGGCAGTCTCGATGTGTCGAGGAGGGTCAGGATCGATGAAAGATGCCGGAGTTCGGAGCTGGGATCGCCATCAACGGCAACAAAGACACCTTCTATGGAACCCAGCGTTTTTGTTTCTATGGTCAGTGAAACCGGCCCGATATCGAGCTTGTTCAGCGCAGCGGAGAGGAGCTTCTTCTCTAGACCCGCATGGAGAAGGGCACCCAGCAACATATTGCCGCTTACACCGGAGAAGCAGTCGATATAGGCGATACGGGAAGGTGTTGTCATTTCGTAAGGCAAGGATGGGTTCTTGGGATGGTCACACTGCGGTTGAAATCTCCGGTTGGGGTTCGGCATCGGTGAACCGTTTGCCCGCCGAGAGCGGGTGTCCACAGATATAGGCGCCGGCGGCCATGCGTCTTCCTCCCTCCGGCTGGATCTCTCTGATCAGAAGCGCGTCATGTCCCGTTGCGACCAGAAGCCCCTCTCTGTCTGCGCGAAGAAGGGTCCCGGGCACGGAGGGAGTTGTACAATGAATGACCTCCGGCAGAAAAAAGCGGAAACGTCTTTGCTTGAGGAAGCTGTAAGCGGTGGGCCAGGGGTCCAGCCCCCGGATCCAGCAGTGGAGCTCGGTTGCCGGTCTGTTCCAATCGATTAGACCGTGCTCTTTGGTCAACATCGGCGCAAGCGTGGCCCGGCTGTGGTCCTGCGGTGCGGGCCGCAATCTGTTCTCCCGCAGCAGGTCGAGGGCCCGGCGAAGGGTGGCAGCCCCCAGGTGCGCAAGTTTGGTAAATAGCGTGCCTGCCGTTTCATCAGGGGCGGCCATAAGACGAGCGGGCAGCAGGATATCGCCGGTGTCCATCCCCTCGTCCATACGCATTATGGTTACCCCGACCTCGGTTTCGCCATTGATAACGGCCCATTGGATAGGGGCTGCCCCGCGGTATTTCGGCAGCAGTGATCCGTGAACGTTGATGCAGCCCAGAGGAGGCACTCCCAGGATCGATGGAGGAAGGATGCGGCCGTAGGCCGCAACCACAATGATGTCGGGTGCCAATCCTTCCAGGGTCTCCCGGAACTCCTGGGTCTTGATCTTGGTGGGCTGGAGGACGGGAAGACCTGCTGCCAGGGCCTCGATCTTGACCGGCGGTGCTGCGATTTTCTTGCCCCGCCCTTTTTCCCGATCCGGCTGGGTGACAACCGCCACCACCCGGTCAGGGCCTGCGAGCAGACCTTTCAGTACAGGTACGGCAAAATAAGGGGTACCCATGAAGAGGATTCGATAAGATCGCATCAGAGCGGGCTCGCCTCGTGGGAAAGCATCTTCCTGACCTTCTTTTTATAGAGCCGGCGCTTCAGGGAACTCAGGTGATCGATAAAGAGAATGCCGTGCAGGTGATCGATCTCATGCTGGAGGACCACTGCGAACCTGTCTTCAGCGCTGATTTCCGCCGGCCGGCCTTCAATATCCTGGTAGGAAACCACGATCCGTTTGAAACGTTTTACCTTTGAGGTAAGTTCCGGTACGCTCAGGCATCCCTCCTCGTCTATCTGATGTCCCTCCTTATCGATAATCTTGGGATTTATCAAAGGCATGAAGTTGCGTTGCCCTTTTTTTTCGGAGAGGTCTACGACTATCACCTGTCTGGAAACCCCAATCTGGCATGCAGCAAGTCCGATCCCCGGTGCATCGTACATGGTTTCGGCCATATCGTTGACCAGTTGTTGCAGGGCAGTATCAAAAATTGCCACCGTATCTGTTTCCCGGCGAAGAGCGGGATCCGGGTAGGTGAGAATGGCACGTATCGTCATTGGGAACTCTTAAAAATTAATTTCATTTAATTTTAATCCCTTGCAGGAATCATTTCTTTATTTTACCATACTGTCGTGGTTTATGCCATCAGCGAAAAACAACCGATTATGACGGAGATCCTGCAGATCTTTGTGAGAGACTATAATCGTCTTTGAAAAAAACTCAACCGGGCCCTTTCCCTTGTCATGAACAGCATCTTTATCGTCGGGAGTTATCTTGTCGGCGCCATCCCGTTCGGACTTCTCGTCAGTAAGGCGGTGGGCGTTGATGTCCGTCAAAAGGGCAGTCACAATATAGGAGCCACCAATGTCAGCCGGGTTCTGGGGAAGAAACTCGGGCTGCTGACACTTATCTGCGATGTGGGAAAAGGGTATCTGCCGGTGCTGATCGCCGATCGCTGTCTGCCGGTCGAGGCGTCCAGATCGCTGATCATCTCCCTCTGCGGTCTGATGGCCGTTCTCGGGCATATGTTTCCGCTGTATCTGAGATTCAAAGGGGGCAAAGGGGTGGCAACCGGGCTGGGAGTCTTTTTCTATTTTTCGCCTTGGGCCGTTGCCGTCAGCCTGGTGATATTCATCGCGGCGGTTGCCGCAACCGGCTTTGTTTCGGTAGGGTCGCTTGCCGCGTCTGCCCTTATCCCTTTATGGATCTGGTTCTTCGGTGGGGATCACGTGACAACCGAGACAATTATTGCAGCTGTAGCCATTGCCTGCCTGATCTGGATCAAACACAGGGGAAATATCGACAGGCTTTTCAAAGGTGAAGAAAAGACATGGAAAAAACCGAGGTGAGATCAAAGGAGTCGACCTGGTAAGGATCCTTGGCAACTGCAACGGAAACACGGCAAGTAAACACGCGACAACCACGAACCATCGGCGGATGAATGCCTCTTGCATGCCGACAGATACTCCCAGTCTGCCGTCAAGATCAGCGGAGCATTCCTGTTTTTACCTGTTTTTCCGAATGGGCGAAAAGTTCGCAATACTCTTTGATCAACTGCTTTCTGCCTTCCGGTGTCAGCCGGAAATAAAACGGGCTGAGCATCAGGATTCGGATTGCCTCTCGTGTCGTCATTGTGCCCTCCATGGCCGAAGAAGAACCTTCTCTCCCTAGTGTTCTTATCGGCAACGGCAATAAGAATCTTTACCAGAAAACATTGCCTGGAGGAGGTTTTCTGTCTGGTAAGACAAGATTTCTTATTGCATGATGACTCCTAACCATTCTCCTTGCGGAAGGGGTCGAGGGCGGAATTCCCCGCTGTCTTGCTCCGTTTCAGTTCTTCCTTGACTGCGCGGCCAAGCTGTTCGATGGAATAGGGCTTTTTGATGAATCCCCGTGCTCCCAGTGTCTGGGCTATGCGCACATCGTCGCTGTCTGCAAACCCGCTGACCATGAGGGCCTTCTGGTCGGGGTGGAGCTGAACAATGTGTTTAAAGGTCTGCAGGCCGCTTAAACCGGGAGGCATGATCATGTCCAGGAGTATCAGATCGGCCCGATTTTTTTCCATATAGGCTATGGCCTGTTCTCCAGATCTCACACAATGAGGGTCGTACCCCAATGTCTTCAGGATTCGGTTTGCGATATCAAGTTGTTGGTGTTCATCGTCGACGACGAGGATTGTTTCCCCATCTCCATATAAGGCAGCAAGCGGCGTCTGCCCTTCTTGGGTTGGAAGCGGCTGGTCGGAAGCAGGGAAATAGAGCTGGAAGACGGTCCCTTGCTCGCTGCTCTTAACGGTAATCGTCCCGTCATGATCCTGCATGCTGTTCCAGACAACGGCAAGTCCGAGCCCTGTTCCGCTTTTTCCCATCGCCTTCTTGGTATAAAAGGGTTCGAAGATGTGGTTGAGATCTTTCTCCTGGATGCCATGGCCTGTATCCGAAATGGAAAGTACGATATACCTTCCCGGTTTAATAGCTATTTTTGCGGCAAATGTATCATCGATCTCCCGGTTTCGAGTTGCAAGGGAAATAAATCCTTGGTCGTTAATGGCTTCCATTGCGTTTATCATCAGGTTCAGGATGCATTTCTTGACATGAATTACCGAACAACAGACATTGTCCACATCCGGATCAAGGTCCTTCCTGCAGGTTATATGAATGTGGGATGACTGGATCTCGAGGTGCTCGGGAGATGATAAATATTCGAGGATAAGGTTGTTCAGATTTGTTGTCTCTTTGGTGCTGGCAACACCTCTGGCAACGGTGAGAAGATCGGAAACCACAGCCGCGGCCCTTTTTCCCGAGTCATGAATGGCCTCAATGGGTTTTCTCAGGCCGCTGTCTGCGGGAAGCTGCAGAAGGATGAGTTCCGGGTAGCTGACGATACCTGAAAGGATATTATTGAGATCGTGAGCAACTCCGCCCGCCAGCAGACCGATGGCCTCCATTTTTCTTGCGCGTTCCAATTGGGCCTGCATAGTGTGTTTCTCGGTAGTATCCATGTAAAAGCCGACCAAGCATTGCCTGCCACCATACGTGACTTCACCCGCGACGATATCGGCGAAAAAGGTGGTTCCGTCCTGCCTGATACAGGGGGTTTCCGCCGCGATTCGCACCTTGCCCTCAACCATCGCCTTAAAGGTTTTTGTCATCGTTTTTTTTGCATTTTCCGGATGAATATCAATCAGCGACTTGCCGATGAGCATTTCCGGCTCATCATATCCGAGCATGGCCGCTACGGAGGGATTGGCATAGAGGAATCGGGTAGTTGTCACATCGGTAATCAAGACGCCCTGGGTCGTGTTTTCAATAATGGTTCTGAACCGTTTTTCGCTCTCGGAAAGCTGCAGGGTTCGTTCTTGGACCTTGCGTTCAAGCTCATTGACGAGTTCCCTGATTCGAGCCGCCATGGTATTGAAGGTAGAGGCGAGTCTCCCCAGTTCGTCGGGCCCCTCTCCACTCGCTTTAATAGTTAGATTTCCCCGTCTGAACTCCTCTGCGGACTCAGTCAATTTAATGATGTTCTGCGTGATGCTGGTGTTGAGGATTCCTGCGATTCCAACAGCCAACAGAAGACCCGCGGTGGTAATCACGGCCATGATGAAAAGAGCGGAGCTATGGGCCTGCGAAATGTTGCGCTGTGCGTGCGCCACATCTTCTTTGGCCAGTTTGATCAAGGCCGACGATGCCGGTTCGGTCACCTCGGTCTGTAATGAAAAGTCATTGAATTTGCTCTTGAGATCGACATCGACCAGCAGAATCCTGTCGGCTGTTTCTCGCCATTTGGCAAGGAGTGCAAGCAAGTCCTGTTTCTGCTCCGGGTCAAGGGAGCCGTTTTCGATGGCCGTTTTCAGCCTGGTTGAGATGTTGAATGACGACTGCATCAAAAAACGGTGGCGGTTGATCAGGTAGTCCTTGCTGAAGGAGACCATTCTCTCGAAGAGGCCATTTAAAGCAGGGTGAGTCGTGGTTTCTTCCTGCAGGGCCTGCGTATATCTGTCGAACAAGACCTCCAGGCCATCTACCGGGGCGGCAAGTTCTCTCGTCAGTTGAATGGATGCCGCCGAGGTTTCGGCGAATCGTTGTGCCGATGAGAGGTACAGGTTGAGATCTATGTGGCTGTTTCGGAGAGCAAGGATGGTGTGGGGATTTTTCAGCATCTCCTTGAGCCTGACGGAGTTTTTCAAGACCTTGCTGATCTGTTGTGTCGACGGGCGGGCGTAGAGATCATAGGCCTTGGGAAAACCGATCAGACGATAATAGAGAAAAAAATCCGCATGGAGTCTGCGGGCCTTTTCCATCTCGAGTTCCATGTCAGACACCAGATCCTGAATCTCGGTGCTTGCCAAAATGTTCATCTCGGCATTGTGGACCGAGTCCAGAGAGTAATAGGCGGTGATTACAATCATCACCAGAAGCAGCAGAAAGACCCCGAAACCCGAGGCAAACTTAGTCGTGATACTGGTATTTTTCCAATAATGAAGCATCGTATCCTCGTCCTTACCCTTCCTTTTTTTGATCATTGTGGAAGAACAGCCTATTTATCAGAAACATACGAGAAAACGACGTTTTTTTCCAGTCCTTGAATCCCGGCGCTCGGATCGTCAAGACGGAGAACATTAAAGGCCGGCCTGGCGCAGTCTCCAAACCGGTCACAGGCAAGATCTCCGGTTATTCCGGGGAAATCGGTCGTGGAGTACAGGGCCTTGCGCAAGGCCAGACGACCGATATGGATGGTCCCGTCATCTTCTCTGACGGCAGTTTTTTCAATGGCGCTGAAGAGAAGATTGGTTGCATCATAGGCACTCAAAAAATACCGCGTCATCGGAGCGAGAGAGAATTTCTTCTTATATTTTCGGGTCAGGGCGGCTACCGCCTCAGGTTGAGCCTGGGTGAAGGAAGGACCGATGAAATACATTCCTTTTGCCTTCTCCCTTACTGATTTCAGGAAGCTGTTCTCAATCAAGGAACCGTCGCTCATCAGAACGATCTTGTTAAATCCGGGGGTTTCTCTCGCCTGGAGGAGGACGAAGTTGCCCTCGGGTTGAAAGAGGGGAAAAAACAGGAGGCGGGCCCCGGAGTTGAGAACAGCTTGAAGGACCGGTTGCATCAGCGTATCGCCTTTGTTTATCGAGGTATCAAGGACAATTTTTCCTCCCAGAGCTAGAAATGTATGGCTAAAGCCATCGGTGAGTCCTCTTGTATAGATGTCCCCGTCGTTAATGGTTGCCGCTTCCCGGATGCCAAGTTTTTGAAAGGCGAAAATTGCGGCGGCTTGACCGGAAGACTCTTCATTTGGGGCGGTGCGGAAATATCCCGGATGATAATCAGGTGCCGCCTTTCCGCCTATTGATGTTAAATAGGGCGCACTGTTGTTTCCCGAGACCATGGTAAAACCGGTTTTCGACATGGCGGCCGAAGCAGTCGCGGCCGATGCCGAGCAGGTGGTTCCGAGAATGGCCACTGTCTGCGGATCGGCAATGATTTTCAAGACGGCATTGGCTCCCCCTTCGACTGAACATCCGGAATCTTCTTGCTGGAGGGCAATGGATTTGCCGAGAAGTATTCCGTGATGATCGGCTATGGCGAGTTGAATTCCGCGTACCTGATCAATTCCTAAGGGTGCCACATCGCCGGTTAATGCCTGGAGAATGCCGATCTTGATGGGGGCCTTGGGGGCAATATCAACGCAGCCGAGAGGATCGGAACAGTGAAAGGGCTGTCCCGCCTTACGGCAACCGTTTTGCACGAGAAGGATAAGAAAGAGAACGGGAAGCAGGCGGAGATGTGATCTGAAGTTCATGTCTGTATTTCCATGGCCAGAAGATGACGACAGGACGGCGCGGTTTCATTGCCCAAGATCCAATGGTATCAGATCAGCTGTCGGCAAGACAAGGAGGCAATTGGATTTATAAGAAAATTATCGGCTATGAATGGGGTAGGTGTTGTGCTCAATGAACTAGTAAGCTTTCGAAAATCCAAATAGAATGGAAGGAGATGAGGCAGTTGGCCATGGGCACCTGCCCGACCGGAGATACCGCTATTGCCGTAGCAGCCGTTGCCGGCATAACCTTGCCGCCCTCACAGACAAGAGGGTAATGCCGGTTTCAGGTCTGTAAAAGACGGCGGCATGCCCCATGGCGAGGGGTATGGAAATTGCAATTTTAAGGGGCATGGAGAGTAATCTTCTTGAAATGCCGGTGAGGTTTTGAAAAGATAAAGAGAAGGTGGATTTGAAAACGGGAGACCATCCGGTAAAACATCGCCCGCAATTTATCAACATGTATCTCGGAGAGGAAGCAAGGCGATTCGCCGAGGGTGGTTTTTGAGACGGGGATAGAACCATGCACCCATACGGGACGAATGGCAGGGGATAAGGGAGATGGAGATCAAAAGGACGATTTTACATGATTGGCATACGGCAAACGGGGCCAATATGGCGGCCTTTGCCGCCTATGATATGCCGCTCTGGTATCCGGACGGAGCCAAGAATGAACATCTGGCCGTCCTCACAGGCGCCGGTCTCTTTGACACCAGCCATATGGCGGTGGTGACCCTTGGCGGCAGCGGGGCCCGTGGATTGTTGCAGAAATGCTTCTCCAGGGATCTGGATGCCTGTCTCGGCGCGCAAAAGCGGCCGATGACGGCGGGGAGATGCATCTACGGCGTCTTTCTTGATTCCCGTGGCCACGTCATCGATGACGCCATTGTCTATCAGGTTGCCGGGGAATTTTTCATGATAGTGGTCAATGCCGGGATGGGCGCTACCGTTGCCGCCCATCTGGACGGCAATAGAGACGGCCCCGGGACGGTGATCTCCGACCTGACCGACCGGGTCGGAAAAATGGATATCCAGGGGCCTGCCTCGGCCAGAATCCTGAAAAAGATCGTCAAGGATCCGGAGGCGGTATTTGCCGCGATGCCCTATTTCTCATTCAAGGGCTGGTTCGAAGATAAGGGGACCGATAGCCAGAAGGTCGAACTGGTAAACGGAAGTCCGGTGCTGCTGTCGCGAACCGGATATACCGGTGAATTCGGCTTTGAACTCTATGTCGATGCGGCACGGGCATTGGAGACCTGGTTGTTGATTCTTCAGGCAGGCCGGGAATTTGCGGTGACCCCCTGCGGCCTGGCAGCCAGGGACTCCCTGCGGGCGGGGGCCGTGCTGCCGTTGTCTCACCAGGATATCGGCAACTGGCCGTTTGTCAATAATCCCTGGTTGTTTGCTCTGGCCTGGGATCAGAATGGCCGGGGTTTCAGGAAAGATTTTATCGGTGCCAAAGCCCTGTCGGATGTCTCCGGCCAGGACCATACACTCCCCTTTGCCGGCTACGACCCGAGAAAAATCAATGCCGGAGAAAACAGCTTTGTTGTCGATGGCAAAGGCACCCGCATCGGCACCATCCTTACCTGTACGACCGATATGTCCATCGGCAGGCTTGGGAAGACCATTGTCGGTATTGCCACGCCTCAGGCATCGGGCAGGCCGGCCGATTTTGTTCCGCGAGGGCTCTGTTGCGGTTTCATCAAGGTGAAAACCCCTCTTGTCCCAGGCGAAGAGGTTGTTCTGACCGATGGAAAAAGAGAGATCGCGGTGGAGGTACGCACCGATATCCGACCTGATCGTTCCGCTCTGTGTGCAATCGGGAAGATGCTATGAGATATGACTTCATTTAGCTTTCATCAACAATAAAGGAGAGGGCGCAAACCATGAAAGAAATAAATGAGCTGAACCTGCCGGAAGATCTGCATTACACAAAAGACCATGAATGGGTGAAAATCGAGGGCGACACGGCCCTTGTCGGGATCAGCGATTACGCCCAGGACCAGCTCGGAGATATCGTCTTTGTCGAGATGCCCGAGATTGGCGATGAATTCGGCCAGGGCGAGGAGTTCGGGGCACTGGAATCGGTGAAGGCCGTATCCGAGATCTATCTTCCGTTGAGTGGAGAGATCGTTGAGGTGAACGAGGTGCTGGACGACAATCCCGAACTGGTCAATCAAGACCCGTACGAGAACTGGATTGTCCGAATCAGACCGAACGACCTCGATGAGTTGGACAACCTGCTCACCGTCGATGATTATCTTGATATGTTGAATGGTTGAGGCCCTATTTATCAGAGGATTGACTATGCGTTTTTTACCACATACCAAGGAAGAAATCGAATCCATGCTGCGGGTTATGGGAGCAGATAGCCTCGATGACCTGTTTTCCCAGGTGCCCCCGGACTGCCGTCGTGATCGTGGCATTGATCTGCCGGCACCGATTACCGAATGGGAACTTAACGACCGGATCGGAGCGATTGCCCAGATGATGCATGTACAGCCCGATTTCAAGGTCCTGATCGGAGCCGGAAGCTACGATCACGTGATCCCGGCCGTCGTGCCGGCGCTGACCGGCCGGTCCGAATTTCTGACCGCCTATACACCGTATCAGCCGGAGATGGCGCAGGGGACATTGCAGGGGATCTTCGAATATCAGACATTGACGGCGAGGCTGCTCGGCATGGATGTGGCGAATGCCTCGATCTATGACGGGGCCTCGGCCCTCGCCGAGGCCCTGCTGATGGGGATAAGGATCTCGAAGAGGGGAACGAAAGTGGCCCTGTCCAGGGCAATCCATCCCCACTACCGGCAGGTGGTCGAGACCTATTTCCGACCGACCGGGTTCGAGGTGGTGGAGCTGCCCTATCTGGCAGACGGCCGCACCGATCTCACCGGCCTGCCGGGTCTCGGCAAGCTTGCCGCGGTAGCGATTCAATCGCCCAACTTCTTCGGGGTGGTTGAAGATCTCCCCGGTGCCTCAGAGGTCGTCCATGAGGCGCAGGCCGTCTTCGTGACCTGTTTTACCGAACCTCTGGCCTATGGACTGTTGAAGAATCCGGGCAGCTGCGGTGCCGACATCGTCTGCGGTGAAGGGCAGAGTTTCGGTATCCCCAAATCGTTCGGCGGACCCGGGCTCGGCATGTTCGCCTGTCTGCAGCGATATGTCCGCAGCATGCCGGGACGGCTGGTCGGTCAGACCACGGATCTCGAAGGAAGGCGGGGATATGTCCTGACCCTGGCGACCCGCGAACAGCATATCCGGCGGGAAAAGGCCACATCCAATATCTGCTCCAATCAGGGACTCTGCGCGATGACCGCCGGTATCTACATGGCCAGTCTGGGCGGAACCGGGATCAGGGAGCTTTCCCGCCTCAATTATGACAAGGCGCAGTATTTCAAGACGGAGCTGGCCCGGGCGGGCGCAAGGATCAGTTTCTCGTCGCCCACCTTCAACGAGTTTGTCGTAAAATTTGCCAAAGGATTCAAACCCGCAGCCGGCAGGCTCCTGAAGAAGAAAATCATCGCCGGACTGGAACTGGGCAGGTATTATCCGGAACTCACGGACAACTACCTCTTCTGCGCCACCGAGACCGTAAGCCGCGAAGTCATGGATACCGTTGTCAGGGAGGTGAAGAGATGAGAAACGTTTTTGCCACTGGCGGATTGATCTTGAACGAGCCGCTGCTCTGGGAAAAGGGAAAAAAGGGCAGGCGGGCGATGGACATCCCGGCAGGCGATGTCCCGGCCGCGGCGATCGAGGCAGGGATTGCAGGCGACGGCCCCGATTTCCCCGATCTCGGCGAGGTCGATATCGTCCGGCACTATACCCGGCTTTCCCAATGGAATTTCGGCGTCGATACGGGGATGTATCCGCTGGGCTCCTGCACCATGAAGTATAACCCCAAGATCAATGACAAGATAGCGGCAACACCTGCCATTGCCACGGCTCATCCGATGCTGCCGGACCAATTCTGTCAGGGGACCCTGCGCATCATGTACGAGTTGCAGACCTTTCTTGCGGCGATCACCGGCCTCGATGCGGTGACGCTGCAGCCGGCTGCCGGGGCCCACGGTGAATTGACAGGTATGCTCATTTTCTCCGCCTATCACAAAAACCGCAGGTCAAAGCGGACCAAGATCCTGATCCCGGATACAGCCCACGGTACAAATCCGGCAAGCGCCGCCCTCTGCGGGCTCCACCCCGTCCCGGTAAAATCCGGTCCCGATGGGATCATCAACCCGGAGGTGATAGCCGGTTTGATGGATGGGCAGACGGCGGGTATCATGGTCACCAACCCCAACACCCTGGGGCTATTTGAGGAAAATATCAAAAAGATAGCCGGGATCGTCCATGACAGAGGAGGACTTGTCTATGCCGACGGTGCCAATATGAACGCCATTATGGGGATCGTCGATCTGAAAAAATGCGGTGTCGATATCCTGCATCTGAATCTGCACAAGACCTTTTCCACCCCGCATGGCGGCGGCGGCCCGGGAGCGGGGCCGGTCTGTGTCGTCAGACGACTGGAGAAATTCCTGCCGGTGCCGAGGGTGATAAAAAAGGGGAAAATCTATGCCCTCAATGCCAACCGCCCTCATTCCGTCGGCCGTATCCATGCCTTCCACGGCAACTTCGGTATCCTGGTCCGGGCCTATAGTTATATCCGTTTGATGGGGGCGGAAAATCTGAAGAAAGCAAGTCAACTTGCGGTGCTCAATGCCAATTACATCAAGGAAAAATTGAAAGGAGACCTGCACCTGCCCTATGATCGGCCCTGCATGCATGAATGCGTGTTTTCCGATCAGGATCAGCATGACTGCAAGGTGTCGACCCTCGATATGGCCAAACGGCTGATGGATTTCGGTTATCACCCGCCGACCATTTATTTTCCGCTGGTCGTAAGCGGTGCGATCATGATAGAACCTACGGAAACGGAGAGCAAGGATGAGCTCGATCTCTTTATCGAGGCCTTCAAGGAGATTGTCCGCGAGGCAGAGGAAAATCCGGAAATGCTGCATCAGGCTCCCCATATCTGCAAGGTGAAGAGGCTCGACGAGACGGCGGCGGCCCGGCATCCCTGCCTGATCGGATAGGAAGAAATGATCGGAAGGGCAATATTTCAGGACCTTGGGGTCATGGACTATCAAAGGGTCCATGATCTTCAGCTGGACTTTGTCGAAAAGAGAAAGACAGGGGTCCTGGAAGCTGATATATTTCTGCTGACGGAACACCCGGCGATCTTTACCCTCGGTCGCCGGGGAGGGCGGGAAAATCTGATGGTTTCGGAGGATTTTCTCAGCGAGCAAGGAGTAGCGCTCATCCATGTGGAGCGGGGAGGAGACATCACCTACCACGGCAGAGGCCAATTGGTTGTCTATCCGATCATTGAGCTGCGGGCTGCGGGCCTGTCGATCAGTGACTATATTTTCCGGCTGGAGGAGGTGATGATCCGTCTGAGCCGGGATTTCGGCGTTGAGGCGATGAGAGATCAACGGAACCATGGGGTCTGGGTCGGGGATTGCAAACTGGGGAGCGTAGGGATCGCCATCCGTCACGGCATCACCTTTCATGGCCTGGCCCTCAACGTCAATATCGCCCTTGATGCCTTTGACTGGATTCATCCCTGCGGGCTGAGCGGTGTCCGCATGACATCTTTGGCATCGGAACTGCGACATGAGTTGCCGATGGACGAGGCAAAGGAGAGGCTGGCCGGACACCTTCAAACCGTCTTTCAAAGGAATTTCACTATGGCAATACGGCACAAGGGGCTCGGCGGTTAAGGCAATGTCGAGGAATTCACAGCCGGCAGTGCGGAAAAAAGCCGGAAAACCCGAATGGCTGAAACGCCGCCTTCCCAGCGGACCGGAATATGAGCGGCTTCGATGCCTGTTGAAAGACCATGGATTGACCACAGTCTGCCGCGAGGCGCACTGCCCGAACCAGTTCGAGTGCTATACAAAAGGAACGGCGACTTTCATGATCCTGGGCAAAAGATGCACCAGGACGTGCAGGTTCTGCGCCGTGGAGAAGGGTGGCGCCGATCCGCCGGATTTGGGCGAGGCCGAAAGGATAGCCGAGGCGGTTGAGCTGATGGGACTCAGCTATGCGGTTGTAACCTCGGTCACCCGGGACGATCTGGACGATGGCGGTGCCTTCCTTTTTGCCGCAACCATCCGGGCGATAAAGAAAAGGCTCCCGGAAACCCTTGTCGAGGTGCTTATCCCCGATCTCAACGGAGACCGGCAGGCCCTGGAGATGATCCTTAAGGCCGGTCCCGACGTGCTCAATCACAACATCGAAACCGTGGCGCGACTCTATCCAAGGGTCCGGCCGGAGGCCGGATACCGGCGTTCCGTCGATATGTTGAGACAGTCCAAGGAGATTTCCCCGAAGACTCCGACGAAGACCGGGGTAATGGTGGGACTCGGCGAAACGGATGAAGAGCTTTTTACGACAATTGAAGACGTGCTTGCCGTATCATGCGATATCTTGACCATCGGTCAGTACCTGCAGCCCTCGGCAATGCATCTTCCGGTTTGCCGCTTCATCTCTCCGGAAAAATTCCAGATGATGGAAAAGAAGGCCTATGATCTCGGTTTTGCCGCGGTTGCCGCGGGTCCCTTCGTCCGGAGCTCATATCAGGCCGGCCTGCTGTATCGACAGGCTGTGCGGCAGGTACCCGAATCCAGCGAATAGAAGACCTTGGTTATGATCACATCATTTAAACAATGCCCCATGTGCAGGAAGGAATGGGAAGACCGTGAAGCCTTCCTTAACGACGAAACCCTTGAGTTGAACGGGTACGGTGCCGATTTTGAGATAATTGAAGACGGACTTTTTTACTTTACCCATAACGTTCCCGGTTGCAAATCGACCATGGCGTTAAAGGCCGGAGATTTCTTCGACCTCTATACCGCTGAAAGATCCCCCGAAAGGAAAAGGGGAGCAGATGAATGTCCGGGATTGTGTCTGGATAAAGATGTCTTGGATCGCTGCTCCGTTTTCTGTGAATATGCCTTTGTACGGGAGGTGATTCAAGTTCTGCTCCGGAGGCATAACAGAGGGGGCAAGGAGTTCGAGAGCAACAGGTTTGTCAACGGTGTTATCTATGAAAAAAAGTAGCGGGATGAGAAACCCAATGGAAATACAAATGTTTACAGGGTCAAATCGTTATGTTCTCGATGACGAACTGGCAAAGATTGTCAATATATCGATCGTATTGGAGATGCCGCTGTTGCTGAAAGGCGAGCCGGGGACCGGCAAGACCATGCTTGCCCATGCCATAGCCGACTCGTTGGCGATGCCTTTGATCATTCTCAACGTGAAATCGAGTATGAAACTGATTGAGGCCCTGTATCAATATGATACCCTGACACGCCTCAATGACAGCCGCTTTGGCGATTCAAACCGGAACGTCAGCAATATTAAAGAATACATTAAGATGGGGAAGATCGGTCAGGCCTTTGTCTCCGAGAAGAGATGCGTGCTCCTGATAGACGAAATAGATAAGGCTGAAACCGAATTCCAGGATGATATGCTGGATGTCCTGGATCAGATGCAGTTCGATATCATCGAGACCGACGAGGTAATAAAGGCTGTGCATCGACCGGTGATCATCATCACCTCGAATGCCAAGAAGGATCTGTCGGATCCCTTCCTGGGGCGATGCAATTTTCACCATATCGCCTTTCCCGATCCGAAGATGATGCGCAATATTATTTCCGTCCATTATCCCGATATTCAAGAGAAGCTGGCTGAAAACGCCATCAGGATCTTCTATGAATTGAGAGACCTGGAAGGCATCGAAAAGAAACCGGCCACCAGGGAACTGATCAACTGGATACGTGCCCTTCTGGCCGATCCGGATTTTAGAGCAGGAAACCGGATCGAAAAGGAGATCCCCTATCTCGGCGTACTTTTTAAGAAGAGCGGAGACTACCAGAAATCGGCCAACGTCCTTCTGAAAAAACTCTTTTTCAGGAACTGAGCAGAGATGTTCGTTCATTTTTTCTTTTCCCTGCAGGAGGCGGGGATCCCGGTCAGCCCAACCGCCTTTCTGACCCTGCATAAGGCAATAAACTGCGACCTGGTGAATTCCCTTGAGGATTTTTATATCGCCGCCAGAAGCATCATGGTGAAGTCCGAACGACATTTCGATTTGTACGACCAGGTTTTTGCACATGCCTTCGAGGGGGCGGAGCTGCCGGGAAATGAGGATCTCGAAGATGAAATGCTTATCATGGGCATGCTCAGAGGCTGGCTTGATGATCCGAAGGGTCTTGCCGCGGCTTTCGGCCTTGACGAAAAGAAACTGGCCACGATGTCGCCGGAGGAGGTTATCGACTATTTCAAACAGCGTTTGAAAGACCAGAAGAGCAGGCATGACGGCGGGTCGAAATGGATCGGGACCGGAGGGACGTCGCCTGTCGGTCATTCGGGGTTTCATCCCGGCGGGATGCGAGTAGGCGGAACTTCACGGCAGTTATCGGCTGTGAAGATAGCCGGGGAGAGGAGATATAAGGACTATTCACTGTCAGGGCCGCTTACTCGAAGTGCAATGGGGGAGGCCTTGAAGAGACTCAGAAACCTGGTCCCGGAAGGGAAAAAAGACCGGATTAATGTGGTTGCAACCATCTCTCAAACAATAAAAAACGGGGGTGAGATCGAGATTGTTTTTGATCGGGCCATTGTGGACCGGTTGAAGATTATCCTGGCCATTGATAACGGCGGCTGGTCCATGGACCCCTATATCGATACGGTGCAGGTCCTTTTTCAGTATGCAAAATCACAGTTCAAGGATCTGAAAACCTATTTCTTTCATAATACGATATACGACCTGCTCTGGGAGGACCCGGGAAGATATAGAAAACCCGTCAGTCTGGAAAACCTGGCGAAGTCGGATCCGGAGGCCAGGGTGGTCGTTGTCGGTGATGCCAGCATGGCTCCCTATGAACTTATGGCGGCGGACGGTTCAATCTACGCCTACGAACGAAGTGGAAAGCCCAGCATCCAACGATTGAAATATCTTGCAGAAGTTTTCAGTCATATCGTATGGATGAATCCGATTCCGCAAAAGAATTGGCATACGACCTATTCCATCAATGTAATACAGAACATCATCCCGATGTTTGAACTCTCGTTGGATGGGCTGGAAAAGGCCGTCCGGCAGCTGATGCTGAGATAGACGTACGACATCACCTTGCTGATTGGGGTAACAAAAAAGAATAGAAGCCATTTTGTGTTCCAGGAAGATGCCGTTTGCTGGTTTTCAAGAGGTATTTATAGTGCAATCTAACGGGATATCGAAATATTGCTTCAGTTTTCACTACCCGAATGCTACACTAAAGGTGATTGTCAAAATTCTGGAATAAAATCATCCGGGTAATGACTTTCCGGCCGATCGGGATCAGTGCTCGCCAAAGAAAGGGATATCCCGAGGTATAATCCAGAAGGCAACCGAATGTCAGTTGGGGAGCAACCGGGACAGCCGGCTGCAAAAATGCAACATCAATAAGCCTAACAAGGAGAGAGACAATGTCTGAAAGCGTATACAAGATAATTGAATTGGTTGGATCGAGCCCTGTATCTTGGGAAGAAGCTGCAAAATCTGCCGTCAAATCCGCCGGGATGACGTTGCGTGATTTACGCATAGCGGAGGTTGAAACACTCGATATGAAAGTGGATGACCAGAATAATTTTATCTACAGGGTGCGACTCAAACTCTCCTTCAAGCTTGTTTCCGACTGATCGGCCTCAAGGCAATCCTGCACCACTGTTGGTATGGTTCCTTGCCAGGTGACAGGCGAGGTGTTTCAACCGGCCGGTGAGGCCTTCCGGAAACGAGAGGGTCGTCTTAGATTTTATCCGTGAACACGTTGCCTTCCGCTGAAGGAATGCAAGGTGGATTTTCATATTTGATCGAAGGCGAACCCACACGTCGTTTCCGGAAATGCGTTTCCAAGGCTGTCATCGGCAAATCCACGGCGATCAGCTGAGATTGAACTGCCAGGTGGATGAGCATTTCTTCTGATGCCGACAATCATTTCTGATCCTTTCATTTCTGCTGGTATTTCTTAATAGGACACTTTAAAATACACGGCCTGAGCCAGGAAGAAAGGCCGAAGAGAGCTAGCCGTATCTGATTTAAGCCATCAAAAGATATAAATATGATAATTACCATTGGTAATCAAAAAGGGGGGTGTGGAAAGAGCACGGTGACCATGAACCTTGCACTCGGTACCGCCATCCTCGACTATTCGACGGCCCTGATCGATGCCGATATCCAGAGAAGTTGCCTGGAGACGTTGCAGGGACACACCCGGAAAAATCTGACCACCTACGAATCCGGTGAGGGGGTTCACAGGCTCGCCAAGAGCCTGCAGGATGATTTTATTTTTATCGACACGCCTCCGCACAGCAATACGATTATGTACCAGGCAATGGCCGTTGCCGATCTGGTTATCCTTCCTTTGCAGCCTTCCCCGTTGGATATACGGAGCGCCAGAAGAACAGTGGCGGTCTGTAAGGAGATAGAGGGGCGGCTTGGGAAAAAGGTACGATGTGCATTCCTTCTCAACAAAATAAATCCTCGAACGACCCTCGGTCGAGAGGTGGCGGGGCATCTGACGGCACTGTACGGCCTGCCTATTATGGCCACACGCCTGCAAAACAGGATTATCTACCAGCAGTCACTGATATACGGGCAATCCGTGCTCGAGCAGGGAAGGAATAATCCGGCCGCCCGGGAGGTCGGCGATCTCCTGATCGAGATTCTGGCAATGGCGGGGAAAGAAAAAAAATAGTAATAATAAATTTATCATTTAAATGTATTTTTACGGCAAAAAGGATATAGGCAATGGTAAAGAAAAAAACCAGTATCTTTGAAAATATGAAAATGGCAGAATTGGATACCATCGATTCTTTTACCGGCACAAAGAAGAAAAATCTTGGCAGACCAAGGCTCAACCCTTATGCCCAGGAGCAAAAGATTACGACTCGAGTGCCCAAGGAGATCCACAGAAAATTACGTATTGCTTCGGCGATGACCGGAAAACCGATGGGAGAGCTGATTGTTGATGCGTTGAAGGCGCACCTCGAAGGATATACCGACCAAATGATAGGTTGACTGAACACTGCCTGGAGATTTTAGAGATGAAACAGGAAGAAAACGATGCTGCCAACAGTGGAGACAAAGGCCCGGGAAAGGTTCGATCGAGCCTCGGGATGAAGCTCCTGGCAGCTGTACTGGCCTCTGGCCTGGGTATCTTTTTTGGAGGGAAAATTGCGATGACAGAACCCCTGCAGGTCCGAAACCAGACGGCAGGAAGGCTTGTCGCGGCCAAGGACGGCGGCGGTTCGCAGACAGATGTTAAGGGCCGGGATGATGATATTGTGGTAACGGATAGGGATATTGCCAAGGCCTATAAAGAAGTCGTCAAGGAAAGAGAAGAAAGGGAGCAGACAGTCAAAACCCTCAGGGCGGAAAAGGGCAGCTTCTATAGGGTAAGCCTGGCAGGTGGCAGGAGTTTGCTGGCAGTCGAGATTCAATCAACCGGGGATACGGTCCGGATAATCGACGATAAAGGAATGGAAATAGGGGTTGCCAAGCAGGAGATAGCCGGGATTGAAAAGGTGAAGGATTGAGGCGGTCGGGGGCTTTTGCCCCGGCTGGATTTCAATCCTCACGGGTTATGCCGAGGATGGTGGTCCAGATACCGGTTTGATTCCAGGTCTTAAGAGTAACGACCGGCAAGGCTGCCAGGTGATCGGCAATCGCCTTGGCCTCACTTCGCAGCAGGCCGGAGAGGAGGAACCACTTCTGGCGCAGGAAACCGGGCGAACGGATAAGGTCCTTCATGACGTTATAATGAATATTGGCTACCAGGAGATCCGACTCGACCTCGGCATAGTCTTCGGCACGTCCCTGGATGACGCAGATATTGCCTGACATATTGTTAAGCAGTGTGTTTGCTCGGGCTGTTCTTGCAGCAAGGTAATTGAAGTCGACTGCGAGCGCCTTTGCACATCCCGATTTAATTGCGGCAAGTGCCAGGATACCGGAACCGGTTCCCAGATCGAGCATGGTGTGGACCCGTTTCCCCGAGCAGACGATGCTGATCGCCTCCAGGCAATCCCGTGTGGTCGGGTGGAATCCATTGCCGAAGACCACACCCGGATCGAGAATGATGGTATGTCTGTCGGAGTCCCCGGTCTGTTCGGCCCACGGAGGAGTGAAGAAAAATTGACCGATTTCGAAGGGTTCGATTTTTCCTCCTTGCCATTGCTCATAGGTCATCTCAAAGGAGTCTACAAGCTCAAGCAGCGGGTTTGCGTTGACGATATCTTTAACAACAGAGAGGGCGGGCGCCTGAAAGAAAAGGAAGGAGGAGCCGTCTTCTTCCCAATTTCCAAGAAAGCTATCTGCCGGGAATGGTTGATCCGCAGGGATTCTTCCTTGGATATAGTAGATATAAAGAAGAGAGTCGGGAAGAAAGTGTTGGTATGGTTGATCCTGCATGTGTATTATTTTCATGGGGGGGACACAGGCGATGAATGTGCTGCCCGGAGGCAGGCATTCTCTACCCGTGCTGTATTACACAGCCGGAAGCAGAAAGACAACTGAAATTATCTCCGGAGGAGCATCATCAGCCGAGACCTTTGGTTGCCCGATACAGATCGTAACGGTATGTTTCGGGTAAGATGGAGTGTTTTATAATGGAAGGAAGATTGGGGGCATCATGTTTGTCTGTGTGGATTTTGACGGAACGATAGTGGATCATTGTTTTCCGGAGATGGGAGAGCCCGTGCCCGGAGCAATAAAATGGCTTAAGAGGTTGAATGGGTATGGTGTGAAAATAATCCTGTTTACCATGCGGTCCGACAGCGAAATGTTCAAAACCGCCCTGACAGAGGCGGTA
Source organism: Desulfocapsaceae bacterium (assembly GCA_046706325.1). Taxonomy (GTDB): domain Bacteria; phylum Desulfobacterota; class Desulfobulbia; order Desulfobulbales; family Desulfocapsaceae; genus CAWGGS01. The sequence goes on along the minus strand of JBJKPM010000006.1, from coordinate 143,913 downwards.
GACTATCTGGAAAAAAACGGAATAGTCCTCTTTGCCGTGAATAAGAACCCGAATCAGACAAGCTGGACGACCAGTCCCAAGGTCTACGCACACCTCTATATCGATGATTCCGCCTTCGGCTGCCCTCTGGTTCAGCCCAAAGGATTTAAACGTCCGTGTGTTGATTGGAGCAAGGTCGGGCCGCTGGTAGAGCATATGTTTTTAGGCAGGCAATGGGACTGATATTTTGACCTCCTCCGCTTTACCTAAAAGGGAGTTTATGGTTTAATGCACCCGTCCGAGCGGTTGATCGGCATTGCAGCAGCCGGAGACAGAGCCACGAGACGATGTCGGGTGTTTAATTTTATTCGGCTCGATAGAACAACGAGAGATGAGAGGGGGATCGACCATGGGAAAAAACGTTGTACAGCTCTTTAAAAAGATGAGTACCACCAGGGAATATTGTTTCAACGTCGAATTTTCTCGCCACTTGATCCCGAAGGAAATGGAGCGCCTGCGGCTTATTCTGGCCGATGGCTTCCTGCTTGATTCCGTGTCCGCACTCCCCGCTCTCGAGGGTCCGAGGGTGGTGGAGGTCGGACCACGATTGAATTTTGCCACCGCCTGGTCGTCAAACATGGTCTCGATATGCCGGGCTACGGGGCTTGACTGCATCAGCAGGGTTGAGCGGTCCCGCCGCTACCTGGTCGAGGAAGGGCAAGACATTACAGAGTTCATCAGGACCCATCACGACCGGATGACCGAATGCCGGTATGCCCATCCGTTGACCACCTTCGAGACCGGGACCGTGCCCGAGACCGTCTACGACGTGGACCTCATCGGCAAGGGCCCGGAGGCCCTGGCAGATATCCCCGGGATCTCGATGGATGACTGGGACAGGAATTTCTACTATGACTATTTTGTCAGGAAACACCGCAGGAATCCGACCATCGTCGAGATCATGGACTTGAATAATGCCAATTCCGAGCATTCCCGTCATGGATTCTTTAAAGGAAAGCAGATAATAGACGGTGAGGAAAAAAAGAAGACCCTCTTTGAACTGGTGACCGATACTCTGGACGCCAATCCCAAGGGATCGGTTCTTGCCTTCAGAGACAATTCGAGTGTCGTGCAGGGCTACGACGTCAAGACGCTTCATCCGCAACAGCCGGGTCAGCCGTCTCCGCTTGTTGAGACCGGGGCCCGCTACCATCTCCTGTTGACGGCCGAGACCCATAATTTCCCCACCGGTGTGGCGCCTTTTCCCGGGGCTGAAACAGGGACGGGCGGTCGTATCCGCGACGTTCAGGCAACCGGGAAAGGGGCCTATGTGATGGCCGGGACTGCCGGATATTGCGTCGGCAGTCTCCATATACCTGACTACCCGATGAGCTGGGAGAGGCCGTATCCCTGTCCCGACAATCTCGCATCGGCCCTGGAGATCGAGATAGAGGCCAGCAACGGTGCCTCCGATTACGGCAACAAGTTCGGGGAGCCGTTGATCCAGGGATTTACGCGGTCGTTCGATATGCAGCTCGAGACCGGCGAGCGATGGGGATATCTGAAACCGATCATGTTTACGGCGGGAATCGGTCAGATCGACGCCTTGCATACCCGTAAGGAAGCGGCCGAGAAAGGTATGCTGATCGTCCAGGTCGGCGGTCCCGCCTATCGGGTCGGCTTCGGTGGCGGCGCTGCGTCCAGTATGCTTCAGGGAGAAAACGCCTCCGACCTCGATTTCAATGCGGTCCAGCGAGGCGATGCCGAGATGGAACAGAAGATGAATCGGGTCATTCGAGCCTGTAACGAGATGAGAGGAAAGACGCTTATCGATGTCATCCATGACCAGGGGGCAGGGGGCCCTGCCAATGTCTTGAAGGAGTTGGTGGAGAAATCCGGTGGACGGGTGGAGATCAGAAACATCAGGGTGGGCGATCCCACAATGTCGGTTCTTGAGATATACGTTGCCGAATATCAGGAACGGAATGGCTTGTTGATCCGGCCTGAAAATATAGAACGATTTAAAGAAATCTGCGCCCGGGAGAAGGTAGCCTGCGAGGTACTGGGAGAGGTCACCGGTGATCTGCGTTTCTTGGTGCATGACGACCAAGATCAGACCTCTCCGGTGGATTTTGAGCTGGGCGAGCTGCTCGGCAATATCCCGCGCAAGAGCTTTGTCGACCGGCATGCCGCGGACATCCCTTCGCCGTTGGTCTTACCGGAGGGCCTGGCGGTTCGCGACGTGCTTCACGATGTGTTGCGTCTGTTGTCGGTTGGTTCGAAACGTTTCCTGACCAACAAGGTGGACCGGGCGGTGACGGGGCTTATCGCCCAGCAACAGTGCTGCGGTCCTCTCCAACTGACGGTTGCCGATGTGGCCGTTGTCGCCCAATCCCATTTTGGGCTTTCAGGGGTGGCGACGGCGGTGGGTGAACAGCCGGTCAAGATGCTCGTGGATCCGGCGGCGGGGGCCAGGATGTCAGTTGGAGAAGCCTTGACCAATCTGGTGTGGTCGAGGGTCGAGGACCTGCATCAGGTAAAGTGCTCCGCCAACTGGATGTGGGCTCCGAAACTTCCAGGCGAAGGTGCGGCTCTCTATGACGCCGCCGCCGCAATGCGGGATGTCATGATCGCCATAGGAATCGCGGTGGATGGAGGAAAGGACAGCCTGTCGATGGCGACCATGGTCGACGACAGACCTGTCAAGTCTCCACGCCAGCTGGTGATATCGGCCTACGCCGCAATGCCCGATATCACCAAGGTCGTGACTCCGGATATCAAGGAACCGGGTTCTCTGCTCCTGTATATTGATTTAGGTAATGACAAAAATCGACTTGGAGGAACGGCCCTAGCTCAGGTGCTGGGCGGACTTGGAGATGAGAGTCCGGATATGGACAGCCCGGAACTCGTCAAGCGCAGTTTTATCGCCATACAGGAAATTATCGGCAAAGGGCTTATTCTGGCGGGCCATGACAGGAGCGACGGCGGGTTGATCGTCACCCTGCTGGAGATGGCATTCAGCGGAAATTGCGGCATCAATGTATCGATGCAGGGGTGGGATTCGGCCCTGGCCGTTCTTTTTTCCGAAGAACTCGGTCTGGTGGTTGAATGCCGTGAGGACATGTGCGAAGAGGTGAAGACCATCTTGGAACTGGCAGGCGTTCCCTGCCTGGAAATCGGAAAGACGACAACGGAAAAACGGATCAGTATAGTCTACGACGATGTGCTTGTCCTTGATGAAGAGATGGAACTCCTGCGCCAGAAGTGGGAGGAGACCAGCTACCGGCTGGAGAGGCTGCAGATGAATCCCGCATGTGCCGATGAAGAGAAAAAAAATATCTTTTCCCGCCCGGGTCCGACATACACCCTGCCTTTCCAGCCGAAGCCCGCTGCTGTTGATGTGGTGAAAAGAAAGGAAAAACCGAAGGTTGCGATCCTGCGCGATGAAGGATCGAATTCGGATCGTGAGATGAGTTCGGCCTTTTATCACGCCGGTTTTGAGCCGTGGGATATCTGTATGACCGATCTCCTGGAAGGGAAGATCACGCTGGATCGGTTTCGTGGCCTGGCCGCGGTAGGGGGTTTTTCTTATGCGGATGTTCCCGAATCGGCTAAAGGATGGGCGGCTACCATTCTTTTCAACGAGAGATTGAAAACAATGTTTCATGATTTTTATAACCGTGCCGACACCTTCACCTTAGGCATCTGCAACGGCTGTCAGCTGTTCGGGCTCCTTGGCTGGGTGCCCTGGCAGGGAATTGAACCTGCCAGTCAGCCGCGGTTTGTCCGCAATACCTCCGGGCGTTTCGAGTCGCGGTGGACCACCGTCAAGATCCTTAAATCCAACGCCGTCTTACTCGAAGGAATGGAAGGCCTCGTATTCGGGATCCACGTTGATCATGGCGAAGGCCGCCTCCATTTTCCGGATCCGGAGGTCCAGGTCAGGGTGCAGGCCGGCAATATGATCCCCGTTGTCTTTGTCGACGATGATTCGAAGCCGACCGAGGCCTATCCCTTCAATCCCAACGGCTCACCCGGAGGCCTTGCGGGGCTCTGTTCTCCGGATGGCCGCCATTTGGCCATGATGCCGCATCCGGAAAGGACCTTCCTTCCCTGGCAGGCCCACTATCTTCCGGCAGAGATGAAAAAATTGCCGGTGACGCCCTGGATGCAGATGTTCAACAATGCCTATGAGTGGTGTAGCGGCAGGTGATCCCGGTCGATCGGACGGGCCGGGGCTGAACCGGCCTGGGCCGCAGCCTCGATTGCGGTGCTACTGCGTGCGCCTCCCTGGGTCTCGGGTGTTACGGTACCGAGAACAACCCTCACCACTTCCTTGCCGTCGTAGCGTTCGGAGGGGAGCGCGGGCAGCAGGCGGTTATCGGACTGGGACGTATGGACCAGTCCGGCCGATGCGATCAAGGTGAGGACTTCGGATATGACCGGTGCGGGGTATTGCGGCAGCACGCCGGCCAGACTGTCATCAGTCAACGGGCTGTTGGCGTCAAAGGCGAGATAAACGGCGTCCATGATGTCAAAGGCGGCCGAGAGTTTCAGCGAAGGGACCGGGGCCGGTGTGACCAGACGGTAGGCCGTTATGTTCTGGCAGGCAAAGGCCACCTGGGCCCCGGATAGTATGAACATCCAGCCGAGGTAAATCCATATCAGAAAAAGAGGGAAGGTGGCGAAGGACCCGTAGATCGCATTGTATTTCGCCACACCTATCTGCAGGGTGATGAAGACGTTCTGCACCACGAACCAGAGGATGGCGGCCAGGGTGGAGCCTATAAGCGCGGGCAAGGTTTTGACCTTGGTGTTGGGAAAGAAAATGTAGACGATATAGAAGGTCAAGGCAATGATCAGGATAGGCGCCGCCTTGAGCAGTAGCGTCTGCAGCCAGACAAGTGGAACGACCCTGTCCACCTTGGAGGCCAGGGCCGGATTTTTCAGAAAGGCGCTGGCGGCAAAGGTGAGGTTGATGGAGATCGGCATGATGACCAGCAGGGTCAGATAATCGGTGATTTTGCGCAACGGCGATCGTCCTGCAGGGACGTTCCAGATGGCGTTCATGGCCTTTTCAATATAGCTTAGAACCAGAATGGCGCTGAGGAGGATCCCTGCGACACCGATGGAGCCGAGGGTGGCAAAATTGGTCTTGTCGACATAGTTAAAGAGCTTGTTGACGGCGGAGCGGAGATGGTCCGTCAGATTTTCGCCCTGATCCGGGGATGGAGTATTGGTCTGGGCAATTTCCCGGGGAGACTGTTGCTGGGGCAGGGCGCTATTCTCCTCCAGGGATTCGATATATGAATAAGCGGCATTGCGCAGTTGATTCCCCCCGCCAAGTCCCTTCACCACAGCGGTGCTGATGGCAAGGATCGGAACCAGGGAAAGCAGCACGGTGAATGTCAACGCACCGGCACGAAGTGACAGGGCGTTTCGCCTGAATTCATGGGCGGTAATGAGCGTGAGTCGCACCAGGAAATGCACTACCGTTCGGAGGGGGGAAGGGTTGCTCAGCGGTGTATCGGCCCAATCGTAGAGCGAAAAGTGACCGGCAGATTGTAGAGGCTGTGAGAACTTCATGGTTTATTCCGGCTTAATTCTTTGGTTTTTGATGAGAAAAGGCCGAGTTCGTCGGCCAGATTCCGGGTGCCGGCGCCTCTCTTATCCCGATGGGGGAGAATGTCTTGGGCAAGGATTGTAATAATCAAAGAAGTTGTCAATAAATTTTATGCACGGGGGGGGATTATCTTCGGGAAACCGGGTCCGATAGGGAAAGAAACCGGGTGTTGACGGACGGGTCACTGATGAAAATATTGTGGTAAAAAGGTAATCGACTCTTGCATTTGCAGCATAATTATGGCGATAATAAGAAAAAGGATGAAGAACCACAACTTACCTTCTGGAGGAGGGCATGATGGCACAGGGCAAAATAACAACACTCCATCAACATATTGCAGCAGTCAAGAAGGGTGAACGTGCCTTTGAAAACGCATTTCAAGGTGTTACCAGGATGGTCCTCGAAAAGGATATCGACAAGGTCATGGTCAATGGCAAGACCACGTTTGACTTCAAGATATTCCGGGAAGGAAGAAAGCATATCGTCGGCATGTATGATGAAATCAACTCCTTTGTTTCATTTATCAAAGATGCCTCCGAGGGGGGGTCTTCCAAGGAGATGGCCTTTGTCCTTGTCGGAGAGCCCGGCAACGGCAAGACCTTCCTGGTTGAGTATCTCTGTTCGATGTATAGAAATTTCCTGTCAAAGCCTGAAAACCGCAAATACACCTTCCAATTCATCGATCTCGATAAGATAGGCAATTATGGGCATATCAAGTTCGCCGAGTCCCAGACCTACGAGGACCCGATGATCCTGGCCATGAATACCCACGAGGACTTCGCCGCCTCGAAAGAGTATCTGGCCAGACGCTACCGGCTGTCGGATGAGGAGATTGAAAAGTGGTATGCCAATTATCGGCCCCTGGGCGCCTGCTCTACATATATCTGGAACGATATCAGGAAGTTTGCTGATGGCAATCTCGATGAGATGATGAAGTTCATCGAGATCGTTCCGGTCCCGCTTACCGAGAGTCTGGGAACGGTGACCGGTAAATATCCGGCCAAGGACAAGATCACCTCTTCGGCGGTGGATCTATTGGGAGAAGAGTCCATCCAGCGTTTGTTGCATATCACCGACACCAACAACCCGTACCGATTTGACCTGCGTCGGGGGGCGCTGGCCAGGGTTGCCGGGGGAGGCATTCATTTCAGCGATGAGATTTATAAGAATAAGAAGGATCTCGTCCAGGTCTATCTCGGGATCATCCAGAATCGCACCATCGAGATCGACGGCTATAAATGGCCGATAGACACCTTGATCGTTGCAACCAGCAACAACTCGGAATTCAACCGTTTCCTGGCGGAAAAAGAGGAGGCGCCCATCATAGACCGTTGCCGTATCTGCTATGTGTCGCATAACACCAACTATAAGCTGCAGAAACGGCTCACCTCCTATGCGATCGGCAACGAAGCGAAAACGACCCTCACAGGTGATACCATGCACCAGGACCCGAATTTAAACTATGCGGCATCGGTTGCCGCTGTCCTGACCCGATTGCCCCGGTCGGAAAAGCTGACCTCGATTGAGACCTTGAAGCTGGCGGCAGGTGAGGTCGCAGGGGAGAAGAGCATCAAGACCCTGTCGGAGGTCATCGACACACTGAATCAGGATCCGGATATCACCAAACGCTTCGGCCAGAAAGGGCTCGGGCAGAGAAATCTCGGACGTTCGATGCAGTTGATGCTGGAAAACTCAGGGACAAATGAAGGCAGATGCATGTTCGCCTACGATGTCTTCAGGTCGCTGGAGCGGGTCATCCTCGATTATGTCTCCGAGGCCAATGACCGGGCCAAGTTTCTTGACGATCTCAGAACGTCGAAGGGCCTCTACCGGGAGCGGATCATGACCGAGATGTTCAATGCCTATATGGATGAGCCGCTGGCGATACGAAAGGACGTGATGCATTATGTCAATATGATCATCGGTATCGATGCGGAAAATCTCGGTGCCGACAGGATGTGGAAATATAAGAATCCGCAGACGGGAGAGCTTTTGGCCCTGAAGATCGACGAGCGGTATATCGATTCCATCGAGGACCGTCTGGGCTTGAAAATCAGGGAGCAGAAGGAATCATTCAGGACTTCGATCCGCAAGATCTACGGACAGAAGATGTCCGTGGACCCGGATTATGATTTCATGGATAATCTGGAGTTGGTCAAGGCGGTGACCGATGTCCGCCTGAAATCAGATATTGCCGGTGCCGGGAGCCTGATCGGAGCCCTTGCCAACCGGACCAACGAAGAGAATCAGAAACTGTATGACCGGATGATCGAGACCATGCTCAACAAGCTCGGATACTGTACCACCTGTGCCCAGAAGACCATCGAATATTTCTGTACGCAGGTGGACGAAAATTGATGACCGTGCAAGCGGGGTCCGAAGGCTGAATTTGGATATAAATCCTGAAACGGTGAGACGTTGCGATGATGCAAAAACTGTTGGCCATCTATGACAGCCTGAAAAAAAAAGGGTTAACGCCCGAACAGGAACGGATAATCACCCATGAGCTGAATCTGGCGAGACGACGAAGTTCCCTGGAACATCGTTGTCCTGCCAGCCGTCCGGACAGTGACAGTATCTATTTCTACAATGACCCCGCGATGCTGCAGGATCTCTATCGCCCCGCGATCCTCTCCCTATCTCCCACCCATTCCATAGATGAGTTGCTTGAGCGTGACAGGCAACGGGAAGAGGACGGTTTTCCCCGCAAGATCCGGATGGGAAAGATGATCAAACCGGGAAGGCAGGGAGCCGACAAGGTGGTCGTGGTCCCGACAACCGTCGAAGAAAAACTCCTCCACGACCAGGTTCGGGTAAGTGAGGAGGAAGAAGGCGGTGAGGGAGGTGAAGGCGAGGAAAGTGGAGAAGGAGGTTCCGGAGAAGGAGAGGAAGGCGAGGTCATCGGCGAGCAGCCGGTACGGGAACAACAGGGAGGTCAGGGGGGGGCCGGGCAGGGCGGCGGTGAAGGGCATGAGATCGAATCCGATGCCTATGAGATGGGGCGCATCCTGACCGAACAGTTTCAGCTCCCCAACCTGAAGGACAAGGGGAAAAAGAAATCATTCACCAAGTATACCTACGACCTGACGGATAAGAATCGAGGTTTTGGCCAGGTGCTGGACAAAAAGGCGACCATCCGGCGCATCATCCAGACCAATATCGGACTGGGGCGGATCAAGCAGATGGAGCCGGTTGATTCGTATAACCTTATGATTTCACCTGGGGATCGTATTTATCGGATTCTCTCGAAAGAAAAGGATTTTGAATCGCAGGCCGTGATCTTCTTTGTCCGTGACTACTCCGGCTCAATGAGCGGCAAACCAACGGAACTGGTGGTGGCCCAGCATGTCCTTATCTACTCCTGGCTCACCTTCCAGTATGACAAGCAGGTCAAGTCCCGATTTATCCTGCATGACACGGATGCCAAGGAGGTGGATGATTTTCACACCTATTACAATCTCCAGGTCGCCGGCGGCACCCAGGTGGCATCGGCCTACAGGCTGGTCAACAAGATTGTCGAAGAGGAAAACCTTGCGCGAGATTACAATATCTATGTCTTCCATGGAACCGACGGTGATGACTGGGATACGACCGGTAAGGATACCCTTCCGGAACTCGAGAAGATCCTCTCCTATGTCAGCAGGGTGGGCATTACCATTGCCGAAAACGGCTATGGCGTCAGCGGCGGCAGTGAAGTGGAAAAATATATCAAGGGGTCGGGTCTGCTGGAAACAAAGAGCAACCTTCTGCGCATGGATGTGATGTCGAAGGAAAGCGACGAGGGGCGGCTGATTGATGGGATCAAGAAATTGATATCATGAAAATTTGGCAATTGAGTAAAAACCTGCAAACGCTGCAAGGGCGATACGATTATTCAACAGGTGACAACGCCGGACCGTCGACGGAGTCGGGGTTTTACGAGGCCGACAAAATTTCAGGAACCAGAAGACGTATCGTCGGCATATTCATGGAGGGCGGTGCCTGAATGGAATTGATCAGCCAGCATGCAAAAAGGATCATGGAAGGGTGCAAGGAACGGGCGCGGGACGCCGGGCTTCGCTTCCTGAATGAGAGCCTTGAATATATCGTCACGAACCGTGATCTGCTTGAACTTTCACCGAAGGTTATGATTCCCACCCTCTATGATTACTGGGTGCAGGACGTGGAGGTCTTGAGAGAGCGCGGACGGTATGAGCTCTATCCTTCCAATCCCTATGAAACGGTGATCAATACCCGACCGGCGATTTCATTCTATAACGATAACAACCCCGACTGGTTGAACGTGATGATCTTTTATCATGTCCTCGGCCATATCGACTTCTTCCAGAACAACCTTTTCTTTCGTCACACCTGGGATTTTGATTTTGCCAGCCGGGCCCTGTCGGATAAGCGGCTCATTGCTAAACTGCGTTCGGAAAAGGGGCGCTGGCTCGATTATGTTATCGAGTTTTCACGCTCCATCGATAATCTTGTCGGGTATTTCAATGAGCTTGCGCAGTTTTCTCCAACCAAGGCACAGAGGATACCGAGCAAGCTGGATTTCTATTTCGACACCTTCCTGCAGAAAGAGAAGAAGGTTACCATCATCGAGTACATAAAGGAACTGGAAGGGTATAACGATTTCGTACGTCAAAACCACCAGGACGGCGAGTTCCTGTTTCTGGAAGATGTCAAAGGTCGGTTCTCCGAGTTTGAGTCCCTGTACGAGAAGATGAAGAAACAGAAAACACTGTCGGAAAAGCAGGACCTTTTTCATTTCCTGATGGAGCATTCGGACTTTTTGAACAGGGAAGAAAACCAATGGATGCTGACGGTGATGGAGGTGGTCAGATCCACCTCCATGTATTTCCAACCGCAGATACGCACCAAGATTCTAAATGAAGGGTGGGCGAGCTACTGGCATGAAGAGCTCTTCTTACAGGATGACCGAATCCGCGGTCACGAGGTGGATTTTGCCCTGGTAAACGCCAAGGTAACCTCGATGCCGCGCGTCGGCCTCAACCCGTATGCCCTGGGCATGCGGCTTTTTGCCTATCTTGAGGATATGGCGAATAAGGGCCGGATTTCATTTGATTTTGTTATGACAAAGGACCAGGCTTCCCGCAAGAGTTTCAATACCAATATTGAAAAGGGGCGGGATTTTATCTTTTCCGTACGGGAGAATTTTTCCGATACAATGTTTGTCAATACCTTCGTTGATCAGGATTTTGTCGATCTGCACAGGCTCTTTGTGGCAGGGAAACGGCTCAACAAGGAACGCATGACCTGGCAGTACTATGTCAAGAGCAGGAAGGCTAACGATTATAAAGGGATGATTCTCGACTCCCTGTACCATCCTCCTTCGATCCGGATAGGAGTGGATGACGACAATACCCTCGTGCTCGATCATCTTTTCGAAGGAAAACCTCTGGTCCAGGATTATATCAAAGGGGCCTTGCTGGGTATCGAATATCTGTGGGGAGGACAGGTATTTCTCGACACGTCGGAGGTTGTGCCCCGTGCACCCGCAGCGCAACACGAGAAATCCGACAGTCAGGCACCCCAGACACATGAGATCACCTGGCAGAGGGTGAGGTATCGGATGAAGGACAGGAAGTTGAGCCGAAAGGTGCTCAACGAGTAGCTGGAAGACAAGGAGACGGAGCGATTGCCGATGCGGGATTTAGACAAAGCCATGGGAAATCTCAACCAGGAGGAGATTGGCTGGGAGCAGCAGCCGACACTTTCTTTTCCTGAGTTTATACGGGAGTTGGTCATTCATCCGAATCGGATTGTCCGCAGCGTGTATCAGGTCTATTCCGATATGATCAAGGCCTTTGTCAATGCCGATATGGACGAGTATCCTGATGACCCCGAGTCCATTCATTATCTGAATTATGACTGCAGCCGCCTCTTCGTTGAGGGCTCCGACCGGCCGTTTTTCGCCGACCGCCTGTTTGCAAACAGGCTTCTCGCCCATGTTGATTCCCTTTCCTTCGGGGCACAACAGAACAAGATCTATATCTTCGAAGGGCCGCATGGCAGCGGCAAATCGACCTTCCTGAACAATTTGCTGCGAAAATTCGAGGAATATACCAGCACCCCGGAGGGCTCCCGGTATGAGGTGGTCTGGCGAATGAAGCGCGATCACCTGGTCGGAGGGGTGCACTCGTTGAATTCACTCACCGAAAAACTCGCCTGGGTATTGGAGAATGACGGCAAGAAAGACCTGGCCGAGGAGATGCGGTGTGCCTGTGAGAACAAAAACGAACTCAGCAGCTATTTCGATGTCCCCTGCCCGAGTCATGACAATCCGATTCTGCTGATCCCGAAAAAGGCACGGCGGCGGTTTTTCGACGATATCCTGGAGAATGAGGAGTTCAAATGGCAACTGTTTACCGATAAGAAATATGAATGGGTCTTTCAGGACTCGCCCTGTACGATCTGCACAACGCTGTATCAGGCGCTGTTGAGGAAATACAATGATCCGCAAAAGGTTCTGGAGCAGGCCTACGCCAGGCCCTATGTGGTCAACAGGAGGATCGGCGAGGGAATATCCGTTTTCAGCCCCGGCGACAAGCCTCTGCAACAGATGGTGATGCGCAATGAGATGATCCAGCGGTCTCTCGATACCCTTTTTTCCGATTCCAATCGGATCAATTATCTGTATTCCCGCTATGCCAAGACCAATAACGGCATCTATGCCTTGATGGACATCAAGTCCCACAATACCGAACGCCTGATGGAGCTGCATAATATCATCAGCGACGGAGTCCATAAGGTCGAGGATATTGAAGAAAACGTCAACTGTCTGCTTATTGCCCTGATGAATCCCGAGGACAAGAAGATCTTCAAGGACCTGCAGGCCTTCACCGATCGTATCGAGTATATCAATATCCCCTATATCCTCGATCTGAAAACGGAGGTGGAGATATACCGGGAGACCTTCGGCAAACACATCGAGGAGAGTTTTCTTCCCCGGGTCCTGCATAACTTTGCCCGGGTTATCATTGCCACCCGATTGAATACCAAATCGGATTCAATGCTCGATTGGATCGGCGATCCCGAGAAGTATGAACTGTACTGCGACCAAAACCTGCAGCTGTTGAAGATGGAGATCTATACCGGCTTCATCCCGAAATGGCTGCAGGAGGAAGATCTGAAGAACTTTACAGCCAAGCGCCGGCAGAAGATCATTGCCGAGTCGGAAAACGACGGCTGGAAGGGCCTGTCGGGACGCGACTCGATCAGGATGTTCAATGAGTTTTATTCCGGCTTCTATCAGGAAGACAAGCTGATAGATATGTCCATGTTGATTAAATTCTTTAAGAAATTTTGCAAACAAGACAGAAACATCCTGCCGCTGGGGTTCCTGGATTCTCTGCTGAAGATGTACAATTATTCCGTGCTTCAGGAGGTAAAGGAATCGCTGTACTATTATAACGAGGAGCAGATTTCCAAAGAGATACAAAACTATATGTTTGCAGTGAATTTTGAGCCGGCGACGGTGGAGTTCTGCAAATATACCGGTGAATATCTCGAGATAACGGAGGAGTATTTCAACCGGATAGAGTCCCGGCTCCTGACCAGTCAAAAGGATGTAACGCGTTTCAGGGCCGATGTCCAGAAGGCCTATACCTCCACCGCCCTGACCCAGGAGATGTTGCGTGATAATCTTCCCATCACCAAGACGACACTGTTTGAACAGCTTCATGACCGCTATGAGTATAACCTGAAGGAAAAGGTCCTGGAGCCCTTCCTGGAGAATGAAAATTTCCGCAGGGCTGTCAAGGACTTCGATGAGGAAACCTTCAGAACCTATGATAAGAAGATCCGTGACGATGTGACCTTTCTGATGAAGAACCTGCGGGAAAAATATCGCTATACCAGACAGGGGGCCAAGGAGATCTGTATCTACGTCATCGATAATAACCTGGCAAAGACATTTGCCGGCATAAAATAGCCGGGACAAAACATGCAAAATCTGTTTACCTATGGTTCTCTGAGATGCGAGGACATCATGTTCGCGGTTGTCGGCCAGGTCCTGCGTCATCATCCGGCAAGCCTGGCGGATTATCGTTGCTACACGGTAAAAAATGAGCAGTATCCAGGTGTAGTTTCGGAGACGGGTGGCAGTGTCGAAGGCGTTGTCTACTACGATATCGAGCCTGAGGGGTGGTTGCGGCTCGACCGTTTTGAAGGGGAGCCATATCCAAAAGAGCGGGCAGACCTGCATTCGACCATCTTGGCGGTTCCCCGTTTTACGCCTTCAGGCAAGGTAATTTTATGCGTATAGGTATTGATATCGGCGGCACGCATACGGACGGTGTGCTGATCGACGGGGCAAGGCTTGTTGCTGCCGCCAAGACCGCGACGGAACACGATAATCTCCTGGATTCGATTGGCCGGGTGCTGCATTCGATCCTCTCCGGCCAGGATCTGAAACGGATTGCCACGCTCAATCTGAGCACGACCTTGAACACCAACGCCATTGTCACCGGCAGGGTAGAGCCGGTCGGGGTCCTGGTCGTCGGGGGGCCGGGTATTGCCCCTGAGACATACCGGATCGGCGATCATTTTCATCTGATTCCCGGATCTCTCGATCATCTGGGTACGGAAACACTGCCGCTTGATAAAGGGAGGCTCAGAGAGGGTATCGCCGACTGTCTGGATAAGGGAGTCAAGAGCTATGCGGTGGTGGCGAAATTTTCGCCACGCAACCCGACGTACGAAAACATGATGAAGGCAAGCCTTGGTGACGACGCGGATTTTGTGTCACAGGGGCATCTGATCTCCGGACAGCTCAATTTCGGGCGCAGGATTCATACCGCCTATTATAACTCGGCTGTATGGAGGGCATTTCAAACCTTTACGGCGGCTCTAACGGACAGTCTGGAGGGGTCCGGCATCCAGGCAGAGATCAACATTCTCAAGGCGGACGGCGGGACCATGCCGCTTTCCCGGGCCCTGGAGACCCCGGTGCAGTCCATATTTTCAGGGCCTGCAGCCTCGGTAATGGGGATCCTGGCCATGGTTCCCACCGATTCCGACGTCCTGATCCTCGACATCGGCGGGACCACGACGGATATCGCCCTCTTTGCCGGCGGACATCCGCTTTTGGAGAGAGAGGGGATCGCCATCGAAGACCGGCCGACGCTGGTTCGAGCCATCCGCGTCGAATCCATCGGTATCGGCGGGGATTCTCAGATTCAACTCGCCGATCCTATCGTCCTGGTCGGACCGCAGCGCCTCGGACCCTGCATGGCCTTGAACGGTCCGGCCCCCACCTTGATGGATGCCTTCAATGTCCTCGGCCTTTCGGATTTCGGCGACAGCAGGCGGTCCGCCGAGGGCATGGAAGAGCTGGCAACGGGGCATGGGCTGGATGCCCGTCAGCTGGCCATGGCGGCCGTCGACACCGCCATAAATGCGATAAGCACCAAGATCGATGCCCTGATCAACCAGGTGAACTCCAAGCCGGTCTATACCATCCACGAGATACTGCAAGAGCGGCAGATCGAACCGTCCAAGCTGATCGTGATCGGCGGCCCCGCCGCCGTCTTTAAGGACCTTTTGCAGACCCGTCTGGGCATGGAGGTATTCGTTCCGCCACTGTATGAGGTGGCCAACGCCATCGGTGCGGCCCTGACCCGGTCGACAGCCCATCTCGTCCTGACCGCGGATACCGCAAAAGGTGCGGTGGTTGTGCCGAGGGTCGAGGTCTTCCGGTCTGTCTCGAAGGGATATACCCTGGAGAAAGCCGTTGACGAGGCGAAAACGCTTCTGATCGGCGATCTCGAAAAGGCCGGCATTACGATCTCCGTCGATGAGGTGCAGATAACCCAGGCGGATTCATTCAATATCGTCGAGGACTTCTCTACAACCGGCAGAAATATCAGGGTGGTGGCCCAGATCCAGCCGGCGGTGATCAGCCGGTTGGACATGTCGAAAATCGATATCCCGATCGAGTACGAAACATGATGGCCTCGTAAAAAACCCTCAAACGCTGCAGGGGAGATCCTCTATCCATGCTGACTGCTAAATCATCTCTAGGTGTTATCTTTTTTCCTGCCTATGACTGGGCGATTTCCGAGACCCACCCGGAAAGGGAGGAGCGTCTGCTCTATACCCAGGATCAGTTCCGGGAGGAGGGCCTCTTCGATATCCAGGGAATTACCGAACACCGTCCCCTTCGGGCCACCGATCGGGATATCCTGCGCACCCATTTCTGTTTTCCGGCGGTCGATGATATCTGCACCGAGTCACATCGGATCTCGGCAGGGGGGGCCATCCAGGCTGCGCGACTGGTTCTGGAGAGACAGACGCAGCATGCCTTTGCCCTGGTCCGCCCCCCCGGGCACCATGCAATGAAGGTCGTCCAGGGAAACCGGGGATTTTGCAATATCAACATCGAGGCCGTGATGGTTGAGTGGATCCGGGAGCATTACGGCCCCAAAAGGATCGCCATTGTCGACACCGATTGTCATCACGGCGACGGCACCCAGGATGTCTACTGGCATGATCCCGATGTCCTGTTCATCTCGTTGCATCAGGATGGGCGCACCCTCTATCCCGGTTCAGGCTTTCCCAATGAGAACGGAGGCCCCAGGGCGCTCGGCAAAACGATGAATATCCCGCTGCCGCCGAACACATCGGATGAGGGATATCTCCATGCCCTGGAACAGGTGGTGCTGCCGATCCTTGCCGACTTCAAGCCCGATCTGGTGATCAATTCGGCGGGACAGGACAACCATTACTCCGACCCGATCACCAATATGTGTTTTTCCGCCCAGGGCTACGCCCGGCTGAGTGAACGTCTCAAACCCGATATTGCGGTGCTCGAGGGCGGCTATTCCATCAAAGGGGCCCTGCCGTATGTGAACCTCGGCATCTGTCTGGCCATGGCGGGCTGTGATTATTCCTCGGTCCGGGAGCCCGATTTCAATCCCGGTCAGATTCGCGAGCAGCCCGATACGATGAACTATATCAAGCGCCTCTGCCGGCAGCTGCCGGACCTCTATTTCCATCCGAAACCGGGGAATGTCGACAAAGAGGCGGGCTATTTTATCCGCGAACGCGAGATCTTTTATGACACCGACAATATATTGGAAAACCAGAGGGAAGAGCTGCGCGATTGCGATCAGTGTTCCGGGGTCAGGTTCGTAAAATCCAGGGCCGGATGGAAACAGGCCTGCTATGGAGTCGAGCTGCCGTGGGACTGCTGCCCTGTCTGTGAGCAGGAGGGTTATGACCGTTTCCACCAGAAAAATGACGGCTATCATGTCTTTCAGATGATTGACCGCAAAAACAGGCAGTATATGTATCGTAGCTAGGCCTTCCTCAAAAGGCCGGCATGTTCAGTCAAGATCAGGACTGGAGACAGGCCCGTAATTCCGGTGCCTTCGGTTATCGGCGGTCGGATTATGGCGACATGGGGCGGTTATCGGATGCTGGCCTCATGCCGGGATCACGTCGAGCGCTTCCCGGATATGGTCGCAGAAGATCTCGCCGATGCAGGGCAGGCAGCCTACCCCCTGCGCAACCGGTTCCGGGGCGAGTCCCGCAGCCAGGAGCCGGGAGCGCCAGGAGCCGGGCGTATCGGCCATCAGATCGTTGATGTAGTGCCTGCCGGCAACCAGCAGCAACGGGACCAGCAGGACTTCGGTGAAGCCTGCCTCGATTATCCGGGCGATAAGCCCTTGCGATGGAGGAGACTGCTCCACCACACCGACGAAGATCCTGTCGCCGAACTGCTGTCTCGCCACCTGTTGAAAGGCCGGGTAGGTCGTCCAGCAGGGATGGTCGGTCCCGTGGCCCAGCAGCAGGATCGCCTTCTTCGGATGGGCCCGGATGATCGGCTCCAGGCACCCGGCGGTGCGCAGGTGGTCGTCGGGCGCTGTCAGCAGCGGCATGCCGATCGAGGACCGGATGTCAAGACTCGCGATTTCCTGAAAAAGCCGGTGAAATTCATGACCGCAGGTGAGAAGAACCGACTGCACCACGGCCCAGGAATGCCCGGCGGCATGCAGATGTTGAAGCGTTTCATTCGGATGCCGGATTACCCGTTCCTGTCTGCTCTGCACCACTTGCTTTATCGTCCGGGAAGAATAGGCCCAATGGATCTCGTGCCCCGGGAATGCCTCCCTGACCTGGCCGTCAATGCGCATATAGGTGGCCTCTGCCTGTGACGTAGTGCCGAATGCGGCCATGACGATGGGGATTTGCATTTTTTTCATGTCGTTTTATTATTAGGAAAGAATCATTGGTTCTTTGTATTCAGTTCTCCTTCATACACCGGGAAGACTAAAAAGACCAGACCAAGAAACGGTTGAGTTGATCTGAAAGGCATGCCCTCACAAAAAAGGGGACACAAGGCTCGAGCCGAAGCAATGGAGAATACGATAACTACCGCCCGGCCCCGACAACGACTCGATCGCTGCACCTATGCATTTTTCGATCGGCACGGAGGGGAAGGCCGAGCCCCGTATGCCAGCAGGAATATCAGTTTCGCTGTCGGCGATGATGACGGCGTGGTCCGCAAAAACAGGGACCTGGTCCGACGATCCCTCGGGCTGGAGCGATTGGTTTCGGCACGACAGGTCCATGGAGACGGCATCTATTGCTCTGCCGGCGAATCGTCCGGCCGGGACGAGATTGAAGGCGTCGACGCGTTGATGACCGGGCAGGTTGGAGTCGGCCTGATGATTCAGCAGGCGGATTGCCAGGCGGTCCTGCTCTACGATCCGGTCCGTCCTGCGGTTGCCGCCATTCACTGCGGCTGGCGGGGGAGCGTGATCGGTATCATCGGCAAGACGATCGAGGCGATGCGGGAATGCTTCGGCAGCAACCCGGCCGACCTGCAGGCCGTCGTCAGTCCTTCCCTTGGGCCCTGCTGTGCTGAATTTGTCAATCATGAAAAGGAGTTGCCCAAGGAATTCCGGATGTTTCAAGTCGGAGAGCGGCATTTCGACTTCTGGCGGATAACCGGATGGCAACTGCGGGAATCCGGGCTTAAGGACGCGGCTGTCAGCGTCGCCGGCATCTGCACCGCCTGCTCGCCGGATTATTTCTCCTATCGCCGGGCCTGCCGTACGACAAACGGGATTACCGGCAGGAACTGTTCGGTTATCGCCTTGAGAAAAGGGTGAGACCACTCAATGAGGTTGATCGGCCATGCGACTGTTGCTGGTGGAAGATGATAAAAAGATAGCCTCCTTTCTCGAAAAAGGGCTGCGGGAATCCGGTTTCAATGTCGATATCCGCTATGATGGGGTTGAAGGCCTGGGACTGGCCCTGACCGAGGAATTCGATGTTGCGGTCATGGACATCATGCTGCCCCTGCTGGACGGTCTGAGCGTGATCGAAAAGATGCGGGAGAAGGGCGTTCAGACCCCGGTACTGATCTTGAGCGCCAGGCAGTCCGTCGATGACCGTATCCAGGGGCTGCAGAGAGGCGGGGACGACTATATGGTCAAGCCCTTTTCTTTCAGCGAGCTCCTGGCCAGGGTGCAGGCGCTGATCAGAAGAGACCAGAAAAATACCCGGCCCACCGTCCTGGCTGTCGACAGCCTGCAACTGGACCTCTTGAAGCACGAGGTCCAGCGCGATGGCGAGAAGATAGATCTGCCCGCCAAGGAATATGCTCTTCTCGAGTATATGATGCGTAATCCCGAGGTCGTCCTGTCCAAGACCTCCATCCTGGAGAGGGTCTATGATTACGCCTTCGATCCCCAGACCAACGTTGTGGACGTCCTGGTCTGTCGCCTGCGCAATAAGATCGATAAGGACTATCAGAAAAAATTGATCCATACGGTCAGGGGAATGGGGTATGTCCTCCGAGCCCGTTAGAAAAGGGTATTATGCCGCCAGGTTCAGATTCGCCCTCCCCTTTTTTCTGATCCTCTGGCTTGCCGTCATCCTCTTCATCGTCGCTGTCTCCCTGATCGTCAAAAAACAGATGGAAGACGATCAGATCCGGGATGTCGGCAGGCGTCTTGCCGGTTTTCTCGCCGTCAACCCTGTATCCGCATCGAGTTTTGATTTTTCCCAGCAGCGGGGAGAGACGGGAGAGCTGAAAGGGCTTGCCTTTATCCGGATGGTGCGCAACGGCGAGCAGATCCTCCTCGCACAGAGCGCTTCGGAGCCGGTTGATTTCCATCGGCTGGCGGCACTTGACGAGAAGGTATCGGGTGTCTGGATATCCTTGGTCGACCCGAAAATGCCCGGTACCTGGACGATCATTTCCGAGACCCTGGCCGGGGGCATACGCATCCAGGCCGGCGAGGAGTCGGAGGACTCCGTCCGTCTTTACGACCGGATTGCAGCTTTCTGCCGGTGGGCCGTGGTTCTGGGAGGAGGACTCAGCCTTGGGCTGGCCCTGGCCTGTGTCAAACTGAGCATCGCTCCGATGAAGAAGATCCATGCGGACATTGCCGCAATTCTGGCGGACGGGCGCAGCAATGCGTTGTTGCCTGCACATCGTGGGCGGGAACTGGTCGACCTCTACGGCCAGTTCAATCAACTCCTCGAGCAAAACAGACAATTGGTGACCGAGCTGGAGGCCTCTTTGGATAATGTGGCCCACGATCTGAGGACGCCGATGACCAGGTTACGGGCCATGGCGGAATATGCCCTGCAGGCGGATGCGGATACGAAGCGGCTCAAGGAGGCCCTGTCGGATTGCCTGGAGGAATCGGAACGGGTCCTTTCCATGCTCAAGATCATGATGAGCGTTGCCGAGGCGGAATCGGGGACCATGCACCTGCAGAAGGAGTCGGTCGATCTGGGAGTCTCACTTGCGGATGTCGTCACCCTCTATGAGTACGTCGCCGAAGAAAAGACGATAAAGATCACGACCGATCTGCAGGACGGCATCCGGGTTGCGGCGGATAAGACCCGTATGGTGCAGGTCTGGGCCAACCTGCTTGATAACAGCATAAAATACGGCAGACAGGGGGGAGAGGTAAAGATCAGCCTGGAGTCGGACGGCAGGGATGCCGTGGTTGTCTTTGCAGATGACGGCATCGGGATCTCTAAAAATGAGATCCACAGGATATGGGATCGATTGTATCGCGGCGATCGCAGCCGGACCCAACCGGGGCTCGGCCTGGGTCTGAATTATGTCAAGGCGGTTGTCGAGGCGCATGGAGGGACGATTGCCGTTGAGAGTGAGTTGCAGAGGGGAACACGGTTTATCGTACGATTACAACACCATCAACCTGAGCCTCAGGCAGGCTCGGTCATATCAAGATCGCAGATTAAAGGGGAGTGATCGGAAAGCCGGATATCGGGGATCTTGAAATTCGTAACCCGGAGTCGAGGGCTATGGAGGATAAAATCTATCTGCCGCCTGGGCGAATGGCTGGGATGGGAAGGACTGTTGGCGAGGTTGGCGTTTTTCAGATCCGTCGCCCCGAGGAAGAGATTGAGTTCTCCGCTTCCCCAGAGCGTATTGAAGTCCCCGCCGATTACTACGGGTTTGGCGGTGTTTTTTATCAGCTGATGGAGGTACTCCAACTGGTTCTGCCGGTGTCGGTACTTCAGCGAAAGGTGGACGATAAAAAAAACGATCTGCCCCAGTTCCACCTGAATGATCAGCCGTTTGACTCCCTCCTTGAAATAGTGAAAAGAATGGCTGAGGACTCTTTCGTTAGTCAGGAAAGCGTTGGATTGCATATTCAGGACAGGGACTCTGCTTGCGATCGACGAGACGGCATATTTTTTTTCGACGATGGAAGTAAACCCGAGCCTTTGGGCGATGAGGTCGGCCTGGCAGAACTTTCCTGAGCGATAGGAGCCGGAGTCGACCTCAACCAGTCCTATGACATTAGGACTGACTGACTGAATAAAGGTGATGATCTGATCAAGACGAGAGCTGGTATGCTTAAAAAAACCGGCATACGGCACCGGCAGGTGATAGCTGCCCTTGTGGCCGGTTCCATATCTGATATTATAGAGAAGAAAGCGCATAGTGTAGAAAAAGCCCTTGTGGGTTCAACTTGTCGACAAATGCGTCACACCAATGTTTAAGGCATTGCAAAGAGGGCCGATACCCTAGACAATTATACTCAAATTTCGAAACAACTTCCTGTTTTTATATCCGTGATTCGATTTCCCATTACAGCCTTTATCGGCATCCCTTTAAATTCCCTTTCAACGGTATCCACATATTCAAAAGACCGTTATGGGAGCAGCCGGTAAAAATGACAGGCTCATCCTTGTCCTTTATCGCCATCACAACCTCATGACAAAAATCATCATGGATCAGTTTCCCGTCCTTTCTCAAATAGAGTTGCTTGTTTCCCGCTGGTTGAGGATGACTGGAAATTATCTTGGGAAAGACAAAGACATTGGGGAGTATCTCAGTGGTTTTGCTTACAGTAACGAATCGGTCGGAATATTCCGATACAATTGATTTGTCCATTCCTTTCTCCTCTTACCTTTGTGGACAGCATTCATGAATACATATCTTTAAATTTTTAACAATGATTTCAAATTCATGCAAAAATCTTTCGCCGTTAATACAATAAAAGCGGTGTCGTGTTTCTTTCTCCACAAACAACAAACCAGCCTCACTCATCATGTGCAGATGCCGAGAAATCACCGACCTGTCTTGGGGAAAATGGTCGGCAATTGTGTTGATATCCGCTCGACCATGAAGCATTAGGAACTTGAGAATTCGGGTTCTTGTGGGATCGCTTAGCGCTTTAAATATTTTAGAATCAAGTGCCTTGACCAGGTCGTCAAGTCCTGTCGGTATCTGCTTTGTTATTGTTGGTTTCATACAGGGATATTAGTGCACACATTTGCACATGTAAACAGAAAAGCGGTTTCTTTATTCATGCCTGGATTGTTCCTGCTGGTCGACAGCAGTATCACCCGGGGATTTTTCAGGGAGCTATTCACAGTGAGATTTCCAGTCGTTTGTGAAAGCACATTGGCTCGTTGTCTCTTTCCATGATTGAATTTCGACACGATCCAAATGACAACTCAGATCCTCCAGTATCTTTTGGCCTGTTTTAGGATCGCAAAGCATTACAGAAAAGTTTTCGCTGTTGAGATTGCGAACGAAGACCTGGTAATTGTCCTGAATGTATTTCACCCTGGATTTATCCGGGTATACTTTTGCCAATATCCCAAAAAATTGCTTTGCAGTAAAGTCCTTGGGCACAGAAAAATTCAAATATCCCATGATCTTCATTGAAAAGTCGGAGAGCGTTACGGCAGCGGAGTCATATACATGCGCTTTCTGTCCATCGGACATTGACGGGCTATAATTATGCGAGCAACTAAAAAGCACAAAAGCCAATAAAAGTATAAAGAGTTGCCTCATAATTACCTCTCCGATTCCGGCCAGAAATATTGTTTGTCTTCGTCGACTCCGGTATCAAGATTCCAGTTTCCAATATAGGCAATTGTTGCTTTCGGGTTTCTTTTTTCAATGTCGACAAAGAGACGTTTCCACGTTTCGATAACTGTATCGACAGCCTTATCAAAAGCGTCCTTCTTAAATCCCCCGGGATTGTTTCCCGGGAGCTTTATCTGATCAATAAAGGACTGCCTTTCTTCCGGCGTGATTTCGGCTGTTGTTTTGTAAGCAAGGTCCTTCTCTTCTGCAAAATGTCTGAAAACAGGTATCGGATCAGAAGCAGAGGCAATCCTGGAAAGAAAATTCTTATGCCATTCATCCGGATCAATGCGGTTAAACCATTTATCCGCTTGGGGATGGCTTGCCTTGAGAGTTTGAGTCCAGAACCGAGCAAGATCAGGGTTTATTTTGTCTTTGCCGGCTGGATCCGAGCACATCTTAAAAAGGCTTGCGTAATCGGCGTATCTTAGTTCAAGGTCTTTGATCTCTTTGAATATATAAGCGTCTTGGGTTAATTCACAATGGCGATGTTCTTTAGCATTGAAAATATAGGGGCCAACGATAGCCTGAACTACCGGATGAATTACAGAATCTGTAATAAGATGTGTTGCAAAACCGCAAAGCCAAGCAAGGCACGCATTAAAACTTTCCGTCCCATCAGAAGGAAGATGAGCAATACCCCAGCGGATAAAATCTCCTGTTTGTTCATAATGCATCCTATCCGCCCAACTATGTTCCTTTATGAAATTATTTAATAGTTCTGATAGATATGGGTAGTCAGGTCCCACAGCTCCAAGGCAAACAAAGTGATTATATTGAGATATGATAGGAAAATAATAGTGCCTATTGGGAAGACTTCGGTACTTATCTAAGGCCTCCTCGACGACCATCCAGTGGGTGAATGTTCCTGCCATGTTAACCTCGACGTATGAGACAAATCATATGCTTCAGATAGACACCTTTAAATTCCGGATGTTTGGTCCATTCGACATCCGACACGTTTTGTAAATGATCAGAGTAGTGAATAACCCCATTGGCAATGGCGGCAGAGCTGGATTTTTGTTTCCATGGAAAACGCTCCTTTTTTGATTACTGATTTGCTGCTTGTTTTTTATTAAGGAGAATAATCAAACCCGGCATAGCATATTGTATGATCTTGCTGTTTTGCTTCCCCAATCATTACACGGGGCAATTGTCGGACATCCGATACGTGAGCTGATGCCGGCGGCATCACTTACCGACTAAAAAATCGTACCCATTGTATTCATCCGGGGATTCTGAAAGCGGCTTGCCGTCATTATTTTTTGCAACAACATGGAATGTATAAAAATAACCCGGGTTAAGTTTTATATTCATAGCAGATAAATCCATTCTAGGGTCAGAGACAATAGGGGGTTGATCGCAGGGGAATATCGGTTTGCGGTTCCAAACATTCGGGTCTTTCTTCTCAAAGAGTTGGACCGAATATTGGGCGGCGTTCGGATAAGGATCCCAACTGAGCATAATTTTATCCGATGAAGAATACTTGCGTTTCGTCTTTTTGATTACGGGGTCGACAAAGCTCAGATTCAAGCCGTACCCTTGGTTTTTGCTGTCAACTTCCTGTGCCGGACTGGAATGGGCAGTTTGAGGATGATTAATCTTGCCTGCCAACAAGATGTTTGCAACGGCATAATCAAGTTCATATCCATCTATTCTATATAAGCCGTACGGCACCTTAATCGTGTATTCGCCGGTGGAATTCGACACTGCCCACTGGCTCATTACACTGCCGTTCAAAGCGAGCCTCAGTTTTAATCCTTCAAGCGGTTTGCCGTTAAGCGAGATTTTCCCCTTTATCGCCCCTGGACCATCTGCCAACACACTGCTCCTGTCCATTGCAAAATCCCCGGCATGGATGGCGGGAGAACCGAGGAATCTCTTTTTGCTGGGTAATCGAGGTGCTGAAGTGATACTTTTTACCGGGGTTTCCTGTTGTTCAAAACGGGCCGACAATATTTTTGGTGCAATGAAATATAAACCGACAATCCAGATTGCTACAAGTGAGAGAGCAAATCCTGCCCCGAAAATGACCCCATCGAAAAATCTTTTTATCATATCTTCTCCAGTTGCAGCATGATCAAGGTATTGAATTTTTTCAGGAAGTACCCGTCAAGGTATGCATGAGCCGACCCGTATCGGGTACGGTGTTCGGCCCTCCCCAGCAAAACCGGCAAAATTGAGTTGGAGCGGGTGGCATTCGATTCGGAACATAACAAGTAATTGTCTCGTTTTCCAGCTATCTCCAGCCACCTCTATGCCTTAACAGGTGAAATTTGCCAATGGCTGGCTGTTTCCATCCGGTTAACCGTATAATCTGACTATCGATGGTTCGATTCAGGGCCCGACCCGGCGGCAACCGGAACGCAACTCGCATCTTTTTGTTTTCTTTGACCTGTATTATGTTATATCAGTAAGTTTTTTAAAAACCATTCTTTTCATAATCACAGGAAAATTTCCTGCATGACCGTTATTTCAAACCGGGAACGGACGAGGCTGCCGCGGTTTATTTTGTAAAAGGAACGTTCGAGTATGATGACTATCAAAATAGGATCAAGAAAAAGCAGACTGGCCATGTGGCAGACCGAAACCATGGCGGCAATATTGCAGCGGCACGGCATCAATACGTCAATCTGCGGCATGGAAACCAAGGGTGACAGGATGCTCGACACGACGATTGCCAAGATCGGAAGCAAGGGCGTTTTCACCGAAGAGCTGGAGTTTCAGCTGGCAAGCGGGGAAACGGATATTGCCGTCCATAGCGCCAAGGATATGCAATCGAGTCTGCCGGCAGGCTTTTCCCTGATTGCCTTTTCTGAACGCGAACGGGTCAACGATGTCTTGATCAGCACCGCTTCGGGCATCACCCTTGACGATGCATCGCGGAGGCTGAGGATCGGGACGTCATCGGTGCGCCGCATCGCCCTGCTCAGACACTTCTATCCGCATCTGGAGACGGTCGAGATGCGGGGCAACCTGCAGACCCGGATAGAAAAGATGAAATCGGGAGCCTGTGATGCCCTGATGCTTGCCTACGCCGGAGTGAAGCGGATGGGCTACGAGGACATGATCGTCAAGATCTTTCCGGATTCGGATTTTATTCCGCCCGTCGGCCAGGGGTGTATCGCCGTGGAGGCAGCGGATTCTCTTTCTGCCGAGAAGAAAGAGTTGGTCCGCAGCTGTCTGAACAATGCCCAAAGTGAGTTCTGTCTTAAGGCCGAGCGGGCATTTTTGAAGAAGCTGGAGGGAGGCTGTTCCATCCCGGCCTTTGCGCTGGCACATCTTGTCGGTGGACAGATTACCATAACGGGTGGCCTTGCAGCTCTCGATGGAAACAGGATCTTAAAAAAACGTCTGATCGGCCCTGAAACCTCTGCCGAGAAATTGGGTGAAGAGCTGGGCAATTTTATCCTTGAGCACGGCGGCCGGCAGATGTTGGCCGAGATCAGGGAGAGCCAGAGCCGATAGCAGCAGGCAATCCCGGGTATTTTATCCAGGTTATGCCGGAGCCGGAGTCGGGCAGGGAAGCCTGCCGCCGCTCAGGCGCCACGGGTCTCGCTGAGCGACTCTCTGAAGGCATGGGCGGGATAGGTTCCGAGAACCAGAACCCGCCTTGCATAGAATCGGAGCTCTTCGAAGGCCAGTTGCAGCGAGTTCTCGTCGATATGCCCTTCGACATCGGCGAAGAAACGGGCAACGTTGAAGTGCTGATCGACATAACTCTCGAGCCTGGCCATCTGTACGCCATTGGTGGCGAAACCGCCCAGCGCCTTATAGAGGGCCGCGGGGATATTTCTTACCTCAAAGATAAAGCTGGTGAGATAGTGTTTGCCAATCTCCCGTTCCGGGACCTGGTTGTTGCGGGAGAATACCAGGAAACGCGTGGTATTGTGTGCCGCGTCCTGGACATCTCTTTTCAATATTTCCAATCCGTAGATTTCTGCCGCCAGTTCGGAGCTGATGGCCGCCTGGGTCCTGTCACCCCATTTTTTTATATCGGCGGCAGCCTTTGCCGTATCAGCGACGACATGTTTGTCCAGGCGAAGGTCTTCAATGATTTTTTTACATTGCGGCAGGGCATGGACATGGCTGTGGACATCGGTCAACCCTTCCAGGTCGGCGCCCGGAAGCCCCAGCAGGCAGTGGTGAATTCTCTGAAAATGTTCCCCGCAGATATAGAGGTCCCCGTCGGGGATAAGGTGATGGACATCGGCAACCCGGCCCGCCAGGGTGTTGTCGACGGGAATCATGGCAAGATCGGCTGTTCCTTCCCGGACAGCCCGAAAGGCCGCTTCGAATGAGACGCAGGGCACGGTTGCAAGATCGGAATAGGCCATGCGGCAGGCAAGATCCGAGTAGGCACCGGCCATCCCTTGAAAGGCAATTGTTCGGTAGTGTGTGATCTTCATCGACCTGATGATATGCAATTTGCTGTTTTATCTATAGAATCTTGCCGTCCGCGATGACGACGGCATTACCCTTTCATCTGGGCCGGATCATAGTGCCGGCTACGGTTTCTGATCAGTTCCAGCTTGTTTTTCAGTCGTTGTCTCTGGGCCGCATCCTTTTGCGGATCCAGGGACTCCAGCCGTTTCCGGTATAATTCCGCAAGCCTTTTTGCAACCTTCGCATCGAATGGATAAAAAGAAAGCCACTCGTACCAGCTTTTTTCCAGCTGTTTGGTGTTGTCGCCATAGCCGTCCATCCCGGCCAGGATGTCATTTGCCAGCGGGGCTGCCGGATAGCCGAATCTGTCGAGCCCCATCACGGTTTTGTTGTCAGCGAACGCCTTATGCACCGTTGCGGTGGATGGGTATCGTTTCAAGAGTGGAGTTTCTTCGAATTGAGGGCCGACCGGCCTTCGCTGGTACCGTCATGTGCAGCCGTCGACCGTTTTGACCAATCCGGCGACGGCGCTGGTGACATTGCCGGATTGCAGATACGCCAGGGCGAGATACAGCTGGAGATGAGAGTCACTCAAGGCTGAAAGGCGCGGAACGGCCTTGTCAAAATCACCCTGTGAAAGGTCGATCATGGCCTGCATTTTTCGGGTCTGCCTGCTGATCGGACCGTTTGCGCTGATATCCTCGATCAGATGATTTGCCTGTTCAAGGTGACCGGTTCCGATAAGAAAGGCCAGCGATGTCTCAAATTTTTGATCAACCGAGGGGAAGTCGTAGTCTCTATGCCCTGCCAGATGAACGCCTTCATCGAAATCCGTACGGTAGTAGGTGAGGATATCGGCAACCGTCCGGTCGATGTCATGGGTCCGGAGCAGCCGGGGACGCAATGAGGGGAACTCTTGATATGCCGATATCAGCGGCAGGAAGAACCTCGACGGGTCTGCAGCTGCCAGCAGGAGGTGATCCATGCCGCCATATCCGGCCGGGGTGTTGAGCGCATGCAGATAAAACTGGAGGTATTGACCTTTTGTCTGCAGCAGGGCTGTCTTGATGGTGACGGGCAGTTTATCGGCCTTGTCCGGCGGATAGACGACGACCATGGTGGCATCATTTTTTTTCCATGTCTTGATGAAGTCCTTCTGGAGATAATCCACCCAGATATCCCTGGTGGCCACATCATAGGTGACAAAGGTCTCCAGGGTCTCATCATACCCGACAATGGCAAAGACATGGGAAGGGACATAGACGAGAACAGGAAAGCCTGCGTTTATGCAGGAGATGATATCCTCCAGAGAGGCTGTCGGCAGAAATTCATGACGAAAACCTTTTTGTTCCGCATACCAGGCCTGGTCGACGATCATGGTGCCGCTGTCCAGACCGGTGATCGACCGGCCGATGTCCCTGGCGTCTATGTCGGCACCCCAATAGCGCATAACCAATGCCAGAGAGTTGGGAACACAGTAGGAGGCCTTATACGTGGTGGGATTCTCAACACCGGGGAGTACGACCCTTCTGCCTTTGCCCCTGTTTCGTTCGATATTTTCGAGAAACTTTGCAGCGTTGCCCACCAGGTCTGCGCGAGAGGTATACATCGACACCACCCTGCGGAAACCTTCCGCCGCCTTGTTTTTTTCTCCGAGTTTGTAGGCCAGAAGGGCTATCCGGTATTGCAGATAACTTGCCTGAAAGCCCGACGGCTTTTTGCTCATGCCCTGTTCGTAGCACCAGAGGGAGGTTGCAATTCGTCCCTGCTTTTCAAAAAATTTGCCGGCGCCATGAAACCAGTTCGACGGATATCCGCAGACGAGAGCAAAGAGAAAGGCACTGCTGAGACTGATACAGGGGATCTTGAAAAACCTGGCCGCCTGCCCGAGGGCGGTGGAAGGACGGAGGGCGTATACCAACAGATAGGCCGACCACCAGCTGCCGACGGCAAGGTAGCCGATCAGAAAAATGAGCAGCGGTGAGAACATTTCCCGGCTGTTGATCTGAATCGTCACAAAGCCCGGGAGGATGATCGTCAGCTGGAGAAACAGGAACCACAGCAGTACGGTCCAGACCAGGCCGAGCGAGACAAAGATGAGCCGGGCCGGTCGGATTCGCATTCCCAGCCTGCCTATCCATCCCCCGGCAACGGCTCCGGAAACACTGAGACCGAAGAGGCCCATTACCAACAAGGTCAGAGAGAGGCTGTCATTGAAGGCAACCGGCATCAAGGTGGAGAGGTACCGGTCCGTTCCGAGAAGAAAGGCTATCAGGAAGGGCATGCCCAGGAGAGGGATGAAGACAAGTCCGCCTGCGATCCCCGTCACAACATAGCGTTGTCCGGTTCTGCGGGAAGATAGACGGGAGGCCTGGTATGGATTTTCCCTGGAGACGTACAATCTGCGAAAATATACGTAATAGGCCACAGCGCAGGTGAGCTGGGCGACAATGAGTATAAGGGAGGACCAGTACCATCGGCTTGACCAGAATACCAGAAAGAGATAGAGGAGGGGATAGATAACGGCTGTCGGAATCAGGAAAAGCCTTCCTCTGTTGCCGGCCTTTACGCAGGAAAGGACCTTCAGGCAGGCAAATAATGAGACATGGGGACCGGCCATCAAGGTCATCAGAGCAATCGAGGCCGGTGACGGCAGGGTGGTATCCGTCATTGAGGCCCGGGACCCCGTTTGTCTTTCCGGAGGACGGGCATCATGATCGGGGCCGGGGGCAGTATGTAGGGTCGTTTCAGACATAGGGATAATGATATTAATGGGTACCAGGCGGGGATTGTCTCCCGGGCCTTTTGTCGAGGCCTGTCGGGTTCGGACCGCCGAGACGGGAAACCCAGCTCCGCAACCGTTTGACCTCCCCCTTGTCTTCTTTCAATCTATCGAGCATGTCGGCATAATCCAGGCTATAATGACTGTCATATCTTCTCATTTCGATTGCCTTCCGGTAATACTGCTTCGCCGTTGAGAAATCCTTATTCCAGTTTGCCAGGGAAGCCAGACAATAAAAATAATCCGGATCGTATTTCACCGAATTCGGCTCGATCTCCGCGATCAGCTTCTGTGCCTGACGTTGTTGGCCTTGTTGAATGGCAAGGTAGGCAATCTTTAAGGCAAGTTCGTCATCCCAGGGCCCGGCTTTCAGTGCCTCCGTATAACTCGACATCAGGTTGTCGATATCCTTCCCCCAGGAAAAGAGGCTGGCAAGCACCAGCCAGTCAGCTCTTGAATCCGGTTCGGAACGAATATTTGCTTTGGTGATCGCAATCAGGTCCTGCCGTTGCCCGGGATCGCTCACATCAAGGAGGTCGTTATATTGGTGTCTGGACACCCAATCAAGCCGGCTATCTTTAAGGTCGCGGTTAAACTGTAGCTGTGCCAGGTCGAGAAACAGCCGTCTTGCGGGATCGGCAAGAAATCGGTGGATAGTCTGCAGCCGGGGGAGGTTTCTGTCCAGCTGCAGTTTGCTGGTGAAGAGGACCTGCCGGCTTTGCCAGAGTAACTCCGCCAGGTGAGCGATGTGAAGAGGGAAGGGATCCTTGACCGTCTCATAGCTCAACTGCGACCAGGCCACGGCCTGGTCCACATCGCCGCAATTAAGGGCGCTCAACCCGATCAGAGC
This sequence comes from Desulfocapsaceae bacterium, assembly GCA_046706325.1. Lineage (GTDB taxonomy): Bacteria > Desulfobacterota > Desulfobulbia > Desulfobulbales > Desulfocapsaceae > CAWGGS01. The sequence goes on along the minus strand of JBJKPM010000006.1, from coordinate 112,907 downwards.
GGCAAGAGAGGCCTTGCTTTGCCTCTGCAGGCCGGGTTGGGCTTCACCCAGGATCGATACAATACGCTGCAGTTGATCCGGCGGAAAGACAACAGCCATATGGGATGCGTAATCGGATTGACGGGATTGTTGCCAGAAGGAAAAAGGCATCTCGGCATAGGCCAGGATATCGACTCGTGATGGCTGTGCCGATGCGGTGTTGTCGTTGCCGAAGGGAGCGCGATCGGCTATCCCTTCTCTATCGGCTTTTTTCAGGCCTGGTAAGATGTCTTGGTAGTTTGACCCCGTCAACAACGCCCGGCCGGTATCGATTCCGCTGAAGAGATAAAAGGAATTTTTTATCGGTTGAATAACGGGAAATCCGCCCCGGATCAGTCTTTTAAGCATCACCAGCTTTGAAGGGAGGATAAGAACGCTATATCCGAGACCAGCCGCACGGTCATCGAGTTCCGCAAGTGTGGGCATCTTGCCGAGCTTTATCGTCTTGTCGTCCTCGGAGATGCCTTTGAGTTTTATCAGCGTATTCACCTCCGATGTTGCTTTGCCTTCAAAAAAACGGATATTCCGCAGCAGGGCCATCCAGTTGGCAGTCATATAGGATTCATAGCGCAGCGGCTCCATGGGAAGAGCAAATACGGTCCGTTTGCGGCCGAAGTCATCCGAAGTGAGCGCAGCCCTGGCCAGGGCGGCCTGTCTATACCAACGCGTTGAATCTTTAGTCTTCTCCAAAATCCGTTGATATAGTGCGCGAGAGGCCGCGAAACGCCCCTCGCCGTAGCGGTACCGGGCCACTTTGAGGGCAATTTCGGGCCAACCGTCATGATTTGGAAAACGTTCCAGCAGCAGGTTGGCCTTCGTGTAAGCGGCCTCCCTTCGGGCACCGTTCTCGGAGGACATGTCATAGAATATCTGATTCTGGTAATACTGCCAGTGCCGTGGTGAAGCGGGACTCATAAGGATAAAGGTGACGATCAATGCCGGGAAGATTGCCAAGGCCCGTTTCCAGAAATCTGTAATCCGGGCCACTGTACCAAGCAGGAGCGGCATAATGAAGTATCCGGAATAATTATGTGATAAAAGGAAATAGAGGTTTTTTTCCGTTCCCTGCAGGCGGGGAAGGACCCGCCATCCTGTGCCGTTGCCGTTGATTTGCCCTCTGCACAGAAGAAAATAGTAGAGGTAGACCAGGACCGCGACCATACAGCAGAAGACGATCAGGCCAAAGAAATAGCTGAGAACGTGCGAAGAAGAAAAACGATGCCGCTCTCCTGCCCACCATATGCCCACCGGGAGACTGAACAGCAGGGAATACGGGGCAAAGCGAAAAAAATCCCAGAGTATCACTTTTTTGGCCAGAAGATCGGGCGACCGGTACATCTGGAGGCGCTCGCTCAAGAGCGGGAAAAAACAGAGAACCACCGACAGACAGATACCAAGAAAAACGGCAATACATATCGGCGATATCCAGTTTTTCCATTCATGGAGATAGTATCGTTTCGGGGCCGGGCCGAAGGTTTTTCTCTGCACCAGCCAGGCCGCCAGTGACCCTGAAACAGAGGCGGCAACCACGGAAAGAAGCAGTTTATCCCAGGGATAGAGGGCGTCCATGGCCGCAAGACAGAGCATGGCGAAAAAAAGAACAGCGGCGCCCATCAGGATCATGGCGGTCTTTTTTCTCCCCCGGCAATAGAACTGCCGGTAGGTCAAATACCATGGAAAGAGCATACCGATGGTCCACCCACCGAAAAGATGGACATACCAGGGCATCAACCGGGGAGATTCCTGATGATCTATCATAAAGCGCTAAGAGAAGATGATGATTTGAGGCGAAAATTCAGGTTTTTTGCCAGAAACAACCCTAGCTGTTTTCGGATTTCTTTTCAATACAATTCTGGCTGCAATTCAGCTGGCGCGACGTTTTGAGCCGGAGCGACCGGTATCATTTCCCGGCCGGCAAGGCGCAGCGGTTCCCGGCCCGTTGGTGGGACAGGTTCATGTCAGGGGTGAGGTCGGTTTTGTCGGAATCGAAAGAGATCCTGCGGAAGCGATGTACTGTGGTCGGGATCTTCCGGGTCATCTCGGTGGCTTTGCTTCCATTTATGCCCGTCGAGCGAAGAGGGCCGGTACGCCCTCGCCGCTCGTGGCTTTGCCCGCGGTTTTCACCCTGGTTCGGAAGTGGCGGTATTCTTCTCTCTCGCCCCTTTGACCAGGTCGCGCAGATACTGGAGCCAGGCATCGAAACCGACGCCCGTGGTGGACGAGAATTCCATCACCGTCAGCCGGGGATTTAAGCGCAGGGCCTCGGCCTTGGCCTCCGGAACCGGAAAATCGAAGTAGGGAAGCAGGTCCGTCTTGGTGATCAGGAAGATATCGGAGCTGGTGAAGGCCTTCGGGTATTTGGCCGGTTTGTCGGGCCCTTCCGGCACCGAGACCAATACCACCCGTTTATGCTCACCGAGATCGAAGGTCGCGGGACAGACAAGGTTGCCGACGTTTTCGATAAAGAGAAGATCGATTTTGTCGCCGCCCGGCTGCTGTTGGAGAAGGTGCAGTCCCTTATGGGTCATCGACGCATCCAGATGGCAGGCACCGCCGGTGGTCAGCTGGATCACCGGGACACCCTTTGCCCGGATACGGTCGGCATCGCGCTCCGTCTCGATATCGCCTTCGATCACCCCGATTCTGATGTCGCCGCCCAGTTTTTCAATGGTATGTTCAAGCAGCGTCGTCTTGCCGGATCCCGGACTGCTGATCAGGTTGATCGCCACTGCACCCATGGCTTCGAAGTGTTCCCGGTTGAGTTTGGCCAGGGCATCATTGGCAGCCAGCAGACTGGTATGGACATCGACCGTCTTTGCCGAGGAATGTGAGTGAGTATGATGGTTGTGGTCATGGCCTTCGGGGACATGACATCCGCATGAATCGCACATAGTGTTTCCCTTGTTTCTAGGATTGATCTGCCTCTTCCATTTCAACCTGCCGCAGGATGAGATCGTCTCCTCCTTCGGGGATAAGGAAGAGTTCGCCGCAGTGCAAACAGCAATCAGGCTTGGTATCGGTTGTTTGTGCCTGACCGCATTGGGCGCAACGATACGTCACCGGCGACGAGATGATCACAAGCTCCGCCCCGCGTACAAGATCGTCATTGCCCGAGAGGACCTCGAATCCGAAGCGGAAGGAGTCGACGACCACGCCGGAGAGCAGGCCGATTTCGATGGTTATTTTTGTAATTTTAGCCGCCCCGTTTTCGGCGGCCAGATCCGATAGCTGCCCAAGCATGGCCTCTACCAGCGATATTTCGTGCATAGTCCCTTTTCCCCTCAGTTTTTCACGGTCTTGCGCCTTGAGACCACCAGGCCGAAATCCGTGAGCCTGGCAATGATTTTTTCGGCTACCTCCTGCACCTGAGGGGCGACGGCGGGTGAGAGGTCCATGCCGGTTTCAAGCGACCCGGGGACAACGCAGTAGTATTCGATATGTTCCGGTGCCGAATTGCGGAGTTTGCATATCTCCACCATCTCCAGAAGACCCAGTTGGTGCGGCGACATCTTGGTCTGGAAGGTGCCGGCCTTGACATCGTCCATGGTGAAGAAATGAAACGAGCCGGGCTCATCCTGGAGATCAACCACGTCGATCGCCAGGATCGGATCGCATTCTTCAAGGAAGGGCGTCATATAAATTGCCGCGGTGCCGGCGTCCATGAGGATTACATTATCAGGAAAGACGTACGTCTCCTCCAGGTGATGAAGGGTCTGGATGCCGAACCCTTCATCGCTGAGCAGCAGGTTTCCGATGCCGATTATTCCGATTTTTTTTTCTGTGTTTTCCATAAAAATAGAGAGATAAGGGTTCAGTTTTCAACAGATTCTAGGCAGTGGTTCACCCTGTAAAGGTGTTACTACCCGTGACCCGCCGATGGGGGTGTTGATGACCACCCGGCCGGGTTTTCCGGCAGTCAGCCTGCCGATGATCACGGCTTCCCTTCCCTCAGGGCAGGAATGCATGATCTCAAGCGCCTTCGCGGCCTGATCAGGACTGACGACCGCCAGACATTTGCCCTCGTTGGCAAGATAAAGCGGTTCGAGTCCCAGGATCTCGCAGGCGGCGCGGACCTCCGGCCGTATCGGCAGGGCCTCGTCTTCAATGGCGATGCCGAGACCGCTGTTGGCAGCTATTTCGTTCAGTGAGGTTGCAACCCCGCCCCGGGTCGGGTCCCTGAGGGCATGGACGGCGCCGGGAATACGGCTGAGCAGTTGTTGCACCAGGCGATGCAGCGGCATCGTGTCGCTTTCGAGTTTTCCGTGCATGGCGATGCCTGCACGCCGGGTCATGATCGTTATGCCGTGGTCACCCATGGTCCCCGAAAGCAGGATAAGATCTCCCTCCGCGGCATTTTTCGATGAGATATTGACGCCGTCGGCGACAATGCCGATCCCCGAGGTGTTGATGAAGATCTTGTCGCCTTTGCCTTTCGGCACCACCTTGGTATCGCCGGCAACGATAGGTATGCCGCAATCTTTGCAGGACAGGGCGATCGAGATGATAATTTTTTCCAGGTCATCCAGGGGCAGGCCCTCTTCAAGGATCAGGCCGAGGCTCAGGCACAGAGGTCTTGCGCCCCGCATGGCAAGGTCGTTTATGGTGCCGTGGACGGCGAGCTTGCCGATATCGCCCCCGGGAAAAAAGATCGGATCAACGACATAACTGTCGGTAGTAAAAGCCAGTCTTCCCGGTTGGTTGTCAACTATAGCACTATCTTCCAGGCTGTGAAGCACCGGGTTGTCCAGGTGCTTGAGAAAGAGGCTGGTAATCAGTTCCTGGCTGGCGAGCCCGCCGCTTCCATGGTCCAGAAGAATTGTTTTTTCAGACATAACGGCCCTTCTATTCGATGTTTTGCCTTACCCCGTTTGCAGGAGCACGGCTCTAGGTTATTGCTCAATCCCGTATTTATAATAGGCGGCACAGGTCCCCTCGCTGGAGACCATGCAGGGGCCGATTGGGTTTTGGGGAGTGCACCTGGTCTTGAAAAGCGGACACTCGGTGGGGATGCTCATGCCCTTCAGGATCTCCCCACATCGGCATCCCTTGGCTTCCTTGGCCTCGGGAAGGGTAATATCGAGACGGACCACGGCATCGAAATCGGCGTATTGGGATCTGATGGCAAGCCCGCTGCCGGGGATCATCCCGAGACCGCGCCATTCCATATCGGCCGGTTCGAAGATCTCGTCGACCATCCTGGCCGCCCGGGCGTTGCCCTCCCAGTTCACGGCCCGCCGGTAGGTGTTTTCGACCTTCGGCTGACCACTCCCGACCTGGCGGGCCAGCAGAATGAGACCATTGAGCAGGTCTGTCGTCTCAAATCCGGCCACGACACAGGCAAGATTGTATTTTTCAACCAGGGGCTGATAGGCGCCGGCGCCGATGATGCTGGAGACATGGCCGGGGCAGAGAAGACCGTCGATCTTCAACTGCGGATCGGCCAGCAGGGCCATGAGCGGCGGGGGCATCACCTTCTGTGTTGAAAAAACGGCAAAATTAGTGACCCTTTTGGTCTTGGCGGCAAGTATGGTGGCGGCAATGCCGGGGGTTGTGGTCTCGAAACCCACCCCGAGGAAGACGATCAGGTCTTCAGGGTGGCGGACGGCCAGGTCGAGCGCATCCATCGGCGAGTAGACAATATCGATTTTCGCTCCCCTGGCTCCGGCGTTGCAGAGTGACCCGTTGGTACCGGGGACCCGGAAGAGATCGCCGAAGATTGCCACCCGGACGCCGGGGCGTTCGGCCATGGCTATAAAGGCGTCCATATGGGATGCCGAGGTGACGCAGACAGGACATCCGGGTCCGGAGATCAGGGTGTAGCCTTCGGGCAGGATGGAGCGTATACCGTTGCGGAAGATGGCCATGGTGTGCGAGCCGCAGATCTCCATAACCCGCAGGGGAATGGTGACTGATTTTTTCAGCTCGGCGACAAGTGGCCTGGCAAGCTTCTTATCGCGGAATTCGTCAAGATATTTCATCGGATCTCGTCTCAGCGCAGCAGTTCTTCAGGCATTGACGCTGCCAGCTCGCGGAGCAGCCTGATATTGGTCTCGGCCTCGCTTGCCGCAAGGGTATGGATGGCAAACCCGGCATGGACGATCACGTAATCGCCGACGACGGGCCAGTGATCGACGACATCCAGGCGGACCTCTTTGCCGATGCCGTCGACGTCCACCGTCGCGATCTGGTCGGCGGTGAAGTCATCCGGACTTCCTTCAATCTTCGTAATGCGCATGGGAATCGCAAGACACATGATGCAGACCTCCAATTATTGCCTGTCCAAGTGATATTCCGCCATCGTTTATCGGGATGTTTCTCCCGGTAAAGACATGGAAACCGTGCAGCGACAGGACATGAAAAAGACCTTCCAGCAGCAGTTTGTTCTGCAGGCAGCCTCCCGAGAGGACGATCTCGCGGATGCCGGTTTGAGCTGCGAGCTGCCGGGTGAGGGTTAGTATACTTTGTATCAGTTCGAAATGAAAGTGGAGTGCGATGATCCTTTTGTCCAAACCTTGCGTGCCGGCATCGGAGATCATTGAGATCAGATCGGATGTGATGATCTTCCAAACCCCGTTTTCTTCGAGCAGACGTACTGCAGACCGCCGTTCGGTCCGTGAGGCAAGGTCGGTCAGCCAGCATGCCGGGGCGGCCTGTGTTGCCAGGGTCTCGAGTTCCATTGCCGCCTGTCCCTCATAACTGGCGTAGGGGCACAGTCCCAGCAGGGCGGCAGCGGCGTCAAAGAGACGGCCGCAGCTTGAGGTCAATGGGGTGTTGAACCCCGTTGCCAGCATCTCTTTGAGGATTTCCCTTTTCGTTGGCTCGATGGCGGCAAGGGAAGGGGGGAGAGCTTTCGTCCGCAGGGCCTCGACCCCGTAAGCGTGAAAAAGCGCCGAGCATCCCATCCGCCATGGCTCCATGGTTGCCGCGTCGCCACCCGGAAGAGACAGGTGCTGTAAATGGCCGAGGCGTTTGCAGTCGAGAAGATCCGCCTGCAGAAATTCTCCACCCCAGATGGTGCCGTCCGCACCATAGCCGGTCCCGTCAAGGACGACTGCAATGACCGGCCCCGAAAGGCCGTGTTCCGCCATCACAGAGGCGGCATGGGCATGGTGATGCTGGATGCGGTAAAGCGGCAGCCCGAGGCCTGCGGCATAGCGGCTGCTGATATAATCGGGGTGCAGGTCGCAGGCGGCGGCAACAGGTTCGATCTCGAAAACCCTTTTCAGGTGTTCCACCGATTCGGTATAGAAGTCCAGGGACTGGAGATTGAAGAGATCGCCGATATGCTGGCTGGGAAAGGCAAATTTTTCTTTGGCAAGGCAAAACGTGCTCTTCAGTCCGCCGCCGCAGCCGATTATCCGGGGCAGGGAGCATGAGAGCGGCAGCGGCATCGGGACGTAGCCGCGGGCTCGCCGGAACGGACGGGGACGGCCGTTCATAACCCTGACCACGGAGTCATCGACCCGGGTGACGATCTCCCTGTTGTGGAGCAGGAAAAAATCGGCAATGGCACCCAGACGCGAAATCGCCTCGTCATTGCCCGTGCAGATCGGCTCTGCGCTGACGTTGCCGCTGGTCATCACCAGGGCCTGCGGACAGTCCGGGTGGTGAAAGAGCAGATGATGCAGGGGTGTATAGGGGAGCATGACGCCGATATCCGAAACACCCGGGGCCAGATTTTCAGCCAGGGCGGACCCTGCCTTTTTTGTCAACAGGACGATGGGACATTCGTGACTGCGCAGTGCCTTTGCTTCTATGGTGGAAACGTGCGCAAAGCGCTTTGCCGAATCACCATCGGCCACCATGATCGCCAGGGGTTTTTCCTTTCTGCCCTTTCGCAGGCGCAGCAGTTGTACGGCCGATGGGGAGATGCCGCTTGCCGCCAGATGGAAGCCGCCAAGTCCGCGGATGGCCAGGATGCGGCCTTCGGCAAGCGCAGAGGCCGCCGCAGCTATCGGGTCGGCGGCCGGCAAGGGGGTCCCTGCACGGTCATGCCAGCTCAGGTGCGGGCCGCAGGCCGGACAGGCGTTGGGCTGGGCATGAAATCTCCTGTCGCTGGGGTCGCTGTACTCTTTTGCACAATTCGCACACATGGGAAAGACCTTCATCGAGGTCTTCGGCCGATCGTAGGGGATGGTTTCGACGATGGTGAAACGGGGACCGCAGTTTGTACAGTTGATAAAGGGATAACCGGCGCGGCGGTCCTTCCGATCGAGAAGCTCCCTCAGACAGTCGTCGCACAGGGCAATGTCGGGTGGAATCCAGGTGGCGACACCCTCCCCGGCAAGGCTTGCTGCAATCCGGAAGGGGCCTTGCGGCAGGTCGGATGCCAGCGGGCGTTCTTCGATGGAAAAAATCCGCGCCAGGGGCGGGGCCTCTTTTTGCAGCAGGTCCTTGAAGTCGGCAAGCCGCTTTCTTTCAGCTACGGCCTTGATCAGAACTCCGGCACTGGAATTGCTCACAGTGCCGGAGATTTTGAGACGAGTTGCGAGGTTGTGGACAAAGGGCCGAAATCCGACCCCCTGGACAATGCCATGGATCAGCAGTTCGACCCCTCTGTCCTTATGCTTTTTTGTGCTTGAATTTGACACCAGTAATAATTGAGGAAACAAGCCCCTCCGGATCTTTGATGTCATTCCAGACAGCAAAATACAGATGAACCACAACAAAAAACAGGAACCACCACATCAACAGATGATGAATAAACCGGGCTTCCTGCTGGCTGCCGAAGATCGTCACACCCCATCCCTGCCAGAGTGCCGCCTCCGGAAAGAGCATATAGAAGCCGCTTATCAGCTGAAAGATGGCGACGATGATGGTGATCAGATAGGTCATTCCAGCCAGGACATTGTGGCCGAGGCGGGCATCGTGCTCATCGCTGACATAGCTGTACAATAGAAACGTCTTAACCAAATTGCCGATATTGCGCCCGGTAACGGGAAGAGCATCGGTGATCCTCTCCTGGGCGTTGCCGAAAATATACAGAAAGATTCTTGCCAATACCGCAGCCGTAAAGACATAGCCGGCCACGAAATGGATGTAACGCATCCAGGCCATCGGGAAGGATGCGCTTCCCTCTATCAGGGTATTTGTCCACGGGCTGTTGATATAGAAGCCCGTAACTACCAGGAAAACTATGGACAGGGCAAAGGCCCAGTGATAGAGGCGGAGCAGGATGCTCCAGCATTTTTGCTTTTCGTACATCATAATAACCTCCTTACGGTCATTCCGAAAGAAAAGATTCAGTGGTTGGAACTGTCTGCTTACAGGGCCTTCACTTTAACCGTTTCCTTTCCTTCCGGATCCAGCATATGGACGGCGCAGGCAATGCACGGATCGAAGGAGTGGATTGTCCGCAGCACCTCCAGAGGTTTTCCGGCATCGGCAATCGGGTTGCCCGCCAGCGATGCCTCATAGGGTCCGGCCTGGTTTTTTGCATCACGGGGACCGGCATTCCAGGTGGAGGGAACCACACACTGGTAGTTCTTGATCTTTCCGTCTTTGATGACAATCCAGTGAGAGAGTGTGCCGCGCGGGGCCTCATGTACGCCGACACCTCGCTGTTCGCCTTTCGGAAATACCGGCGCATTAAAGATCTCGAGATCGCCTTTGCCGATGTTTTCCACCAGAAGTCCCCAATGTTTCAGGGCAAGATCCGCCAGCATGGAGGCCCGTATCGCCCGGGCGGCGTGACGGCCGATGGTGGAATGGAGAATCGCAGGGCCGACCTTGACGCCGGCGATGGTACTGACCTTGTCCAGAGCCGCATTGACATTCTTGACGATACCTTCGTGGCCGAGGGCGTAGCCGACTACCATCTGGGCCAACGGTCCGACCTGCATCGGTTTTCCTTGGAAACGCGGGGCCTTCAACCAGGTATAGCGGCCGTCTGCCTGGAAATCGGTAAATTTCGGATCCGTATCCTCCTCCCATGGATGTTTGGACCAGTCGCCGTTATACCAGGACCGGGCAATGGATTCCTCGACATTGTCCTTGAAATACTGGTCGTTGAGGCTGGAGATGGCTTTGACGGTCTTCAGGTCGCCGTTCATGACCGTGCCGCCCGGCAGGTCGAAGGAGGTCCCTTCGGCATTCAGGAACATATCGGGTGCCGCCAGGTAATTGGTAACCCCTGCACCGTAGGGGAGCCAGTCTTTATACAGGGCGCCGACGGCGCAGACGTCGGTCAGGTAGACCTGCTGAATAAAGCCGCGGACATCCTCGACCAACTGCTTCAGAAAATAGAGACGGTCCATGTTCAGGGTGGAATCATTGTCCGGATTGATGGCAGCAGTGACACCGCCTACCGCGAGGCTCTGGATATGCGGGTTCTTGCCTCCGATGATAGCCAGGGCCTGGGTCGCCTTGCGTTGGTAATCCAAGGCCTCGAGATAATGGGAGACCGCCATCAGATTGACCTCCGGCGGCAGTTTCATGGCCGGATGCCCCCAGTAACCGTTGGCGAAGGGACCGAGCTGGCCGCTTTCCACCAGGGCTTTGAGTTTACCCTTTACCGCAGCAAAACGCTTGGAGCTGTTGCCGGGCCAATCGGAGAGACTTTCCGCCAGTTTCTGGGTGGCCACCGGGTCGGCCTTCAGTGCCGATACGACATCGACCCAGTCGAGGGCCGAGAGAACATAAAAATGAACGATATGATCATGGAGCGCATGCGTCGACAGGACCAGGTTGCGGATGAGTTGTGCATTCAGGGGGATTTGGAGCTGTAAGGCGTTCTCCACCGCCCGGACCGAGGCCAGGGAGTGCACGGTGGTGCAGACCCCGCAGATACGCTGGGTAAAGAGATGCGCATCCCTGGGATCCCGACCTTTTAGGATAATTTCCAAACCACGGAACATCTGTCCGGAAGACCAGGCCTTGGTGATCTTTCCTCCATCTACTTCCGCGTCTATTCGTAGGTGACCTTCGATCCTGGTAATCGGATCAATGGTAATTCGCTGAGCCATCTGTTGAACCTCCATAATTTATTCGAAAATCATACGCCGGATAAAGAAAGCACATTTTCTTTCCGGCACAGAGAGTATCTTTTCAAGTTCATACACGCCGGGGCATGGATGTATTTTGACAAAATCTCACTACTTGTCGCCATCCTTCCCTTTTGCCAGGCGTTTCCCGATGCCGACGGCAGCATGAATACCTACAGCGGCTGCGGTGACTCCCAGGACCTTTTTGCCGACGCTGTCCGCATCTGCAATTATCCCGGATCCGGGGATCTTCACATCGGGCAGTCTCTCTTGGAACGGGGTCATGCTATCCCAGAACTTCGGTTCGGTACAGCCGATGCAGCCATGTCCGACGCTGACCGGCCAGACATCGACGTCATTGAACCGGACTGCCGGGCAGTTGGCAAATGTCTCGGGACCCTTGCAGCCGACCTTGTAGAGGCAGTAGCCATCCTTGTGGAATTGGTCGCCATACTGTTCGACAAAACGGCCTTCGTCAAAATGCGGCCTTCTTTCGCAATGATCATGGATCCTGCGGCCGTAGGCGAAGAGGGGGCGATTGAGCTTGTCGAGGGCCGGCAGACGCTTGAAGGTCAGATAATGGAGGACGGTGCCAAGCAGGTTGATCGGGTTCGGCGGACAGCCGGAAATGTTGACGACGGGACTGCTGACCAGCTTTTGCACGCCCACCGCACCGGTGGGGTTCGGAGCCGCCGCCTGAATGCCGCCAAAGGTGGCGCAATTGCCGATGGCAATAATGGCTCCCGCATTCGGGGCCACTTCCGCCAGGATGGACATGGCGGTTTTGCCTGCAATCTTGCAATAGATTCCATTGTCCTTCGTCGGAATGGCGCCTTCAACGATCAGGACATATTTCCCTTTGTATTTCTCCATCGAGTCGTGAAGGGACTGCTCTGCCTGGTGACCTGCTGCAGCCATGACGGTCTCGTGGTAATCGAGCGAGATAATGTCGAGCAAGAGTCGGGCGATATCCGGATGGGAGGCGCGGAGAAGGCTCTCTGTGCATCCTGTGCATTCCTGAAAGTGGAGCCAGATCACTGGTGGACGTTGGGCCGTCATTGCTGCTTCGACAAGTTTCGGTACCATCGTTTCCGAGAGCCCCAGCGCAGCTGCAGCCAGGGTGCAACCCTTGAGGAAGCCGCGTCGGTCAAGCCGCGGAACCAGAGTTTTATTTACTTTGTCTGCCATATCAACCTCCTGTTGCTGTAACAACGATTCTGCGCAATACTGCGCGATTGTACCGGTGTCAGTACACCGGTATAAAAAAGAAAGAAAACCGAGAACCCGCCCTTTGCCCGCGATCGACCAATTCGCATTCTCCTTGTGCAAACTGTGCATACAAAGTCCGGATTTCAATAAGTTGTAAACCACGCTTGTTAATTGAGGTAATCCATAATAAATGTCAAATAAAAACAATGAAAAGCATATCAAAAATTTTGAATTAATTTATAAATAAATATTATCGAATTGATTAATTCTCTGAAATATTAGAATTATTCCAGAAAAATCGAAGAGGATGGTGGTTTTGAGGAAAACGGGGATAAGACTTAGTGGCAGATAGGATTATTTCTTAAAACCAAAAATACCCCCTCTTCGTTTCGGTGAGAAGGCAGGCTTGCTTTTACGCGCAGGATTTTTTTTATCGAATCGTTTGTTGTTTTCGATGCCTGTTGTTTCTTTGATGAGCTCGACGGATCGTTCAGGAACCGGCTGATCGGTTAGGGCCTCCCTGTAGATATGAAAAAAGAGCGAGGATTCTTTGAAATAGCTCTTTTTCTGGAGCCATTTCGGCCAGCCGCCGTCATGGTGATGCTGCATAAAAATGGGCAGATTGGTCAAAAGCATGGCCATTTCCTGACGAATTGACCGGCGCAGGTTCAGATGAGGCCCAATATTTTTATCCAGATCTTCTCTTAATTTTTTTGAAAAATGGAAGATGGCATGACCCTTGAGCTGTTGACTGGAAAGGCCGTATTTCTGGTCGGCCCAGGGAATAAGGACCAGGGCAAGCAGGAACGAAGGGGAGGGTTTAGGTTTGTCCTGCTTATGCAAAAGTGCGTTCAGGCGGTCTATAACCGCTAAAATCCTGGCCAATTGCTCCCGGCAGGACGAGCCCTTTTCTTTGGTGGAAAATACTGTGTTTTTATAGATATGGAAAAGGCTGAAAAAGATACCTGAATCCAGCGCCAGGTAAAACCAGTCGGCGGCTGAGGAAGAGTAGAGGTCTTTTAATAATTCGTCGCGCAATCTGGATGTTGGACAAAGAGTCAGCTTGTCGGCGTTTTGGCATATTGCCTTCCATGTAGCGTCTTCAATGACGAAGTTGTTGCGGGCGCTGTGCCGGATGGCACGCATCATCCGTACCGGATCGCGATGGATGCGTTTTTCAGGATCACCGACAATGCGGATGACGCAGTGATCGAGATCGGTTACTCCGCCGACATAGTCGATGATTGTGCAATGCTCTATCTCAAAGAAGAGCGAGTTGATGGTAAGATCGCGTCGCTGGGCGTCCTCATCGAGGGTGCCGAAGGTATTATTCGGGGCCAGCACGGCCTCCGGACCTTCAAGATCATGCTCGCTCAATGAGCGTAATGTTGAAATTTCGATGATCTTTCCTTTCGGAAAAAAGACCTGGACGAGGCGGAAACGTTTGCCTATGGTGGTGCTGTTAAGAAAGAGCTTTCGTATCTGCCCGGGCCTGGCATCCGTACTGATATCATAATCTTTCGGGGCCTTTCTGAGATAAAGGTCCCGGACGCCACCTCCTACCAGGTATCCTGAAAACCCGGCGTTATTCAGTTTCTTGAGGACAAAAAGGGCATCCTTGTCGATGAGGTCAAGGGTGATCGGATGATCGGTCGGTCCAATGATGATCGGGCTGTGATCGGATCCAGTCGATGCAGGGGGCTCAATATTTCCGGAAATGACCATGGGCAATGCGGATGGAATTTTTGCTCAGACAGTGGGAGCAAACCCTCGCCCTTCTTTGTACACGGATTCGGCCTGGGTCTTGAATTGTTTGAAGATCTCGGCAACGGAAAGGATGCTCTTCATTTTATAGGTATTCTCACCCGAAAAGAAAAGGCCCTCTTCAAGGTCACCGTTGCGGGCCTTGGTCAGCCGTTCGTTAATGCAGTAATGATGGTCGCATCTCTTGAGACAGACGAATTCGCATTTCTTGGTGCTGACATCCTTGCCTGTCTTCAGGGCTCGGAGAAAGGGCGTATTGATGGCGCGGCCGGGAAGGCCGACCGGCGAGGTAGTAAGGACGATATCCTCCTTTCCGGCAGCAAGAAAGGCTTTTTTGAAATTATCGGAGACATCGCATTCCTTGCTGAGGACAAACCGTGAGGCTATCTGCACACCATCCGCCCCGTACTGGTCCATCATCTCCGCCATTTCAAACCCGTTGGTGATACCACCGGCGGCAATGAGCGGGATGGATTTGACGACCTTGCGGATGGGCGGAAAGATTTCCCGCAGAGGACGATCGGTACCAAGATGACCGCCGGCCTCTTTGGCCTCAACGATGACGGCTGCGGCCCCGAGTCTCTCGGCCAACTTGGCAAGCGAGGGTGAAGAGACGATCATGACTATCGCCGTCTTGTGTTCCTTGCCGATCTTGAATATATCCCGAGAAAATCCCGCTCCGGTTATGATCATATCGACACCGGCTTCAACGGAACTCATGACCAGGTTGTAAAAATTCTTCATCGCATACATGATATTGACGGCGATGATGCCTTTTGTCGCCTTTTTTGCCTTCAGGATGTCCTCCTTCAACTCTTCAGGAGGGATTCCGGATCCTCCGATAACGCCTATTCCGCCGCAATCGGCAACGGGTACGGCCAGGGCTGAGGTGGAAACACGAATGGACATCCCACCTTGGATAAGCGGAAACGAGGCGGTAAAATCAGCGATTTTCAGTGAGGGCAACTTCATTTTTTAAAGAACTCCTATAATAAGACAACAGGTCCAGCCTTCGATAGCATACATGCCTGGACTTGTCAAGCCTGCTCATGTGGTGAGTATAAGCATCCTTGGGAAGGATTCATATGTGACAATGACGAAATCGGGGCTCACAAACGGCGCTGTGCTTGACTTTTTCATCTGTTTGCGTTTATTCTTACTTCCTTTTCATAAAATGGGAACCACAGATCCTTAATCTGGCAGGAATCAGGAGTCCCCGGGAGGGAGAAATTTGAAAATCAAGGCCTTGAACGGCTTTAAGGATATATTGCCCGGTGAAACCGAGCTGTGGCGACATGTGGAAGAGCTGGCCAGGGATATATTTGCCCGGTTCAACTTTTACGAGATCAGGCTGCCTATCCTGGAAAAGACGGAGCTCTTTGCCCGATCCATCGGGGAGACGACGGATATCGTCGAAAAGGAGATGTATACCTTTGCCGATAAGCAGATAACCATGCGTCCCGAGGCGACCGCCTCACTGCTCCGGGCCTATATAGAACACGGGTTGTACGTTAAAAAGCCGGTCCAGCGTCTGTTTACCATCGGTCCGATGTTTCGCCATGAACGGCCGCAGCAGGGACGAACCCGACAGTTTCACCAGATGAGCGTTGAGGTCGTCGGCTCGTCCAATGCCCGGGTGGACGCCGAACTGATGGCCATGGGCAGTATGCTGATCTCCGAACTCGGGCTCGAACCCGCAGTCGGCCTGGAGTTGAATTCACTCGGCTGCCCGGTGTGTCGTCCCGGTTTTCGGGCTGAATTGCTCGTCTTTCTTGAGTCGAAACAGGACGATCTCTGCGATGATTGCCGGAGAAGGAGTGGAACGAATCCTCTGCGGGTACTCGACTGCAAAAATCCTGGCTGCCGCAGTATCGTCGAAGATGCGCCGTCAATTCTGGACCACCTCTGTGCAGATTGCGCAACGCACTTTCAACAGGTACGGGACGGACTTGATCACCTGCAAACCGACTATACCCTCAATAAATTCATGGTTCGCGGCCTTGATTATTACTGCCGGACGACCTTTGAATTCGTGACCTCGGACCTCGGCTCCCAATCGGCGGTCGGTGGCGGAGGCCGCTATGACGGGCTTGTGGAACAGCTGGGTGGTCCCAGCGTGCCGGGTATCGGATTCGGAATGGGGCTGGAGCGTCTGATCCTGCTGCTGCAGAAGACAGCGAAAGGCAATACGGCCACAGGTATCGACCTTTTTGTTGCAGCACTGGGGGAGGCCGGTTCGAGGCTGGCCTTTTCGATGGTCCATGCCTTGCGCCGGGCCGGCGTCGGCGCGGTCATGGATCATGATGGACGGGGTTTGAAAAGTCAGATGAAACAGGCCGATAAAGCGGGAGCCCGTCATGTGTTGATCATTGGAGACGAAGAAATTTCCAAGGGGTTCGGGATGCTCAGGGATATGACAAGCCAGGAGCAACAGGAGATCCCTCTGAAGGATGCGGGTCCGCAACTGCTCAAGAAACTCTCTAAAGGGTGCAAATTTAATCAGGTTGACAGATAATGATGGAATCACTGGGAAGGTTATGCCGGACTCATTCATGCAATGATCTTGGTAAGAAACAGGTAGGCGAAGAGGTTGTGTTGATGGGCTGGGTCCTGCGTAGACGTGATCACGGCGGGGTGATCTTTATCGATCTCCGGGATCGACAGGGGCTGACGCAGATTGTCTTTAATCCTGTAGTCAGCGAGGCAACTCATGCCAAGGCCCATCAACTGCGCAGCGAATGGGTCCTTGCCGTCAGGGGCAAGGTGGCGTTGCGTCCCGGCGATATGGCCAATCCGAAACTCGCCACCGGTGAGATAGAGGTGCTGATCGATGAGCTGCGGATCTTGAATACCAGTGAAACGCCGCCATTTCCGCTTGATGAGGAGATTGAGGTGTCCGATACCCTGCGCCTGCAGTATCGTTATCTGGACCTGCGGCGTCCGGAGATGGCAGCCAACCTGATCGCCCGTCATAAGGCCGTTCAGGCGGTGCGGGCCTATCTGAACGACAACGGGTTTCTGGAGATAGAGACCCCGATGCTTACCCGGTCGACGCCTGAGGGCGCAAGGGACTATCTGGTGCCCAGTCGGGTCAACGCCGGGAAATTCTATGCCCTGCCGCAGTCACCGCAGCTCTTCAAACAGCTGTTGATGATCGCCGGAATGGATCGCTATTATCAGATCGTCAAGTGCTTCCGCGACGAGGATCTGCGTGCCGATCGGCAGCCTGAATTTACCCAGATCGATATGGAACTCTCCTTTGTCGACGAAGAGCAGATCATCAAGGTGACCGAAGGGATGATCGCCTCGCTCTTTCAGGCGACCATGGGTCGTGATGTGGCGCCGCCCTTTAAGCGGATCACCTACGATCAGGCCATGACCCGGTTCGGCACCGACCGGCCCGATATGCGGTTCGGTCTTGAGATTGTGGACCTGACGGCAATTGCCGCCGGGTGCGGGTTTAAGGTCTTCCGGGATATCGCCGATGCCGGCGGGATCGTTCGGGCGATTAATGCAAAGGCCTGTGCCGGCTTTTCCCGAAAGGATCTGGATGACCTGACCGAGTTTGCGGTAACGTTTGGAGCCAAGGGGCTGGCCTGGGTCAAGATAAAGGACGGGGAAGAATGGCAGTCTCCTATCGCCAAATTTTTCAGCGCCGAAGAACGCGCCGAGATCGCCAAAGCCCTGGGTGCGTCTGCAGGCGACCTGCTCTTTTTCGGGGCCGATCGGCCGGCAGTGGTATGCCAGGTCCTGGGCGAACTCAGGATTGAGCTGGCAAGGCGGCTTGATCTCTTGAAAAAAGAGGACCTGAATTTTGTCTGGGTGACCGATTTCCCTCTGGTTGAATATGATGAAAAGGAAAAACGCTTTCAGGCCCTGCATCATCCGTTCACCGCCCCGAAGGACGAAGACAGCGACAGGCTGGAAAGCCGACCGCTTTCGGTTGCCAGCCGTGCCTATGACCTGGTGCTGAACGGGACGGAGATCGGCGGAGGGTCGATACGTATTCATCGCCGGGAGGTGCAGATGCGGGTGCTCAAGGCACTTGGCATCGAAGAGCAGGAGGCGCAGGATAAATTCGGTTTCCTGCTGCGGGCCTTGGAGCTTGGGGCGCCGCCCCATGGCGGGATTGCCTTCGGGCTGGATCGCTTGTTGATGATTATCACCGGCAGCAGTTCCATTCGTGATGTCATCGCCTTTCCGAAGACCCAGAAGGCGACCTGCCCGTTGACGGATGCCCCCGCCTCCGTATCCAGAAAGCAGCTGACGGAGCTTTCTCTTCGTCCTGACTGGAAGGAAAAGGACTAAAAAGGCCTGACCGGAAGATCCGGCCGGGCCTTCGGAATATCGGGAAATATGATCCTACCTGCCGTGAAGCCAAAGAACCTCTTCTTATGATGCGATATCTCATCCCCAGTCTCCTTTCGTCCCTTCGCATCCTCTTTGCCGTTGTTCTGCCGTTTTTCCCGGAACGGTATTGGCTGGTCTTTATCTGCGCGGCGGCCCTGAGCGACTTTCTGGACGGATGGCTGGCCAGAAGGTGGCGGGTGGAAAGCTGGCAGGGGGGACTCGTTGATGCTGCTGCCGACAAGGTGTTCATCCTCGTCACCCTGATTATCTTCGTTCAGACCGACAAGTTCTCGTTATGGTGGATCTTTCCTGTGATTGTGCGGGATATCATGGTGGCAATTACCGTCGTATATGCCGTCTTCCAGCAGAGATGGGCGGCCTTTAAGGATATGGATGCCAGGGTCTCCGGAAAGCTGACCACCTGCGGGCAGTTCGCCCTTTTTGGGATCATCCTGCTGTTTCCCGATAAGGCCCTGTATGTCCTTGTCCTCGCATCGTGCTGCAGTATTGCCGCCGGTGTTGATTACGGGCGTCTGTTCTATAAGGCCTTGCGTAAGAAAACGTAATGAATGGAAAAACGGAGACAGGTCCCTCCATTCATGGAGTCGGCAGAGGTCGTGGAGGTATTGCCGCAAGGGGAAAATTTAAGAGGGAGGAACAACAATGCGGATAGTGAGTGTTCTTTTGCTGCTGTTCTTGGTTTCGACGCCTGTTTTTGCAAGGGAGATCGCCGGTGTCAATGTCCCGGAGCAGATCACCGCGGGCGATGGAACGGTACTGCATCTAAACGGGGCCGGTATCCGGTACAAGTTCTTTTTCAAGATCTATGTCGCCGGGCTCTACATGCAGCATCCGGCGACCGATGCCGGCAAGGTGATCGGCGACGAGGGGCGGAAGAGGGTCCTGATGCATTTTATCTATGACGAGGTCGGAAGAAAGGACCTCACGGATGCATGGGATGAGGGCTTTACCGCCAATCTCAGTCCGCAGCAGTTGGCCGCTCTTCAGGACAGGATCAAGGATTTCAATGCCCTGTTTGATACAGTGAAGGGTGGTGAGGAAATCACACTGGACTATATCCCGGGAAAAGGCACCCGGGTCCTCATCCGCGGCCGGATTAAAGGGGTCATCCCGGGAAAGGACTTCAATGATGCCCTGTTGGCGATCTGGTTGGGCAGGGAACCCGTCACCGACCGGTTGAAAAAAGAACTCCTGGGTTCTTCCGAAAAAAAATAGGCGGCATACGAGCACCCTGTCGGCAAGTTGCGGAGGGAGAAGGCGTTTCTCCCTCCGGGAGGAACCTAGTGCAGGGATTTCCCGGTGCTGCTCATTGCCAGGTTGCCGTCCCGCACCCCGCGCAGGGCAATAAGCTGGTCGGCAAGTTCCTTGATTTCAAGGGCCTTGCCGCGGACGATGATGACCTCCAGGCAGTTGTGATGGTCCATATGGACATGGGTGGTTGAGACGATATGGTGATGATAGTCGTGCTGTACTTCGGTGACCTTTTCCTGCAGCTGATGCTGATGATGATCATAGACAAGGGAAATGACGCCCATGACCATCTTGTCGGCCTCCCATTCCTTTTTGATAAAGGCCTTTCGTATCAGATCCCGGATGGCCTCCGAACGGTTGTTATACCGATGGGATTTGATATAGGTGTCAAAGGTCTCCAAGAGATTTTCTTCCAGGGAAATGGAAAATCGACGCAGCATATGTCTTGCTCCTAGTGTTGAAGGGCTGTCATTTCTTATGATCTGTGAGCCTGCGGCGTAGGTCCTGTATCCCTTGCAACACAGCATGCTCATCACACCTGTCACCTGCAGAAACAGAGTACCTGATCAGAGGTGAAAAATCACCTGTTCTTCGGCAGGGATCGGCCTGCGGCCTTGCCGTTTCGCCCCGACTTCGTCCTTTTTGTACCGGCTGTCGGTCCGGCCAGGTGCGGATCGTTGGGCCAGTAATGTTTCGGATAGCGCCCGGCCAGTTCTTTTCTGACCTCGGAATAGGTTGTCCGCCAGAACGATTCGAGATCCGAGGTGACCTGGATCGGCCTGTTGGCGGGCGAGAGGAGATGAAGCGTCACGGCAACCCTGCCGTCGCAGATTGTCGGTGTAAGATACTGTCCGAACATCTCCTGCAATCTAACGGCAAGGACCGGCGGCCTGTCGGCTTGGTAAGAAAGGCGTTTTCTGGAGCCGCTGGGAACGGTGATATGGGTCGGGGCATTCCTGTTCAACTGGTGCAGGAGATCAGATGTCAGAAGGGACTGGAGTATGTTCTGCATATTCAATCTTTTCAGGTCGGAGAATCCTGTCATTCCGAGGCAATAGGGCGCAAGCCATCCGGGATCGGCCATCAGCGCCGGATCACTGATATCGGGCCACTTCTCGCCCTGAGTGCGTCGCAGGAGGCCTACCCGGGCCTGGATCTGCCGTGCCTCATCGGTCCAGGGCAGAAGGTCGCTGCCTCCCTCTTTCACCGCCGCCAGAAATACGGTCAGCATCTGCTGCCGATCCGGGTCGACAAGCGGCATTGCGGCGAGAACCGCACAGCCAAGCAGGTTCTCGACTGCGGACTGTACCCGGTTGGAGGATCTGTCCCACCAGATCCGTTTCCGGGTGGAGAACATACCGGGATGATAGAGACGCATCTCTTCCGGGTCGACCGGGACGGCGAGTTGGATCCTGCCCTCGCCATACCCTTCGTCGAGTTGCGGTACGACCAGAAAAGGCGTTCCGGCAAGGAGATCCTCTTCGGGAAGGTGGACACCCCTGCCGCCGATAAGCTGATACCCAGTTCGCGAACCCGGTCTCAGCACCGCCAAACGGTCGGGATAGGCAAAGGTCAGCAGGAGGCCCGCGATCTCCGGCCGGATCGGTTCCTCAGGATCGAGCTGCAGCAATCTCTGCCATTGGTGGATCTGCCGCAGGAGCCTTCGTCTGATGTGCAGGTCGGCGGACTCGGGCGGCGTGGAATCGAGCAGCATCGACAGTCTCTGGCCCAGATCGCAGGTACGTGTGCGTCCTTTGATCAGATCGCGTTCGGACAGCAGGGCGGCGAGTGTGCAGGCGGTGGCCCCGAATCCGAGCCTCCGGGCCGCCAGCAGCATGGTGCCGAGACGCGGGTGGCCGGGTAGCCGGACGATTTTGCGTCCGGTATCGGTGATATCTCCTTTATCGTCGAGGGCGCCCAGACTGCGAAGCAGTAACCCGGCGCTGCTCCATGCCCCGGGCCGCGGCTGATCGAGCCATCGCAGCTGATCCGGTCGGGTGACTCCCCACAGCGCCAGCTCCAGGACAAGGGAAGCGAGATCGCCGGTTGTGATCTCGGCAGGGGTGAAAGGAAGCAGCCCCCGGTCGATTTCAGGGCTCCACAGTCGAAAGCATTGTCCGGGCCCCAGCCGGCCTGCCCGGCCCCGTCGCTGCTCGGCGGAGGCCCGTGAGATACGCACCGTTTCCAGTCGGTCGAGGCCGGTTGCCGGGTTGAAGCGGGGTCTTCGGGCAAAACCGCCGTCCACCACACAACCTATGCCTTCGATGGTGATACTCGTTTCGGCAATCGGCGTGGCCAGGATGATCCGTCTGTTTGCGTGATCCGAGGGTCGGAGGACGCGGTCTTGATCGGTATGGCTGAGTTCGCCGTAAAGGGGCAGGATATCGGTTGCCGGGAACATGCCGGCCAACAGTTCCCTGGCTGCGGTGATCTCTCCCGCACCCGGCAGGAAGGCCAGGATATCCCCCGTGGTTGCCCGCCAGGCGTGTTCGATACCACGGACCATGGTCCGGGCCGGGGTGCTTTTACCAGGAGCGGGCGGCAGGTAGTGGACGGCCACCGGATAGGCCTTACCTTTCCCGATTATGACCGGGACACCGCCCAGCAGTTCCGACAGGACTTGGGTATCCAGGGTCGCCGACATGACCAGGATGCGCAGATCATCGCGAATCTGTCTGAGATCGAGGCAAAGGGCCAGGCCGAGATCGGCATGGAGGCTTCGCTCGTGGAATTCGTCAAAGATGATCAGACCGACATCGGCAAGTTCCGGATCGTCCTGCAATCTGCGGGTCAGTATCCCTTCGGTGACCACCTCAATCCGGGTTCGGGAAGAGACCCTGGTGTCAAAGCGGATCCGATAACCGATGGTCTCGCCGAGCGGTTCGCCGTAGATCTCGCTCATTCTGGCCGCCGCCGCCCGCGCGGCAATCCGTCGTGGCTCGAGCATGACGATCTTTCGGCCGGCGAGCCAGGCCTCATCGACGAGGACAAGCGGCACCAGGGTGGTCTTGCCGGAGCCGGTGGGAGCGCTGAGGATCGCCGGGCCGTTGCCGAGCGCCGCCTTTATCCGCGGCAGGCTGGAGGTGATGGGAAGGAGCGGATACGTGATCAAAGGGATCATCGGTGCGGAGAAAGGACGAGGGTCTCCTGTCAGAGTTCCGGAATCCCGGACGGGATCAGGCAGGCGAAGACCAGATCGCCCTCACCGGTGTTCTTGAATTGGTGTTCTTCGCCGCCGGGAATAAAAAGGACGGTGCCGCCCGATACCTCAAGCCAATCACCTTCCTTGAAGATCCCGCCCCGGCCGGAATGGACAAAGACCTCATGCTCCCATTCGTGGGAATGCCTGGGGGTAAATCCTCCCGGAGCGACCGTAAAGACCCGCATACAGAAATTATCGGCGCCGTCGTTCCTGCCGATGGCGACCCGGCCGGTAACCCCTTTGGCCGGCCCGCCGTCAAAGGTTCGGGGGGCAGCCTCCATGTAATTGATTACCTTCATCTGCAGTCTCCGCATCGAAGTGGTACTAAAAGTCGAGTTGATCTGTTTCTCTTTGGGCAAAAAATATACCAGATAAAGAGAAAAAACTCTTCTTTCTTTTGCGCAGCCGACATCCTCCTTTACCCCTCGGAATCATTTCGGGGGCTCTTTTTCGCGACCAGGCTGATCAGCAGCCAGCCCGGCTTTGGCGACAGAGGCCTGCCTTCGACAACCACATGCAGCCGTTTTCTGGCGTCGATGACAAAGAGCAGGACCGCATCGCCCCCGTGGGTGGCTGTATACGCCTGGTAGCTGAAGGTGTCGGTCAGCTTGGTGGAGCGTATCTCGGCACCTTGAGAGAGCATCCTCGCAAGTCGTAGAGAGGTGACATCCCGGCCGAACAGTGTCCGGCCTTGTCGGATTGCGGCGGCCGTACGGTTGTCCGAGCCGTTGGTGACAGCCTTGGATTGGATGGCGAAGACACACTGGGACCCCAGTTCCATTCGGTAATGCATCAGTGATGAGGCGTTCATGTCTTCATGGGTGGAGAGTGCCAGCATTCTGCCGATGCCGACCAGATCGAGATGGCGGTCTGCATGCTCGGAGATCGGGTTGCCGTAGTAGGTGGCAAGTCCTTCCATCCTGGCAGCCGCGACATTGGACCAGTTGGTATCGGTTAAAAGGACTCGAAAACCATGAGAGACCAAGGCCTTGGCTATCGCCCGCGCCAGCGGATTGGCGCTGACGATCAGAAATCCCCTGGACTCCGGCTCAGCCACCCCGAGCCAGAAGGCCAGCGGACGGGCGGTGACGCTTTGCAACAGGACGGTGGCGATGATGACGAAAAAGGTCAGCGGGACCAGGAGATGGGCATCGGCAAACCCTGCGTGTTCGAGCTGGATCGCAAAAAGGGCGGAGACCGCGGCGGCCACGATCCCTCTCGGAGCGACCCAGGCCAAGAGGTGGCGCTCGGGCCAGGAGAGATCCGAACCCAGCGTCGAGACGACCACATTCAAGGGCCTGGCCAGGAACTGGATGGCCAGGAAGATAAAGAGGACCTGCCATCGCAGGTTGACCAGGGAAGCAAGATTGATTCGAGCGGCCAGGAGAATAAAGAGCAGGGAGATCAGAAGTATGCTCAAGCTCTCCTTAAAGTTCAGAATTTGATCGATGTCGACATGTTGCATATTGGCCAGCCAGACACCCATGACCGTCACCGTCAGGAGTCCTGATTCCGCCTGCAGCCGATTGGAGACGGCAAAGGTGATGCATACCAGCGTCAGGGCTATAATGCTGTGCAGGAATTCGGGAATCCAATGGTTCCTGATGAGCAGGCCGAAAAGATAGCCGGCGCCTGCCCCGATGGCCGCTCCCACCCCGACCAGCCCGCCGAAGCTGGCCAGGGTATGACCGATGGCCCCGCTTCCCCGGTCGGAGACGATAAATTCATAGACCAGGACTGCAAGGGAGGCGCCGATGGGGTCGATTACAATGCTCTCCCAGCGCAGGATGTTGGAGACCGCCGCCGTCGGCCGAATCGTGCGCAGCATCGGTGCGATCACGGTGGGACCTGTGACGACGGTTATGGCTCCAAAGAGAAAAGAGATCTCCCATGAAAGGGCAAGGGCAAATCTGGCGGCCATCGCCGTAATCAACCAGGTGACCACAAGACCGAAACTGACCATGTTTCTGACCACATGCTGCCTGCCGAGTATCTCTTTGTATCTCAGCGTCAAGCTCCCCTCAAAGAGGATGACCGCAACCGACAGTGAGATAAAAGGAAAGAGCAGGCCGCCCATCAGCCGATCCGGGTCGAGCAGGCCCAGCAGGGGACCTGTCAGGATCCCGGAGAAGAGGAGAAGAATGATGGGCGGGAGCTTCAGCCGCCAGGCCAGCCACTGACAGCCGCTGCAGAGCACAAGAAGCAGGGCAAAGGTGAGGACGGTTTGTTCAATCACGGGGATTCTTTCAACCTGGCGTACAGTAAGCACATTTCTGCGCGGGAAAGTGTTGTCGGGAAGAGGAGCGGGATGGGTTTGACCACCGTTATCGTCGCCTTGATGCTCTCAACCCTGTTGCTCGTCTCCTGTGGCGATGCAGCCGGAAGGTGTCAAATCCGGTTATTCATTCTACTATAGGATAGCAGGCGGGGTATCGGAAACAACAAAATGCCATCGTTCGTCTATCAGATACCTTTATTGCCATGACAATACACCTTTCTGTCTTATTTTAATTTCGATATCAAGGCCTGAAAGGTGGTTCCCTGATGCCCCGTCCGGACCTGTCCGACAGTCATCACACACCGCCGATGATCTCGAAGTGATCGGGAACCGGATATAAGGAGAGGATCGGATGAAAACATCTTTCAACTTTGACACCCCCCCCGACCGGCACGTGACGGCAAGCCTGAAATGGGACCGGTATAAGGGACGCGACATCATCCCTCTGTGGGTGGCAGATATGGACTTCCCGTCACCGCCCGAGGTCATCGAGGCCCTGCATGAACGGGTCCGTCACGGGATCTTCGGCTACACGTCCCCGCCCGATGGGCTTGAAGAAACGGTACAAAACATACTCAGGCAGGAGTATGGCTGGGAGATTGAAACGGAATGGCTCACCTGGCTTCCCGGTCTTGTCTGCGGATTGAACGTGACCTGCCGCACGGTGGGCAAGACGGATGACAAGGTCATTACCTTTACCCCTATCTATCCGCCATTCCTAACGGCTCCGACCCTTTCCGGACGTACTCCGGTTACCGTGCCCCTGCAATTGCAGGGCAGACGATGGGAAATGGACCTCGACGGGTTGGAACGGGTAATATCTCCCGGCACTCGCCTGCTTTTACACTGCAGCCCCCACAATCCCACGGGCAGGGTCTGGTCTCGAACGGAGCTTGAGGGCCTGGCCGCAGTGGCCGAGCGTCACGATCTGGTGATCTGCTCCGACGAGATACATTCCGGTCTGGTGCTTGACCGGGATGCGCATCATATTCCAATGGCCATGCTCTCACCCGAGATTGCCAGGCGGACCATCACCCTCAATGCCCCCAGCAAGACCTATAACATTCCGGGCCTGGGATGCTCGTTTGCAGTCATCTCCAATCAGAACCTGCGCCGGGATTTTCGCAGGGCCATGAACGGGATCGTGCCCCATGTCAACCTTTTCGGGTACACAGCCGCCCAGGCGGCTTATCGACATGGAGAGCAGTGGCGTCGTGAGCTTATCGCCTATCTCCGTGACAATTCTAAGCTGGTCTTTCAGGCGGTGGCCGATATGCCCGGATTGTACACCACCTCGGTTGAGGCAACCTATCTGGCCTGGATCGATACCAGGCAGTTGGGTCTCCGGTACCCGGCACGGTTTTTCGAGCAGGCCGGCGTCGGCCTCTCGGACGGTTCTGACTTCGGGTTGCCCGGTTTCGTCCGGCTTAACTTCGGTTGCCGACGCACCTTGCTGACGGAGGCGTTGCAGCGCATGCATGATGCTGTAGCGGAGTTTGTGTCGCCGAAGAAAGGTGGCAGGGAACATCGCTGATCTTGGGACAGGCAGCGGAAATATCTTTTATGCTTTTACTAAATCACCTGGTTTGTTAAATTTTGCAGGGGCAGGGCAATCATAACGGAGTTTACAGAAAAAAGGAGAAAGAAATGTCTGATGACGGGTTATATGATGTGATCATTTTGGGCGGAGGTCCAGCTGGCCTTACGGCAGGTATTTACGCGATGCGGGCGGCACTCAAGACGGTTCTGATAGAAAAAGGACTCCCAGGCGGACAGGTGGCCATCACCAAAGATGTGGAGAACTACCCGGGTTTTATCGAGATAGGGGGATTCGATCTCTGTGAGAAATTTCTTCAGCACGCCAAACATTATAATATAGAGATTATCGAAAAAGAGGCTGTGGCGACCGAGCCCGGAGTTGAATACCATGCCGTCCGTCTGGCAGACGGCACTGCTCTGTGCGGCCACGCCGTTATTCTTGCTGCCGGCGGATCGGCACAAAAACTTAATATTCCTGGGGAGGAAGAGAACTTCGGCAAAGGTGTTTCCTATTGTGCGACCTGCGATGGTTTCTTCTTTCGCGGCCAGACGGTGGCGGTTATCGGCGGCGGCGACACGGCGCTGGAAGATGCACTGTACCTGGCAAAGATAACCCGCAAGGTGTATCTCATCCATCGCCGGGATGCCTTTCGAGGCAGCCGTATTCTCCAGCAACGCGTTTTCGCCGAGCCCCGGATCGAGATTCTCTACAACACGGTTGCCACCGAGATCGAATCCAACGACAAAGGTGTCAGCGGACTGTCTTTACAAGACACCCTAACGGATAAAAAGCGTTCGATCACTGTCGACGGGGTGTTCATCTTTGTCGGTTTTAAACCGAACAGCCAGATTGTCCCTGCCGGGGTCAAGCTTGATACAAGCGGCCATGTCATTACTGATGCAAAATGCGAGACGGCCATTCCGGGGCTCTTTGCCGTCGGCGACCTGCGGCAAAAGTTTGCCAATCAGATCGTGCTTGCCGCGGCAGATGGATGTACCGCTGCCTTGGCAGCGGCCCATTATGTCGAAACCCGAAAAAGCAACATTCGCTGACGGCGCCCACCCGGAGCTGTCGCAACCGGCTTGAAAGGATCAAGATACGGGTATTTGTCGGCACCGCAAACGCCGCTCCGCCGAGGGATCCGTGTTGTATGTTGAAGATTGAGAGGGGATGTCGGATCCGGACAACTCTTTGACATCGGGGAGGCAAGGTGCTAGGATTGACAGGAATGCCCTTCTTCGGGAAAGAGAAAACAGCACGCTCCAGCTATTGCACAAATGAACATCTTGCACATACGCTACTGATTGAAATCTTGCCGTGGGAAAAGGTGTATGGATGAACTGGAAGCCTTCCTTGCGGTTATAACTAGAAGTATATTTGACGAGTTTTGCAAATTTACAGGCTGAATAAATTCGTGCTTGCATTCATTTGGTGGATTTGCTAAATGATAAAATTTACAAGATTTGATGTGCATTGGATATTCAATGCACTTTATGCACAAACAGTACTTGATGCAATCGGCGGTTTAAACGGATAGCCCAGGATGGATACAGAACAAATAACGGACGCTTGCAGATGAAAGATCTCTCTACGAAATACCTTGGCCTGCAGTTGAAAAATCCGCTCATTGTCGGCAGCAGCGGCTTGACCGACTCAACCGACAA
This sequence comes from Desulfocapsaceae bacterium, assembly GCA_046706325.1. GTDB lineage: Bacteria > Desulfobacterota > Desulfobulbia > Desulfobulbales > Desulfocapsaceae > CAWGGS01. Next base: position 84,607 of record JBJKPM010000006.1, on the reverse strand, counting down.
GATCAGGCGACTCGCCGATAACCATGCCGGGGCGGTGGTGCTCAAGTCGCTTTTTGAAGAACAGATTATGGCCGAATTGGCTAAAAATATTGCCGAGTATAACGTGGACCACCCCGATGCCTATGATTATGTGCGTGAGTATACAAGAAAGAATTCAGTTTCCGATTATCTGAAGCTGATCTCTGCAGCCAAAAAGGTGGTGGACATACCGGTCATCGCCTCGATAAACTGTGTCTCGGCCAATGAGTGGGTTGCCTTTGCCAAATCGGTTGAAAACGCGGGCGCGGACGCCTTGGAGATCAATATCTCGCTGATTCCCAGCGATCCCCGTAAAAAATGTCACGAGTATGAAAAGATATATTTCGATGTCATTGACAAGCTGGCCTCGCTGGTTTCTCTGCCGATAGCATTGAAGATGAGCAAGTATTCGTCGGCCTTGGCAAACCTCATCACGCGGTTGAGCTGGAGCGGGAAGGTTGCGGGGTTTGTGCTGTTCAACAGGTATTTCCGGCCGGATTTTAATATAGACAAACTTGACCTCCGATCCGCCAGCGTCTTCACCACGCCGGGGGAGATCGCAACTCCGCTCCGCTGGATAGCGCTGTTGGCCGGTGATCTGAGCTGCGATCTGGCGGCATCAACGGGTGTCCATGACAGCACAGGTCTCATAAAACAGCTGCTTGCCGGGGCAAAAGCCGTTCAGGTTGTTTCCACAATCTACAAAAACGGTCCGGAATATCTCAATGACCTGCTCACAGGACTCACCGATTGGATGGAATACAAAAGATTCAACACGATTGACGACTTTCGAGGAAGGTTGAGTGTTGCTTCGGCGGATGATCCTGCCGTGCTCTATCGGATCCAGTATATGAAACACTTCGGCGGCATTTCATAACGGAATAATGCTGAGTGCGGGAGAACATCGTCGGGGCCTTTCCGATCATTCCAACACCTGAACAGAGAAGACAAGCGACCTGTCGCATTAAAGGGAGACCATGCTATCATTATTGACCTTTCCCAAGGGCGGAATTCATCCTTCCGAATCGAAAGAACTGACGGCGAACCTCAAGATTGAGACCATGCCGGTGCCGGATGAGCTTGAGTTGATTTTGGGGCAGCATATCGGCGCTCCCTGCACGGCCACGGTAGGCAAACGTGAAGAGGTTGAAGAGGGGGATGTCATAGGGGAGGTAAAAGAGGGCCTGGGGGTCCCCCTTCATTCTCCGGTGGCAGGTAAGGTGAAGGACATCGGTCTATCCGCCCATCCGGTGCGAAGGAGTGCGCCGTCGATTACCCTGGCGGTGAACCACGATGCCGCGCCCCGTGTGTATCGGAAAAGGGATTGGGAGAAGCAGGAGGGGGAGGACCTGCGGGTGATGGTTCGCGATGCCGGCATTATCGGCATCGGCGGCGCCGGTTTTCCGGCACATGTCAAACTGCATCCCTTGGCCGATACTCCCATCAACACCCTGATCCTCAACGGTGCCGAGTGTGAGCCCTATATTACCGCGGACCATCGGCAGATGGTCGAGCATGCCCATGAGATCATTGAAGGGGCCAAGATCATCCTGAAGATCCTCGGCATCCAGAAATGCAACATCGGTATTGAAAAGAATAAACCCGACGCCATTGAGGTGATGAAAAGGGCCGCCAGGGAGGAATCCACCTCCAAGTACCTGATCACGGTCAAGGCGTTGAAGGTGAAATACCCGCAGGGTTCGGAAAAGCAGCTCATCCAGGCGATTACCGGACGCAAGGTGCCGGCATTTGCATTACCTTCGGCGGTCGGCGTCGTTGTTCACAACGTCTCCACGGCCTATGCCATCCACGATGCCGTGGCCTTTGGCAGACCGTTGTCCGAAAAGGTGGTGACCATCTCCGGAATGGGGATAAAAAGACCGGCAAATCTCCTGGTCAAGATCGGCACCAGGGTCAGTGATATCGTCGACTACCTGGGAGGCCTCAACCCTGGGGTCGTCAAGGTCGTCTCCGGGGGGCCGATGATGGGTTTTGCCGTTTCCGATCTTGCTATCCCGGTGACCAAGACCACATCGGCCGTCCTCTTCCTGACAAAGGACGAGGTGGATACCAGGCAGCATTCACAGTGCATCCGCTGCGGCTGGTGTCTCGATGCCTGCCCGATGGGTCTCGACCCGAAGGAAATCGGTCTCTATGTCGAGGCCAACCGAGCCGAAGATACGGAGGCTCTGGGTGTCTTCGAATGTTTTGAGTGCGGTTCCTGCGCCTATGTCTGTCCGGCGAAACGGCCGTTGGTTCAATTTATCCGCCTGGCTAAGATGAAGGCAAAGAGAAAGACAGATTAGACGCGCAGGATCAGGAAATGAGGATTTGCCGCCCTGGGATTTCTTTCAAGGACGGCGGTATGCGAATAACAGGTTTTAAGGAGAATCGTCATCGAAGAGCAAGCGCCAGTCAGCCCCTCTTCCGCACCGGTGGGTCTGTGGAAGGTATCTGTCTCTCCCCACATCAAAAGCGGTGAGTCGGTTGCAAAAATAATGTGGACGGTGGTGGCCTGTCTTCTGCCGCCGCTGATCATGTCCGTGTTTGTTTTTGGTATTCAGACACTCCTGATCACGGCCGTCTCGGTGATCAGTTGCGTCGGGGTCGAGGCCCTAAGCCAGAGGCTCTTGAAAAGGGAGATAACCATCAGGGACGGGAGCGCGGTGATCACCGGCATGCTCATAGCCTTTATCATCCCTCCCGGCGTGTCACCGCTTCTGCCGATACTGGCGGCAGTGATGGCAATCTATATCGGCAAACACCTTCTCGGAGGGATCGGCTATAATTTCTTTAATCCGGCCCTTCTCGGCCGGGCCTTTCTGTTGGCCTCTTTCCCTGTGGCGATGACCTCGGCCTGGCTGCCGCCTTTGCACGACGGGGCAATCCTGAAATATCTCGGGACCTCCATCGACGCCGTATCGACGGCCACTCCGCTTGCCGTAATGAAAGAGCATGGCCTGGCTGCCTTTACCCAGGCCTTCGGCTCCGGATCCAGCCTCTATCTCAATTTCTTTCTCGGTTTCCGGCCCGGTTGTATCGGCGAGACCTCCGGCCTGCTGATTGTGCTCGGCGGCGTTTTCCTGATCTATAAAGGGTATACGACCTGGCATATCCCGGTATCCGTCCTGGGAACGATCGCGTTTTTGACCTGGATCGCCGGCGGTAAGCAGTATTGCACCGGAGATCCTCTTCTTGCGGTGCTTTCCGGAGGGGCGCTCCTCGGGGCGTTTTTTATGGCCAACGACTATGTCACCTGTCCGACCGATAAACGGGCACAGATCGTCTACGGCATCGGGATTGGTTTTCTGACGGTGCTGATACGGCTCAAGGGCGGATATCCGGAAGGGATCTGCTATGCGATCCTGTTGATGAATCCTCTCAGCCCGGTTCTGGACGGCTGGTTCAAGCCCAAACGTTTCGCTCCTCCGTTGGGAGGCCTCAGATGAAAAATATCCTGACGATCATATTTCGGCTCACCTTGTCCTGCTTGGTTGCAGGTATTATCATGGGCTCGTTTTTCATCCTGACCAGCAAGGCGAAAAAGCATAACGCCCACGTCAACGAAGAAAAGGTCATGTATTCCCTGCTGGGCTACAGGGATGTCGGCCAGGTGCCGCCGACCCTCAAGCTCTATGAAGTGTATAGGTATGTTGTCTCCAATCCAAAGGGTAAATTCATCGGCTATCTCGTTCCCACCGGCCAGGGGAAGGACACAGGGTACTCTCTTGTCATTCTCGACCTGGCAGGCAATCTGGTTGATCAAAAGGCGGTTCCGGTCAATGCCGAACAGGTCCTGGACACGGAGAGCCGGGACAAAGCCGTTGCCGCCGCCGTGGGCTCGGGCGAGGATATCATGTATGGCGACAAGACCATCATTGTAACCCAAAACGGCAGTCGCATTGCCTATCTTGTGACCGGCAAGTTCCCGGGCTTCAAGAACTTCATCAGTGTCATGCTGGCCTTGAAACCGGACTTTTCGATAAGTGGGCTTGCCATCTTGGAGCAGGAAGAGGATCCGGGGCTGGGGGCTGAAATCAAAAATGAATATTTCAAGAACCAGTTTATCGACAAGTCCTTTGATGCGCTGAAGAATCTCGATGTTGTCAAGGAACCTCTGCCGGAAGAATATCTCAAGGCCCTGGTAAATCGCCTGCAAAAGGATGAGGCGGAAAAGGTCCGTGAGCAGTTTAAAGACCATGCGATCTACGCGTTGACCGGGGCGACAATCACCAGTCGTTCGGTTACCACCGGGGTCAAGGACATTGTGCAGAAGTTTGCCTATCGTCTTAATATATTTGATAATATTTTGAAAGAAAAGAAAATTGCCGTGCCCTTCTGAGCGGGTCGACGGGCCTGGAGCAACAGGGGGACGGGTGATTCCGCAATGAGATCGCAGAGAGTACCAGAGAGGAGATAGAGTCAACGTGGCTAATGAAAAAACAAGCATGCAGCTGGTTGCCAACGGCATTCTGAAAGAAAACCCGATCTTCAGACTGGCCCTGTCGATGTGTCCGGCCGTGGGTATCTCAACCACCGTGATGAACGGTTTTCTATTGGGCATCGCCGTTCTTTTTGTCCAGGTCTGTTCCAGCGTGACCATCTCGCTGGTGAAAGACTTCATCCATCCGAGGATTCGCATCCCGACCTATACGTTGACGATTGCGACCTGGGTTACCGTCATCGATATGGTCTTATCCGCGTATATGCCGGACGCCTACGCCAAGATGGGGATCTTCGTCAAGCTGATCGTGGCCTTTGCCATTATCACCATGCGCCTGGAGATGTTTGCCTGTAAGGAACCGGTCGGGCCCTCGTTCTGGGATGGTCTGGGAATGGGCATGGGCTTTCTGATCGGGATGATGAGTATCGGCCTGGTCCGTGAACTGATGGGATCCGGGGCCATTCTCGGCCATGATGTCCTGGGATTCAAGCCGTTGCTGTTCTTTATCCTGCCCTGTGCCGGATTTTTTGTTGTCGGTCTGATGATGGCATTTTTTAACTATATTGAAGTCTTCTACAAACAGAGGAAAGGGTTCAAGTCATGAATCGTATGCAATTGCGGTTGGTCTCATTTTTTGCGCTGCTCTTTCTGACAGTTCCAGGTCTCGTTCACGGGGCGGGATTCGTCAGCAAACAGAGTTTTGGTGCGAAGAACGAGATCAAATTAAGATTTTCCCTCGAGGCGGATAAGGTCAAGATCGCCGATACCGGCAATTACACTGTCTATGAGGAGCAGGACCCGGACATTCGACTGGAGGTCATATCGGCCAAACCGGACTACGATGGAAAGGGCGTAACCTTACGTTTTAAGCAGGCGTTGAATACCGCCCATGCCCATATCGTTGTGATAAAGAACCTGGCCGGCGTGTCGACGGCCGTTGCCAAGGTCAGCAAATCCTATCTCGGTTACCTGATTTCCATCCTGATTTCCGCCCTGGTGATCAACAACTTTGTCTTTACCAAGTATCTCGGGCTTTGTGTTTTCTTCGGCACATCCAAGAGAAAGAGCACGGCCAAGGGAATGGGAGTGGTCTTCACCATCGTCATGGTTGTTTCGGCCTCCATGAGCTGGTTCTTCTATAACTACATTTTGATCCCCTTTAACCTGAACTTTCTCCAGATCGTGGTTTTCATAGGCCTTGTTTCGTTGACCGTGCAGGCCGTGGATACGATTTTAAGAAAGGTGAACCCGATTCTGTTCAATTCCTTCGGTGTTTACCTGGTGCTGGTGATCGCCAACTGTGTCATTATCGCCGTGCCGCTGATCCTGGCCAATAATAATTACAACTATTATGAAACGTTTATGCTGGCACTGGGTGCCGGTGGCGGCTTTTTGCTCGCCCTTTATCTGATGAGTTCGGTCAGTGAAAGGATGCAATTGGCCAAAATTCCGCCAACCTTCAAAGGACTTCCCATTGCCTTTATCGTCGCCGGGCAATTTGCGATGGCCTTTCTCGGTTTTTCAGGACTGAAGATTTTCTAGCCCGGCTGGAAAGGGCTGGATAAGAACCTTAGGATATAAGGTACTAAAAGCAGGCGACAAGGCGATAATTAGAGCGAATAAAGAGAGAAGGAAATGGATCCGGAATTAGTTAGAATTGCAATTGGCGGCCTGGTCTTACTGGGCTGTATCGGGCTGTTTTTCGGCATCGGCCTGGCTATTGCCGCCCACAAATTTGCGGTTGAGGTCAACCCCTTGGTAGAGGAAGTCCTGGAAGTGCTTCCCCTGGCACAGTGCGGCGGCTGCGGCTATCCCGGCTGCGAAGGATATGCCATTGCCGTGGTCAACAACCCGGATGTGCCGCCGAATCTGTGTTTTCCCGGAAAGGAGAAGGTGGCCGCCAGGGTCGCCGAGTTGACCGGCAAGAAGATGACGGCGGTCGAAGACCAGATTGCCGTTGTCCGGTGTTCCCGGGTGGAAGGCCGGGTAAGCCATAAACATGAATACTATGGTTTTGCTTCCTGTACCGCTGCAAATCTTGGATTCGGAGGTCCGTCCGCCTGCCAGTTTGCCTGTATCGGCCTGGGCGAGTGTGCAGCGGTCTGCCCATTCGGGGCCATCGAAATGGTCGAGAATTTTCCGGTCGTCAACCCGGACAAATGCGTCAGCTGCGGGGTATGCGTCCGAACCTGTCCGAAGAAGATCATCGAGATTCAAAGCCTGAAGGCACGGGTCTTCGTGCCGTGCTCGACCAGGGAGCTGGGCAAGCATGTGAAACAGGTCTGCCAGGTCGGCTGCATCGGGTGCAAGATGTGTGTAAAGGCCTGCCCGGCCAAAGCGGTAAGCTATGAGGACGATCTGGTCAGGATCAACCACAAGGCGTGTATCGCCTATGGGCCGAGCTGCGAGACCGTTTGTGTCAGCAAATGTCCTCGTGATATCTTCAGGCCCTATAACGGGCGGGAGGTCATATCCCGAAACGCTGCCAGCGGCCTGAAGATGGCTGGATGAGCGGGTCCGGCAAGTTCCTTGAGAAGCCGGACCCAACGGCAATCACCTTGCGGAAACATCGGTATCAGCGCGCTGTCCGTATCCATTCAAAACAGAGCACGTATCCTTCGCGAGACCTCGCCGGTCAGATCGAGGACCTTCTGGGCATGGTTCCTGCCGATGGAGCCGGTGCCGCAACTCGGGGTGATCAGGGTCTGGGCGAAGATGCTTTTTTTCCCGATGCCGATCGATTGCAGTCGATCGGCCTGTTCCAACCATCTGGCCGTCAGAGAATCTGCCGTTTCCCGGTCGATGAATTCCGGGATGGTCGGAACTATCCCGCTGGCCAGGATGCCGTCCCTGTTGAAAAAGTCCAGCAGATGGTCGGGATAGAGGAGGAGTTTGTCGAAATAGGAGTAGGTGTCGCAGCTGACGATATCGATATCGGCACCGAGTACGATCGGCCATTCTGTATTGGCGCAAACATGGACGCCGACCAGCCCTTCTTCGGCATGGACTGCTGCACTGACCTCATTAAGACAGGCCCTGATCTCATCAGCACTGATGGTGATGAAGGAGGATGAACCAAAGCCGGCAAGACCCGGTTCGTCAAAAAAGATGATTGCCGTTCCGCACCTGCGAGCCATCTTCCGTATCTGCCACCTGGCCTTCAATGCCAGCAGCTTGACGGTGATGTCCCTCAGCTGATCGCTGTAAAAAATCGCCCGTTCGTTTTGGTCTTTGATTGCCGTGGCAAAGGTTATCGGCCCGGTGATCTGTCCTTTTACTGCACGGATGGACGATCCAGCTTCCTCCAGTCTGTCAAGGAAGGTAAAGAAGCCCTTGGCGTTTTTTTCCGTCAGCGCAAATCGAGAGGAGTCAAGCTCGGCCTGATTTTCAGTAACCGCCATATATTCTTCGTAAAAAGCTAGTAGTTCGTTGTCAAAATCCGCACCATTCGTGTCGATAAACACCTTTTCGCCGTTGTCGGTCATGCCGGGGAAGCCGGGAAGAAACTGCAGCAGCATGCCTTCCTCTTTATGGATGGGCAGCTGAGCCCATATCGGGATTTCCGGGGTAGAGTCGAAGATGAGACGTATGGCTTCCTGATGATCGGAAAGCGGGAGACTTCCGATAAGAAGGGGGAGACAGTTCGGTTTGAAGGTGGTCATCTGAACCCCGCTAAGGTTTTTTATTTGTTTATGGCGTCGGTACGACGCTGGTAGGTGATCACTGAAAACGGCTCCGTGATCTCGAACTGCTCTCGTTTAATTTCGATAAAGCCTAAACCGGAGAAATCGGGAAAAGAGGTGTCACCCGTGAACTCTCTTTTCAAATGAGTCAGGATGAGTTTGTCCGCCACGGCAAGCCCGAGTTTGAAAATCTGGCCGCCGCCGATGATAAACGCCTTTTCCCGTCCCTGGCAAAGGCTAAGGGCCTGACTCAAATTCGGTACGACGATGCATCCCGGAAGATGGAGATTTCGATTCCTGCTGATGACGATATTCTGCCTGCCCGCAAGCGGCCGTCCAAGAGATTCGAAGGTCTTGCGACCCATGATAAGCGGGTATCCCAAGGTTTTCTCTTTGAATTGTCGAAGATCTTCCGGAATGGACCAGGGGATGTTGTTATTGCATCCGATAACCCGGTTGGCGGCCATGGCAGCAATGATGATGATCTCCATAGGCGGTTATAAATGATAATAATTGAAAAAAATATTGTATTTGGCCTATCTTCTCTTTAATAATAGAATGGTACATTTTTTGATAATTGTAAATGCAATTGTGGGGTATCAATCTGTTCCCGGGCTTGATACAGGGGAACGCTATCCTTATTGCGGGGTAGGAGATACGGCGATCCTTTCCTGGATAACTGGTGCCGGGGTATGAATGTCCGGCCGGGAGGTAGACAATGAAAATGAGATGTCCCCATTGCGGGGTGAGAGGTACTGTGCCGGATGCATTGATTGGCAGGAGGGTTAAATGCCCGAGATGTAATGATATCTTTAAAGTGCTGGCGGAAGACGCACCTGTCTCTTCCGATAAGGGAGCGGTGAGGGAAGCGGTGATAGAAGCGTCCGGGCACGTTGTCGATGCCGGAGCCGGTCCGGGAATGACGGCGCATGATGAAGCGGCATTGGAACAGGAACTTGCCAAGATATTTGATGATATGAAGAGGTCGACAACAGATCAGGAAACACAACCCGACCCGGCTCCGGAGGGGCGGGGAACAAAAGCCGTCGAGGTGGGCGACGGCTCCCTCAGCGAAGCGGAACTGGAATCCGAGCTGGATGATATCCTGGGCGAGAAATGTTCTGTTTGCGGGACCTTCGTAGGTCGGGCCACTAAACATGAGTTGAACGGCAATGTCTATTGTTCCGCTTGCCTTCCGGATACCTCTGCCGATACCGGGACGCAGGGCAGAAGGGATCTGGCGGTTTCCAAAGAGATGGAGCAGAAGATGGAGGAGCAGGCCGGGTTGATGAAGAAATTGGGTGCGGTACTGGCCGGAATCGTGATCATCGGGCTCATCGTGTTTGCAAGTTATTATTTTACTCAGATGTGACCTCCTTCATTAACAACGGACAATTCCGTATGCCTCGACGCCTATGACTCTCCTCATCCAACCCTGGTACTGGCTGGTATTCGGGATGATCCTCATCGTATTCGAACTGGCTGTGCCAAGCTTTACAATTATCTGGTTCGGTTGCGGGGCAGTGGTAGTTGCCGGTCTTGCCTGGTGTATTCCCGGCCTTTCGGTGAGTCTGCAGATTTTTTTCTGGGCCATTGCTTCCATCCTCTTTACCGCCGTATGGTTCCTGATCTTTAAGCCAAGGATGACGGATAAGACGAAGGCGGGAATCTCTCTGGAAACGGTTCTGGGGGCATCGGGGCTGGTTGCACGGGTTCCCCGGGGCAGCATCCGTGGCCTCGTCCGATTCACAACGCCCCTGCTGGGGGCGGAAGAATGGCAGTTTATATGTGATGGGGCGGTGTCCCTGGGGGACAGGGTGACGGTGGCCGATGTATCCGGCAATACCCTTATCGTTAGAAGAAATACGGAGGTGCAGTCATGAATGCCGGACTTGCCGTAACCGTCGTTTTCCTGCTGCTGGTGGCCCTGACCATCAGTCTCGGTGTGCGGATCGTCCCTCAGGGCTTCAAGTATGTCGTTCAGCGTCTGGGCAAATACCATGCAACCCTGGGGCCCGGTCTGAACCTGATCATTCCGTATATGGATACCGTTGCCTATAAGGTCACGACCAAGGATATCGTTCTCAATATACCGAGCCAGGATGTCATCACCAAGGATAATGCGGTGATCATCACCAATGCGGTCGCCTATATCAATATCCTGTTCCCGGAAAAGGCGGTTTACGGGGTTGAGAACTATGAAATAGCCATTACAACCCTGGTTCAGACCTCGCTCAGATCGATCATCGGCGAGATGGATCTGGATGAGGCCCTTTCCAACAGGAATGTGATCAGGGCAAAACTGAAGGAGGCCATCTCGGACGATATCTCCGATTGGGGAATCGCCTTGAAGACCGTGGAGATCCAGGATATCAATCCGTCGAAGACCATGCAGGCGGCGATGGAGGAACAGGCCGCAGCTGAGAGGAAACGACGGGCGACGGTAACCACGGCCGAGGGTGATAAGACCGCTGCAATCCTCCAGGCCGAGGGGCGCCTCGAGGCCTCGAAACGGGATGCCTCGGCCAAGATCGTGCTGGCGGAGGCGAGCCAGAAGGCCATTGAAAAGGTGACCAGCGCCGTCAAGGATCAGGATCTGCCGGTCGTCTATCTCCTGGGAGAGAAATATATCGAGGCACTGAAAGGGATGTCTTCTTCCGCAAATTCCAAGATCGTCCTGCTTCCGGGAGATCTGCCGGCCGCCATACGAGGGATTCTCGGTTCTCTGAAAATGTGAGCAAACCCCATCCCCTGCCTTTCATTCACCTGTTGATGGTGATCTGTGCCACCCTTGTTTCAACCTCGTTCACGGTGGGGGCGGCAATTGCCAACGGGTTGGATCCCGCCGTGCTTACCCTTCTCCGCTTTGTGTTGGCGAGCCTGATCCTCTGGCCCTATGTCGGGCTGCGAACCGGCCTCCTCTTTTCCTGGTCGGCCGTCTGGCGCGGTGGGTGCATCAGCGCCTCACTGGTCGTCTTCTTCTGGTGTATGTTCCTGTCTCTTCGCTACACGAGTGCCTTGAATACCAGTGTCATCTTCACGCTCGTGCCGTCCATCTCCGGATTCTATGCCGTGGTGATTGTCAGGGAGCGGTTGACAAGGGCACGGCTGCTCGCCCTTGTTCTCGGGATGATAGGTGCCGTCTGGGTTATATTCAGGGGAGATTTGCACCAGCTTGCGGCCATGGCGTGGAATAAAGGGGACCTGATCTTTCTGGCCGGATGTTTCGCGATGGGCCTGTATACCCCGTTGGTCAAACTCCTGCATCGAGGCGAGCCGATGGTGGTGATGACCTTCTGGATACTTGTTACCGGCAGCTTCTGGCTGTTGCCGGTCTCCGGCTACCGTCTCTGTTCGGTTGACTGGCATGCCGTATCCCCGATGGTCTGGGCGGGAGTCGCCTATCTGGCGCTTTTCACCACCGTGATCTCATTTTTCCTCACCCAGTACGCCGTACCCTTTATCGGCCCGACCAAGGTTATGGCCTACTCCTACCTGTATCCGGGGCTTGTACTGCTCATCGATTTTGCCCTTGGCCACGGATGGCCCACCGGATCCGTCCTTCCCGGGATTCTGATGGTCCTGGCGGCCATGTTTGTTCTGCAACATTCCGACAGCCGCAACCCGTACGGCCGGCAATGAGCGGAGCGCATCGGAATAGAAAAAACCCGTGATCGCAACGGGGAATATTCCCTCTCCGGCGTGACACGTCACCGCTGAGGTGTCAACGGGTAGTGCCCTTCAATGGTATGGACGGCACCGCTTTTTATCAGTCTGCTCGAGTAGAGCAGGAAGTGGTCGACTGTAAACCCATCGGGATGAAGGAGCGAGTTGCCGGCCAGGAATTCCCCTACTCGCCGAAGCGGACTGCCTTTCAGGCGGGCAAGGGTTATGTGCGGCGAAAATTTTCTTGGTTCGGGAGCGAGACCGCAGGCGATGAGCCGGCGCTCGATCCGGTTGCGGAGAAGGAGCAGTTCGTCCGATGGATCGAGTCCCGCCCAGAGGACACGGGGGGCTCCCCGCGGCGGAAAGTGACCGACGCCGTGAACGGTGAGGGCAAAAGGGCCGGTCCGGATGTCGGCCAGGGCCTCCCTGATATCCTCGGCCAGGCCGCCGTCCACCTCTCCGATAAAGCGAAGGGTCAGATGGATCTGGTCGGTACCGACGGGCCTGGCACCGGGAATCCCTCTCCCCATCGTGTGGAGAAGGGTGCGCAGGGTTTCCGGGATATCAATAGCGATAAAGAGACGGGGCATGGTTCACCGGGTTTTGAAAGAGGTTTTGGTTCAAAGAGAGGCTACCCTCCCGTAAGCTTCAGGATGGCCCGGTTGGCAAGGATGAGGCCGAAGATGCCGGGCAAGGTCGGCAGGCTGCCCAGTGTATTTCGAGCGCGGCCGCGATTCGAATATGGGTTTTCCAAAATCCTCTCCCCGACCGGAGTCTGATAGTCAAACATTACCTCCTCGGTCGAATAGACGCATTCAATCCCCTGATCCACCCCGTTTTGGCGCAGACGTTTGCGCAGACGCCTTGCCAGAGGACATCTCCTGGTGGAAAACAGGTCTCCGACCTGGATCTTGGTTGGATCCAGTCGCAGCGCCGCCCCCATTGATGAGAGGATCGGGATGCCGCGGTGGTAGGCCGCCGTCAGGAGTTGAACCTTCGGGTTCAGTGAATCGATGGCGTCGATGAGCAGACTGGGGGAAGGATCGAGGATCCGGTCCATCGATTGATCATCGGCAAAGACCTGCATGGCCTCGACGGTGCAGTTGGGGTTGATGTCCCGGACCCGTTCCTGTGCCACCTCTGCCTTTGAGCGGCCGAGGGTCGAGTCCAGGGCCAGGATCTGGCGATTGATGTTCGATAGCTGCAGCGTATCGAAATCGACCAGTCGTAGACGGCCTACACCCGACCTGGCCAAGGCCTCCACGGCATGCCCTCCGACCGCGCCGAGCCCCACAACCGTTACCGATGACGCCTGTAATCTGAGAAATCGCTCCTCTCCGAGGAGCAGTCGAGTACGGGTGTATCTCATCTTCGCCTCATCGGTGCCGGCCGTCTGGAATGAGGGGAGTCGCCTGGGCAGTAGGGACGGCACCGGAAAAAGTCGGCCCGCAGGCGGTTCGGCATCGTAACGTGGTATATTGTCATATGCCCTCACATTCTGCAAAAGTTCTTAGATCATCAGTCATTCCATGAGAAGATCAGGGCGGCGACTAGCAGAAAAATGACGGTGGAAATGATCAGAAAGGTGATCTCGGGCCGGACCGCCGCCAGAGGCGCCCCGTCGTTCATCACCATCCTGACGGCCCGGATCAGGTAGGTGAGCGGGAAGATTTCCGAGGCGGTATGCACCCATTTCGGCGCCCCCTCCAATGAAAACCAGACCTCAGACAGAAACATCATCGGCCAGGAGATGAAGTTAAGGACGCCGCTGGTGAACTCTTCACTCGTTCCCCTGGCGGCAAGCACCAGGCCCATGCCGCAGAGGTTGAGTCCGCCCAAAAAGAAGAGAAAAAAGATCAACAGGTAGGAGCCGCGGACCCGGAAATGGAAGATCAGGTCGGAGCCGAACCAGACCACCGCCAGGGTGAACATCAGCAGGAAGATGCGGGAGAGCATCTGGGCGCTCACATATTCAAGCGCCGTCAGGGGAGTGGCTTTCAGGCGTTTCAGCGCGCCGTTTTTCCGGTAGCGCACGACGATATATCCTACCCCCCAGAGGGCGGAGAACATCATATTCATCGCCATCAGTCCCGGAAAGAACCAGTCGATATAGTTGATCTGCTCTCCCTGAATTATCTCTTTTTGGGCCACAGGGGAGCCCGGGGGCAAAAAGGAGGCGAGATAAATCTGCTCGGCAAGATAGCCGTTGGGAGAGGTATCGTTGATCCAGTAGGCATGCTTCGGCGATGTCTTGTCCAGAAGCAGGTCGATCTTCTGGTGGCGGAGCTTATCCTCCCCGTCGCGACGGTCGGCGAAGGGGAGAAACTGGAGGCGTTTGTTGGATTCCAGGGAGGCGGGAATTGTCGTGTTTTCAAAAACGACGGCGTTCCCGACGGAAGGGAAGACGCCGATCTTGAACTGCTTGATATTCTGTTTGCCGAACATGATACCGAACCCTATGATGATCAGGAACGGAAAGGCAAAGTTCCAGCCGAAGGCGGCCTTGTCGCGGAAAAATTCATAGTTCCTGGCCATGAACATGGCCCAAATACGTCGAAAACTCATATTGTTAGTCCCGTAGCTGTTTTCCGGTCAGACGGAGGAAGACATCTTCCAGATTCCCGGAGCGGACAAGCATTTCGGAGAGGTCGATATCCAGGTCAAGCATCCTGGTGAGACCCGCATGGATATTGTCGGTGTCGATTTCGATCATGTCCTCTCGCCTTCTCCAGGAGAAGGGAAGCTCTTCGACATCCATGCCGATGGCATGACCGGGCAGAATGATGGTGCTGCCGTTGCAATGGCGACTGATCAACTCGTTCGGACTTCCGCCGGCGATGATGGTCCCCCCGTCCATGATGGCGATCTCGTCGCACAGAACCTCGGCCTCTTTCATCGAATGTGTGGTCAGGATGATGGTTCTCCCTTCGTTTTTGATACCTTCGACAATCGCCCAGAGATTGTGTCGGGACTGGGGGTCAAGACCGGTGGAGGGTTCGTCCAGAAAGATCAGTTCCGGCCTGTTGATGAGGGCCAGGGCCACCATCAGCCGCTGCTGCTGGCCACCTGAGAGTTTGTTGTTGCGTCGGTTGATGATTGTGGAAAGATCGCAGCGGTTCACCAGTTCGTCGAGATCCACCGGATTATGGAAGAGCTTATGGAAGGACTGCAGGGTCTCTTTCACCGAAAGGAAGTTCAGCAGGGAGGTATGCTGAAATTGAATGCCGATTTCCTCCCGGAACAGCTCGTTCCTGGAGTGTCCTTTATAGAGGATCTGTCCGGAGGAAGCGGGGATGATGTCCTCGATGACCTCCAGGGTGGTCGTCTTTCCGGCGCCGTTCGGGCCGAGCAGCCCGAAACATGTTCCCTTCCGGACTGAAAAAGAGACATCCTTTACGGCCTCGGTCTTGTGAAAGACCTTTCTCAGGTGGATAACTTCTATGATTGGTTGTTGCATAATCGGCTACGGTTCACCATGGACCACCTTGCTCAGATTTTTCAAGATACCCAAGACATTATCGAATCGCGGAGGAGCACGGAGCAATACAGCGTTTCCGGGTTACACAGCGACGGAAGAACACTTACTATAAAACATTTTTCCCGGTGGGAAAGGAAATAGAGAAAAATTTGTTCTGCTCCGTGACCTTGCGCCCCCTTGACATGGTAACGATAATCAATTACTTTTAGTAATAATTATCTTTAATGGGGAAATATGCTGCTACGAATGACCCATCAGCGGGAGATAATTCTACAGGAATTAAAGGGAAGTGGATTGCATCTCACCGCCGACGAACTCTATGATCGTGTAAAGAAAGTACTGCCGAGAATCAGTCTGGCTACAGTCTATCGCAACCTTGAGATATTGGCCCAGGCCGGACTTATCGCCAAACGGGAAGTGAGCGGCAGACAGAAACGTTTCGACGGCGATGTCAGCGACCACGACCATATCTTCTGTCTACACTGCCAGCGGCTCGACAATCTGCATCTCAACCGGGAGGAAGTCTACGGTCTGCCGGAGGTCCAGATCAATGGCTATACGATTCTCGGTTATCGATTGGAATTTGTCGGAATCTGCCGGGAGTGCCGCGAGAAAATCAACAAACCCAAGACCGCCTTATCGGCTCGTTGATGCCCATGAGGGTCGTTTCGGCACGGGCCCGGTCAGCCCCTGATGAAATTCAGGGCGGATCCGGCGATGAACCATTGGATCTGTTCTTTATTCAATGAATGGCTCAGTCTGCATTCCGTGCATGTTCCGTCCGCGTGGGAAAAGACGGCCCGGATGGCGCTGCCGGGGGCAAGTTCGGTAAGCCCCATCAGATCGATACGATCGTCTTCCCTGACGTCATCATAGGTTGAATCGTCAGCAAAGGTCAGTGGGAGAATCCCCTGTTTCTTCAGGTTGGTTTCATGGATCCTGGCAAAAGAACGGGTGATGACGGCAAGACAGCCCATATGCCTGGGGCTCATCGCTGCATGTTCTCGGGAGGAACCCTCACCGTAATTGCTGTCGCCGACCACAACCCATCTCTGATTCGCAGCGGCATAGGCACGGGCGATATCGTTAAAGGCCTCGATTTTGCCCGACAGCTGATTGCGTCCCTTTCCGGCCTCTCCGGAAAAGGCATTGACGGCCCCGGCAAAGATATTGTTGGAGATATTATCCAGGTGGCCGCGGTATTTGAGCCATGGACCGGCAGGAGAGATATGGTCGGTGGTGCATTTCCCTTTGGCCTTTACCAAAAGGCGAAGACCCTCGAAGTCTTTGCCGTCCCATTGAGGAAAGGGTGTAAGAAAGGCCAGTCTGTCTGAACCGGGCGCAATATGAACCCGGATATCCATTCTGTTTTCCACCGGCGACAGGAATCCTTCCTCATCGCGGACAAAGCCCTGCAACGGGACCTCCGGGACCTTTTCAGGGGCCGTGAGGGTAAACGGAATGCCTTCGGCATCCTCCATCTCCGTGGTGTACGGATTGACGGCAAAGGTACCGAACAGGGCATATGCCATGCAGGTTTCCGGACTGGCGATAAAGCTGCAGGTTCCGCTGTTGCCGTCATTGCGTTTTGGGAAATTCCGGTTGTAGGAGGTGATGATGGAGTTCGCAAAGCCCGGTTCTATCCCTTCCCGTTGCCATTGACCTATACAGGGGCCGCAGGCGTTGGCAAGGACGGTCGCTCCGATGGCTTCCAGTTTGGTGAGTTGGCCGTCGCGGGCAATGGTGGCGCGGACCTGCTCCGAGCCCGGAGTGATCAGGAGGGGGATACGCAATCTGAGGCCCTTGGCGATCAGCTCCTCGGCCATCGCTGCGATCCGACCCATATCCTCGTAGGAGGAGTTGGTGCAGGATCCAACCAGTGCGTAGGTGATATTGGCCGGATGCCCTTCCCGGCCGACATATTCGGCCATATCGACAACGCGCGTCGCGCGGTCAGGCGAGTGCGGTCCGACGACATGCGGCTCGAGGGTGCTGAGATCGAGATCGATGACCTGGGCGTAATGGTCTTCGGGTTTTGCCTCCACTTCGTCGTCGACACGGAGAAGCGACCGGTATTTGTCGGCCAGATCGGCGGCCTCACTGCGGCCGCATGCCCGCAGAAAGTCCCTCATCTTGAGATCATAGGGGAAGATGGAGGTCGTCGCCCCGAGTTCGGCCCCCATGTTGCAGATGGTGGCCTTGCCGGTACAGGAGATGGTTTCGGCGCCGGGACCGAAATACTCGAAGACCCGGTTGGTCCCTCCGGCGCAGGTGAGCATTCCCAGAAGTTTCAGGATCACGTCCTTCGGAGCCGCCCAGCCTTGCAGTTGTCCGCTGAGACGGACACCGATGATGGTGGGATGCAGGACCTCCCAGGGCAGGCCGACCATGACATCGACCGCATCCGCGCCGCCTACTCCCGAGGCGAAGGCCCCGAGGCCGCCGGCGTTTGGGGTATGGGAGTCGGTGCCGAGCACCATCAGGCCCGGAAAGCCGTACTGTTCGAGGACCACCTGGTGGATAATGCCGGCGCCGGGCAGCCAGCAACCGAAACCGTAGCGTCCGGCGGCCGAGGCAAGAAAATCATAGATTTCCCTGTGTTCGATCCTGGCCGTTGCCAGATCGGGGGCTGCACCCTTCCTGGCTCGGATCAGATGATCGCAATGAATGGTTACCGGCACCTCCGCCTGATCCTTGCCTGCCAGCATGAACTGCAGGATGGCCATCTGGGCCGTGGCGTCCTGGAGGGCGATCCTGTCAGGACGGGTCTTGATATAGGAGCTTCCCGGTACCAACTCTGCCTCGGAGACATCGGCAAGATGACCATAAAGGACCTTTTCGGCATAGGTGAGGGCACGGCCGAGTCTGGATCGGACGAGATCGACAGTGGGTTGCATCCTTTGATAGACGGCCTCAATGAAGCCGGCTGTTGAATCGACGGAAGTGTTCATTGTAGCTCCTCAATGACGGGTTGCAGGCCGGAGGGGAGGGTATCCCTTGAAATTATGCACGGATCAATTCTTCAGTAATCATTTTGTCGATGAAGTCGAGGACAAATTGGCGTTGCAACGGTGTTGCATAGGCGATGCAGGAACAGTGGAGATTGGCATGACCGCGGACGAGCAGTTCAAAACGGACGCAGGCCTTCTCAACTTCCACCGCCAGGTAAAAGGGTCCGCATTGGGCATGTCCCTGCTGGGCAGCCGACAGAAGGTCCGGAGTCAGCATGAGCCAATAAAGGCCGACCATCGGACCCGGCCGCAATGTCCGCTTCAGGTAGGAATCGATATTGTCCTTCTCCATCGGAGATAATTCGTCGAGTACAATCTGGCGCATGGTGGGCTACCCGGTATAAAAATCCCTGAAGAACGGGAGTTCAATTATCAAACCAAGATCAGCAATCACGTAATTTCAAAGGAAATCAGCTGCTATTGCCGACAGCGGACTCCGTTCGCTCTTGCTCAAGGTGACGTGTCCGTAGATCGTCTGCCCCTTCAGCTTTTCGATGGCGTACGACAGGCCGTTCGACGAGGAGTCGAGATAGGGATTGTCAATCTGGTTCGGATCGCCGGTCAAGATCATCTTGGTTCCTTCTCCGGCCCTGGAGATGATTGTTTTTACCTCGTGTGGGGTCAGATTCTGGGCCTCATCAATGATGATATACTGTTTTGGAATGGAACGTCCCCGGATATAGGTCAAGGCCTCGAGTTCTATCTGCTGGTCCTTTAACAGCCTATCGATCTTCTGTTGGACGGTGCCTTCATCCAGTTTGTGGTGCAGACGCAGCAGATAGGTAAGATTATCGAAGATGGGCTGCATCCATAGGCTGAGTTTGTCATCTTTTGTTCCCGGTAGATAGCCGATATCCTTACCCATCGGAATGATCGGACGGGAAACCAGGAGTTTTTCGAAACCGTTTTGATGGAGGACGCATTCAAGACCTGCAGCCAAGGCCAGCAGCGTCTTGCCTGTGCCTGCCCGGCCGATGAGGGACACCAGGTCGACCTCCGGGTGCATCAGCAGCTCCAGGGCCATCCGCTGCTCTTTCGACCGGGGATGGATGTTCCAGGCGACATCGAATTTTGAGTTCAGGTGGGTGAGGCTGTTTTGGTCGATGGCCCTACCGAGTCCGGAATGCTTGGGATTATTTGCATCCCGGAGAATGACGAACTCATTGGCTAGAAAGTCAAACTCCGGACTGGTCAGCGTCTCACTGGAATAGAACCGGTCGATGACCTCGGTGGCCACCTGTGCTTCGCTCCAGCCGGTATAGAGTTCGTCGAAGTTGCATTTCTGCTTCTCGAAATCCATGACCCCGAGTCCGAGAGCGTCTGCTTTCAGACGGGAGTTGATGTCCTTGGAGACAAAAATGACCCGTTCTCCTTGAGAATGCAGGGAATGGGCGACGGCAAGGATGCGGTTATCGGGTACCGACATGTCCATGCAGGTTCCCGGCATGTCCTTATGCTCGACCCAGATCTGCAGGGTGCCGCCGTTTTCCATCTTCACTCCGTCCTTCAAGCTTCCCCGGCCGCGGAATTGATCGAGCTGACGGATGACGTGACGGGCGCTTCGCCCAAGTTCATCGTTATGCCGTTTGAAATTGTCCAGTTCTTCGATCACCGTCATCGGCAGGATGACCCAGTTGTCGTCGAAGGAGGTTATCGATTCAGGGTTGTGCAGCAGGACGTTGGTATCGAGGACAAAGTATTTTTGCGATTTTTTCATATATCAAGCCAGGTGGTATCGGAATTGAGAATCTCATAGCCATCCTCACGGACTACGACCATATTTTCCAGCCTGACTCCTCCCCAGCCGGAGATGTAGATGCCGGGCTCGACCGTGACGATCATCCCGGACCTGAGGCTCTTTCTGTTCAGCGAGGAGAGGCGGGGGGCTTCATGGACGGCAAGGCCCACGCCGTGCCCCAGCGCATGGCCGAAATACCTGCCGTAACCGGCATCGGCTATGACCTTTCTTGCCGCCCGATCGACCTTGTGGGCGCTCACTCCGGCCCGGATAGCACGGATCCCGGCCTGCTGGGCCTTTCGTACCAGCCTGTGGATCTCAAGATATCTGGCATCTGCGACGCCATTGGCGGATGTCCTGGTCATATCGGAACAATAGCCGTTCAGAATCAACCCCATATCTATCATCAACGGTTGATTTTCAAGCAGGACCACGGGGCCGGGCACGGCGTGGGGCAGGGCGCTTCGGCTGCCGGTGGCAACGATAGTCTGAAAACTCGGTTCCTGGGCCCCAAGCAGCCGCATCCGGGACTCGATGGCAAGGGCGAGATCAATCTCGGTCCTTCCCCGGAGGTCTTCGGCCGAGGCCTCCCGGAAGACCTGCTCATTCAGTTTGACCGAGGTCCGGATCCTGTCGATTTCGTCTTCATCCTTGATAAGACGCTGGTCTTCGACAAGGCTCGAAAGAGGGGTCAGCGAGATGCCCACACCGGCGCATTTTTCCCTCAGCTCTTCAGCGGAGGAGTGGAGGGTGTACCCGCTTTCGAACCCTAACCTTTTGATGCCCAGATCAGGCAGCAGGACCTTCAACAGGGCCAGCAGTCCTTTGGGATACAGGGTGATAACGGCATCAGCCGCTTCCGCCTCCGCCTGGAGTTGAAAGCGAAAATCAGTCAGCAGGTGAATCCGGCCGGCGGCGGGAATAAGAAGCACACCCGCACTCTCACCGATCCCATGATCCGGGGCGGAGTACCCGCAGAGATATCGACGGTTTTCCGGTTGGCCGATAAGGACGGCATCGAGCTTTTTTCTTCGCAGTGCCGCTTGAACTTTTGCAACTCGTCTTTGATGAACCATGGCCGATGCATTCACTCTATCAGGAAGACAGACGTTCTTCTATCATCTTCTTTCGTTGGTCCAGGGCTTGGTTGTATTGGTTGTTGAGGTCGCTGAGCATTCGGGCCCATTCCTCCTGATACTGCGGGTGCATTGCCGGGTTCATTGTGACCTGACCGGAAAGCTTTCCTCCCTGGCCCCCCATCTTCTGTTCGATTTGGGCACGTACGGCCTGTTCGAGCTGTTGTTTCAACTGTTCCTTATGCTGGTTATATTGCCCCAACAGCTGTGTTATCTCGGAACATATGGCGGAGAGTTCTCCCGATGACCGGGCCAGATCAAGGATGCCTTCCAGGGCCTTGTTGCCGGTCTCGATAAGCTCCTTGCTCCGGGGCAGTACGATGTTGCGAAGAAGTGTGCTGGACATTCCGGCCCGGATGGCCATCTGGTGTTGGGCGGGCTGTTTCAGAAGGTCTTTCATCAGGTTTTTGCCCGATCCGCCGAGAAAGTCGGCCGCAATCTTCATACCGAGTCTGTCAAGGTCTTCATTGTTCCCCTGGTCTTCCGCATCGGCCGCCATCTTTGCCGCCCTTTCCAGGACCTTTTCCATTGTGCTTTTTATTTCCGCCATGAACCATCCCATGTTGTTTAATTAGAGGTTGCAGTTGTTGCCCACTGGGGAAAATGTACAACAGGAAGCTGTGTAACGCAAAGAAAATCCTTTCATATTCATAGTTGTTGTTTGTGGCGGAGAGGTTCGGACGAGAACGTCGTTCAGGTGCGGACCGCTGAAAACCTGGCAGCAAAAAATCCGTCCGAGGAGGAAGTCGGGTGCGGCTGGAAAAAGCCGTCGTTTATAAATTGTCGTGCCGAGGCGGGCAGGAATGGGCCGCAGTCGGAGCGTTCAAAGGACGGATGCGACCTGAGAAAATCGATGGCCACCTCCTCATTTTCTTCCGGTTCCAGAGAGCAGGTTGCATAGACGAGGGTCCCGCCAGCGACCAGGAGGTTCGATGCGATGTCCAGCAGCTGTCGCTGTATCTGCGCATATCCGGAAATATTGGTTGCCGATTGGTTCCACCGGATTTCCGGGTGGCGTCGTATTACGCCGGTCCCGGAGCAGGGGGCATCGATCAGGATGCGGTCAAAACGATGGTTTGTCAGAAGAGAAAAATCGAGCAGGGTCCCATGGTGAATGGCTACCGGCAATTGCGGGTGGAGACGCGCCAGATTTTCCCGCAGCAGCAGCAGGCGTCCCGCCGTTGGTTCGACCGCGGTAACGGTTGCATCAAGGCCGGCCGTAAGCTCGACGATGTGGCTGGTCTTGCCGCCAAGACCCGCGCAGCCGTCGAGGAAATGTCCGTGTTGCGGGAAGGGTGCAAGCAAAAGACTGACAAGCTGTGCCGACTCGTCCTGCACCTGGAAAGCCCCTCGGTCGTACCAGGGCAGTTCCTGTACCGGACCGTTATACTCAGGCAGGATAACGGCATCCGGAGCATGGGAGCCCGGTCCGGCGGAGATGCCGTTTTGTCCGAGCAGGGTACAGAGGTCGTTTCTGGTCGTTACCAGGCGGTTTACCCGCAGGACGAGGGGCGGACGCCGGTTGTTGCAGTCACAGATCCTGAACATCTCCTGCCTGCCGAAGTGTCTGTGCCAGCGTTCCGTCAACCAAACGGGATGATTCAGGATCGGTGCTCCGTCGAGATCGGGGCCGCCGACGGCGGGCAGACGATGCCTTTGCCTGAGACTTGTTCGCAGCACCCCATTGACAAAACCCTGCAGTTGTATCGGCAGGTGGACGATATGCATTGCCTTGATCGTTTCGTTGACCGCGGCGGATTCGGGTATCCTGTCAAGAAAGAGCAGCTGATAGAGGCCGACTGCGAGGGCATGATGGACAAAGGGATGAAGCTTTGTCAACGGACGCCGACAGAAGACGGCAAGGCAGCAATCGAGGTATTGACGTTGACGCAGCACTCCGTAGATCAGGTTCATGGCCAGACGACGGTCCGCTCCGGACAGCGTACATTCCTTGCAGATTTCCTCGAAGAGAAGGTCCACCGGCAGAGGCGTACGCTTCAGCCTGCATAGGGTTTCGATTGCAGCATATCGTGCTGATTTTTTTTGTGATTCCGGCATTGTTCCCAGGCACTGTTTTTCTCAGGTGCGGCAGGTCCCGCCGCCAGGTTTTTGACCATTTGTCTTTTCCGACAAAAACGACATGCGACCATTGGACGGTGTTCAACGCCTTCTTTTTAGACCTGCAGGACTTTTTTGTAAAGACACGATTAAAGAAAATACGGAAGGGCCCCGGAAACACCATCGCTCAGAGCGTCGATCGGCAGGGGAAGCGTCTTGCGTCTGAAAAGTAAATGGTTACAGTGAAGGCGATAATCGAATTTGGGTTTATACTGCAGCCCCTGCTGGCTCTGGGTGTATTTACGAGGCCCTCAAACTCGAAAGCCTCGCAAAAACCTTTCAATTCTGCAGGGGTGACACGATACATTCAACAATGTGCAGTGCAGAACCATCGGCGGAGTGGCTTGTTACGTGACCAATAAACGTCCGCTGCAGAGATAATGAGATGAGACCGGGGAATAAGGCTCGGTCAATATTCAGCAAATAGGAAGATTATCAGGGCAGGTCGAACCAGCAGAGGATCAGAGATGAATATACAGTGGCTGCAGCACGTACCGTTCGAAGGCTTAGGGGCTATTGAACAATGGGCGAAGCGTAACGGACACAAGCTGTCCGCAACACGTCTCCATGCCGGAGACTCCTTCCCGGAGCTGGAATCGTTTGCAATGCTCGTGGTCATGGGCGGTCCGATGGGTATCTATGATGAGCAGGGATATCCCTGGCTTGGTCCGGAAAAGGTCTTCCTCCGGCAGGCGATTGAGGCGGAAAAACCTGTTCTCGGCATCTGTCTGGGGGCACAGCTGGTGGCCGATGTCCTCGGAGCAAAGGTGCAAGCCAACAAGGACAAGGAGATCGGTTGGTTTCCGGTGGTCAGGGGCGAAAATATACCCGAGCCTCTTCGTGAGATTCTCCCCAAGACCCAAACGGTCTTTCATTGGCACGGCGACACCTTCGACCTGCCTGTCGGGGCTGTCCATCTTTATGCGAGCAATGGTTGCCGACATCAGGCCTTTGTCCTTGACAAGAGAGTCATCGCCCTGCAGTTCCATCTCGAGACAACGGCCGAGAGTGCCCGCTTGCTGCTCGACAACTGCCGGCATGAGCTGGTGCCGGGTCCCTGGATCCAGACGGAGAGGCAGATTGCAGACGGTAGTGAAAAGAATTCGGGGATCAACCGGACCATGGAGCAGATCCTCGACTATCTGGCAACCTATTCACGATAAGCATGGAGGGTAAAGCGGATGAAGCTGACAAGAGGGATCCTGACAATAATCAGTCTTACCGTTCTGACGGTTTTTGCAGGTCCTCTGTGTTCTTCGGTTCAGGCTGAAGAGAATCAGGGAACCTGGCATAAGGTAGGGAAAGAGGTAGGGAAAACAGTAGAGGACATCGGCAAGGCAACCAAGGAAACATTCGAAAAAACCAGACAGAAGAGCTCCGAGACCTGGAAGAAGACCAAGGAGAAAGGAAATGAGGCGGTAAAAACAGGGACGGAAGAAGGCAAAGGCTTCTGGCATTCGGTGAAGATCACGGTGAAAAGATGGTATGCCGAGGCAAAGGCAAAGATTCATGCGGCCACAGCCCCTTCCGACAAGACCAAGGAGCCTGCCATGTCCCCTTCTCCGCCCTCCGGATCGAAATAAAATCCCCAATCCGGCCGCTTAAGGGACATGTGGATATGCCGGATCTTTCCCTGCACAGTCGAGGAGCGCCGTCCGCAGGCGGTCGGCGCTCCTGTCTGTGCTGAACACTCGTAGAGCGGGCCGGCTCGCCTTGTTATGAGGCCTGTTCCAGGGCCACCGCCACTGCCACCGAGGCGCCGACCATCGGGTTGTTGCCCATGCCGATCAGGCCCATCATCTCCACATGGGCGGGCACCGATGATGATCCGGCGAATTGAGCGTCTGAATGCATGCGCCCCATGGTATCGGTCATGCCGTAGGAGGCCGGTCCTGCGCCCATATTGTCCGGGTGCAGCGTCCGCCCGGTACCGCCGCCGGAAGCCACGGAAAAATAGTCTTTTCCCTGCAGGAGGCATTCCTTTTTATAGGTCCCGGCCACGGGATGCTGAAACCGGGTTGGATTGGTGGAATTACCGGTGATGGAGACATCGACGCCTTCCATGTGGTTGATGGCCACACCCTCCCGGACATCGTCGGCCCCGAAGCAACGAACCTTGCCTCGGTCACCGTCGGAATAGGGGGTCTCCGCCACCACCCGCAGCGTGCCGGTGGCGTAATCGAATTTGGTCTGCACATAGGTGAAGCCGTTGATCCGGGAGATGATCTTGGCGGCGTCCTTGCCCAGGCCGTTCAGGATCACCTTCAGCGGCTCTTTGCGGACCTTGTTGGCCGACTTGGCAATGCCGATGGCTCCCTCGGCAGCGGCAAAGGACTCGTGACCGGCGAGGAAGGCGAAACACCTGGTCTTTTCCTTTAGCAGTCTCGAAGCCAGGTTGCCGTGGCCGATTCCCACCTGTCTGTCATCGGCAACTGAGCCCGGAATACAAAAGGCCTGGAGGCCTTCTCCCAGGGTGGCCGCAATATCGGAGGCCTTCTTCTGGCCTTTTTTGATGGCGATTGCGGCGCCCAGCGTATAGGCCCAGACGGCATTTTCAAAGCAGATCGGCTGGATGCCTCTAACGATTGCCGCCACATCGACACCATGATCGTCACAGACCTTCTTGGCCTCCTCAAGGGTGTTCATCCCATATTTTTCAAGGACCGGGATGATCTGACCGATCCGTCTCTCGAAACTTTCAAACAGTGCCATGCTTCCTCCTTACTCTTTTCGCGGGTCGATGGTTTTGACTGCCTCGGCATAACGGCCATAGGAACCGGAGGCCTTTTCCATGGCCGTGCCCGGGTCTTCGCCCTTCTTGATCATATCCATCATCCGACCCAGGTTGACGAACCTGTAGCCGATGACCTCGTCGTTTTTATCAAGAGCGATATCGGTCACATAGCCCTCGGCCATTTCAAGGTATCTCGGCCCCTTGGCCTTGGTTCCGTACATGGTTCCGCAGACGGAACGCAGCCCTTTGCCCAGGTCTTCAAGTCCTGCGCCGATAGGCAGACCTCCCTCGGAGAAGGCAGATTGGCTTCGGCCATAGACGATCTGCAGGAACAGCTCGCGCATCGCAACATTGATTGCATCACAGACCAGATCGGTATTCAGGGCCTCGAGAATGGTCTTGCCGGGGAGGATCTCGGAGGCCATCGCGGCGGAATGGGTCATGCCGGTACAGCCGATGGTCTCGACCAGGGCCTCTTCGATGATCCCCCCCTTGACGTTCAGGGTCAGTTTGCAGCCTCCCTGCTGGGGGGCGCACCAGCCGATCCCGTGGGTCAGCCCGCTGACATCGCCGACCTCCCTGACCTGGGTCCATCCCCCCTCCTGGGGGATGGGGGCCGGACCATGATTCGTCCCCAGTGCAACCTGGCACATTTCCTTGATTTCAGAAGAGTAGAGCATCGAATTCTCCTTTGAAGTTTAGTGTGAGACAAGAGATAGCAAAAACGAACAAAATACCCGTTATTTTCCATTACGACATGCTATTTCTGCGCTGTGAGCAGAAAAACGGGATAGTCGCGAGGTGTGCCGTTCTTTCCGGTTTTGGTGACGGTGTGTACCGTCCTGAGGGTGATGGAGGAAAATCCCAGTTCACGGACGGTTTCAGCAAGGGTTGTCCTGTCGAACCCGTTGTGCTTTTCCCCGGCCCCCGGAGAATGGAAGGACCCATCTTCACTGTCCAGGTCGGCAATTGCCAGGTACCCGTTACCGTTGAGCAACCCAGCCATCTTTTTCAGGATGCTTTCGGTGTCATCAATATGGTGCAGGGTCATCGCCGAAAAGATAAGATCAAAATGGTCTGCACAGTCGTCGACGCTCAGATCCAGAAGCCGGGAGATGACGTTTGTGAGCCCGGCTTCCTTTATCTTCTGCTCTAAGACAGCGAGCATGCCGGTGGAGGTGTCCACTGCGGTCAGCGACAGGAGCCGGGGAGCAAGGGCAAGACCGACAAGTCCGGTGCCGCAGCCGTACTCCATTGCCGTCATCGTGGCAGTCAAGGGGAGAAGGGCGATGTTTTCGGCTATTGCCTTCGCCAGTTCAACTCTGCGTAACTTCTGGTCCCATTCGGACGCGGATGTGTCAAAATGATTCTGTGTCATGATTAAAGCTCCGTCAGTTGATCAAAAAGATCTTTGTCGTTTTCAATTTTTGTGCGGTTGCCGATGGCGGCCCGATAGCCTTTCATATGTGCAAATGCGGAGGAAAAGACCCTCAGATCAGCGATGGTGGTGGATACGATCTCCATCAGACGCTGGCGTTTATAGTCGATGTCTATGCCGCTCAGGTATTCGTTCCGCGCGGTCGCCGCCTTGGCGGCCGGACTTTGATGCGGGTCGAAGTTGCCGTAGGTCCCGATGATGATCTGTTCCAGCACCTTTTTCGGCAGGTCCAGCTTGGCTATGATTTCAGGGATCCCGTCATAGGCCTGATAGGTTTTCCTGACCTGCGGATCACGGTAACTGACAATGGCCAGGTTGCCTGTGATATGACTGAACTGGATGAAACAGCCATAGGCACCTCCCATCTGCCTGACGGTATTCCACAGGTAATCCCTGGAGAGATAGGTCTTCAGGACCTCGAAATGGCCGTTATAGCCGCAGCCGCCGGTCAGCAGGGTGCCTCCCTGGGCCACGAAGACGACTTCGGAGGAGGTGATGAAGGCCTCATGGTCGGGGATGTCGATGGGGCTGATCTCCTGTTTTGTCACCGGCTTGTCGGCAAGGGCATCGACGATGCAGCCGCCGATATCGCTGAACTTTGTTATCTCTTGGGCTTCACCGGCAACGGCTATGATGAGGTTGTTGCGGTTGAACAGCAGGCTTGCCATTTCCTGGAGGCAGTTCAGAAAAGACGCCTCCATGGTATCGTACTTTTTTGCCAGTTCCTTGACGCTTTGGTAACTGCTGACACCGCTGAAGAGTTCATTATATCTGCCGGCTGTGCTCAAATGGGAAAAGACGCGCATCATCGGCAGATTATACCCCTCGCTCTGGGCGGAATGCTCATCCCAGGCGAATTCCCGGGCAACGATCTCCCTGATGCGTGTTCTGTCTGTAAAAGAGATCTCTGAAAAGACCTCGGCCATGAGGTGCAGGGTTCGTTCCAGGTACTCCGGCAGACACTTCAGGTGCAGCCAGAGGACAGGCCGAATCCTGTCCGGGGCGTTTCGTATTCCGTAGGTGATCAGAGAGTGGGAGAAGCCGCCGGTGAAGGTGGCGACCTCTTTGGCAAAACGGATATAGTCCATTTTATCGGTGCCTATTTCGCTGACGACGGTTCCGAAAAGATCAAGCCAGGGCAGAAACCGTTCAGGCAGGCAGGAGAAATCGAATCCTATATCCAGGTAGCTGATATGATTGGTGTCAAGTTCGCTGATCAGGACTTGTCTGTTGAACATTTCGGCCGGTTGGACGGCATGGAAATCAATATCGGTCGACAGATCGGAAAGTGTCAGCTGGGGGAGCAAGGCAAGGGTTTCAGGGGCGTTCGGCGTCTGTTGCAGGCGCTTCAGTTCCTTGGTCCTTGTTATCAGGGCTTCCCGTTCGGATAAGGAGAGTGTCGAGGAATAGTCCTGCAGTCTTTGCTTTTCTTCCTTTATCCCTTCGAGGAGCTTTTGGGCGTCCGGGACAAGGGTGACAACCACCGTCGCCTGGTTGTCCAAGAGGTAGCGGTGGATGAGGTCCTCGAAATACCTTGTGTTCAGTGCCTTCTGCCGAATCGTATGGATAAGCTCTTCGTTTTCCAGGTTGGTAAAGGGATCGGTGTCGTATTTGAAGGCCACCATCGCCTTGCCGATCAGATCCAGACCCCGCTGGGCCTTGGAGGCCTCCTCCCGGACACCGAATTCGTGTTTGTTCAACTCGGACAGAACCAGGTCGTAATCGAGGCCGTTTTCTGCCATGGTCGTCAGGGTCGAGGTGTACAGGTTCAAAAAGTCGTCTCTATGCGATGCCTCACTGCCGACAAGATAGGTGACCATGAAGGTTTGAAAGGAGGATGAGAACAGATATAGGCCGCCGAAATCCTTGCACAGGCCGCTGGAGATGATTGCATTTTTCAGCGGTGAGGCATCGGAATTATAGAGAATGTTGGCAATGATCTGGAAGGCGGTATTCCGCTCCCGGTCGAGGACGTCGGAGACGCTGGTTCCCACGGCAAGGAAGGTCTTTTCCTCCGTATTGGTCTGCTCGACGGCATAGGTATCGGTTATGAAAACAGGTGTGGTGATCAGCCTGCCCGGCTCGATCCGGCGTCGTTGTTCTCTTTCTTTGAAGTGGATCAGAAATCTGTTCTGCAGATAGGCGAGTTCATCGGCAAGCGGTGCGTTTCCATAGACAAAAAAGATGCCGTTTGACGGATGATAGTGCCGCCTGTGAAAATCGCAGAACCGTTCGTAGGAGAGATCGGGGATATTTTTCGGATCGCCTCCGGATTCATGGGCGTAAGTGGAGCCGGGCATCAGGCCACCGAATATGTGATGGAAGATCGATCTGATCGGATCGGAGAACGCCCCTTTCATCTCGTTGAAGACGACGCCTTGAAACTGAAGAGGCATATCGGGCGTCTCCTGGTGGTAATGCCATCCTTCCTGCTCAAAGGTGGTCTGTTCGAGCAGCGGATTGAAGACGACATCACAGTAGATATCCATCAGGTTGAAATATTCTTTCAGGTTTCTTGTGGCAAAAGGGTAGTAGGTGATGTCCGAGCCGGTCATTGCGTTCAGGAAGGTCATCAGTCCGCCTTTGTTTATCTCTCCAAAGACATCCTTGACCGGATATTTCTTCGATCCCATCAGGACCGAATGTTCGAGAATATGGGCAACACCGGTGGAATCCGTCGGGATGGTGTTGAAGGCGGCGGCAAAGGTCTTGTTCTGATCGTCGTTTTTAATGGCCAGAAGCGGACATCCAAGCCGGTTGTGCTCGAAAAGAAATACCTTTGATTTTATTTCGTCGATGGTCAATGATTTTTTCAGGATGAAGCCTGAATAGGATTTTCCCGGAGTAAAAGGCATGAGTAGAATTCCTGTCTGTTTAAGGAGAAAAAGTAACCTGCATTGGTGCCAATCAAAAGGATCCGGCTGAATCAAGCAGGAGGGTGACCGGTCCGTCATTGACCAGTTGCACCTGCATTACAGCCTGAAACCTGCCGGTGGCGGCGGCGATCCCCTGCTGGCGTACCCGTTGTATAAAATATTCATACAGCGGTTCAGCGACTTCAGGCCGTGCCGCTGATGAATACCCGGGACGCCTGCCCTTTCGGCAGTCGCCGTAGAGGGTGAATTGGGAGACGATAAGCATCTCGCCGCCAATATCCAAGAGAGAGAGGTTCATCAGCCCTTGCCGATCCGCAAATATCCTCAGACCTACGATCTTGTCGGCCATCCATCGGGCCTCTTTTTCCGAGTCGTTGCCGTGGATGCCGATCAATACGGCAAGACCCCGGCCGATGGTCCCGACACATTGCCCGTCGGTCATGACCCGGGCACTGCTGACCCTTTGTATGACGCAGCGCATCTCCTGCTCCGTAAAAACAGTCCTGTCCTGAAGAAGACCTCTTCTCTTCCTTCCGCTACCGGGCGAAGTCCGGAGCACGAGAGGAAGAAATTTCAACGCCGGACGACAATCAGATTTCTTTAGGTCATAAAAGGAGGTATTTGGCAAGGAAATTTTTTCGGCATCCGTAACATCCCCGCCGGCGGGTCAGTGGTGTATCGTAGTAAATTGCCCTGTTGCCCCTGATCTCTCTGGGGCCTTTTTCAAGGACATCGATCTGCAGAATTCATCAAGGCTACTTTTTCCCTGTTCCTCTTGCCCCGGAAACATTCGTCAATGCCACGCCGGCAAGGATCAGGATGCCGCCGACGAGCACCACGGGCCGGATCGTTTCGTTCAGGATGAACCAGGCAAGGAGGAGGGCAAAGAGGGGGACAAGGTTGATGAATACCCCGGCCCGCATGGCACCGACCTTCTTTATGCCGCTGTAATACCAGGAAAAACCAATGACGGTTCCACAGACTCCCAGATAGAACAGGCTTGCCCAATCGGTGAAAGACAGACCGGGAAGCCGTCTCAGGAGTCCTTCATGAAAGGCGGGCCAGAAGAGCAGCAGGGTGCCGATTATCGATGAATAGCAGACTGCAGCAAGCGGTGACATGGTAGAAAGGACTTTCCTGCCGATCAGAGAATAGGCGGCCCAGCTGACCACACAACCGAGCAGGGCCTTCTCCCCGGGACCAAAGCCGAGCCTGAGGACCATACCGGGATGGCCGTTGCTGATCACGATCACTGCTCCGGCAAGCGATAGGAGGATCCCGAACATTCGCCGCCGCGTCAGCTGTTCTCCGAAAAATATCGCAGCCAGAATGGAGATCACCAGTGGTGTGCTGGCGATAATAAGGGAGGCGCGACCGGCGCCTATATACCTGAGACCGGTAAAGAAAAAAAGGTTGTAGCTGAAGACGCCGGTGAGACCCAGCAGGATTAGAAAAAACCATTGACTGCCGGAAGGATGCGGCAGTTTGCCCGCTCGAGTCAACAGGACAAGGACCGCCGAGGCGATTGCAAAACGGAGGAAGGCTGCGCTGGCCGGCGGAACCGATGCGGCCAGTACCCGGCCGGCGATGAAGGTTCCGCCCCAGAAGAGCATGGTTATGATCAGTGTGAGATAGGTAAGGATCCGCATGGCACTCTAAATATTTCCTGAAAAAACACCCCATTATTTTTTCACTTTCCCTGCACGGGATGGTATACTGGTCACAGAATTCTTCTTGATTGCCAGATACCCCTTATTGATGGAAAGACAATGATCCAGAAAATCCAGCAACTCGTACAACAGATGGCACAGGAACTCCCGGGGATCTTGGCGGCTGCCGTGGTGACCGTTGACGACGGCATGTCCATTGCCGAGGTAAGCAGGCGCCCGGATATTGAAACGGCTGCCGCTTCCGCCTACCTTGCCTCGATAGTAAAATCAAACGCTAAGGCAATCAGACTCTTAGCCGATGACCAGGTGACAGACGACATCCTGATAACGACAGGAAACTACCATTTCATCATCCGCCATATGCCGGATCATCCGATCTTCCTTTTCTTAATGACGACACGTGAGGAATGGCTGGCCAAGGCCCGGATGCTGATCAAAAAATATGAGCCCCGCTTCGCCGAGCTCAGCACCGCTCTGGAGCTGGAACGGCATCTCAGCGACTGATTGAAAAAATGGGCGATGTTTTTTTTCACCAAGGACGCAGGGCGCGCGTAATTACCGGGACCTAGAGAGATGCAATTCTTCGAATTTCCTTTGAATTCTTTTTGATTGCAATTCTAATCCATCCGAGATTCGTTTCTTTATCGGCGACGATCACCAGGAAGGCCTCCGTTCCGACCGGAGCAAACATGACCGGACCGTTGGTATACTCGATCATGGTCATTGTCAGATCTCCCTGCCCGAGCTGGTTGCCCATCGATTCTGCCGATCCGAAGCCGCTGGAGGCAATGGCGCCGATCATTTCGGCATCAATTCCCTTCCGGGCAAGGCTGTCCAAAAGAAAGCCGTCCCTTCCCACAAGACATGCCGTATGCACACCTTCGATACTTGTGAATTCCGCCAGGATTTTTTGAATATCCGTCATTGTCGCTTCCTCGCTTGTTAGGGGGTGATCTGGTTGTGCACTCTGTTGAGGGACTGTCGTTTTTGATTGTTCTTCAATTGCCACTCCGAGCATTTCCGGCTGCTCATCGCCGGTTTTTTCATCGACCAGCAAAGATGCCGATGTGATGGGTCGTGGGGGTGGAGAATGAGGGCCGGTGGCGGATTTCTCATCGTTTTTTGCCGCCGCTTCAATGAGAAGAAATTCCAGTTTGTTGGCGATACTGGTAACCGATGGTTCGACCCCTTTGATGTTCTGCAGGGTTCCGCCATGAAAGCCGAGGATAGTATAAAAAGCCTCTTCTCCGCTTATATCTCCGCAGATCGCATGAATAACCTCGCCATTTTTAAAAAAGATCATCCCCTCACCATCGGCGGTGGTCACCCTCAAAGCGGATGTGGCCTGGGAAAGTCCATTAAATTGGACGATATCGATTAGTTCGATTCCGTCGATGGTCCCCTGGAATCCCTGATCATGACTCAACACCTCTTCTACTATGTTTCGCATTACTTTTATATCAAAGGGTTTTTCGATGAAACGCAGGCATCCACGCAGCATGGCCTCGTGTTCGTAGGCGCTGGAAGGATAGGCCGTCATAATGATAACGCCGGTCTCGTGAAAATGATTGTTGATCTCGATGAGCAGATCGAGTCCGCTCATGCCCGGCATGCTGATATCCGTTATTACCAGATTGATCTTTTTTTCCTTGAGGACGGCCAGGGCCTCATGCCCGGATCGTGCTGCCAGGGTTTCTATTTCGGGAAGGCTCTTGCTCAGGTTTTTCTGCAGCATCCAGAGCATGTTTTCTTCATCATCGACAATCAGTACTCTTTTCATAATCTTGCCTCATCAAAACGGCTTTCAGGTCCGTGAAGACCTCTGCAGTGGTTGCACTCTGCGATCATCAGGGTGAAGCTTCTATTTAGTCCCGTATGGAAATTAGTTCCATGACTTTTTATTTTTCCCATTACTCCGATGCCCTGAAAAACAGGGTAAATGTTGTGCCCTTGCCTTCAATGCTGTTGACTGCGATGGCGGCACCGTTTTCCTTGAGCGTTCTGTATACGATGGACAATCCCAGTCCTGATCCGGTTGTTTTGGTAGTAAAAAACGGCTCAAAGACCTTTTCGGCGATTTCCGAAGACATGCCTGTCCCATTGTCGGAGAATTGCAGCCTCACATACCGATTCCCGGTCAGAAGACCCGGATATTTTTTTTTGTATCGCAGAAGATCCGGGTCTTCGATGAGTCGAGTTGTCACAGCAATTATTCCACCTTGTGGCGTTGCCTCGATCGAATTGAGAAAAAGATTCAGAAAGACCTGCTGCATCTGGTTGGGGTCGGCAATGATGAGAGGGAGGCCGGCCTGATGCCTGTCCTTGAAGAGTATCTGCTTATTTGCCAGTTTGTTGCTGATCAGGTGCCGCGTCTCGGAGAGGATATCGATCAATGAGATGGGCCGGGTTCTTGGTGTTGCCGGTCGCGCATAGGAGAAGAATTCGGTCAATAGTTCATTCAACCGGTCGACCTGTCTGACAATACGTCTGGAGCATTCCCGTTGTTCTTCTTTGGTTATCGATTGTTCATCAATGGACTGGGCCATTATCTTGATTCCGGCCAAGGGATTGCGGACTTCATGGGCGACTGCTGCGGCGATTTCTGCAACAGTGGATAATCGGTTCATCTTTTCCATCTCTTTCCGGACATATTTGATTTCCGAGATATCGGTGAAGGAGATGATATGGCCGACCCGTCTCCCCATGGCATCCTCTCTTGAGACGGAGGTAGAGCTGATGATCTTGTTTTCCCCTTTGTTCGAGGTCAAGGTCAATTCGTTTTCCCAGTAACCTGGTATCGGGGTATGCATGATCCTGTCTGCTGCCTCGGGACCGAGGACATCGGCCATGTTCAGCCCCTCAAGGCGCGGTGCAAACGATTGGAGAATGGTCTCGGCAACGGGATTGCTTCGTTGGATATTGCCTTTGAGGTCGACGACAAGAAGTCCATGCTTCAGGCCCTGGATAATCGAATCGGAAAATTTCTTTTCGTCACGTAGACCGACAATCGATACACTCAGGTCTTTGACCAGATCGATCAATTGCGTATCCATTTCTTCCTGTTCTATGATGCCTCCGAGGATGTGACAGACACTGCTGAACAGTAGCCTCTCCTCCTTGGAATGGATATGGTTTCGGGCAATATACAAACAGACGATCCCCATGGGCAGGAAATCCCTGACGATCGGCAGGCAGAGATGGCTATGCCTGCCTGCCTGTTTGCATCTCGATCCGACAGCTCCAGGCCGGCAATCTGAGGATTGCACTCTGCCGCTTACGGCGGCGGTTCCGCAATGGCAGGTGCCGAAGGGAACTTCACAGCAGTGTTCCCGCTCCTTTTCGGAAAAACCCACATGTGCTTTTAGCAGAAGCTTTTCGGTCTTCCGGTCTGAAATAAATATTCCCGCCTTGGGCAAGAGATGGAGTCTGTCGACGGTAAAAAGATACTCAAGGATGCTTTCCAGCTGTCTTCCGGGAAGGCGCGGATCGGTTGCGAGTCTCAGGATATCATCAATAACCTTCCGATCATTAAGGGAATACAGGAATTTTTCTTCGCATGTCGCCATGGGATCCAGGGGCCTCTCAATCGAATATCGTCTCGGGATTCTTCATGGCCATGAAAAGATTTCCGGATTGCAGTATCCATCCATCACGAATTTTTGTGCATTGACTCTGCAGATTGTGCAAGACGGTTTGCCGATGATACCAAATAATTCAGGAGTTCTCAGGATATGCAAGGAGTTATCGGCAGGTCGGCCCGGCGGATACGCCCGCATATTTCCCGTAGTCTATAAACCAAATACTGTGAAAAAGCAATGCATTGTTGTTAACGAAAGGTCGCTTTGTCAAGGGCTTGCCGTATGTATCGCAGTTTTTCGGGTGGCCGAGATGTAGACTCATTTGCTTGTGCCAATTAGGCGATTATCGCCTCCGGTTGGAAAAATGCCCTCTGTCTCGACAATGGTGTCGACAACCGAGGGCAGTATCTGCCGACTCCGGAGGGGGCTATTTTCGGCTGATCCTTCTTGAGCCGGGATAGGCTGGAGTTAGTTGTTATCCGAATAGGGGAGTCCTGAGGGTTTACGGTAATAGTGGCTGAGAAAAGACACAATTATTGACAAGACGTCGATGGAGGGGTAATGCTGACAGCATCCCCCGATCCGCATTATCAGACCGGTCCTTGCCGTTTGCAGTCGATTGAATCCTGCCGTCGCGGAGGAGGGGCATGATTTGCCATTTCGTTTTTTCGAGGGAGAAGAGCACCCGGGGAAAAGGACGGGCTTTGTTTTCCAGAGGGGGAGTGTCGGCAAATCAGGAAATCAGTGTCGGAATCCACGGGTGAAGGTTATCGATCACTATCCCCGGTTCCCGTCCAGAATTCCTGTGATAAATTGATGTATAGAAAATCTAAGGGGCGTTCGGTGATGAATCAGCTTTACCCAAACAAATTCCTGACCACCAAAGAGGTTGCCAAACTCCTGAAGGTCAATGATAAGATGGTCTATTCCCTGATCAATGACAAGGGCTTGCCGGCAACCAAGGTGACCGGGAAATGGATGTTTCCCCGGAGACTGGTCGAGGAGTGGCTGGAAACCAATATCCTGAATTACCGACTGACCGGAACAGAGATGTCGTCGGAGACCGGCAGATTGCTGCTGGCCGGAAGCGACGACCCGCTTTTTCAACAGACGCTTTCACTTTTTCATAAAAAGGACCACGCCACTGTTGCCTTTTTTGCCAATCTCGGCAGCATGGGCGGACTAAAATGCCTGCGTCGGGGATTGTGTCATATCGGAGTCTGTCATCTCCTTCAGGATGACAACCTTGAATATAATTTCGATTTTGCCGAGCGCGAGCTGGACCGGTTGCCTGTTTTTGTCAATTTCAGCAAACGTGAGCAGGGAATTCTCTTGAAAAAGGGCAATCCGAAAGATATCCAATCCATTGCCGATTTGGCAAAACCGGGTGTCCGTATCGTCAATCGTCCTCTGGGCACCGGCACCCGGTTGCTGCTTGATTATGAGATTGCCAAATCCGATATCTCAACCGATGCCATCGCCGGCTATCATCATGAGCTTCCCCGGCATATCGATGTCGGCCTGGAGGTCCTGTCGGGTCGGGTCGATGCTGCTCCTGCCATCAGGGCGGTAGCCGGTCTTCTCGGCCTGGATTTTCTGCCGCTCCGCTGGGAGCGGTTCGACCTGCTTATAGCCAGGGAGCGCTTTTTCGAGCAGGGAATTCAGCAATTCATCGGCCTGTTGCATGACAGGGCGTTTTACGATCTGGTCGAATCGTTCACAGGCTACGATATTTCCCTCTGTGGAAAGATGGTGTTCCCGGATAATTTAACCCACAAGGAGTAACGGAGATAAAAACCAAGTGGTTTCGTCGCCGTGTCGCCGGCCTAGAGGCTATAGGAACAGCAGTAATCGGTCACTTCCGATACCCTGAGACTGAAAGCTGACTTTGCCGGGACCGTAAATGATGTTTCTTCTCGGTAAGCCTGCCAGTCTTTCGATCCCGGCAGGAGAACCAGAAGGGCGCCGGAGAGGATCTCCATGACCTCTTCAGCATCCGTCGTAAACTGATACTCCCCGGGCAGCATGATGCCCAACGTCTTTTTCGTGCCGTTGGCAAAGCGTATCGTCCTGCTGGTTACCTTGCCGTCAAAATAGACGTTGGCCTTCTTCGTTACTGTGACATTTTGAAATTCGGACATAGTGTTATCTCCTGATAAATGGATGATCCTTTCCTGGTTTTACACCATGAATAGTCAGTGTTTGATTGTCAAAAGCCTCAGGGCAATCACAACAAAAATTCCCCCGGTGATTCGATTCAAGATGGTCCTGGTGTTGGAAAACCGGGAGAGCCACTCCCCTAACGTCCCCGCCAGTAGGGAAATCCCGCCGAATACAACAATGGTGGCACTGATAAAGATCGCGCCCAAAAAAATGAGCTGCACGGTCAGCGGGCCGCGGGCGGGGTCGGCAAACTGAGGCAGGAAGGCGAGGAAGAAGAGTGAGACTTTCGGGTTGGTGATATTCATAATGATCCCTCTTCGATAAAGTTTGGCTCGAGAGAGATCGGATCTTTCCCCAAGGGCAAGGGAGCCTTCCGCTGCCCTGAAAGCCAGCCAGGCAAGATAGAGAAGATAGCAGGCACCCAGGGACTTCAGGACGGTAAAGGCGATGACGGATGTCTTGAAGATAACGGCAACACCTAAGGCTACGGCCGCGGTGTGGACGAGGAGCCCGGTGCAGAGTCCTAAAGTAACGGCAAGTCCGGCCATTTTTCCTTGCAATGCCGCTTGGGTAAGTACGAAGATATTATCGGGTCCGGGGGCCAGAGCCAGCAGAAGCGAGGCCAGGAAGAAGGTCGTGGTGGTTTGCAGAGGCAGCATGGTTGGATGTCTTTCGTACCGGCTCCGTATTTATCTGCCACAGAGAAAAGGGAGGGGACACAGTTGCAGGAGTCCTCTGCTTCCATTTTCGTCGGTCTTCATGGCAGGCGGCAGAGTTCTTTTTTAGAGTCTGAAACCATAGAATTAAAGAAAGCATTTTGCAAGACGGTTGCCTGCATATACCGCCTTGTAACGGTAGAAAGTTACCGTGTACGGCCACGCCCGCAGGGTTCGGTCCGGCAAGGGGCAACGGGAACCGGCCCCGCCGGAACGGTGATGAACCGGCAGGAGGTGAGAGAGGCGGTAAGGATCGGTTGTGACAAGCCGGTTGCCGGATACCAAGCGATTATTGGTTCAATAACCGTTCGATGCATGCCTTCAGGTCTTTGATCTTGACGGGTTTCGGGAAGAAGTCGTCCACCTTTTCGCGCAAGGCCTCCACTGCGGCATCCAGACTCGCAAAGGCAGTAATCATAATAACCTTGGTCTCCGGGCAGTCTTTCTTGACTCGCTGCAGGACCTCCATACCGTCGATGCCCTTCATCTTGTAATCCGTTATCACTACATCAAATTTTTCCCCCTTCAGCCTTGCCAGCGCCGGGTCGGCACTGAGGAAGGCTTCAACCTCATATCCGTCTTGCTCCAGGACTGCCTTGAGCATCTTGCCGACGATATTCTCGTCATCGATCACCATAATCCTATGACCAGTCATGCTTCCTCCTCTTTCTTGGGCTTGTGTGCGGGTAATTCTATAATAAATTGCGTTCCTTCGCCTTCCTTACTGTCGACCTTGATTATTCCCTGATGGTTTTTAATAATACCATAACTGACAAAGAGTCCCAAGCCTGTACCGCTGGCACCCTTGGTGGTGAAAAAGGGATCGAAGATATGGGCCAGCAGGTCGTGTGGAATCCCTTTGCCGCTATCTTCGATTTTTACCTCCACATGATCACTCCCTTCGGGGAAATGGGTCATAACGGTCAGTTTGTCTCCGGGAGAGCACGCCTGGATGGAGTTTGTCATCAGGTTGATCAAGACCTCGAGGATCTGTTCCTCGTCGATAAACACCAGGGGCAGCCTCTCTTCCAGTTCGGTAT
Source organism: Desulfocapsaceae bacterium (assembly GCA_046706325.1). Classification (GTDB taxonomy): domain Bacteria; phylum Desulfobacterota; class Desulfobulbia; order Desulfobulbales; family Desulfocapsaceae; genus CAWGGS01. The sequence goes on along the minus strand of JBJKPM010000006.1, from coordinate 45,100 downwards.
GTGCCTCGACGTTGCAGACATGGATCATATTCTGAACCAGCTTGAGACTGCGCTGGACGACCTCATTCAAGTCGGTGATCTTGCTCCTTGATTTTTTTGGCTTGGAAAAATCAAGGAGGTTGTTGACGATGTGTTTTATTCGATGCGTCTCCTCCTCGACCTTCCTCATGAAGTCGATCCGCTCCTCCTTGCCCAAGTGATCGTAAATTTCCATATAGGCTTGGGCTATCATGGAAATATTGTTGAGCGGATTCCCCAGTTCATGGGCGACACCGGCGGTAAGGATGCCGATGGAGGCAAGTTTTTTGGATTGAATGATCTGTTCTTCCCTGTTTTCCAACTCTTGGGCCATGGAGTTGATTGCCGTCATGACGGAGCCGAGTTCGTCCCGGGGGATTTCCGTTTCAACCTTTTTGTAATTGCCCTCGGAGATGGAACTGACAACGGTCTTGATCTGTTTCAGGGACCTGAGGATGTTGAAAAAGATCATATAGCTCAGCCCGATGGCCGAAAAGAGGATAAAGCCGAGGGAAGTCAGCAGCTGTCTCTTTGAGTGGGAGATGATTCCGTTGACCTTCCGTCTCTCTAAGTGAGTAATACGGTTAGAAAATTCACGTAGCTTCTGCCCGACATCGCGCAGGTTGGCCTGCATCTGCGGGTCCCGCGAATGCCTGTCTTTGACCTCGTTGACAACCGTCAGATAATTGATCAGGCAGGATTTAAGTTCTTTGAAATTTTTTTCCCCTATGGCCTTGATGATATCCTGGTCCACGGATTCCAGTGATGTCATGCTCTCGTCAATCATCTGGTCGATTTCGGTCAGTGCCGACTCGTCCCCATAGAGAAAATAGTTTTTCTCCGAGAGTCGCATCTCGAGAAAAGAGGTGTTGAGATCATCGGCGATTTCTGCAAAACGCAGCTTGGTCAGAACGAGATCGAGATTGGTAAAGGCAAAAAAACCCGTCAAGGCAATTAAAATGATAGCGATGATATTGGCGAGATTGAATTTATGGACAATCTTCATTATCCGTCTCCGTCAGATGACAGGGTTATACTTTTCGGCCTCACCTTGTTCCTTCCTCGACGGCCAATACCATACCGCTCCATCCGCCACCATCAGGAGACCGGCAATAACGAGGGTGGAGTCCAGCAGGGTCAAGATACTGACTCCGAAATACTCGATGAAGCCAAGACCGATGCTGATGAAGGTGACGCCTGTGCGGATAAAGGCAAGTCCGGTCCTGGCACGGGCATAGATGGTCCGGTAGCAGCCGGCAACGGTACGTTGTCCCGCAAGCGAGGTGCGTTCATGGGCCAGCGATGATCGGGCCTTATTGTCCAATGACGGTTCGATAAAGACACAGAAATTGGGCAGGCTGTCACCGAGACGCGCCAGCATGGTCTGTTTCGGTTTGGTATCTTTCGGCTTGAGTTCGGCAAACTGATAGCCTTCGAGAAAATAAAGGGTGGCGCCGGTCACCTCGACCAGCGTCTGATGCTTGGGAGGACGGAGGACCGAGGTCTTGGTTCTGAGATAGGTGGAGAGACCCAGAATGATGATAACGAAACCGGAGGCGATCATCAACCAGTCATAGGGGATCAAGGAGATGTTTTTAAGATGCAACAGCGCCCTTCCCAGACCGATCAAGGCAAAACCCCAGCGCAGCAGGCTGAGGTGGGTCCTGGCCTTGGCGAAATCGGTGCGGTAACAGGCCAGCCGTGTTCGCCAGCGGGCCATGGTATTACGCCAATAGGCCAGCCCCGTCCGCTCATTGCCGATGATCTGTTCGGGCACGGAATTCAGAAAGTCCTGAATAAAATTACGAATATCCTCACCCAGTGCTATTCTGAACTGATGGGACTCCGCAGGAAAGTACCTCCTGACTTCCTGCTGCATCTGCGGGTCATACGGGTCCTTGGCGGCGATGATGACCGTTTCATACTCCTTGATGATCGGAAACCAGTGACTTGTACAGAGGATAGAGGGATCGAGTCCTGCCAGCAATCCGGGAGGGACGGGGAGTCGTTCGTCGTATTCAATCCATTGGCACTGATAGTGCCGCGAAAGGACTTCCAGGATTCTTCGCCGGGGAATTCGATAATCATGCCGCAGCACCGATTCCATGTCCAACCTGCGGGATGAGGCATCGGCGTATGCCTGCATCAGGTGTTCCCTGCTGATGTCCCCGGCATCGGCCAGCGGCAGAAGGTGTTCCACTTCCTTCACTATTGTGCTGTTAGAGGTCGTCATGACTGAACACCACTTTTTTCCAGAACGGTGACGGGGTTGCGTAATCGGGAAACATGATCTCCATATCGGCGAAGCAGTAGGGAAATTCCTTCTTTGTCTTTTCGGCCGGGAGATGCCAGTAGAAACCGTCGATAATCAGGACAAGACCCACCAGCATCAGGGTCCCGTTATGCAGCGACCACAGGGGATTTGAGAAGCCGAAATAGACCTGGAGCCCCATACCGATGGAAAACAGACTGGCTCCGGTCCGGATGAAGGACATTCCGGTCCTGGATCTGGCCATGATGGTCCGCAACCGTGATTTGACATTACGGCGTTCAGCCAGGAGAGTGCGGTCCAGAGCGAGTCCCGTGGTGCCCCATATTCCCGGTGCATAGGATCCCTTGATCGAAAGAGAAGGAGGGAGATCGTCCGGACGAAGCCGTTTATGAAACGGCCGAAACGTAAAGTCCCAGATGGACGTTTTCTTATAGGTTTTCTTGATGGCTTCGGCACTTTCCTTACTTGTCTGCCTGCCGGGCAGGTACCAGTGGAAGCCTTCCAGGGTCATGGTTATGCCCATCAGGATCAGTGAGAAATCCAATATATTCCACGCGCTATAGGGAAATTGCCGCAGCAGGGCGATACCGAGACCCGAAAAGGCGATGCCGGTCCGGGTGAAGGCAAGTCCCGTTCGGGCACGGGCCATTTTTGTCCGAAAGTTGGCAAGGATGGTTCGCTCTTCGGCCAGGTCGGTCCTGTCTATGGCCAGGAATCGTCGTCTCATGACCGGAGTCAGTTTGTTCCAGCGGTTGCGGAGTTCACCTGCACCTTCTATGGGCAGGGTCCGCCTGTATGCCGTCTGGTTTTGCCGGGGATCGAATTCAAGGATGGTGGTTCCGAAGGTGGGTTCCGTGGGTGTGTAGTCGACTTCCTTTTTCGGCTTCTCTCTTACGGCCTGAGACCGTTTTAGACCATCGATCGCCAGGATTGTCGTTTCAGGAGTGGAATCCGTCCGGGTTCTGGTCATTTTTCTTGCCGGCAGGTACCATTTAAGTCCGTCGACGGTCATGATCATCCCAAAAACGAGCAGAGTAATCTCCAGGATATTGAGGATCCCTATTCCGAATATTCTCAATAATACAAGGGCAATGGAAGTAAAGGCAAGGCCTGTGCGTATGAAGGCAAGGCCCGTTCGTCCCTTGGCAAGCATTGTCCTGTACTGCGCCAGAAGGGTCCGCTGTTCCGCAAGATAGGTACGCACGCGGGCAAGGGGCGTTCTCCCTGCAGATGGAGGAAAGAAAGGATTGATATCCTGATTGTTTTCAATCAGACGACGAATATCCGAGGGAAGTGTCACCACGACGCGAACGGACGGGACCTTCAGCATCGTCTCGGCCGCTTTGGCTACAGCGGGATCCGAGGGATTGGCGGCTGCGATACAGGCCTCAGAGGCCCTGACGGCAATGGGGAACCAGCACATCTCTTTCATCTGACTAAAATTCAGCAGATGAAGGATCCCGGCCGGGAACAGGACCATCTCGTCGTATTCCGTAAAGGCAACACCATAATAGGTTGCCAACAAAATTAAGGCGTTGTTTTTTCTTAATTTTCCTTTTTTTACCAGATCGTCCAGCCCGTCTGCCGGAGCCTTCTGTTCAGTAAAAATCCTTAGGACCTCTTCCTTGTCGACACTGTTTCCCCTTTCCATCCCGAAGGGCATTGCGGCTTCATCGATGGCAAGGTCGGACAGTATCGTCCGGTTTGATTTTGAAGTCATCGTCCCATTGTTCATTGTTGTTGACAGGCAGGCGACATAAGCATAGCGTCTTCTTGTTTACACTTCTGATCTGCAAATCGGACCGAAAAGGGTCTTGAAGCCGATTGTCACCAGGAAAGGAAGACAGGGAATGTCTCTTCTCTTTCCCTCTAAATTTTCATTGCAGAGATGAATAAACAAAAATCTCATTAGATTCAAGCTTTATCTTATTCCTCTTTGGTAGAATCATTTCACGATGTCGATGGCTTGTAGAGAAATTGTGACGGGTATTTTTTGATATTCAATCTCATTGAATGAATGAATAACCCCGGTATTCAATGGTGTTTTTCCGCCGGGACGGGACAAGGTCAAGGTGAGATCGAACAGAAGGAAAGGGCCGGGGTTCAATGAAAGGAGTCCTTGGCCAGAAAAAAACGACACCTGAATTTATGCGACCGGATGATACTGACAGGTCCTCCACCGGTGCAGGAAGATAGGCTTCAGAAGAGACGATCGGATGCCCGGAGGAGAAAGCCAGCAGTGTTGATAAGAGAACCCCTCAGCAAGGTCCCCGTTTGTCCGCGGTGCCATCGAGGGACCACCGGGAGTGGTCGGCTGGAGGAGGTCCTTGATCCGTTAGATCTTCCAGAAGTCTTCTTTTGCCGCACCGCATTTGGGACACACCCAATCCGACGGGACCTTCTCCCATGGGGTATCCGGGTCAACTCCCCCTTCATAATCACCTTCTGCAGGATCGTAGATATAGCCGCAGGGGCATTCCCATTTCTGCATGTCAATCTCCATGGTCTCAGGCTGAAAAATCTGCATCGTTTCGTCTTGAGGAACTTTACACCATATCCACTGCCGGAATCAATCCCGATTCCGTCGGCGTCGGTGGACCCTCTCGACCGGAGCGGAAGGTGGATCAAACGTTGCATTATTAAACATTATTCATGGTATTGATAATATTATATTTTAGTTGAATGGGGTCCGCCTGGTCCCATGCGATGTTTAAAAATGAATCGTTGCCGGCGGGCCATGTTGCAATAGTAACATGGTAACTTGCCGGTATTAATAAATATAAATTATTGGCATCTAATTTGCTAAAGGATATGCACAGTCAAAGTCAAACCATTACCTAACGGAGTTAATATGCCTTGGTACATCTATTTGCCTATTGCACACCATAGTGTGGCCCTGCCGCTGATAGTGGGGCTAGGATTTGTGGTGGGGTTGCTTTCCGGCCTCTTTGGAGTAGGGGGCGGATTTTTGATGACACCCCTTCTCATCATGTTCGGTATCCCGCCGACCGTGGCTGCCGCCTCGGACTCAAACCAGATTGTCGCAGCATCGGCATCCGGATCGTATGCCCATTACCGTTTGGGCAACGTCGATTTCAAGATGGGAATTTTTCTGTTGATAGGCGGCGTCATCGGAGGGACAGCAGGTGTCCAACTCATCAAGATCCTCCGGGCCCTGGGTAATGCCGATTTCTTGATCATGATCACCTATGTGCTGATGCTTGGTTTCGTCGGCGGATACATGCTCTTTGAGAGCCTGCAGGCCATGCGAAAGAATAAGGTGTCGGGACCGGTCCTGATTAAACCCAAAGAGTCCGCCTATGCCAAGATGATCAAGAGCCTTCCCTACCAGATGAATTTTGATAAATCGGGCATAGTCCTTTCCCCGGTCGTCCCGTTGTTCTTAGGGACATTGGTCGGGATTCTGGCAGCCATCATGGGCGTGGGCGGCGGTTTCATTATGGTCCCGGTTATGGTGTACCTGCTTCGGATGCCGATGCATGTGGTCGTCGGCACCAGCCTCTTCCAGGTGCTGTTCACCTGTATAAACGTCACAATCCTGCAGGCCTATTCCAATAGGACCGTGGACTTTATTCTGGCCCTGCTGTTGCTTGTAGGGTCTGTTTTCGGGGCGCAGGTCGGAGCAAGGCTCAGTACCCGCCTCAAAGACGATCAGTTGAAGATTTATCTGGCTATCCTTGTCTTGCTGGTGATGGCAAAGATGCTTTACGGTCTTGTGCTTGAACCGCATAATCTCTTAGCCTATCATGGAGGTCATTAATATCATGCGGCACAGAATCTTCCTTCTTCTCTTCATATTAGGCACCTCTCTGCTGCTGGCTTCGTCCCTGGCGGCGAAGGAAACAAAAGGGCTGGTGGTGCATCCGGATGTTATCGATGTCGATAGTTTTTTTTCCGGGACTGATCTAACGATCTCCGGGGATATTGAGGCCTCCGATGATGTGATAATTGAGATTACCGGTAAGGATGGGACCAATAATTTTGAATTGAAAGGTCGTGTCGGCCCGTTCTGGATGACCACCGGAAAAGTCAAGCTGGAAAACATTCCCAGCCTGTATCTGATCCTGCTGCCGGCGGGAAAAAACTGGATACAAACGGCGGAGGCAATGGGGCTGGGCATGGAGCAGGTCAAGCGTCGCCTGGTTACCAGCGGGATCTCAAGGGTGCCTGAAAATATCTTTGCTATGTTTAAACGGCTGAAAAAATCAGAAGAACTCTATGACGAGATCTCCGGAGCGGTAACCTATGGCCCCGGAAAGGACGGAATGAAGCATTTTGTCGGCAAGTGCCGGGTACCTTCGTCCATCTCCTTGGGAGGGTATGTCATAAAGGCTACGGTCGTTGCCGATGGGGTTCGAGGGACTCAACTGCAGGCCCAATTGATGGTTAAGGAGGTCGGATTCGTCAAGTTTGTCAATCGGCTTGCCTCGGATCAGAGAATAACCTATGGTGTTTCCGCGGTGATAATCGCTCTTGCGGCAGGTCTGCTGATGGGTGTTCTTTTCCGTCAGAGTGGTGGGAGCCATTAATGGGGAACCTGGTCGACCGGCTCGCTCTCTTTTTCAAGGAGAGTATCCCTTGGACAGGGAAGCGCAGCTCCCTCTCATTCAACGATCTCTTTGTCCGTTTCCATCAGATTCTTGAGGAAAACAACACGGCCATGGAGTTGATCGCGGAGATGGAGGATAAGCTGGGCGGCCAGTATGTGTTTGACAAGAAATTCCTTCAGGATATGGTTGCGGAGATCGAACGGGTGGTCTTGCGGAGCGCCTATAATTTCAACTTTATAACAAATAATAAAGAGCTGGAAATATACAGCGTTATTGAATCCCTGGCCAAGACACTGCAACAGGAATTGGCTGGACAGCTCGTGATCCCGAGTGGCCAGAATGTTCTTGCCCTGGAGGACATCCAAGAGGTTATGGAGGAGGCGGTCGGCAATAAGGCCTACAATCTCTTCCGGATAAACAATCTTCCCCAGGCCAGCGTTCCGCCGAGTTTTGTTGTAACCATCGGAGGGTTTCGCAAATATCTGGCCTTCAACAATCTCTACGACCGGGTCGACAAGCTGATCCAGGACTACCGGAAAAACGGCCTGTCGGTGGAATCGGTATCGAACAACATCAGGTTGATGATCCTCAATGGCGATATCCCGTCGGATCTGCGCCATGAGATTCTAAGGGCGGCGGAAAGGATATGTCCGAAGAATCCGGAGTCAAGTTTTTATTCGGTCCGCAGCAGCAGCGTCGGTGAGGACGGGGTGATGAGTTTTGCCGGTCTCTATGATTCATTTTTAAACGTTCCTTTTCGGGAGATCTTGTCGAGCTATAAAAAAGTCCTGGCCGGGATGTATAATCCGGCAGGCCTTGAATATCGCCTCCAGCGCCAGGTACCATTTTCCGACATGGCCATGGCCGTATTGTACCAGGAAATGGTGCCGAGTCGGGTGGCCGGTGTCGCCTATACGGTGGATCCCAGTTCACCCGATGAACAGGTCTGCCTGCTGGGAGCGAACTGGGGGCTGGGGAAGGTGGTGGTGGAAGGCGGTGCCTCCGATATGTTTCGAGTGTCCCGCAACCCCCCTTACCAGATCCTGGAGTCCAGGATAGGTGAGAAAAAATGGATGGTCGTCCCCTTTGAGGCCGAAGAGAGCTCCAAGGTCGATGAGGAAAAGAGGAATCTTCCTTGCCTGACGGCGGAACAGGCGGCTGCAATCGTTGAGACGGCCCTGATGATCGAACGCTATTTCAAGCGGCCGCTGGATATTGAATGGAGTCTGGACAGCGAAGGGCGGACAAAGATCCTTCAGGCCAGACCGCTGGGGATAGCCCGGGGCGGGCAGTCACGAAGCACGGAATTGAAGGAACTTCTTCGACACAGGAAGACCTTGATGCGGGATCGGGGCATTATCGCCTATCGAGGGGTGGGGTCCGGCCCTGTTTGGATGATCGACGACAAAAAGAGCCTGGAGGGTTTCCCGAGCGGTGCCGTGTTGGTAGCCCGTTATGGCATCCCTCTGCTGGCCCGGGCCATACCCCGGGCCAGTGCCGTCATCACCGATGTCGGCAGTCCCACCGGACATATGGCGACGGTGGCCCGGGAATTTCGGATTCCGACCATCGTCGATACCGGGGAGGCGACGGAGGTCTTACAGAACGGCCAGGAGGTCACGGTCGATGCAGAGCGGAACGTGATCTATGAGGGAAGGGTAAACGAACTTCTGCATCATCAGCTTTTTGAAAGGCCGTTGTTCGAAACACTCTATGAATTCCAGATCCTGCGGCGGCTTTTACGTCGGATTGCCCCTCTGACCTTGATCGATCCGGACGGCCCCGACTTCACGGCTCGTGGTTGCCAGACCTTTCACGATGTCATCCGCTTTATTCATGAGAAATCGATCCATGCCCTGCTCCAGATCGCTGAGACACCATCAACGCTTCTGGCGCATGGGGGAAAACGGTTAAAGGCAAATCTGCCGCTGAATCTCATTCTGATCGATATCGGCGGGGGGCTTCAGGAGAATATCGGCAAGGGGGGCTGGGTGGTTCCGGACCAGATCACCTCCCTGCCGATGAAGGCACTCTGGTCGGGAGTAGGTTCTCCAGATGCCTGGAATACGGATCCGATCGTTGCCGATTTCAAGGGGTTGATGTCGGGGGTCACCCGAACGCAGACGGCAACGGTAGCCGGACAGGTCCTGACCGGGTTGAATGTCGCGGTACTGGCCACCAACTATATGAATCTTACCTTGCGGGTAGGCTACCATTTTACCGTGGTCGATGCCCGCCTGGGTCCGGAGCCGGAGAAGAATTCAATTTTCTTCCGTTTTGTCGGAGGAGCAACGGACATCAGCCGGAGGTCGAGGAGGGCCGCCTTGCTGATGTCGATCATGGAAAAAATCGGTTTTAAGGTGGAAGGAAGCGGGGACCTGGTGATCGCCAGGGTCACCAATTCGAGCATCGATCAGATGGAGGAGCACCTCTACCTGATCGGAAGGCTGATCGGTTTCGTTCGTCAGCTGGATATCCTGATGACGGATGACACCACAGTGGATCTTTACTTCGAGCAATTCATGAAGGACAACAATATCAACACCACAGGCGATCACAAAATGAAAAGGAGCAACAGTGATGACAAATAAATCAACGATTTGTATTCTGGATGACGAACCGATCGTCGGCGATCGGCTGAAACCGGAACTTGAAGAGGATGGGTATGAGGTTGAGATCTTTACCGATAGTGCCAGCGCCATCCAGAGGATTGAGGAAAAATGTTTCGACATCTTCATAACGGATCTGAAAATGGAAGGGGTCGACGGCATGGGGTTCCTGGAGAAGATCAAGGAACATTGTCCGGGGTCGGCGGTAATCATGATAACCGGGTATGCGACCATCGAGTCGGCCAGGGAATCCTTTATTCGCGGAGCCTATGACTTTATAGCAAAACCGTTTCGACTTGATGAAATCCGCGCGGCAGTGAAAAAAGCCCAAAAACGTGTCAAACGGTAACAGGGCTCGATGGTCCCGACAGGAGAAAACCATGGTAAAACTTCTTGTGGCTGTCGATCGTAGCCTGGAGGCAAGCATTGCCTTGAGAACGGCCTGTTTTTTCGGGTTGCAGATGCGCATTCAGCCGATCTATGTATCGGACCCTCCCGGGCGGAACATGTCATTCGGTGCCGGTTGGGCCTGGAAGTCCTGGGAAAGGCAGACCAGTCAGCAGGCCGAGGAAACCATCGAGGATCTGGTCATAACCGAAAGGAATCAATGCCCGAATATAGAAGATCCGGTGGTATTGATAGGCGAACCTTTTCAGAAAATAGCCAATCACTTCCTGGAAAATGACTTTGATCTGCTGGTTACCGGTGCGCCCTTCAGGGGACTGGAACCCAAGGCCCTGTGCAACAGGTACGGCGGCTTCGCCAAGAAATCGGATAAGGGGCTTCCTCTTCTGCTGGTGCGGCGTTTGAAAAAGATCAGCCGGATCATTGCGTTGACCGATGGCGGCGTTTCGGCTGAAAAGGCCCTGGGAACCCTGATCCGTCTGGTTCCGCTCCTTTCAGCCGATATCACACTGGTGGCCCTTTCCCAAGGGCGCAACCTGTCGCCGAACACCGAGGCCCTAAACCTCGAGCGCGGACTTGCCATCTTCAGGGAGAAGGGTATCGAGGTCTTCGGACATACCCTGTCGAACCTGGGGCTGAAGGATTTGAAGAAGGAACTTCACGAGGCGGATCTGGTGGTTGCACCCTATCCCGCGGATGACTCCAGGAACCCGTTGCAGGACCTGCTTCCGGTCAACGATATCAAGGCCGCCCTTTTCTGTATCGGCAAGGAATAATTTCGACAGCAGGATGGGAGTGGGCAGCGTTTCAAGGAAAGGACGGCACGACATCAGAGATCGAATTTTTTCATCTTACGCCAGAGGGTGGAACGCGTAATACCCAGGATGCCGGCGGCTTGTTCCCGTTGGCCGCTGACCGCCTCCAGGACCTTGGTAATATGCTCCCTCTCCAATTCCTCCAGACTTCTGAACGGTCCTCCGGACGGTTTTCCGGTTCCGGAAAGGTGCGGCGGGAGGTCCTTGATATGGATCTGGTTTCCGTCGGCAAGGGCTACGGTCCGGGCGATGATATTTTCCAGCTCACGGACATTGCCGGGATAATCATATTGTGCCAGGGCCTCGCCGGCCCGCGGAGAAAATCCTTTGATATCTTTAGCATAGGCCTTGCAGTATTTCTGCAGGAAATGATCGGCAAGGAGCCAGATATCTTCCTCCCGGTCCTTCAACCGGGGAAGTGACAGAGTCATGACATTGAGCCGGAAATAGAGGTCTTCCCGGAAATTTCCGAGCTTGACCTCGGTTTCCAGATCGCGGTTGGAGGCGGCGATGATCCGGATATCCAGATCTATAGGGCGATTGGCCCCCAGACGATAGATCTGGCCTTCCTGGAGAACCCTGAGGAGCTTTACCTGCATATCCAGAGGCATTTCAGCTATTTCATCCAGCAGGACCGTCCCGTGATCGGCACTTTCCAGCAAGCCGATCTTGGCACTGTAGGCCCCGGTAAAGGCGGCTTTTTCATGGCCGAACAGCTCGTTTGCGATCAGCTCCGGGGAAAAACCGCCGCAGTTCAGGGAGACGATCGGGCCGTCATGCCGATGGCTGAGACGGTGAATGGCCCGGGCGACCAACTCTTTGCCGGTGCCGCTCTGGCCCTGGATGATCACCGGACAGTCCAGAGGGGCAACTTTTTCTATCATCGTAAAGACATGGACCATCGGAAGGCTGGTGCCGACCATCCCGTCCCGCCCGGCTCGCCGGACCACCATGGCTCTCAGATCCCTGGCCTCCATGCGTAACAGGATCTTTTCGACGACCCGGTTTATCAGGTTGTCGAATTCATCGAGGCGGATGGGTTTTGTCAGATAATGAAAGGCGCCGGTCTTGATGGCATCGATGGCCGAATCAACGGTGGCGTAGCCGGTAATGACCACCACCTCGGTTTCCTGCCGGTGGGCCTTTATTTCCTTGATGATATCCAGGCCGTCGATACCGGGGAGCTTCATGTCGGTTACTACCAGCTCATGGGGAGAACATCTGAAACTCTGCAGAAATGATTCCCCGTCAAAAAAGACATCAACCGGATAGCCCGAGGCAACCAGATGCTCCTGCAGACGGAGCGCGGAGATCTTTTCATCATCGATTACCGCAACGCGGATAGAATGCTTATGCATCGATCATTTCTTTCGTGCTGGGAAGAATGACGGTAAAGATGGTGCCTTTACCGGGGTGACTTTCCACGGTGATCCGGCCGCCGTGTTTCTTGATGATGCCATAACTCACGGAGAGACCGAGCCCCGTTCCATGTCCCACCTCTTTGGTGGTGAAAAAGGGGTCGAAAATATGGGGAAGATCCTTCTCGGATATGCCGATGCCGGTGTCCTGGATGGTGACGATTATCCGTTTGGCCTCGTCTTTCACGGCCCAGAGGCTCAATTCTCCCTCTTCGGACATGGCCTGCACCGCATTAATGACCAGGTTGAAAAAAACCTGCTGCAATCCTTGCCGGTTGCCGCGGATCTTCGGCAGGTTGGGATCGATGTGCTTATTGAGAAAAATCTTTTTCAACGAGAGCTCATTGCCTGCGATCTTGAAGATATCTTCCAGGAGCACCCCGACATCGACGTCTCTGAAAGATGAGGTTTCGGCGCGGGAAAAATCAAGGAGGTTTTTTACGATACCGCTGGCTCTGATGGCCTGGGAGAGGATGTCGTCGAACATCTCGGATCTTCTCTCATCGGTGACCTTGCGGCCGCCGATAAGTGTATCGATGGTCAGGATGATGTTGTTGATCGGATTGTTCAGTTCATGAGCGACACCGGAAACCAAGGTGCCGAGAGAGGCAATCTTTCGTGAATGAATGATCTGTTCCTGCCTTGCGTCCAGCTCCTCCGCCATCCGATTAAAGGCAAGAACGAGGCGGTCGACCTCGCTTTCGATCCGGGAAGGATGGCTGATGGCACTGAAATCGCCGCGACCGATCTTCTCGGTTGCCCGTTCCAGCAGGACCAAGGGATTGATGACCTTCCGGTAGATAAGTACAAAACCGACAATAAACAGCGCCAGGATCATCCCGGTGGAGACCAGGGGCAACTCGAGGGCCGTGTTCGCGGTCCTGGCCACTGTATTCCTGCTATGATCCAGAAGAACCTGGGCCAGGTCTACCATCTGCCGTCCCGAGGTCCGTATCTCCTCCTGTTCCGCTTCGTCGGGGGTGGCAATCATTCCGGTGTCAAGGATCTTTTCCAGGACCCGGCTGTATTCCGAGAAGGTGATGTTTAATCCTTTCATGACGGCTTTTTCACCGTATCTCTCCGGCGAATCGGCCATTTCACTGTAAATCTGTTTTGCACGCCGGTAAAAGCTTAGCGTCTGGTCACGATTGTCCTTCCCCTGATAGAGGAGAAAATTTTTCTCATAGCGGCGCATTTCAAGCACCGTATTATACAGGTCCTCGACACGTTCGAGACTGACCGTTGCCCTGTTTATATGGTCGATTTCGAAATAGACGATAAAGAAATTGAACAGCCAGATCATCAACCCCAGCACAGCAAGGATCCTGGACTTGCGCTGCAAATCAAGATTTGACCACAGTCGTTTCATGGAGTAGGTGCCCTTTGTTCGATTCTGTTCGAATATCTCCTTGCAGAGAGGGAGAGCGTCTGGAAATGAAAAAAGGCCTGGATCATGGGCAGGAGCGGAATCGGTTGGGGTAAACGGCGGATTTTTCCACCAGGATACTCTGCGGCAGTACCCGTCCGGTCATATTCCGGTCAATGCTAGCATATTGATTTCTTTGCAGCAACAATTTTTTAGGTTGTGACCGGCCGTAATGTTCCCGATGGAAGATCGCCCCATTGTGTTGGCTGGGCTGAATGTTTATAAGAAAATCAGTACCTGAGGCTGGCCGAAAAGAGGGCCTTTTTCGTCCGATCTCCTGGTGCGCTTAGGATTTCGAGTTGCCTCGGCGGTCCTGGAGGCAGTTAAGAGGTCGTCGAATGAGAATTTTATGACGGGAACGGATGTGGAAAAGAGAGAAGAAAAACATCTGTGGAAACGTTTTGTCACCATCGCCCAGCCGTATTTTTTCCCCCGCAGCCGGTACGGCGGACCGATCACGCTTCTGCTGATGCTCCTGCTGCTTGTCTTTGTATTCGGGCTGCTCTTCGTAATTGTCTCCGCATGCGTTTTGGCGGGAAACACCCTGGCTCCGGATATTACCGCCAAACTGGACCAGGGCCTGGTTGCTGTGGTCCATACGATCTACCATTCCAGGACCGGCCTGCTGCTTACAGCGGCCCTGGTGCTGCCTGCTCTTGCTTTTCTGTTCTTCGGGGGCACGCTGTGGAGACACAGGAGGGCCTGGCTGCTCCTGGCCGTCGTCCTGCTCTTGTCCCTTTGCGTCACCGGAATCAATGTGGCCTTCAGCTATATCGGCAACTATTTTACCAATGCCCTGGTCAAGAAGGACCAGGGCATGGCCTATTTCTTCATCGCGGTCTATTTCTGCGGCTTCCTGGTAGGTATTCCGATTCTTGCCTTTTACGGGTATGTCCGGGATTATCTCGGCATGTGCTGGCGGGAGTGGCTGACCGACAGCTTTTTGGGCAATTATTTCCGGAACCGGAACTATTACGAGGTTGAGTTGGACGGCCTCATCGACAATCCCGATCAACGGATCATGGAGGATATCCGATCGTTTACGCGCACTTCGCTGTTTTTTCTCCTCACCATTTTGAGTTCAGTAATGGATCTGGTTTCCTTTTCCGGTGTGCTCTGGTCCAAATCGACGCATCTGGTCTTCGTCGTCCTCGGTTATTCGCTGGTGGGTACCGTCATTACCTTTTTCGTCGGGCGACGCCTGGTCAGGCTGAACTTCAATCAGTTGCGTTTCGAGGCGGATTTCCGCTATTCCCTGATCCATATCCGGGACAATGCCGAATCCATTGCCTTTTACCAGGGTGAAGAACCGGAGGGCGCCCATATAGCCGGCAGATTCCGGAGTGTCTTGAAAAATTTCAGCCTGCTGATCGGTTGGCAGCGGAACCTGTCTTTTTTTACCACAGCCTACAGATATCTGCCGGTCGTGCTGCCCTATCTGATCCTCTTCCCGAAGTATTTCAGCGGCAAGATTCAATACGGGGACATGATTCAGGCGGACATCGCCTTCACCCAGGTCTATGCGGCCCTGTCGCTGATTGTGGCGCAATTCGAAGACATCACCGCCTTTGCCGCCGGGGTTCAGCGGCTTTCGACCTTTGCCGAGGCCATTGAGCCGGAGAAGACAGCCGGGCCCGGCATAGAGGTGGTCCGGGGAGACGGATTTGCGCTCATGGACATGACCCTTCATACCCCGAACAGGACCCGGATCCTGCTCAGCGATCTGAGCCTGGAGATTGCGCGGGGAGAAAACCTGGCGATCGTCGGTCCGAGCGGCGTGGGCAAGAGTTCGTTGCTTCGTGCCATCGCCGGTCTGTGGACCAAGGGGAAGGGGGTTGTCCGCAGGCCCGATCTCGCCGATATCTTCTTCCTGCCGCAAAAGCCCTATATGCTCCTGGGGACGTTGCGCTCCCAGCTCCTCTATCCTCGTCTGGACAGGGTGCTCCCGGATCAGGCCCTGCAGGAGGTCCTTGAGGCTGTCCGTCTCCCGGACCTGGCGCAGCGGGTCGGAGGGTTCGATGCGGAGCTTGACTGGGGGGATGTCCTGTCGTTGGGCGAACAGCAACGCCTGGCCTTTGCCCGGCTGCTGATCAACCGTCCGCGCTTTGCGGTCCTTGACGAGGCGACCAGCGCCTTGGATGTCGAGAACGAGACCAATCTCTACCGGAGGCTGCAGGGAATGGGCGTCCAGTATATAAGCGTTGGTCATCGCACGACAATTCTTGATTTTCACAGCCGGGTTCTCGATCTTCAGGGACCGGCCGGCTGGCGTCTGCTGCCGGTTGCCGATTATCGCCCGCCTGCGGCTTAGGGACCTGGGGGCCGTCTTCGGCGAGAATTTCTTGCTTCCGCCATTGTACAGCAGGAAAATTCCGGTGAACTGTGGTATAATCAACCTGTTTGCAGGATGGCGGTTTCGGTCCCATCACGGACTTCTCACCAGCCGAGGTTGCCACCCGATGATCCTGCTCCTTCCCGTCATGTCGGGTGGAATCGGGGAAATTCTCCCTTGGAGGTGCCCTTGCACCCCCGCTGTCGGTGTCGTGAGAAGTTCACTTGCCGATGGTTCAGCGCTGCATTGGAGGTATCTAACGTGTTGCCCCTTTGGTCTCTGGGGTTGTACACCACCACCTGTGACTTCGATGAAAAAAAAGATCCCACTGCTCTTGGTTCTGATACCCTTTCTGTTGAACCTCCTGCTGTATTTTGCTCAACCATCCGTTGCTTCATCTGCCAACGCCGGACCGCAGCCGTTGAAGATCGGGGTCCTGGCGATAGAGGGGGCGGACCAATGCCTGAAAAACTGGACGCCGACGGCGGACTACCTGACCGGCCGGATTCCGGGGCGGACATTCATCATCGTACCTCTGCCCTATGACAGGATCAAGAGCGCCGTCAAGGCGGGCGAAGTGGATTTCATCCTGGCCAATTCATCATTATATGTCGAATTGGAACAGACCCTGGGTGCCAACCGGATTGCAACCCTGAAAGAGATGCGGCTGGGGCATGTCTATTCGAAATACGGAAGCGTCATCTTCTGTCGTTCGGATCGTTTGGATATACGAACGTTGTCTGATTTAAAGAAAAAATCTTTTATGGCCGTTTCCGAGTCCTCCCTTGGCGGATGGCTGATGACCTGGCGGGAGTTGAAGGAAAACGGGATCGATCCGTATCGCGATTTCAAAGAGGTGCGCTTCGGACAGACCCACAACCAGGTCGTGCATGCGGTCCTGAGCGGTCGTGTCGACGCCGGAACGGTACGGACCAATACGCTGGAAATCCTGGCAGCCGAGGGCAAGGTCGATCTGAAGGATTTCTATGTTTTTCCCCGCCTGGACGGTTCGACGGAAAAAACGCCCTATCTCTGCAGTACCCGTGAATATCCGGACTGGCCGATGGCCAAGACCAGGACGACATCGGACGACCTTGCAGAAAAGGTCGCCGTGGCGCTGTTGCAGATGCGCCCGGATTCCCCGGCTGCCAAGGCTGCGGACTGTGCAGGCTGGACAATTCCGCTGAATTATCAGCCGGTCATGGAGTGCATGATGTACCTGCGGGTCGGCCCGTATAGAGATCTGGGGAAGATCACCTTCACGTCTCTGGTGCGCAACTACTGGCCCTGGATCATTGTGATTTTCTTCTTTTTCTGTACCCATGTGGCGTTTACCGGGCTGATCCTGAAACTCAACCGGAGGATTAAGGCGTCGAATGCCCTGCTTTCCCAAGAGATCGAATTGCATAGGCAGCTGGACAAGGATCTGGAACAGGCAAAAGAGCTGGCGGAGGCGGCGACCCTGGCCAAAAGCCGCTTCCTGGCCAATATGAGCCATGAGATCCGTACCCCGATGAATGGGATCATGGCGGCGACGGACCTCGCTCTTTCCGAGACGGTTTCTTCCGAAGTCGAACATTATCTTCACATTGTCCAGAATTCATCGACTGCACTCTTGGGAATAATAAACGATATCCTGGATTTTTCGAAAATCGAGGCCGGTCAGCTGGAGTTGAAGGAGCGGGTGTTCAGACTGGATGAGATGTTTGACCGGGTCATGGACGTGTTCATCAATCAGGCGGCGGAGAAGGGCATCGAGCTGCTGGTGGATGTTGAGCCCGACACCCCGAGGATCCTGCTCGGAGATTCTCTGCGTCTGCAGCAGATCCTGACGAACCTGATCGGCAATGCGATAAAATTCACCGGTTCAGGAGGTATAATTCTCACCCGTGTCCGAGATGCAAGTGCGAAGGTGGATGGCCTGTCCACTGATCAGGTCATGCTTGCCTTTTCGGTAAGAGATACCGGAACCGGGATATCTCCCGACTACCTGCCCCGGATGTTTGAGCCCTTTACCCAAGGTGATGATTCGTCAACCCGGAGATATGAAGGGACGGGCCTGGGGCTGAGCATCTGCAAGAAATTCGTGACGATGATGCACGGGACCATCGAGGTCGACAGTCTCCTCGGCCAGGGGAGTACCTTCTCCTTCACCGTCCAGCTCTTGAAGGCGGGGGCGCCATCCGGATCGAGGCTGGTCCTGCCTCCCGATATCCGCGGATTGAATGTTCTGGTGGTGGATGATTGCGCCGACAGCCGGGAGATTATGAAAAAGATGCTGACGTCGCTTGATTTTTGTGTCGAGACTGTATCCTCCGGAGACCAGGCGGTCGGCCGGCTGCGGACCGGGCAGGACAAAAGACCGGTGGACATGGTGATGATGGACTGGAAGATGCCCGGTATGGATGGGATCGAGGCCTCCGGAATAATACGCCGGGAACTTGGACTGACCTTGCCGATTATCATCATGACCGCCTTCCCGAGAGATGTGCATAGATCGGAGGCCGAGCAGATCGGCACCAGCGGATTTCTGGTCAAACCGATCTTTCAGTCGACCCTTTTTGATGCGATCATGGATGCCTTCGGCAAACAGGGGTCCAGGAAGGGAAACATAAAGGCCGATTTTACCACCAGGGCCTCCATGTATAAGAAGTATCTGAAAGGATGCAGGATCCTGGTGGCCGAGGATAATTTTACCAATCAGCAGGTGGCCAAGGCAATACTTGACGGGGCGGGGAGTTTGTCGGTGATGGTGAGCAACGGCGAACAGGCTGTTGATGCGGTGAAACGGGAGAGATTTGACGCTGTGCTGATGGATGTGCAGATGCCCAGGATGGACGGGTATGAGGCCACAAGACGGATACGGGCGCTGCCGGGGTGTGATACCCTGCCGATTATTGCGATGACCGCCCATGCCTTGAAGGGTGACGAGGAGAAGTGTCTGGAGGCGGGGATGGATGGCTATGTCGCCAAGCCCATCAACCAGGACCGTTTCTTTCATACCCTTTGGCGTCTCCTGCGCAACAGGCAAAAGGTGGCGGACCAGATCAGCGGGGAAACACAGCAGCGGGAGGATCAGAAAACGGCCGCATTCCCGGGTAATGACGCCGACCGGTTGCCGACTCAGGGACTGGAGGAACCGGCGATCAGATTGCAACTGGGCGGTATCGACGTTCAGGGTGTTCTGCAGGCCACCGGCCTCAGCTGGCTGACCTTCCGGGAGATCCTTGTCGGATTTTATTATGATAACCGGGGCATCACCGGGCATATCCAAACGGCGCTGGACCAAAGAGACATCCAGGACCTGATGCGTTTTGCCCATAGCATCAGGGGCAGTGCGGCCAATATCGGAGCACATGATCTGCAACAGGCTGCGGCTCTGGTGGAACAGGCCGCCAATGATCAGCCCCGGAAGCGGGAAGTGGCTGAGATGACGGCAGCGTTGTGCCGGGAAACCGATCGGATTCTCGGTTTGCTGGGGTCGTTGGCCGTCGGAACGGGTGAAAACCGGGCTGTTGCAGACGATAGTAAGGCAGAGCCATATGACCTGCTTACCGGACTGAAGGAGGCGATCGATCGTGCCGATCCGGAGGAGATCCGGAAGGTGATGGCTGATACAGGAAGGCAGCTCTCATCGCACGGGGCGGTTGCACCATCGCTTATCGAGGCCCTGGAAAGGCGGGTGAGCCGGTATGACTATGATCAGGCCCTTGAGACGATTGAAGATATTCTGAAATCCATGGGGGAACGGCAATGAACGAAACGCGACCGCTTGTCCTCATCGTCGACGACAACGCAACCAATATTGACCTCCTGGTCAATACCTTGAAGGAGGACTATCGGCTGGGCATAGCAAAAAGGGGGGCCGGCGCTCTGGAGTATGTGGAAAAATACCGCCCTGATCTGATACTTCTGGATATCATGATGCCGGAGATGGACGGTTACGAGGTCTGCTCCCGACTGAAAAAAAACACCTTGACCCAGTCGATTCCGGTGATCTTCATCACTGCCGTGTCCGAGGCGATCAATAAGACCAAGGCCTTTGCGATGGGGGCCGTCGATTATATCACCAAACCCTTTCATGCGACGGAGGTCAAGGCCCGGGTGCAGACCCATATTGCGCTCGGAGAAATGAAGACCAGACTGCAATCCCAGAACACGATCCTGGAACGGAGGGTGGAAGAGAAGACCCTGCAGATTCAGGAGATGTTGCATGCCAGCATATGCAGCATGGCATTGATGGTGGAAATTCGGGATCCGTATACTGCCGGACATCAGCAGCGGGTCGCCCAACTGGCCTGTGCCATTGCCGCCAAGATGGGCTTGTCGGCCGGGGTTATCGAGGGGCTGCGCATCGCCGGGACGCTCCATGATGTGGGGAAAATCAGGGTCCCCGTTTCCATCCTGAACAGAACCGGTAAGCTGTTGGATGCCGAGATGGAGATCATTAAAAACCATCCGCTGATCAGTTTCGAGATTCTGAAGAACATCCCCTTTCCCTGGCCATGCGCCCAGATGGTCTTTCAGCATCACGAGCGATTGGACGGTTCGGGCTATCCGCTCGGCATAAGAGGCGATGAGATACTTATCGAATCGAAGATCTTAACCGTTGCCGATGTCACCGAGGCCAAAAGCTCGTTCCGACCTTATCGTCCCGCCCGGGGGATAGAGGCGGCCCTTGCCGAACTCAGAGAGAACCGGGGGACATTTTATGATGCCGATGCCGTTGATGCCTGCCTGTATCTCTTTGAAGACGGTGGTTTCCAGTTTGACTCGCATCTTCAGAAGCCTACGCCGTTTTATTGTGGAGCCTCCGAGGAATCGGAGCATGTCAGCACGGGAGAGATGATGCACCGGTAGTCTGTTCTGAGCCGTGCGGTTTTCAGTTGGCAAGTGAAGGAATAACTTTTCAGGTATGTGTCTGATTCTTTTCGCCTATGATGTTCATCCGCGTTACCGTCTGGTGCTTGCCGCCAACAGGGATGAATTTTATCAGCGTCCTGCCTCCCCGCTCCATTTCTGGGAAGATCACCCGGATATCCTGGCGGGTCGGGATCTTAAAGGAATGGGGACCTGGCTGGGGATATCCCGGAGCGGATGCCTGGCGGCATTGACCAATTATCGGAGTCCGGCGCACCTCGGAAAGGATGCCCCTACCCGGGGAAACCTGGTTGCCGATTTTCTCAAAGGGCGTTTGGGCCCGTCCGAATATCTCGATAAAATATCGGTAAAAGCTGATACATACAATGGTTTCAATCTTATTGTCGGCGACCGGAACGGTTTGTACTATGCCTCGAATCGCGGCGAATGGTCCCGCTCACTCCGACCGGGGATCTATGGGATCAGCAATCATCTCCTTGATACGCCGTGGCCCAAGGTCAGCTCCGGTGTCACCCGTCTCAAGGACCTTGTTGCCGGGGAGCAGGTCTCCTTGTTTTCCGGGGCGGAGGAAATTCTCAAGAATCGGGATATTCCTCCGGATGACCGGTTGCCCGATACCGGTGTGGGGCCGGTGTGGGAGAGGCTTCTGGCGCCGATCTTTATATCCAGCCAATCGTATGGGACACGGAGTTCCTCCATTGTGACCATTGACAGGACCGGGAATGTCCGTTTCAAGGAGATTACCTGGGAGTGTGAACGAGAGGCGCCGCATGTCTCAGTGACCTGTGAAATGAGCTTTTTTTTGGCATAGAAGCGGGTTGCATCGTCACATCGGTTGCAGGCTCCGATACGGAAAGCGGCCGTTTCCTATTTTCCAGGAACCGGGGACGAACTGAGATTATCCTGTTCATAACGTGAAAAAAACAGTATAGTTTTTGCCCTATTAAATAGACAATCCCGTTATTTCCAAAGCAATCTGTTTACTGGATGCGTATGACTCGAGCAAATATCCTGATCGTCATAGCCATAGCCGTTATCTGTTTCAGCTCTTGGGCATATCTCAATCGGCCGAAGAACGAACCGGCCTGGCCGACCCGGATCCAGGGCTTCTGTTTTTCCCCCTACAGGGAGGGGCAAAGCGCCGTGTTGAAGATCATGCCTTCGGAGGCGGAAGTCGAGTCGGATCTGGCGCTTCTGGCCGACAAGACCTATGCGATACGCACCTATACGGTGGAAGGTGTCATGGGGAAGATTCCCGCCCTTGCTCAAAAATATGGCATCAATGTGGCACTGGGCGCCTGGCTTGAAAAGGATCCCGCAAAAAATGATAAAGAGATAGAGACGTTGATCAGGGTTGCCAGGGAGAATTATAAGAACGTTGTCCGGATCATTGTCGGCAACGAGACCCTGCTTCGGGGAGATCTGACGTCACAGCAGCTGGCAGGCTATCTGGACAGGGTGCGTCAGGCGGTGAATGTGCCTGTCAGCACTGCGGAAACCTGGGATGTCTGGTACAACCATAAGGAACTTCGTGACCATGTCGATTATATCTGTATCCATCTCCTGCCGTATTGGGAAGGGGTCAGCTGTGACCGGGCGGTGGAGTATTCCATCGATCATTATAATCTTCTGAAAAATACCTTTCCGGATAAGGATATCGTTATCGGGGAGGTCGGGTGGCCCAGCAATGGACGTACCCTCCATTCGGCAGTGGCCTCGGTATCCAACGAGGCGATTTTTCTCCGTCGATTTCTTGCCCGGGCGCAACAGGAAAAATATATATATTATGTCATGGAGGCCTTCGATCAACCGTGGAAACAGGTGACGGAGGGGGCCGTCGGCGCCTATTGGGGAGTGTATGATGTCAATCGCAATCCCAAGTTTCCTTTTACCTCACCCATCGTCAAGGTACCGGAATGGAGGATCCTGGCCGTCATCTCCGTGGTTGTAGCCGTCATCACCTTCGCTCTTCTGCTGATTGACAGCAAGACCTTGCGGGCAAGGGGACGCAGCTTTCTTGCCTCGGTCGCCTTCGGTGCATCCACTGCGGCGGTCTGGGTTATCTACAGCTATTCCCAGCAATATCTGACGGTCTTGTCCGTAGTCATCGGCATGTTGATGATCCTCGGCATGATCGGCGTCGTGGTGGTCCTCTTCACCGAGGCCCATGAGTGGGCCGAGGCAACCTGGGTTGCAGCATGGCGGCGTCCCTTTATGACGAAGAAAATCGAGGATGCGCAGCTGCCGATGGTCTCCGTCCATGTTCCCGCCTATAACGAGCCACCGGAGATGATGATTGAGACCCTGGATGCCCTGGCGGCGCTTGATTACCCCTGTTTTGAGGTGCTGGTGATCGACAACAACACCAAGGACCCGGCAGTCTGGCAGCCGGTCCGCGATCATTGCGACAGTCTGGGACCGCGCTTCAGGTTTTTCCATGTCGATCCGATGTCCGGATTCAAGGCAGGTGCGTTGAATTATGCCTTGGCCCAGACTTCAGCCGATGTCTCGGTGATAGCCGTGATCGACAGCGATTATGTGGTCACTCCCGATTGGCTGCGGGATATGGCAGCCCAGTTTGAGAACCCGAAAATTGCCATTGTTCAGGCCCCGCAGGATTACCGGGATGACGGGGAGAACCTGTTCAAAGCGATGTGCTATTCCGAATATCGCGGATTTTTCTATATCGGCATGTTGACTCGAAATGAACGGAATGCGATAATTCAGCACGGCACGATGACCATGGTCAGAAAATCCGCTCTGGTCCAGGTTGGCGGTTGGTCGGAATGGTGTATCACAGAAGATGCCGAGCTGGGGCTCAGAATATTTGAGGAAGGCTACGAAGCGACCTATATCCCTCAATCCTACGGCAAGGGATTGATGCCTGATACCTTCCTTGATTTCAAGAAACAGCGCGCCCGCTGGGCCTACGGTGCAGTCCAGATACTGAGACGTCATTTTAGGGCGCTGCGAAAGAAGGAGAGCACGGCCCTGACCCGAGGACAGCGGTATCATTTTATCGCCGGCTGGTTGCCGTGGCTTGCCGACAGCATTAATCTGATATTCACCCTTGCCGCACTGATCTGGTCGACCGGAATGTGCCTCTTCGTTCATGTCATAGATCCCCCTTTGGTTATCCTGTCGTTTATGCCGCTCACCCTGTTTGTTTTCAAGATGGGGAAGATGATTTACCTTTACAGGACCAGGGTCGGAGCAACCGTAACCCAGACGGTGGCATCCGCGGTGGCCGGACTGTCCTTGTCCCATACCATTTCCAAGGCCATCCTTTCGGGTTTTGTAACGAAGGATAAACCGTTTTTCAGGACACCGAAGATGGCCGGGGCACATGCCGTCCTGCGGGCCCTGCAGTCGGCACGGGAAGAGGGGATGATCATGCTGGCCCTCTGGGTGGCGGCCTACGGGGTCGCCAGGCTGCAGGGGACCGACACTCCCGACCTGATGGTCTGGGTGATTGTTCTGCTGGTGCAGTCGATTCCCTATGCATCGGCGGTCTTTATGTCGCTGGTCAGCGGACTGGCCAGGATGCCCAATACGCTCATCAGCAACATGACCTTACCGGCATCCGGAGTGACTGAGCAGAGCGAAGAGAAGGGGGCGGAGGAAGAGCCCATTTGATGACAGGAGCAGGTATGAAACAATGCATAATTGCCCTCTTGGTGATGATGCTTGCCGGTTGTGCAGGGACCATGCCGGAAAAGGCTGATCTTACGATCGATGTTGCCAATCAGACGGCAGGGGTGTATCCGGCTTCCCTCGGAGTGACGATAATCGGCCGGGACCACCGTGCCGATCCGGCCGTTATCCTCTACCGGGTGGATAACGAACCGATGGTCAGACTTCTCAGCCGTGTTCCGCCCCAGGAGCTGGCAAAGGAAGGCCTGACCCATGGGTTGCGCCGGCAGGGATTGCATCAGGATGACCGGTCATCCATTGCCGTGCTCATTGTGATCAAGGGGCTTCTGGCAGAGGTTACCAAGCCCGGTGTGCTGTACTCCAGCGAGGTGAGGACCCGGCTTCAGGTTGTGGTCAGTAACGCCGGCAGCACATTGACACTGGACTACAATCGGCAGGCCCGCAAGGATTCATTGACCCGTCCCAAGGTCCTGGATCTGGAGATGATGCTCAATGACCAGCTCTCCGACATTGTCGATAAGATTCTTGCCGACCACCGGGTCCGGGGGGCGATAAAGGGGAGATCCTGATTGAAAGGGAAGGTGCCTTTCGCAGTGAGATCATGATCTATGATCACAGTCAGCTGGGGATATGGAAATGATGCGACACAGGATATCTTATCTCGTTTTTCTCGGGCTCTGCCTGCTTTGCCTCCTTCAGGCCTGGTATTTTTATCCGCTTCTGCCCGAGCGCGTCGCCTCGCATTTCGGGCCGACCGGGCAGCCTGATGCCTGGACGACAAAGGTCTCCTTTCTCTCCTTCGATTGTATCGTTGTCGGAGGGCTTGCCGCTCTCTTTTCCGTGATCGGACTGCTGATGGAAAAAATCCCTCCGGCATTGATGAACCTGCCTAACAGGGACTACTGGCTGGCGGAAGAAAACCGTAAAGAGACCATCCTGTTTCTGTCCTCTTCATTTTTTTGGTTCGCCTCGGCAACCATGATGCTCCTGCTGGATGTTTTCCAGCAGACTTTTCAGGTTCAACTCGGCAAGGCCAAGACCCTGACGCATCCGGTTTTGAGCCTTGGTATTTATATCAGCTTCACCCTGATCATGACAATTGGCCTGTTATTGAAATTTTTCAGGAAAAAAATGTAATGCGTCCGCTCTGCCAAAGGAGAGAACATGCACTACGACTACGAGAAAGAGGCGCTTCGTTATCATAAGGAGCCGAGACCCGGCAAGATCGAAGTTGTTCCCACTAAACCATTCATCAGTCAGGCAGATCTGAGTCTTGCCTATACACCCGGGGTGGCGGTCCCCTGCCTGGAGATCCAAAAGGATCCCCAAACATCCTTCGATTACACCAACCGCGCCAATCTGATCGCAGTCATAACAAATGGCACTGCCGTTCTTGGCCTCGGGGCCATCGGGGCCCTGGCCAGCAAACCGGTCATGGAGGGAAAGGCCGTCCTTTTTAAACGCTTTGCCAATATCGATGTCTTCGACCTGGAGCTCGATACTACCGACCCGGACGAGTTCGTTCGCATGGTCAAGCTCCTGGAGCCGACCTTCGGCGGCATCAACCTGGAGGATATCAAGGCACCCCAGTGTTTTTATATTGAGGAGCGGTTGAAAAAGGAGATGTCCATTCCGGTGTTCCACGACGATCAGCACGGGACGGCGATTATCTCCGCAGCAGCGATGATCAATGCGGCGGCCCTTACCGGACGCAATCTCGCGAACATGCATGTGGTTATAAACGGTGCCGGGGCTGCGGCCATTGCCTGTGCCCGCCTCTATGTCCTTCTCGGCGTCAGCAGGGAAAATGTGATGATGGTGGACACCAAGGGTGTTATCTACAGCGGACGGCAGGAGGGGATGAATCCGTATAAAGAGGAGTTTGCCTGTGCTACCGATTGCCGGACGCTCGCCGATGCCGTGCAGGGGGCGGATATGCTGGTCGGCCTGTCGGTCAAGGGCGCTTTTACCGCTGAACTCCTGCAGCGGATGAATGCCTCGCCGATCATCTTCCCGCTGGCGAATCCCGATCCGGAGATCGGCTATGAGGAGGCCAAGGCCATTCGGCCCGACGCCATCGTCGCCACCGGTCGTTCCGATTTCCCGAATCAGGTCAACAATGTCCTTGGATTTCCTTATATCTTTCGCGGGGCGTTGGATGCCGGAGCCAGCTCGATCAACGAGGAGATGAAGGTGGCAGCCGTGCGGGCCTTATCCGAACTGGCACAAGAGGATGTCCCCGATGCGGTTATCCGTGCCTACGGAGGAAAAGCGATCCGATTCGGGATCGAGTATATCATCCCCAAGCCGTTGGACAGCAGGGTGCTGTTAAAGGTTGTCCCGGCAGTTGCCGAAGCAGCGGTTGCAAGCGGCGTAGCCAGACTGACGCTGCCCGAGAGGACTGTCTATATCAATAAGCTGGAGGCGACGCTCGGTCCGGAGCGCGAGTTGATGCGAAAGATCATTACTCGTGCCCAGCAGGACCCGAAGCGCATCGTTCTACCCGAAGGCAGCCTTCCGGTGGTGATCCGGGCAGCCTATCAATGCCTGCGCGATGGAATCGCCAAACCTATCCTGTTGGGCAATCCGGAAAGGATCGAAGGTGTTGCCCGCGACCTGCAGATACCGCTGGCGGATATCGAGATCATGAACCCGGTGCGGAATCCGTACCGGGAGGATTTTGTGCAAAAGCTCTATGACCTCAGGCAGCGGCGCGGATGGCCGTTGGACGAGGTGCGACGGCAGTTGAAAAACCCCTACGTCTTCGGCGCGATGCTTGTTCGTGAAGGGGTGGTGGACGGTCAGGTTCACGGCATTGCCGATTCCTACCCGAATGCCATCCGTCCGGTCCTGCAGGTGATCGAACGGCGGCCGGGCGTAGCCAAGGTCTCGGGACTCTACCTGATGATTTCGAAAAACCGGACCCTGCTGTTTGCCGATGCCACGGTCAATATCCAGCCGACCGCCGAGGATCTGGCGGAGATAGCGATCCTTGCCAGCGAAAAAGCGGTCTTCTTCGACATGTTGCCGCGCATTGCCATGCTTTCCTTCTCCAACTTCGGCAATGTCCGTCACCCCGAGGCCCACAAGGTGACCTCGGCGATGAATATCGTCAGACACAAACGCCCTGATCTGATTATCGATGGTGAGATGCAGGCCGACGTTGCCGTGGTCGATTCCATTCTCAACGAACGCTTTCCCTTCAACCGCTTGGGGAAATCGGCCAATATACTGATATTCCCGGATCTTACTTCAGGCAATATCTCATATAAACTCCTGGATAGGCTGGGGGGAGTCAAGGCCATCGGGCCTTTGCTGATGGGGTTGAGCAGGCCCTTTAACGTGGTGCAACGCAACAGTGATATGGAAAATGTGGTTACCATCGTCGCCATAACGGTTGCACAGGCACAGAGCCAGAAGAACCTGGGAAGACTTGAGAAGTATCCCTTGTAAATTTATGCGGTAGAAGATGAGAAAGCCGAAATTTGTTTCCGTGCACGGCGGCCATAGCGGTCAGTTCTGCATCCATGCCACGGATACCCTGGAGGAGGTTGTTCGTGCCTATATTCGCTGGGGATTTGCCTGGGTCGGTATCACCGAACATGTTCCGGGGGTGCGCGACGACCTGCTCTATCCGGACCAGATAGAGGCGGGACTTACCCCGGAAATCCTTTATGACAGGTTTGCCGCCTATATGGTCGAATGCCGCAGGTTGCAAAAAAAGTATGCCGCGCAGATCAGGATCTTCGCTGCCATGGAGATAGAAACCTGCAGCGGTTATGAGCACTTCGTTCCGTTGTTGGTCCGGCGCTTCAGACCCGATTACTTCGTCGGCTCGGTGCACTTTGTCGACGATCTGGGTTTTGATTACTCACAGGAACAGTACGCTGCTGCTGCGGAGGCGGTCGGCGGACTGGACAGCCTGTACCGTCGCTATTTCGATCAACAGTATGAGATGATCAAGATTTTGAACCCCGCTGTTGTCGGTCATTTCGACCTGATCAGATTGTTCGATCCCGATTACCGGCAACGGCTTCTGCATCCGGATATCGCCAGCCGCATCCGGCGGAATCTTGAGTTGATCGGCAAACGGGGCCTGATTCTTGATTTCAATCTTCGGTCCCTGTTGAAAGGCGCGGAAGAACCCTATGTCAGTGCATCCATTCTCAGACAGGCCCGGGAACTCGGCATCGCCGTCGTCCCCGGTGACGACTCTCATGGGCTGGCCTCCATCGGGGTCAATATGGAAAAGGGGATTGCGATACTGATGGATCTCGGCTTCGACACCGATTGGAAGATGCCTGTCGTCGATTCTGTCTGAGTCTTCATTGGCACGGGCATCAGAAAACAGGGTAAAAAATTCTACTTTGTGGTATATTCCGCCGATCGAGCCTCGGAGAGGCAGGGGCGAAAGGACATGGAGTACGTACCAGGCCCGGCGAAGTGTTCCGGCGGATCGGGGAGCCCCGGCCCATCAACCCGGGTCCTCATAATTTGAGGTTGATTTAATACCGAACTTATGCTTATCTCCTCCTTGCAAAAATTACAACACACCAGGAATGTTTTTTTGCCTGTCAAATACAAAGAATTTTATCATGGAGAGCAAAATGTTCAAGATCGTGCGACGTGAAGAAATGACTGGAGGCACCGTGATTCTCAATGAGATAGAGGCACCGCTCATTGCGAAAAAGGCCCGTCCCGGTCAGTTTGTAATCCTGAAAGCCAATGAGGACGGTGAACGGATCCCGCTGACCATGGCTGATTCAGACCCTGAAAAGGGGACGATTACAATAATCTACATGGTAGTCGGCAAATCAACCGCCCTGTTCAAGACACTGCAGGCAGGTGATTCGTACCAGGATGTGATCGGGCCGTTGGGCAAGGCCACCCACCTCGAAAAGGTGGGCAAGGTCGTCTGTGTGGGCGGCGGCACGGGTGTGGCGGTGCTGCACCCCATCACCCGGGGGCTCAAGGAAATAGGCAATGACGTTACCTGTATTATCGGGGCACGGAATAAGGATCTGCTGATTCTGGAAAAGGAGATGAAAAAGGCCTCCAATGATCTGCGCATCTGCACGGACGACGGCTCCTATGGTCATCACGGCTTCGTCACCCAGGTCCTGCAGGAGATCCTTACGTCGGAGGACGTGAAACTGGTGGTGGCAATCGGCCCGGTGCCGATGATGAAGGCGGTGAGCAGGATCACCAAGGAATACAATGTGCCGACGATGGTGAGCCTGAATCCGATCATGGTGGATGGCACGGGCATGTGCGGGGGCTGCCGGGTGTCCATCGGCGGCGAGACGAAATTTGCCTGTGTGGATGGTCCCGAGTTTGACGGTCACCAGGTGGATTACGACGAATTGATCATGAGACTGCAGGCCTATCAGGAAGAAGAACGGGAATGCCATAGACAGTTTTGCACGATCCGTGATGCAAAATAAGACCGTCTCCCGTCTGAAGACGGAAAGAGAAAGACCTGTCAATAAAAAATCTCACTCGCCGATGCGGGTGTCGTTATATGGAGGAAAAAATGGCCGAGAAACCAGATAAGACAGAAAAAAAATCCAGAGTCCCGATGCCTGAGCAGGAGCCCAAGATAAGGGCTAGAAATTTTCTTGAAGTTCCGATTGGTTATACAGTAAAAATGGCCCAGGAAGAGGCTGAACGATGCCTGCAGTGCAAAAAACCAGGCTGTGTGACAGGTTGTCCTGTCGGCGTGGACATTCCTGGGTTCATTGATTTTCTTGCCCAAGGGGACATGTCCGGGGCCATTCGCAATCTGTGGGGCAAGAATGCCCTGCCTGCCGTCTGCGGCCGGGTCTGTCCTCAGGAGATCCAATGCGAAGGGAATTGCATTCTCGGCAAGAAAGGACAGCCGGTGGCCATCGGCAATCTCGAGCGTTTCTGTGCCGACTATGAACGGGAGAACGGCACCGGAGAACTGCCTCCCAAGCAGCCGCCGACGGGGAAGAAGGTGGCCGTTGTCGGGTCGGGTCCTTCCGGCCTCACCGTTGCAGGCGACCTGATAGCCAAGGGGCATGCGGTAACCATCTTCGAGGCCTTTCATAAACCGGGTGGTGTGTTGGTTTACGGCATCCCCGAGTTTCGTCTGCCCAAGGCCATCGTCGCCCAGGAAGTGAATTTTCTTGAGAGGCTGGGCGCCACGGTTGAATGCAATGCCGTGGTGGGAAGGACCGTTTCCCTTGATGAATTGTTCGAGCAGGGCTTTGATGCCGTGTACGTGGGTGTCGGGGCCGGATTGCCGAAATTCATGAATCTGCCCGGAGAAAACCTGGTCGGCATCCTGTCGGCAAACGAGTACCTGACCCGGGCAAATCTGATGAAGGCCTACAAATATCCGGAGGTGGATACACCGATTCCCAGAGGCAAAAATGTTGTTGTCCTCGGTGCCGGCAATGTGGCCATGGATTCGGCCCGGACGGCCATGCGGCTCGGTGCTGAAAGTGTCAAGATCGTCTACCGGCGTTCACGGGAAGAAATGCCTGCCAGGAAGGCCGAGATCCATCACGCCGAAGAGGAGGGGATCGAGCTGTTTCTGCTCACGAATCCCACCCGCTATCTTGGCAACGACAAGGGCCGTCTGACCGGAATGGAGTGCCTGCGTATGGAACTGGGAGAACCTGATGCCTCGGGAAGGAGGCGCCCGGTCGCGATCAAGGGGTCGGAGTTTGAGATTGAATGCGACCTGTGCATCGTCGCCGTCGGGTCCGGAGCCAATCCGCTGCTGACCAGTGAGACTCCGGATATGAAACTGAACAAATGGGGATATATCGTCACCGACCAGCAGTCCGGCAAGACCACAAAAAAAGGGGTATGGGCCGGCGGCGATATCGTCACCGGCGCCGCTACGGTTATTCTGGCCATGGGTGCCGGCAGACAGGCGGCTGATTCCATACATAATTATCTGACTTTTGGCTGGTAAGGATACCGATCCGCAGGATTGAAGACAGGTTGCCCTGAAAAAACGCCTGCCGAAATTTTCGGCAGGCGTTTTTTTGTCGGCAGCTAGGGATTCACCGCCTGTCTGTTCGCAAGGCGGCGGCGGGACGAAGACCGGGGCTTGGCATTTCTTTTTCAACCTTCTCCTTCTTTTTACCGTGCATTTGCGCTATCATTGAATTGGAGGGTTCCGCAAGCGAAACGAACATCTTTCCCCTCAAGGGAACTGCTATATGGTATGACGTTTTTTCAGATAAAATACTGTGTTGTTGGCAGGTAGAGCTGGTCCGGTGCAATTTCCATGACCATCGGATTACAATTCCTCATCTCGACAAATTGGAGGTAGGACATGCTTAACATTTCCTTGAAGAACATCATGACACAGGGCTATTTTTATGTGGAAGACCATGAATCCATGGGGAAGGCCTTGGGAGTCCTGCGCGACAGGCACATTAGTTTTCTGTTTGTGTTACAAGACGATTTTCCTGTCGGAATAATCACGGAGAGAAAGGTCATGGAAAGGGCAGTCAAGGGAATGGACCTCCTGACATCTTCCGTTAAGGATGTCATGTCGAGCCCCCTTTTAAGCCTGCAACCCGACAACACCATTGCCGAGGCATGCGAGTTCCTGACGAAACATGAAATCCGACACATCGGTGTCGTTGATGCCAACGGAAGGCTCAAAGGGAGTGTCACTCCGGGCAATATCGTCAATATGCTGAGCAGCGACAGTTTTTCATCTTCCGCCTTGGTCAAGGACATCATGTATACCAATATAGTATTGGAAAAGCCTGACTCCAACCTGCAGCAGGCGGGAATCGGCATGTTGGAAAAGCGAAGCTGCTGCGCTATTGTGATGGACGGCGACCTGCCTGTCGGGTTGGTAAGCGAAAAGGATGCGGCCCGAGCGTTGAGTTATGGCCAGAATATTGCGACGATACCGTTGAACAAGATAATGAGTTCACCTGTGATTGCGGTTCAGGAGATGGACTCGGTGGCGCAGGGTATCATCACGCTGCGCACCCATCGCATTCATAGAGCTGTGGTCGCCGATGGTCAGGGCAAGGTGGTCGGCACGCTGGCCTTGAACAATTTAGTGCACAATATCGACATCGTGTTAAGTACCAAGCTGCAGAGCTACAGCTTCTGAAAAGATGCACCGATAGCGTTACGATCACGCAGCAAGAGGCCGTCCGTCAGGCTCCATCTGACAAAACAGGCCCAACGCCTGACGGCCGGCATTCGCTGGTCTTTGCCCCCTCCTGCCGGTTTCCGGAAGGAGGGTTTTTTTATCCCGTCGGTCGAGTGGGTTTTTTCGCCTGAAGCCAACGCTCGAGGAAGTTCTTCGGCCCCTGTCTGTTTCATGTCCTTTATTAATATTGCAATGTGCAACTTGACACTATATGGTTTTTGGTTTATCAAGTGAAGAAGAGACAAAAACAGTGCGAATGCATCCGACCTGTATGGAGGGATCATCAAAGAGATCCCGTCCCGAAGGCAGGAGATACCGTCTGAGCTCATGGGCCGACTCGACCCAAGAGGCCTTTCGGCACGCCCCCCAGGGGGTAGGAGAATGAAAGGATGAAAGCTGACGAAGAGAAACGCCGGAGTGCGTCGCGGAAGACTGCCAGACCGGAGGGTCTGCGGATGAAAGAGTTGTCCGCAGCCACAGGGCTCCCCAAATCCGCCATCCTCCACTATCTAGCCCAGGGACTGTTGCCGGAGCCGGTAAAAACCAGCCCCAATATGGCCTACTATGATCGGAGCTGCATAGAACGGATCAAGTTTATCAAGGCCATCCAGGAGAAGTACGCTTTCCCTTTGAGCAAGATAAAAATGCTCCTCAGCCACAGGGAGCGGGGGATGGATATTACCCCGCTCATCGAACTGGGCGCGTCTATTTTTGGTGAGCCGGACGCACAGCCCTTAACTGAGGCCGAGTTCTGCCCGGCCACCGGGCTTAAACCCGGAATGGTTCGCAAGCTCATAAAGAGCGGACTTCTTCTTCCTGTGCAAAAGGGCAAGTTCAATCAGCAGGATGTGGCCGTCGGCAGTGCGTACGGCAGATGCCTTGACCTGGGGGCTGTTACAGACGATTTCGTCTTCTACGCGCAGGCTGCCAGGATGATCGTCGACGGGGAGTTGGTGCTGCGGCACCGGCTCACGGCGCATCTGCCGGAGGATAAGGATGCCGAGATGAGCGGCAGGATGATCCTGGGGGCGAAGGTGGTCCGCAACTATATGATTGACCGGACCTTCCAGCAGAGGGTGGCTTCAGCAGAAGACCTGAAGGACATGAGTCTTCTGACCGGAGACAAGAACACCACGGCAGAAGAGGAATAGTCGGCGGTTGGATGGGCCGGAGAGGAGAGAGATATGGTGGAAAATTCCGTTGTCGTATTTGAGGGCGTTTCGAAGATCTATCGGGTGGGAGAGGTCTTGATCCCTGCATTAAAGGGGATTTCTCTTGAGATTCCCCAGCGAAGATTTTCGATGGTCCTGGGACCGTCGGGGAGCGGGAAGACCACCCTGCTCAATATGGTTGGCTGTCTGGATCAGCCGACGGATGGAAAAATCGAGGTCTGTGGAGAAAAGGTAGCTGAAATTTCCGATGACCAAATCTCCGAATTCCGGGCCAGGAACATCGGCTTTATCTTCCAGAATTTCAACCTCATTCCGGTATTGTCCGCCCTGGAGAATGTCGAGTATCCCTTGACTCTCTTGAAAATGAAGACCTCCGAGCAACGGGAAAGAAGCATGGAGATGCTCGAGTCGGTGGGACTTGCCGACCATGCAGGACACAGGCCCAATCAGTTGAGCGGTGGACAGAAGCAACGGGTTGCGATCGCCCGTGCCCTGGTCAAGGGACCGAGCCTGGTGCTGGCGGATGAACCGACGGCCAATCTCGACAGCAAAACCGGTGCTTCGATCATTGACCTGATGCATCGGGTCCAGGAGCAGTACGGTGCCACCTTCATCTTTTCAACCCACGATCCGCAATTGATTTCCCACGCCCAGGATGTCTTCTCCATCCGGGACGGCGAGTTGATTGAGCATCGTTCGGAGGGCTAAATGTCGACACTGATCATTGCCGCAAGAAATATTACCAGAAACTCCAGACGGTCCTTGATGACAATTTCCGCCATTGCGGTGGGAACAATGGCCCTGCTGTTGTTCGGTGAATTTGTGTCGCAGATATTTGTGGCACTCGAGACGCAGAATGTGGTCCGCTCCGGTCATATCGCCCTGTTTCGCAGCGGATATTATAAATATGGTGCCGGCAACCCGGCGTCCTACGGGATCGCCGATTATCGATCCGTCATCCGGCTGATACGGGAAGATCCGGTGCTGAAGCCGATGATCAATGTCGTCACTCCGACGATAAACCTCTTTGGCATCGCCGGAAATTTCGATGCCGAGGCCTCGAAAACCTTTGTCGGTCTCGGCGTGGTCCCGGCCGACTATAACACGATGCACCGCTGGGACGAGCACCATCTGAAACTTGCCTCCTCCGCCGCCGATAAGCCCTTGAATGAAAAAGCTCAGGACCACGGATTCATCGGTGCGGGACTGGCAAGGATCCTGGGGTATTGTGAAGCGCTGAAACTGGGTGACTGTCCGAAGCGATCGGGCGGCGACCTGACCGTCCCGGCCGATTCCGGCCGGAACAAACGGGATTTCAGCCGCCTGGAGGAGGAAGCAAAACAGACGAATCCGGCAGCGAAAACAGAGACGGCTCCCCGTCTTGATCTTCTCGCAGCCACTGCAAACGGCGCTCCCAATGTGGTCAATTTCTATGTGGACAAGGCGATCAAACAGGGAGTAAAAGAGTATGACGATTCCTTGGTCATCATGAACTTCAAACTGGCACAGCAGCTCCTCTACGGCCGGGGGGAGAAGAAGGCCGTCAGTATCGTCCTGCAACTCCACCGGACGGAGGACATCCCTGTTGCCCGAGCCCGTATTGAAAAGCTGATCAGGGATAAGGGGCTCGATCTGGAGACTCGGGATCTGATGGAACTGCAGCCGTTCTATAAACAGGCCGTGGGTATGTTCGTGGCCATTTTCACCTTCATCTCAATCGTCATGGCCGTGATCGTCTTGTTTACCGTTGTCAACACAATGAGCATGAGCGTGATGGAACGGACCCATGAAATCGGCACATTGCGGGCCATGGGGGTGAAGAGAAGGGGGATCACGATCCAATTCGTGCTTGAAGGGATGCTGCTCGGATTGATCGGCGCAACCGTCGGGATCGGCATCGGTTCCATCGCCGGAGTGCTCGTCAACCATGCGGGCCTGACATGGCATCCCCCGGCACAGGCCTATGCCACACCGCTTCTGGTGCGTACGACAGGCGTCGGGCACCTGTTGTTCGGCATCTGGATAGGGCTCGGCTGCATGGCGACGGTGGCGGCATGGATTCCGGCATACCGTGCGGCCCGGATAAAAATAGTCGACGCATTGGGGCATGTATGAAAAGACAGGCAACTCTTTTTTTGCTGGTGCTGGTCCTGCTGGCATTTCCGAGGCCGGAGGCCTTGGCGGCAGAGGATAACAGGCCTCCGGCGCAGGACATAATCGTCCGATCGGATGCGGTCAGAAACCCGGACCTGCCTTTCAGGTTGAATCTGCGTCTTACCGAATACGCCGACGGCAGCGTGCGCAATGAGATCATCCTGCGAGTCTATTCGAAGATCGACCGGGCATCCGGACAATTCAAAAACCTTGTGCGGTATACGGAACCTCCCCGGGATCGGGGCAAAGAGGTCCTGATGAACGGGACGACCATGTGGTTCTATGATCCGGCCTCAAAGAGCAGTATCCGTATCTCTCCACAGCAGAGGCTCGTGGGGCAGGCATCCGAAGGCGATGTGCTGACGGTCAATCTGGCCAAGGATTATACGGCAGGCTATGTCGGACAAGGCGACGGGGAAACGCTGGATGATGCCGATCGCGTGTCCCGGAAATGCTGGCATCTGGAACTCATGCCCAATAACGAAAGTGCGGTCTATGGCAAGGTTGAGTATTGGGTCGAAAAAGGCACCTGCCGGCCGGTGAAGGGAAAATTCTATACGGACAGCGGCAGGCTTCTGAAGATAGCCTACTATCATAGATATCAGGAGGAACTCGGGACCATGAGGCCGACCGAGATCATCCTCATCGATGCGGTCAATACGAATCTTGTGACCACAATAAATTCCTCCGGCTATCAGGCGGTGGAGATCCCGGACGGTTGGTATCAACCTGCATTTCTTCCCCACTTGAAGGTTGAGTGATGGGCAGGTGGGTTCCTCTCCTGCTTTGCCTGTGCTGTCTGCTGCCTCACCGGCTTCTGGCGCAACAGGCCGGCGACGAGAACTCGGACCTGAATCTGATCCCGAAGGCCATCGAGACAAAACGGGTCGAACCTCCCCCTGCCGAACAGCACCTCAGCGGCAGGATCTTCATAGAGGATGTCGTAACGGTATCGCAGAACCGCGAGCTGCTGGTGCCCCCGCCGACAAAATCACCTTCCTGGCAGAATCGGACCAGCGTCGATTTCGATTATGGTTGGCAGGTAAACGGGAAGGTAAGGTTGAGTTGGAGCGACAGGCTGAACGTGATGGAAGGCGATACCATCACCTTTCCGAGCGGTGAAAATCTCCGCAATGATTTTCGCGAAGGCTATCTCACCTGGGAGACCTCTCCAAGAACCTATCTGGAGGCAGGTCGTATCAACCTCAAGAACGGCATCGCCCTGGGGTATAATCCGACGGATTTTCTCAAATCGCGCACCACGGTTGACCGGGCATCGATTGATCCGTCGTCCCTCAGGGAAGACCGGCTCGGATCACTGATGGCCATGGGCCAGAAGATCTGGGACAATGGAGCCGTAACGCTTGCCTTTTCTCCGGAGGTGACGACCCAGTCACCTCTGTCTGCCGATCAAAACGTCAGTTTCGACCCCTTGTTCGGCCGGACCAATGGCGATAACCGGCTCCTTGCGTCGTTCCGATACACCATGGCGGACCTCAATCCGCAGGCCCTTCTCTTCGTCGACCCTATCGGCACCCATATCGGAGTCAATCTGAGCCGGGTGATGACTCCCAGCATCGTTGCCTATGCGGAATGGTCCGGTGTGCAGGAATCCAGCCTTACCGACAGAGCGGTGACCTTCGGCCGACAGACCGGCTCCCTGCCGCCGCAGCTTCCCCTCCTGCCGCAGACCGATTCCGGCACACATTTCCAGAATGATCTGGTGCTGGGAGCATCCTGGACAAGCAGTTTCGATCTGACGGTTAATCTGGAATACCATTTCCACCAGGCGGGGTTCGACGCTGAGGACTTCAACAGGTGGGTGACGCTCGGCGGCACAAATTCCCGACTGGCCTCGGAGGTGTGGTTTATCCGGCAATATGCGGCTGATCAGGAAGAGCCGTTGATGCAGCATGAAATCTTCCTGCGTTTCGATTGGCAGGATATCCTGCCCTCGAGGCTCAATGCCGGCCTGGTGATGTTTATCAGCCCCTATGACGGGTCGGTTATGGCTCAGGCCTCGGCACAGTACTTTATTTCAAGGAATTGGACCGTGAAGCTCTATCTGGCCAAGACCATCGGCGGTGACGACACCGTGGAGGGCAGCCTTCCCTGGTCGACAAGCGGAGTCCTGCAGATTGTCAGGTATTTCTGATCCTGCCGCCACGGCCCGAGATCCGAACCGGCGGAGTCGACCTCGGTTGCGGAAGGAGAGGTCACTCTCGGCGATGGCGGTGCAATCGCTTTTTGATTTAGGTGAAGGGTTATGTTATATCTGATCCAGAGGTTGCGGTGACGGTTGGCAATGAAGACATACAAGCGGATAGTGACCATAGCAGGCTCCGACAGCAGCGGCGGCGCCGGAATCCAGGCGGATCTGAAGACCTTTGCGGCCTGCGGATGCTACGGTATGAGTGTGATCACCGCGGTGACGGCACAGGATACACGCGGCGTCAAGGTGATCCATCCCGTTCCGGCGGCGGTGATCGAGGCCCAGATCCGGGCGGTCCTGGACGATATCGGTGCCGACGGGATCAAGATCGGCATGCTCCACTCGAAGGAGGCCGTGGAACGGGTAGCGGCGGTCCTTGAAGGATATGCCGGCATCCCGATCGTGTTGGATCCGGTGATGACGGCCACCAGCGGCGATCCGTTGATCCGGGAAGAGACGGCGGCGACGATGACAACCAGGTTGTTTCCGCTGCTTCGCCTGGTAACCCCGAATATCCCGGAAGCGGAGGTGCTGATGGGGACGGCCATCGGCGTTGATCTGGCCGCAGCCGCCCGTATCCTGGCTGAAAAATTCTCGTGTTCGGTGCTGATGAAGGCCGGCCATTGTGACGATGAAATACTGGTCGACATGCTCTACGATCGTGATGCCGACAGTGTCACCGCCTTCAAGCACAAAAGGATCGATACCTGCAATACCCACGGGACCGGATGCGTCTTGTCCTCGGCCGTCATTTCGTTTCTGGCGAAAGGCCTCTCCCTTGCGGATGCCGCAGGGCGGGCGGAAGAGTATCTGCATCGCGCACTGGTTGCAGGGTCCCTCTATAAGATAGGCAAGGGCCGCGGGCCGGTCCATCATTTCCACCCTTACTGGCAGTGATGCCGATATCTGGAGTTTCGTTATGAATGTCCTCGTTATTCTCGGCAGTCCCAGAAAAAACGGCAACAGTGAGATGCTGGCCAAGGCGGTGGTTGCCGAGCTTGAGCGGCAGCAGCCCCAGGCTGTGGAATATATCCGGCTGAGCAAGCTGAAGATAGAACCCTGCCGGAGTTGCGGCGGCTGTGCCAAGACCTCGGAGTGCGTCATCAAGGACGATATGGTTGCTCTGTATGAAAAGGTCGATGCCGCAGACCGTCTTTTTCTGGTGACCCCGATCTATTTTTATGGCCCGAGCGCCCAGTGCAAGACCTTCATCGATCGGTTCCAGGCACGCTGGAGCAGGAAGTATCTGCTGCAAACCCCCTTCCGTGAAGACGAAGACCGCAGAGGTTATCTTCTGGCGACGGCCGCGACCAAGGGGGAAAAGGTCTTTGATGCCAGCCTGTTGATTGCCAGATGTTTCTTCGATGCGATCAATGTCCCTTTCGGAGGCTCATTGCTGGTGCGCGGTGTCGACAAGACAGGGGCAATCCGGGACCGTCCCGAGGAGTTGATGCGGGCGGCGGCCTTCGGCCGCGATATTGCCGCCGGAAAGACCTGAGACCATCGACCGGTATTTGGACTGAGGCCTGCTCCAGCCGAGGGGGCAGGGAAAATATCTTGACTCGGCACCCGAATTCTGCTATGGGATCACGTATCAGGTTACGGTTTTTTGCCCCAGGATTTTTTCACCAAGGAAAAAAGATGAACCCCACCTCCGTTGCTGCAAATACTATTGCTCACCCCGGTTCGGCGCTTACCGGTGTGGTGCTTGTGGTGGTCGTGGGTAAATTCGGGAGCGGAGCGCCGTAACGGGAAGGATCATTCACCTGTCAATTCAAACCCCTGTCGGCGCCCGCCGGCGGGGGTTTTTTTTTCCCGCCGATGTCGCCGATTATAACCTCAACCCATCGAAAGGAGAAAAATCACATGTATACCGTGAATGGGGCTCAACTCATCATTGGACTGCTCGAGCGTCAGGGGGTAACGATCATTGCCGGCATTCCCGGCGGCGCCAATCTGCCCATCTATGACGCCCTCCAAGAGAGCAGCAAGATCCGGCATATCCTGACCAGGCACGAACAGGGTGCCGGATTCGTCGCCCAGGGGATAGCCCGGGCAACCGGTTGTCCCGGCGTCTGCTTCGCCACCTCGGGTCCCGGAGCAACCAATGTCCTGACCGCCGTGGCCGATGCCTATCTCGATTCGATTCCGATTATCTGCATCACCGGACAGGTGCCGTTGTCGATGATCGGTACCGACGCCTTCCAGGAGGTTGATACCTATGGGATGTCTCTGCCGGTCACCAAACATAATTTCCTGGTCCGATCGACGGCGGACCTGCTGTGGGTGATCCCCGAGGCCTTTCGTATCGCCTGCTCGGGCAGACCGGGACCGGTATTGATCGATGTGCCGAAGAACGTCCAGACGGAAACCATCGACTTTGCCCATTGGCCGGAGCCGGCAGCGGCGGATCCGGCAGTCTGCTGCGAAGAGGCGGCGCTTGCCCTGGCGGCGGCGATGCTCAATGAGGCTAAACGGCCGATCCTCTATCTCGGCGGCGGCATTATCCATGCCGGGGCGGCCGGATCGGCCCTGCGGCTGGCGGAAAAAGCTGCCGTTCCGGCAACCATGACCCTGATGGGGCTGGGGACGGTTCCGGCAGGGCATCCCTTGAATCTTGGAATGCTCGGCATGCATGCCGCCCGATCCACCAATCTGGCCCTGGAGGAATGCGATCTACTGATTGCAGCCGGGGTGCGCTTCGACGATCGGGCAACCGGCAAGATTTCCGAATTCTGCCCGGGTGCCCGCATCGTTCATATGGAAATCGATCCCAGCGAGGTGGATAAGTTGAAGACCTCTCATCTCCCGTTGGTGGGCGATGTCGGCAATTCCCTGTCGCGGTTGTATCCGCTGGTACGGCAGGGCCGGCGAGATCGATGGCTCGACAGGATCAGGGACCTCAAAAGGAAATATCCCCTTGTTCCCTCCGGTCCCCCCGCGTTGCAAAGACCCTATGGGCTGATCCTGGCCGTCTCGAAGATGGTCGATGACACTGCCGTGATCGTCACCGATGTCGGCAAGCATCAGATGTGGACGGCCCAGGTCTATCCCTTCATGCGGCCTCGACAACTGCTGACCTCGGGTGGGCTCGGGACCATGGGCTTCGGTCTGCCGGCTGCCATCGGTGCGTCCCTTGCCTGCCCGCAGAGGCAGGTCCTCTTATTCAGCGGGGACGGTAGCCTGCAGATGAATATCCAGGAACTGGCAACGGCGGTTGAACAACAGGCCAATGTCAAGATCATTCTCATGAACAACGCCTCGCTGGGGCTTGTTCGCCAGCAGCAGGAACTCTTTTACCGGCAGCGTCACTTTGCCTCCGAATATGCGATTGCCGTCGATTTTCCGGCCATCGCCCGGGGCTTCGGTATGCGGTCCTATGACCTGGACGGCATGGAAGATCCCCTGCGAGGCCTGGCAGACGCCGTTTCCGAGCCGGGACCGTGCCTGATCAATGTCCCGATCGGTATCGATGAGGATGTCTATCCGATGGTCCCGCCCGGGGCCGCAAACAAGGAGATGATAGGAGGTTGCAATGCAGAAGAATATACCTGATCCACAGTCGGCGGATCACCCTGCAGTCCGGATTATCGTCCTGGAGCTTAGGGTCAACAACCATCCCGGGGTGATGTCGCATGTCTGCGGTCTGTTTTCCCGCAGGGGCTACAATCTGGAGAAGATCCTCTGCCTTCCGGATAAGGACGGGGAACTGAGCAGGATGTGGCTCGAGGTCAATGAGGAGGACAAACTGGATCAGGTGGTCAAGCAGCTGCAGAAACTGGCCGATGTCCGCGAGGTAAGCACCTATCCGAAGGGACGGGATCTCTTCGCCGGTCTGGAGGCGGTGCTCCATACCTGAGGGTCCAGGAGGATGTCCGCGAGCAGGCGGTCGCATGGCCTTGTTTCCCCGGGGAACCTGCTCAGTCCCCTTTCTGCCGTTTGTTCATACGATCTTGCCTTTTGTCGATAAACCGGGGAAGCCGACCGACATGACGGATGC
This sequence comes from Desulfocapsaceae bacterium, assembly GCA_046706325.1. GTDB lineage: Bacteria > Desulfobacterota > Desulfobulbia > Desulfobulbales > Desulfocapsaceae > CAWGGS01. Next base: position 3,006 of record JBJKPM010000006.1, on the reverse strand, counting down.
CGATTCAGATCCTCCCGGAGGCCCGCAGGGAATCGGCCAGGATCTCGACCACGAAACGGACATGTTCGTTGTAGCCATGCTGGATCAGGTTGTCCTGGATATGCATGACGCAGGTCGGGCAGGCGGTTGCGACCGTATCGACGCCGGTATCACGGATGTTTTTGATTTTATGGTTGTTGATCCTGATCGCGGTATCGTAGTGGGTCAGGCAGTAGCTGCCGGCACTGCCGCAGCATACTGCGGCATCGGCCATCTCCCTGAATTCCAGGCCCGGGATCTTCAGCAGCAGGTCTCTCGGTTTGCCGCTGATGCCCTGTCCCCGCACCATGTGGCAAGGGTCATGATAGGTGACCCGGCAGGGGAGTCTGCCCAGGTGAGCTTCTTTGATATCGAGAACATCATGGATAAACTCGTTGATATCCCTGACCTTCTCGGTGAAAGCCTTGAGCTCGTCGCTGGCCTCGATAAAGAGCTTGATCTCTTTTTTCAGGGCCATGCCGCAGGATGAGCAGGCAACGACGACGGCATCGAGGTCATACCGCTTAAAGAGGTTGAAATTATGCTCCATCAGGCGTCTTGCCCCTTCATAGTCGCCGTTGGCCAGAACAGGTGTCCCGTTGCATTTCTGCCCTTTCGGAATCACAACCTCGATGTCGTAGGCGGTGAGGATGTCGACAACGGATTTGACCACATTGGTATAGATCAGATTGCCGGCGCAGCCTGTGAAGTAGCCCACCCTCATTTTCCTGGTGCCTGAGCGTGCCGGGATGATTTCGGGGTATCGGCTCTGGGCGCTGCGCAAGGGGATCGTCGGGAAGTTGCGGCGTTTGGAAAAACCGAACAGCGGGAAGAGATGCCGCACCGGATTTTTCGGGCCGATGCCGAAAAAGAGGCGCTGGCACAGCCCTATCAGGGTGGCCCCCAGCGAGATCGGCCATTTTCGCCAGATCATCTGTCGGAAGAGCAGGGCCTTGAAAAAGCCCAGGCCGTCCTGGGTGGTGATATACCAGCGCAGCCTGAGGACCACGTGCTCGGGGCTGACGCCGGCCGGGCAGTTAGCCGAACAGGTCTTGCAGTTCAGGCACTGATTGACCGCATCTTTAGCCCGTTTCGTGATCGCGATGTCGCCGGATACGATCTTTTCCGCCAGTTTGTTTTTGCCGCGGGCAACATAGAGTTCGTTGCCGATTTCTTTAAAAACAGGACAGACGCTGCGGCATTTCCCGCAGCGCATGCATTTCTGAAATTCCCGAGCCGCCTCCAGCAGATGGGTTCGGGCCTGTATGTTTTCTTTTTTGTGCATTGTCAGTTGCGATGCCTCCAGGAGGGACGGAAAAAGGGGGCAGCTTTGTGTTGTTTCTTAAAGAATAAGTATTTGTAATATTGGAAAAAAGAAAAATGAGAAAGGTCTGAGCCATCCGTCAACGGACTCTGTGCCCTGCTGCTAAAGGTTATCCTCCGCTGCCGTTCCCCGTCTCGGGGCCTGCAGGCTGATCCGGCATATCGAACATCTTGCCCGGATTGAGCAGGTTGGCGGGATCCAGAGTGCGTTTGATATTGCGCAGCAGGTTCAGGGTGGGCTGGCCGATCTGATTTTCAAGAAAGGGCTTCTTCTCAAGGCCGATGCCGTGTTCACCCGAGATCGTGCCGCCGAGGTCGATGGCCAGCTGGAAGAGCTCTTTCACCGCCCGGTCCGTTCGGGTCATCTCCTCCTTGTCGGTTGCGTCGATCAGAAATGTCGGGTGGAGGTTCCCGTCCCCCGCATGTCCGAAGATGCCGACCATGATACGGTATTTGGCGGCAATCTCCGTGATGCCGCGGACCATATCAGGCAACCTGCTTCGAACGACGGTGGCGTCTTCCAGGATCAGGTTGGGCCTGACGCTCGCCAGGGCGTTTAAGGCGACGCGCCTGCCTTCGAAGAGCCTGTCGCGTTCGGCGCCGTCTTTTGCCTGTTGAAAAAGCCGAGCCCTGTTCTTTCGCACCTGTTGCTCCACCTTGGCCATCTCGGAGCGGGCGGAATGGCTCTCGCCGTCGGTCTCGATCAAGAGGACCGCTTCCGCGGTGAGCGGCAGGCCGCAGTCCTTGAAATTCTGGATGGCCTTGATGGTCGTGTTGTCCATGAATTCAAGCGTCGACGGAGTCACGCCTGCCGCAATGATATCGGCAACCGTCCGGGCGGCGTCGTCCAGGCTGTCAAAGATCGCCAGCGCCGATTCCCTGTGCTCGGGAAGCGGCAGCAGGGCAAGGGTGATCTCGGTTATGATCCCGAGAAGGCCTTCGCTGCCGACGAACAACCCCTCGACATTGAACCCGGCCACGTGCTTGACGCATCTGCTGCCCAAGGAGACGATTTCACCCTGCGGCAGTACGACCTTGAGCATCTTGACATAGTCCTTGGTCACCCCGTATTTGAGCCCCCTGAGGCCGCCGGCGTTTTCGGCGACATTGCCGCCGATGGTGGAAAAGCCGACGCTGCCGGGGTCCGGGGGGTAGAAAAGACCGGCCGCAGCAACGGTCGTGTCGATGTCGGCCGTGGTGAGACCCGCTTCGACCGTGATCAACCGGTTGGCCGGGTCAAATTCGATGACCCTGTTCATCTTGTCCATCACCAGGACGATCCCCTTGTGCAGAGGGACCGACCCTCCCGATAGCCCGCTGCCCTGTCCTCTCGGCGTGACCGGGATGCGCTTGAGGTAGGCGAGGCGCATCAACCGGCTGATCTGTTCGCTCTCTCTTGGAAAAACAACGGCCTCGGGGACGATCTCGAAATGGGAGGCGTCGTAACTGTAGGCGATCATGTCCTCCCTGTCGGTCATAACATCCTCCCGGCCGAAGATCGAGATCAATACGTCGATGGTGGTGCTGTCCATGTCCGGTTCTTCCTTTAGGAGAGGTCCATAATAACGGCCAAATTCCGGGAAATTGGATATTTGACCAACGAACAGTTAAATAAAGGTACTACCAATTTATTAGTAACCAATAAGATTGTCAAGTGATTTATTG
>JBJKPM010000005.1:0-137780 GCA_046706325.1 Desulfocapsaceae bacterium | reverse complement strand
GTGCAGCGGGATCGGGCCTCGGGGTACACCCCCTTTTTCGTGGCCGGGACCGCCGGCACCGTCGATACCGGGGCGATCGACGATCTCGATGCCATTGCCGATTGCGCGGAGAGGCAACATCTCTGGTTTCATGTCGATGGCGCCTACGGGGCCCTGGCGATGTTCGCCCCGGACATCGCCCCCCGGCTGACGGGGATAGGACGTGCGGACTCCATCGCCTGTGATTTCCATAAATGGGGACAGGTTCCCTACGATGCCGGCCTTGTTCTTATCCGCGACGGAGAAATGCATCGGGCCACCTTCGCGGCGACCGAGACCTATCTGCAGCGCGAGATCCGGGGCCTGGCTGCAGGCTCTCCGTGGCCCTGCGATTTCGGCCCGGACCTCTCTCGGGGATTCAGGGCGCTCAAGGTCTGGTTTACCCTCAAGGTGTTCGGCACGGAAAGGCTGGGGAAGGCGATATCGAAGACGTGTGCTCTTGCCTGTTATCTCAAGTCGCGTATAGAAAACGAGCCGAGGCTTGAACTGCTGGCTCCGGTGGCACTCAATATCGTCTGCTTCAGATACCGGTGCCCGGATGCGAAACGGATCAATGCCGAGATCGTCGTGAGACTGCAGGAGTCCGGCGAGTCGGCCCCGTCGACCACGGTTATTGACGGCCATTTTGCGATACGGGCTGCCATCGTCAATCATCGTACCGACCGATGCGACATCGACACCCTGGTCGATGCGGTCCTTGTCCTGGGGGACGGGCTGGTCAAGGAGGGGTAGAAGGGACTGCCACCGGTTTATCGGGCGTCCGCCGCTTACAGATTAGCCTAAGGGTTTGCCAATGGAGGGTGATGGCAGGGATGGTACCGCACCTTTCCGATCCCTCCGTCTTCAGAAAAATATTTGGTGCACGCCGAGCATCTGTATTATCAATATACGAAGAGAGGATACGATTCCGATTCGCGGCCTTGCCGGCGCGACGGCAAAATGGCAATAAAAAAGGGACCGCCGATGATCGACGCCATAGACAGCCGAAAGGGCGAAGAGATACCCATTGACGAGGCATTCAGGCTTCTGGAGAGTACACCGCAGGGCCTGACAGGCATCGAGGCCGGACAGCGTCTGGCCCGGTTCGGCCGCAACAGCCTGTCGTCAAGGCAGATCAACCCGTTGCACAGATTTCTCGGCTATTTCTGGGGCCCCATCCCGTGGATGATCGAGATCGCGGCGGTCCTGTCGGCCGTGGTACGGCATTGGGATGATTTCGGCATCATCCTCGCCCTGCTGATCTTCAATGCGGCCATCGGGTTCTGGCAGGAATTCAAGGCGGCCAATGCCCTGGAGGCGTTGAAGAGCCAGCTGGCACTCAGAGCCCGGGTCCGGCGTGACGGGCAGTGGCGGGAGATCGATGCCGCCGACCTGGTCCCCGGTGACCTGGTACGTCTGCGCATGGGCGATATCACTCCCGCCGATGCCAAGCTGGTCGACGGCGACTATCTCCTGGTCGATCAGTCCGCTCTCACCGGCGAATCGCTGCCGGTGAGCAAGAAGGCGGGCGATGTCGTCTACTCGGGATCCGTGGCCAAGCAGGGGGAGATGCTGGCGCTGGTCCTGGCCACAGGCGGGGAGACCTTTTTCGGACGCACCGCCAGGCTGGTGGAGGATGCGGGTTCCGTCTCCTATTTCCAGAAGGCGGTCCTGGCCATCGGCGATTATCTGATCTACCTCAGCCTGGGGCTGGTGGCAATCCTGATCTTCGTACAACTCTTCCGTCACGCACCGCTCATCGATCTGGTGCAGTTCGCACTGATCCTGACCGTTGCCTCGATCCCGGTGGCCATGCCGGCGGTATTGTCGGTCACGATGGCGGTGGGCGCCATGGCGCTTTCCCGGATGCAGGCCATCGTTTCCCGGCTGCAGTCGATCGAGGAGATGGCCGGGATCGATATCCTCTGCTCCGACAAGACCGGCACGCTGACCAAAAACACCCTGACCCTGGGGGAGGTCGAGGTCTTCGAGGCGGCAGATGCCCGGGACCTGATCCTGGCCGCCGCTCTGGCCTCAAAGGCCGAGAACGGGGATGTCATCGATCTGGCCGTGATCGGCGCACTGGCCGATGCCAAGGCCCTCGCCCCCTATATCCAGAGCCACTTCACACCCTTTGATCCGGTGGGAAAGCGGACCGAGGGGGCGATCGAGGCCCCCGACGGCACGAGATTCAAGGTCACCAAAGGCGCCCCGCAGGTGATTCTCGAACTGGCCCATGTCGCCGGCGATCAGGCCGAACGGGCCGAGAAGATCATCCGGGACCTGGCCGGCAAGGGGTTCCGCACCCTGGGTGTGGCCCGGACCGACTCCTCGGGCACCTGGAATTTCCTGGGCATTCTGCCGCTTTTTGATCCGCCCCGCGAGGATTCCAAGGAGACTATCCGCCAGGCCGGCATCCACGGCATCGCGGTCAAGATGGTCACCGGCGACAACACCGCCATTGCCAGGGAAATTGCCGGCCGGCTCGATCTGGGCACCGAAATCCAGCCGGCCGACGATCTGCTGGCGCAGGCGGCGGAGAGCGGCCATCCGTCACCGGCTACCGCCGAACGGATCGAAAAGGCCGACGGGTTTGCCCAGGTCTTTCCCGTACATAAATACGCCATCGTCAAGGCCCTGCAGCAGCGCGGCCATCTGGTGGCGATGACCGGCGACGGCGTCAACGATGCACCGGCGCTCAAGCAGGCGGACGTCGGCATCGCCGTCAGCGGGGCCACGGATGCGGCGCGCGCCGCCGCCGATCTGGTGCTCACCGCACCGGGACTGTCCACCATCGTCAGCGCCGTCGAAGAGTCGCGGCGGATCTTCGAGAGGATGAACTCCTATGCGATCTATCGGATCATCGAGACGATCCGGATCATGTTTTTCGTGGTGCTGGCGATGATCGCCTTCAATATTTATCCGATCACCGCCATCATGATCATCCTGCTGGCCTTTTTCAATGATGTGCCGATCATGGCCATCGCCTACGACAACACCTGGCTGGATCCCAAGCCGGTGCGCTGGAATATGCCCCGGGTCCTTACCGTTGCCACCGTCCTCGGTCTCATCGGTGTGGTGGAGACCTTCGGTCTGCTCTGGATCGCCAGGGACTGGATGCATCTTTCCATCGGCCAGATCCAGACCTTCATTTTTCTGAAACTGGCAGTGGCCGGGCATCTGACCCTGTTTGTCGCTCGTTCCCGCCGCCCCTTCTGGAGCAGGCCCTTCCCGTCGCCGGTGTTGTTATGGTCGGCTCTTTTGACCAAGGTCCTGGCGACCCTGTTCGTGGTTTATCCCTTTGGTCTGATAGTCCCGATCGGCTGGGGTGATGTCGGTCTGATATGGGCCTATTGCCTTGTCTGGATCTTCATCGAGGACAGGGTCAAGCTGGCGGTCTATACCCGCTTTCACAGGACCTCGGTCCGCCATCGGAGTTTTCTCGACACCCTGGGGACCAGACTGCATTCCCACAGCCGTTGAACCGGCGGCCAGCAACCAGGGTGGTCTCAGAGCATGACCATGATCCCGGTGAGGGTGACAAGGCTGACAAGAGTTGAGACCAGGACCACGGAGGTGACAAAATCGGGGACGACATCATATTCCTTGGAGATGATGGCCACCAGGACCGCGGCCGGCATCCCCGCCTGCAGGACGCCTGCCGCATGGTCGATATGGTGCAGGTGAAAAGGGACGGCCAGCAGGCAGGCCAGAGCGGGGGCCAGCAGGAGGCGGGTGGAAGTGGCCACGACCACATCGACCGACAGGTGCACCCGTTTCTGCTCCAGAAGCTGCAGGCCGAGGGCGAAAAGCATCACCGGGATCATGGCCCCGGCCAGCAGGCCGATCATCCGCGAAACCATCAACGGAACGGCCATATCACTGTGTGCCACGATCAGCGCCGGGATCGCCGCCCATAAGGCGGGTGTCTTGAGCAGGCCGCCCAGGGCTCCGCGTCTTCCTCCCCGCGCCCAGCCGGCGGCGCTGACACAGACGATAAAGGCGGTGATGACGATCACCACGAAATAGATGGTGGCGGGGGCCACCGCCGCGTCACCCAGTCTGAACCGGATGACGGCAAGACCGAAATTGCCGACGTTGCCGAAGACGGCAATCATCACAAAGGCCGCGATCATCTCCCTGGAACGCCGCAGCAGAAAGGCGATACCGCCGGCGATCAGCGAGACGAGAACTAGGGCGGCGACGATGAAGCAGGCCATCTTCACAGTGTTGGCGAAGGGAATTTTCGAGGCGCTGATCGCATGAAAGATAAAGGCCGGAACAAAGATATAGTAGGCGACCCGATTCAGTGTCTGTGCCTGCAGCTTCAGGCGGGTTCCAAGAACACAACCCAGAATGACGATGCCGAATACCGGCAAGATGACGTTCAGGAAAACGGCAAGAAATTCAGTCATGGAATTCGTGGCCCTCACAGGTGGCGGATGGAGTCGGCATCCCGGACACCGGACCGCCTCCGGCACTAACAGATGTCCACCCGCGGCCTGTCGGCTGTGGAGGCGACAAAATGCCGTCGGCGGGCACCCTGCAGACAACGCCCGCCGGTTGGTCCGGCTTGATTGTGAACGCCTGCTCCACGGCGGTCTCTCCTGCCGGGCCGGCCTTTTGACGAAAGGCGGTGGATACCTGCCGTGTCACTGTACCCCGAAAGACGAAGGCAAGTCAAAAGGTTTAATGGTAGGACCGTAAAATATCCGCCCTCGGCCCGTATCCGTGCCGGCCTGAAACGCCTGCAGACCGACTCTATCGGTCTGTATCGGCTCTAGGGCTGCGGCAACGGTGCCCGCCGCAGCCCGGAGTGCAGGGGTGCGCTTGTCAAGGTCCGCAGGAAAGCAATAATATCCGCTTTTTGGCGACGGGTGAGATGGGGGATGAGGTCCAGGGTTTTGTCGCGATTGCCGACGAGTCTGCCGCGGCCGGCAGCCGCGTTCTCGGTATAGAAGTTCAACACCTGGTTCAGGGTGGAAAACCGTCCGTCATGCATGTAGGGGGCTGTCAGCGCCACGTTGCGCAGGCTGGGTGTCTTGAAGGCCCCGAGCTGGGATTGGGCAGGCGGCAGAAAGGCGAAGCGATCTCCGGACTCCCTGTTGATGACATCGCTGAACCGGCCTTTGCCGTTAAAGCGGTCACGCACGAGCCGGCGAATGCCTGCTTCCCGGCCGGGATCCTCCGATTCTCCCGGCAGGAGCGGTAATCCGAGGTCATGGAATCGTCCGTCCGTGAAGTTGGGGCCAAAATGGCACAGGTCGCACTTCGCCTTGCCTACGAAGAGTTTCAAGCCGCGCCTGGCGGCAGCGGATATCACCCGCCTGCCGGCGGCTTTCTTTCCGGTTTTGAGTTCGGCAACGTAACGGTCGAACGGTGACCCGTAAGAGACCAGCATGCGCTCGTAGGCCTCGATGGCCTTGCCCAGATTGCTGAAGATGCGGTTGATGGTGGTCTGATCCAAAACCGTCATGACCTTCCAGGCCCGGGCGACGGCTGCCCGTGGGTCGACATCGGGCCGGGCATGTCCGGGAAAACGCATGGCATCGGCAAGCTGCGGGAGTTTCCCGAAGACCTTGCGGTAGGCCTTGCGCAGCGTCGGATCGCGCAGGACGATATGGACGATATGCAGACGATCGCCGCCGCATGCGCGAGGATCTTCAAGCTGTTGGAGGGCTTGAGACCAGAGTGAATCGCTTCGTCCGTCCCAGAAGAACCAGCGGTTGAAGGCGGCATTGATGATGGTCGGGGTGTTCCGGGTGCCGATGGCGATCCCTCTGGCAAGCGCCCTTCCGTCGGTAAAGGCTCGAGCGGGCCGGTGGCAGGTTGCGCATGCGACCCTGCGGGAGGAGGAAAACCGTCGATTGAAGAACAGAAGCCGGCCGAGGACGGCGGCGTGCGGATCATCGGCTACCCTGTTTGTCGGATCGGGCGGTAAAGGACGGTGTGATGCGTGGTGAAGGATCGCAGCAAGCTCGTCCGGGGAATAGCGTGCCGGAGGGCCGAGACGGTGTGCCGGGCTTCCCTCGATGTGCGGGTGGATGTCATGCGGTTGTGCCGAAACACTGAGGCCTGTGGCCAAAAGGAGCATTATCAAAGCGAGACAGACTCTGCGGGCAGTCATTATTCGGTACCTCCCTGCCGAGTGAAAAATATCATTGGTATCGGATCCGCGCGGCCTTTTTTCTGCAGCCGGCCCCCTGTTCGTCGATTGCTCTTTCCGCAGTGCGGCGGCCGGAAAGAGCAGGTTCCTTTTCGCCCTCCTTCAGTCACGGGTATCTTCAGAGTCCACGGTCCTGTCAGGGGAAATAGCTCCCCGAACCGGTGAAGGCGTCGTCATTTGCCGGACCCCCTGGTTCGGCCCTTGATTCCGATAGGAAACCGCCCCGGGGGTCAGCCGGTTTTCGTCATATGCCGCGACATATATTTTTCGTAGAGCAGTTGTGATCCCGCCCCGAAACTGATGATACTCTTCATCGCCAGATCGACGGGATAGTCAATTTCATAGACGTTTTCTTTTCTCACATGATAGATGAAGCCGGCGGTCGGTGCGGGGGCGGAGGGGATAAATACCGTGACGGTGCCGTCTTTCTGCCTGTCGGTTATCAATGCGGTCAGCAGGGTTGCGCTTCCGTAAAGGTCCACCAGCGCCACGCCGCGGAACAGGTTTTTGGGTGAGCCCAGAAGCTGGGAAACCGTTTCCTTAACGATTCTGTATCCCGGAATTCGCAGGAAGATGTTTTTTTCGAAGGATGTATACAGAAAACGGCCGACGGTTGTTCGTATGAAGAGCCCGAGAACAAAGCAGATTCCCAGAATGAGAGCCAGTGTGATGGCCGTTGCCAACAGTCTGTCGACCCGTGCCGTTTCGTTGACCAACCGGGCCAGAGGGGCGATGTTGTCAACGATGAAAAAGAAAAGGGAACGAAAGACCAGAAAGAGGATGACCAGCGGCAGGACAATCAAAAACCCGCCGAGAAAGGTCGTGCTGAAGAAGTGTTTAATTCTCTGCATAACTATTTCATTTCCTCGAGATAAAAAATTTGCTCGGCATAACAAGAGCCTGACGGTCCTGAATGATGAACAGAGCACCGGGTTTCGGACACTGATGCCATCTTGACGGGTGATGGCCATCGGAGGTATACAAGGCTTTTTTAAGTCCTACTGAGCGGGATTGCAAGGTGCAAATCCTGCGATCCCGCATTTGATCAAAAACCTTGGGGAGCTGCCTGATCTCCTGGAAGGAAGTCTTTTATCCCGGGACGACGAACGAACCGGTTGTAAGTACAGGTTGCGATGAGAATGGCGTTGTATCCGCCTATCGGCCGGCGGACTGCAGCCGGTCGGTGATCTGTTCCCAGGGCAGGGGCGGGGCGCAGAAATTGCCCTGGATCAGGTCGCAGCGCAGCAGGCGCAGGAGTTTCGCCTGTTCCTCCTGATCCACTCCCTCGGCGACAACCTTCATCTCGAGGGCATGGGCCAGGGTGATGATGGTGGTGACGATGGCCAGGCTGTTCGGGCGTTCGGTCATATCGATGATGAAGGAGCGATCGATCTTCAGCACATCCACCGGCAACCGGCTGAGGTAACTGAGCGAGGAGTAACCGGTACCGAAATCATCGATGGCGATACCGAAGCCCATCTCGCGTACGGCTGCAAGTTTCGGGATGATTTCGTTCACATTCTCCATGACCGCGCTTTCGGTGATCTCGATATCGAGACCGTTTTCACCGGTGCCATCAGGCAGTACCTGCCGCAGAAGATCGAGGAAATTTTTTTGCCGCAATTGGATGGGCGAAACATTGAAGGCAACCCGCGGCGGATGGAGACCCAGACTCCGCCATCGACCAAGGTCTTCGGCGGCCCGTTTCATGACCCAGTTGCCGATCTCGGTGATCATACCCGTCTCCTCCATCAACGGGATGAAGCGGCTGGGAAGGATCAGACCCTCCTCGGGGTCCTCACAGCGCACCAGGGCCTCCATGCCGATGATGCGGCCGTCGGCGGCGGAGACCTTCGGTTGATAGTAGAGCACAAATTCCTCCCGGTTGATCGCCTTTCGCAGCCTGTTCTCCATGGTGACCGAATGAATGATCCTTTCGTGCATTGCCGTATCGTACAGCAGGTAGGGCACCTGTTCTCCCTGGGCTCGCTTCAGGGCAATCTCACTATTCTTATACAGGGCTTCGGAGGAGCCGGCATCCGAAGGGAACAGGGCAAGACCGATCTGAACGGTGACATGGATCTCGCTCTCGTCGATGGCGAACGGCCGAGCAAAGCTGTTCAGTACCTCCTGTTCAAGCCGGTGGGCGACCTGGCCGGTGTCGGCAAGATCGGTGAAGGTAAGGGCATAACGGTCGGCGCTCAGTCTGGCTACAGTCTCTCTGGGGCCGGTAGCAGTGGAGAGCCGGTCGCCTACCTGCTTCAACAGGGTGTCGCCCACATGCCGGCCGTACGTGTCGTTGACATCGGAGAAATGCACCAGGTCCACCAGCAGCAGGGCGACCATAGTGCCGGTCCTGTCCGCTGTCCGAAGCTGCAGAGATAGCCGTTCCAGCAGGAGGTTCAGGTTGGGCAGGCCCGTCAGGGCGTCGTGATAGGCGAGATAATTGATCTGCTCTTCTTTCTGCATATGATCAAGGGCAAAGGAGAGGTCCCCCGCCAGTTCCAGCAGCAGCCGCATCTCATCCTCATCGAAGGCCGCGGTCTGGTCGGAGAACAGCGTCAGGACCCCGATAACTCTGCCGTCGAGTGTGAGAGGCAGCAGGGCATAGGAGGAGTATCCGATATCGGCGCCGTCCCGGGTGGTTATTCTTTCTTTCTCTCGATGTCTGACCAAAGGTCTTCTTTCGCTGTAAACGCAGATCATCGCATCGTTGAGCTCGGCGGAGACGGAAGCGGCCTGTGTTATCCGGCAGGTCGAACCGTCGGGCGTACGGTGACACCAGATATCACCGTCGGTATGCCCTGTGATTCCTTGCAGGCCGATCCAGGCAGCCTGATATCCCCCCTGATCGACAGCGATACGGCAGGCCTCCCGGAACAGGTCCGAGCGGTTGCGCAGGCGGACGATGGCGGAGTTGATGCCGCTCAGGATGTGATAGAGACGGGCGAGATCCGCTGCCCTGTGTCTGCTTTCCCGCAGGGCCCGGGTCCGTTCCTCGACCCGTTGTTCCAGGGTGGTATTCACCTCTTGCAGCTGGCGGATGGTATCGGCGAAGCCGCGATGCATCATTTCAAAAGGCGCCATGACCTCGGCCAGGAAGTCCTCACCTCGATGGAGATAGGACTCCATTCGATGTTCTGTTCCATCTTCCAATACCGTCTGCAACAGGACATCCTGGTGGGTTGCAACCAGGTCGAGGATGTTGCAGTGTTCGGATACGGCCCCTCGACCCTCCACGAAGGCCAGCATCAGGGCCACTTCAGCGGTTTCAGCCAGCACAAAGACTTCCAGGGCCTGCCGGTAGGCTGTGGCAAAGGAGGACAAGGGGGCCTTCAGGGACGCACTGCTCACGACCGAATCCTCCCGCTGCTCTCTTTGGAAAAACGCCAACGAGCGACCAGGACCAGGGCGTCGTCGGTGGCCTTGGCATACCGGTCGAGGATGTACGCTGCGACCTGCTCGGCCGACCGTCCCTGCGGGATTGACTGAGTGAAGCCGTTTTTTACCCCGTCGGTTGTCAGGACCAGCATATCGCTTTGTTTGACCTGCAGGAACGACGGTTGCAACTCGGGGAGCCGATAGCCGATGATACCGCCTCGAGTGGTGATGTATTCCGTCGCCGGTTTCGTGGCATCGGCATGAAGGACCAGCCCTTCGACATTGCCCACGCCCAGCCAGCAGAGCAGTCGGCGGCGGCTGTCGATGGTGACGACGGCACCGACGCCGCCCCGGGTACTCTTGAGTGCCTCGTGACTGAGGCGGATCAGTTTGACCGGTTCCTCTTCGCTATGCTGCGCAATCACCTCGATGAACGACTTGGCGGCCGTCGCCGCCTCCGGGCCATGCCCTAAGCCGTCGATCACCGCCAGCAGCCAGCCGGTCGGCGTCGTGACAACCAGATGACCGTCTCCGGAGAGATTTTCGCCCGGCATTGCCCGCTGGGCAACGCTCCATTCCAGTTCCATCTTGTCCGGGCTTTCCATGGTCACTGCTCCCATTTGATCATCGAAATGATGGTCCCCTTGCCGGGCTCGGAGACGATCTCGAAGTCGTCCATCAGCCGTCTCGCGCCGGGCAGCCCCAGCCCCATCCCTTTCGAGGTGGAAAAACCGTCCTGCATCGCCTGGGCGATATCCACGATCCCCGGGCCGTTGTCGCGGGCAATGATCATCAGACCCCGTTTGCCGCCCCGCACCACATCGAGAAACTCCATCTCCCCGCAGCCGGCATACTGGACGATGTTGCGGGCGATCTCCGAGATGGCGGTGGCCAGGAGCGTAAGATCGCTCCCCGAGATACCGAGCGCAGCCGCCAGCTCGCGGCCCTTGTGCCGGGCGGACATTACGTCCTGGTCGACGGATATGGCGATAACATCAACCGCCATGGCTATACCGCCTGTATTTTCTGTCGGCCGCCTTCAGCATCGCGATCCCGTCTTCCAGGTCGAGGCTGGTCATGGTCCCTTCCAGAGTCAGGCCCAGTTGGACCATGGAAAAGGCGATCTCCGGCTGGATCCCGACAATGACCAGCCTGGCCCCGAGGAGACGGATCATGATGGCGATGGAGCGCAGGGTCCGGGCCGCGAAAGAATCCATGACGTCGAGTACGGTCACGTCGATCACCACCCCCCTGGAGCGGTAGCTGCGGACCGAGCGGACCAGTTTCTCCTGCAGACGGGTCAGATCGGTATCGGTGAGCGCCCCCTGAATCGAGGCGATCAGATAGTCGCCCTGTTTGAGAATCGGTACTTCCATTATGGCTCGTCCTCGTCATTGCCGCCGGTTTCGGCGATTTTTTTCACCTGGTAGCCGAGGAGGCGCTCTGCATGTTCAATCCCATTCTGCAGGTCGCCGACGGTATGGACCGGTCCCAGGTCGATGCCCAGGGTGACCATGGTCAGGGCGATCTCCGGGGAGATACCGGAGATCACCACCTTGGCCCCCATCAGCCGGGCTGCATCGACGGTCTGCACCAGATGGTTGGCTACCCGGGAATCGACGGTGGCGACCCCGGTTATGTCGATGACAATCACCTTGGCCCGGTTGGCGCGGATCGAGACCAGCAGGTGCTCGGTCAACTGTCGCGCCCGGTGTGAATCGATCTGACCGATGATGGGCAGAAGCAGCATGCCTTCACGAAAGGGCAGCACCGGGGTGGAAAGTTCCTTGATCGCCTCCTGCTGCAGTGACTTGATGGTCCGTTCGCGGGAGTCGATATAGGTGTCTATGGACAGGGAGATGTCCAGGAAAGTGAGTTTCATCAACGCGAAAAAGGTTGCCGCCGCCGTGTCCACGTCCGCCCGGTTTGCCTCCAGGATGTATTTCCCGACCGCCCGCAGGTAGAGACAATACATACCCAGATAGGTCTCTATGGGCAGGTCGATCTGCTCGTGGACCGCACCGACCCGGAGCCGGTCCTCCACATAGTCGAGGTCGTAGTTCCCCTTTGTCAGGCGGAGGAAATAGGCCTTCTGCTTGGCCTTGACCCGGGCAAGCGTTGCGGCATCGGGAAAGAAGGCCTTCATCTCTTCGAAGGACAACAGGTGTTCATAGAAGGCCTCGATCACTGTATCGGCTCGGCTTTCGGAGAGAGGGGAGAGCTTTTTCAGGAGCTCTTCGTCGTCTTCTCCGAACTGCAGGAAGTCCTTGCGGCGCACGAGCTCCTGCTCGTTTATGCCCATCAACTCGGCAAGCGTCAGAAATTTCTCCGGTAATTGACTTGAGAATGGTGTCATAGGCGAACCTCGTTTCCAATGGGTTGAAGACACTCCGCCGGGCGTTGCCGCCGGATAGGAGGAGAAGGACGGCAGAGGCCCCGCAGAGTGCAACCGGCGGGACGATTCCGGCATCGATCATGTGGAAATCGCAACCTTTTCGTTGGAAAAGGAGATGCCGGGACCCTTTCGGTTGTCCGATCCGTTAGTTAAACAATAGGAGCAATCGGATGACCGTCAAGATGCTGCACGGATGATAGGTGAGAATAAGTTGCCGGGAATTGCGGATCGATTAGCTAGCGGCAGGAAGCATGACCTGAAAAGCTGTAGCAGTCATCTTTGTCGATGTGTATACTGGATGAAGCCAAAGACGAAATTCCACCTGCGGCCCGGGATGAGCTGTGCAGCAGGTGCGGATCTTCCGATATACAGCTGCTCGATTCATCAGGAAAGGCAGATGCGTTCAGCCTGTTGATCGGGTTGCCGCTATTCTTTTTCCGTAAACGCTGCCGATGGAGGGACTACGGATCCCTGATGAGACGGTAAATCGGATAGGCCCGGGCGGAACACAGACAAAAAAGGTGGTGAGCCGGGAGGACGGACAATGGAGTACGAGTGCTGTTTTTCTTCAGATTTGAACGCTATCGAGGTATGTACCCGTGGCAAGGCCGATATGACGACCCTGATGGAAATGCTGCACCGCATAGCCGATCTCTGCGGCCGGGAAGAATCGGCGAATATCCTGGTCGATCATTCGGCCCTGGATGCCAGACTCCTGACGGTAAACGATATCGAGATCCTGAGCCGTGAGAGTGCGGCCAAGAAGAAGGAGTTTAAAAACAGAAGGTGTGCTCATGTTGTTGCCAAAGAGTATCAGCTCGGCCTTGTGCGCGCCTGGGAAATCATGGCCGAACTGAAGGGTTTCACTGCTGTTGAGACACGAACTTTCAAGAGCAGAGAGGAGGCCGTTGCCTGGATAACCGCAATTGTTCAGCCGGGACCCGGACTCGGTCCTGCCTAAGAAAAAAGACCATTTTTCATATCACCTAATCCCAACGAAAATACGGGGGGAAGCTCCCTTTCGAGCATCCCCCCGGTCAACAGAGAAGGTGATGTCCTGCTGATAAAATCCTGCTGTGATCCTTGCGGATATTTGTTGAAATCAGGGCTCAGAAAGCCATGGTAAAGGTTACTCCGCCATAGAGAAAGCTGGACTTGCCGTCGAGGCTTGTCGCCTTGATGTAGTCTTTTGCATTACTGGACAACGGGAAAGAGTAGGCAAGCATCGGTTTTACCGAGAAGTAATCGCCCACCGGAATGGTGAATCCCACAGAGACCAGGCCGTTATGCAGGTCCCGATATTTTGAGCCGGGGTCGTAGACCTCTGAAAAGGCACTGTCATCTGAATAGTAATATCCTGCCGATGCTGCCAGATCGAGTGTGATCTTGTTGTAGATCGGCTGCGAGTGCGATATGCCGACATTGATATACCACGACGGCATATGGGCGATCTCGCGATAAACCGTAATGGTAGGACTTAAAAAGGTATTCAGCGTTACCGAACCGAATACCTCCTGCGAGTCGGTTATCCCGTCAAGCCCGTAGTAGATATAGCCGCCTGTCAGTTTGGTGATGCCGACATCCTTGGAATAGGACAAGGTCACATCCGTCTCGGTATACTTTGACTCCCCATCATAGCCGGCATTGTTGGTATCCAGGTTGCCCCAGACGTTCAGGCTTACACCTTTGTATCCAAGGGTCACCGACGGCTCAATGACAAGACCGCTCTTGCTTTCCTCAAGTCCCCGCCAGATATACTGGTTGAAGACACCCAGGTCGACCTCCGCGGTCGGTTTGTCGGCATCCTCCGCATGGACGAAGGTCTGGCCGGTCAGAATTGCCGCCGCTGCGATTGCGATACACCATTTCATCTTGCGCTTCATATGATTTTCTCCGCTCCTTTGTAAAAATCCGTTGATGCTGCCGGTTGACGATGCCGGTCAGATTTCCTTGTTCTTCCCGGACATGATAACCGACAGACCTTCGCTGAAATACAGACCACGATCCACAATCAGGATAATGGCAAAAAGACACTTGCTCGCAGAGTAGCAAATATTGCGCCAATTGGAATGATATTGTAATAATATAAATAATAATAGATCATTATAATGACTAGAGTTGTCTATAGATCGAGGTTGAAACCGTACGTTTAATAACATAAATGTTATATATGTTATATTGAAGTTACGAATATGTTAATATAGGAACAATTTCACGGGAAGGTATTTGACAATGACCGCTTTTCTTGCTGTAATCAGAAGAAGCGGGGAAGTGTGCCTAGTAAGCCCAAAACAAGCCTATCCTTTCAGTACCCCATTGGAACAGCTGCTTCGTCGGCAAAGGAAAGGAACAGGGCAAAAACGCACCACCTGAATCGAGCGGGTTACAGGTGGAGGAAAAACGGGAGGCCCAGCGGTTACGCACGACCGATTTCAGGATTACCAAAAAGCGGCCTCGGAAAATCCAGGGCTGGGCGCCCATTCCAGTGGAGGTGAGCGCACTGTAACCGCCATCCTCTCCATCATGTGTTGTGTTGCCGGGCAAGAACGGATTCTCTCTTCTCCTTACGTTTCCCCATACCGGATTTTGACCCACCGGCTGATCTTAAAGACCCTATACAGGTATGTTTAGAATCTTTCTAAACTGAAGATAGCACGAATAAGGGGTTAAAAACATGGGACAATATAATTTAAACCGCATAATGAAGCCGCGTCAGATAGCGGTAGTGGGGGCCAGCGAGCAGGATGGCACCATCGGCAATGCCTTGATGAAAAATCTCCTGGCTGGAGGATATACCGGTGCCATCCTGCCGGTAAATCCCAAATATAAAACCATCCATGGTCTCCCGGCCTGCGGGTCTGTTGCCGGACTTGCGGACGGGACCGACCTGGCGGTCATTGCCATACCGATCCGGATGGTTCCCGAGGTGGTACGGGAATGCGCAAAGAAAGAAATCGGCGGTGCCGTCATCATCTCCTCCGGGGGGAAAGAGGCGGGCGAGACGGGAAGCGAGATCGAGCAGAGGATATTTCAAGCAGCCCGGCCGTCAGGCTTTCGTATCCTAGGTCCCAACTGTCTGGGCATCATTTGCCCCGGAGGGAATCTGAACACCACCTTCGTCTCCGGAATGCCGGCCGCCGGCAGTCTGGCCTTTGTCTCACAGAGCGGGGCCATCTGTTCCTCGATCCTCGATCTGGCCTTTAAGGAACGTATCGGTTTCAGTCATTTTGTCAGTATCGGGTCGATGATCGATGTTGATTTTGGAGATATGATCGATTTTCTCGGCAACGATCACAGGGTCAAGAGCATCCTGCTTTATATCGAAAACATAACGAATTTCAGAAAATTCATGAGCGCCGCCCGCTCGGTCTCCCGGATCAAGCCCATCATCGTTCTGAAGGCGGGCCGGAGCCCGGCTGGAGCCAGGGCCGCCGCTTCCCATACCGGGGCGATGGTCGGAGAGGATGCCGTTTATGATGCAGCCTTCAAGCGGGCCGGTATCGTTCGAGTGGATACCATTGGGGAGCTTTTTGATTGTGCCGAGCTGATCGGAAAACAGCCGCGTCCCAGCGGTTCCCGATTGGCCATTATCACCAACGGCGGCGGACCCGGGGTCATGGCGGCGGATCTGCTTTCCCGCAACGGACTCGAACCTGCTCCCCTTGCCCCGGAAACCGTGGCCAAGCTTGATGCGATCCTCCCCGCCTGCTGGAGCCACAACAATCCGATGGATATCCTGGGGGATGCAACCGTCGAGCGATTCCGACAGGTGGTTGAGATCTGCCTGAGATCCCGTGACTTTGACGGGATTCTCGCTATTCTCGCCCCGCAGGCAATGACCAAGGCCCTGCCGGTGGCCGAGGCGTTGATTGATTCGATGAAAAACATTTCCTATCCGATGGTTACCTGCTGGATGGGCGGCAGGAGTGCCGAAGAAGCGGTGGACCTGCTAAACAGGTCGGGGATTCCCACCTTCGACACTCCGGAGAGGGCGATTCGGGCCTTTCTGTATATGGTTAGGTATGCCGTAAACCACGAAATGCTGATGGAGGTGCCGCCGAAATTGACGCGGAATATGCTGTTTAACAAGAAAAAAGCGGAGGAGGTCCTGACCTGGAACCCGGAACGAGGGGGGCTTCCGGAATCGGATGTCTGGGAGTTCCTCGACGCCTATGGACTGCCGATGATCCGAAGGGAAAAAGCGGACACACAAGAGCAGGCTGCACAGACCGGGCGGCAGATCGGCTATCCGTTGGCGATGAAGCTCTGTTCGGCCGACATTACGCATAAAACCGATGCCGGCGGGGTGTGCCTGGACCTGCGCTCCGATGCGGATGTCAGAGAGGCCTTTCAACGGATAATTGCTTCGGCGGCGCGATATAGGCCGGGAGCCAGGATCGAAGGCGTGGCGATGCAACCCTACATTGCCAATCCGGATTTCGAGATCCTCCTGGGTGCCAAGCGGGACCCGGATTTCGGGCCGGTCATTCTTTTTGGGATGGGGGGGATCTCCACCGAGATTCTCCAGGACAGAGCGTTGGGATTGCCGCCGATGAACAGACTGCTGGCCCGCCGAATGATGGAGGAGACCAAGGCCCACACCCTGCTGCAGGGGTATAGAAACCGTCCTGCCGCCGATCAGGAGGCTCTTGAGGAGATGATTCTCAGATTGTCACAGCTTCTTGTTGACTTCCCGATGATTGCGGAATTGGATATGAACCCGGTCCTGATCAAGGACGGAAAACCGGTCGTGGTGGATGCCAGGCTGGTCCTCTCGCCGATTGCCGTCCCCTCTCCGCTGCACCTGGTCATCAGCCCGTACCCCGGGGAAAATGAATATCATATGGAGACGGAGGGCGGCACGCGAATTTTTGTCCGACCTGTCAAACCGGAGGATGCGCCGCTGTACCAGGAACTCTTTACGGTCCTGTCACCGACGAGCATTTATTACCGTTTTTTCGGAGCCCTGAAGGAATTGCGGCCGGAGCTGGTCGCTCGCTTTACCCAGATCGATTACGACCGCGAAATCGCCCTGGTGGCGATCGACGAGGATGCCGAAAGCGAACGGATGCTTGGGGTGGCCAGGGTCATGGGGGATCCCGACGCGGTGGAAGGCGAGTTCGCCGTTCTGGTCGGAGATGCCTGGCAGGGGAAGGGTATAGGGGCCGCTTTATTGCGCAAATTGCTGCTGGTCGCCGAAAAGAGAGGCTTTCAATATGTCCACGGCATCGTGCTGCGGGAAAACACCAAGATGCTGGCCCTGGGGAAAAAGATGGGCTTTGCAATTAAACGGGGCGAGGATCCGGGAGAGCATGAGCTGCAGATCCGATTCGGCAAACCCGAATTGATCGCCGGATTGGAAGATCCGTGATTATCATTTTCGCCGCCGATTGTTCGGGGCTGCGGCGGTTTTCTCTATTCCGGGTTAGAATGCTGCCAGGATTTCTGATGACCATTTTGTGAATCAATCGGCAACATGTTACTTGAGGATGCCCAATACACAGCTGTGACGCTCGCATAGCGTTGAAACGGTTGTATCCGAGACATTGAGTTATATGCCGTACCGGCTTTTCATATTGCATGATTCAAGAAGACCTTTCTGCAATTGCATATAATCTGATCTTGACCTGTGGTAAATTCGCACTCGATTGTATAACGGATGTGAGCAATATTCGATTACCCGGTCTCCCCATAAATTGATGAATAACCAACTTATTACTGCCGTGGATAATAATTTGTTCAATTTTCTTAATAATTTTGTGGCTGCTCACTTCTTTGCGCAGTTGAAAAATTTTTTTCATCATACCCTTAATATCATCTCCTCCATCAGTATCCGCCGCTCCGGAAATGAAAAGACCCGATTCTTCCAACCAGTAGCCATTCAGATACCCCCCCAGAGATGAAAGGTTTTGCAGATGCTGCCGTGGATTCATGCTTCATTCCTGGATAATTTGAATAATTGAAGCCGGAATACTCTCAACTGGCGCGTCCGATGCAAAAAATGAAAGGAAAAATTCATCTTTCTCCAAACACCGGGCAAAAAATGCGGTTTCTTTTTTGGTTCTGATCTGGACTATGGCAGGGAGGCCAATATCGATATTTGCCAGACAATCTTCTTTCAACGCCTCGATATTGTGCAGAATAGAGGTATACTCGAATGCCTCACTTGCATAATCTAACGATGAAATTTTAAGAATTCCGCCTTTCAGATTGATAATACACCCCCAGATGAAGCCGGGGATGATCGCCGCCCGCTGGAGATATTTTCCCCAGATGGTTTCTTTATCTTCCTTGGTGACACTTTCGCCATTACACGTACTCTTCAGAATGCATGATTTGCGGTTGTGAGCTATCATTTGTGCAAGCGACGAAACATCCGAATCGGAAAATTTTGAGCAAATGCTCTTATCAATGGGGATAATGTTCCCTTCCTTTTTTTATCGAGAATATTTCTACAATCATCTGAAACATCTTGTGTTACATCCCAGCGAATCTATTTACTATTCTAATACATGGCTTTCAGTCATCGTCATCCTCCTGATAAAAATTGATCCCGGCTTTCTGGACCATATCCATAAAAATTCCCTTTAAGATTCTGGGCGAAATGACGGATTCCGATGCATTAATCAGAAGGATGATTTGTTGAAGCGTGACGGTTGGCGAAACCTTGAGTTGCACGGCCTTTCCATCTTTAAGAACAACCGGTGTCGTAAAATTTATATCATGCCTGAAGGCGTTTTCAAATATCTCCACAGCTTGGTTATGGTTCTTTCTCAGATAATCCAGGAAAGTGGTTATCACTTGCAGTGTTTTTTCCACTTGCTCATCCGCCTCGGAAATAAGCTCGGCGCCGACAGTGAGTGAAGAGAGACGACCTAAGAATTTATGTATATATTCACCCTTTATTATATCTCCGTGTTGAGGAGCAATTATCTCCGGGAAAGGTTCGAGCATGGTGATTCTTTCTATGGTATGTCGCAAGGCAACTGTTGATGGCATATAAAGTTGATGAAACAGGGCGATACCTTCCCACGAATCTTCATCGGCATAAATTCCTGCTTGTTTTTTTGTATCAACCCCACCGAGGAAATCACCGGAAAATAGAATTTTGCTTTCATAATCATACAGCATCATTGAACCTCGAAAATGGCAATAACGTGCTGGAACAATACCAAGACGATGGTTGGTTTTTGCAACCTTGATTATCTGCGTGGAAAACCTTTCAATAGTGTTTACTCTAGTATCCGGTATTCCATACATCTTTACCAACCTCCAGGTATCAATGGAGGTCAGTAACACCGATCTTGGAGCAACGGACAAGATATGGGCCAAATTTGCCGTGAGATCAGGGTCCTGATGACTGAGAAAAACCGCTGACAGTTCCGAAATCCCGCCAATTTTCTTTTCCAGAAATGGCAGCAGAACATTCAAGTCAAGCCTTGTTCCAGGATCTAAAACCATGGAACACCGGCGTCCCTCTGTACCAATAAATCTTTTCAGGTATATGTTCCGGTGAAAATCTATTTCGGGACTTCTTAACAAATAGAATTCCCTGCCAATTTCATCAATGATATACCCTTTGGACATAATTCTCCCTACGACCAATATTCCCTGCAGCCTGAACTTCGATATCTGTCCTCTTGCCTGTTTTTGTCCAAGAATCATGCCACATCTGTAGTTGGATTCCGGAAAAAACGATTTCCACAATCTCATAGACGACTTTACTGTGAAGATTGCAGCAGCAATTTGAAATTATTATTTTTCTATGCCGCAATCAGGGGCATTGCCAGCCGGGGATCACTTTTTAGCTGATCGTGACAATATTTGGCATGCATATTGAAATTGATGCATCAAGTGATGCAAGGCATAGCAGAGGAAGAGCGAATTTCATATGCCTGAATCCTTGGATATAAGGTTTTAATGGGATATGTGTTTAAAATTCTACAAGTTGGAGAAATTGTGCAACGGACAAAGAGAGTGACGATCACATATTGCAACAGATCACAGCATTGGCACGAAATGATAAAAAAAGGAGGATATCTTTATGGTTGATCTGAGTATGGTGAACTGGGCTCGGGCACAATTCGCCCTAACTGCCATGTATCACTGGGTTTTTGTTCCTTTGACATTAGGGTTATCCTGTCTCTGTGCTTTTTATGAGACACTTTACGTACGGACTGGAGAGGAGGTCTGGAAGGATATTGCCAAATTCTGGATGACGCTGTTTGGTATAAATTTTGCCATAGGTGTTGCTACCGGAATTATCATGGAATTCGAATTCGGCACCAACTGGTCGAACTATTCGTGGATGGTCGGTGATATCTTCGGAGCCCCGCTTGCTGTCGAGGGTATCGTCGCCTTCTTTATTGAGGCAACCTTTTTTGCCGTGATGTTTTTCGGCTGGGATAGAGTATCCAAGAGATTTCATCTCCTCTCCACATGGATGGTTGCTGTCGGATCGAATCTTTCGGCCCTGTGGATCCTGGTGGCCAACGGCTGGATGCAGTTCCCTACCGGTATGGCCTTCAATCCTGATACCGCTCGTTTCGAAATGCGGAATTTCTGGGATGTCCTCTTCTCGCCGGTAGCAATGGCCAAGTTCACCCATACCACCAGCACGAGCTTTATGGTCGGTTCGCTCTTCGTCATTTCCATTTCCTCATGGTATCTCTTAAAAGGAAGACATGTGGAGATGGCCAAAAAATCAATCATCGTCGCATCAATTTTCGGACTTCTGGCCACCGTATGCGCGGGCTGGACCGGTGACTCGTCAGCTTACGTCAATGCCTCGACGCAGCCAATGAAACTTGCAGCCTATGAAGGTCTGTACAATGGCCAGAAAAATGCCGGGCTAGTTGTATTTGGCATTCCCAACACAGACAAACAGGCTGGTGATGAACAGAAATCATTCCATTTTGCCATCAGGGTACCAGGCTTGCTCGGCCTTATCGCCACCCGTGAGGCTAATGCATTTGTCCCTGGAATCAACGATCTTGTCTATGGCAACAACAAGCTGGGAATTGTAGGGGTCAAAGACAAGATGGAAAAGGGAAGGGCGGCAATCGCCTCTCTGGCGGACTACAAGACCGCCAGAAAGGCAGGAAACAGTCGGGAGGCTGAGACCTCTCTCGCCAAGTTTGAAGCCAACCAGAAGTTTCTTGGTTACGGCTATTTACAAAGCCCTGAACAGGCGGTGCCACCAGTAGGTACCGTGTTTTATTCTTTTCATATCATGGTTTTTCTCGGCGTGCTCTTTCTGATCATCTTCGTATTTTATCTGGTTTCATCGTATAGGGACACCATTGCAGGCAAAAAAGGCCTTCTGTCCCTCGGCTTCATCTCATTTTTTCTGGCAATGATTGCGTCTCAGGCTGGTTGGATTGTGGCCGAGGTTGGCCGTCAGCCCTGGGCTATTCAGGGGATTTTGCCGGTCAATGTAGCGACAACAAATATCTCTACGGGCAGTGTGCAGACGACCTTTTTCATGTTTCTGGCCGGTCTCACCGTTTTGCTCGCGGCAGAGATCAAGATAATGCTGAGACAGATACACATCGGACCGGAGGGCTTATAATATGATCGGAAATCTTGATACTGTTGTTCTTCAGCAGATCTGGTGGTTGCTGGCAAGTGTCGTTGGCTCACTCTTCCTCTTTCTCACTTTTGTCCAGGGCGGTCAAACCCTCTTGTGGCAGGTGAGTGGCAGTGAAGAAGACAAATCCCTTATTGTCAACTCCCTCGGCAGAAAATGGGAGTTGACATTTACCACCCTGGTGCTGTTTGGTGGCGCCCTGTTTGCGGCCTTCCCCAAATTCTATGCCACAAGTTTCGGTGGTGCCTATTGGGTATGGATATTAATTCTCTTCACCTTTATCGTCCAGGCTGTGAGCTATGAGTTTCGGAAAAAACCCAATAACCTTCTAGGATCATGGGCCTACGAACTCTTTCTTTTTATTAACGGTTCAGTAGGTATCCTGTTGATCGGCGC
Organism: Desulfocapsaceae bacterium; assembly: GCA_046706325.1. Classification (GTDB taxonomy): domain Bacteria; phylum Desulfobacterota; class Desulfobulbia; order Desulfobulbales; family Desulfocapsaceae; genus CAWGGS01. Next base: position 115,835 of record JBJKPM010000005.1, on the reverse strand, counting down.
CGCTGTCGGAACCTTTTTCACCGGTTCTGATTTTATCTTAAACCAGTATAATCAGGTAAGCTGGACAAATCCGCTCAGAGGGCTTGAAGCCGCTTTCTCACTCTTCAATCTCTCCTTAGGACTTTTTCTTGTCTTCAATGCCCGGGTCTTGGGCTCCATGTATCTGGTCAACAGCATCGACCTTGCCGGCAGATCACAGTTTGAGTCGGCATTACGCAAGGCCTGCCTGGTTAATCTTATCTGCGCCCTGCCGTTTTTGCTCTATGTCTTGATCAGCCTGTTGTTCATGGATGGGTTCGGTTTTGATCAATCAGGTATTGTCAGCATGGTCAGCGGCAAATACCTGGCGAACCTGTTGGCCATGCCCCTTGTCCTGATCATGCTGTTACTAGGCCTGGTTTTGGTGATCGCGGGTGTTGGTCTCACACGTTTTTCCAAGAGTACCAGGGGAATCTGGTTTGGTGGACTTGGCACGGTGCTGGTCGGTCTGGCAGTGTTTTTTACAGCCGGCTACAACAATACCGCCTTTTATCCATCGAAGGTTGACCTGCAGTCAAGCCTGACGATCTATAATGCCTCATCCAGTCATTATACATTGACTGCCATGACGTATGTAGCCTTGGTAATTCCTCTGGTTCTTGCCTATATTGCCTGGGTCTGGCGACAGATGGATGCCAGAAAGATTTCTACCGAGGACATAGGTGGCGATGAGGCCTATTGAGCTTCAGGTAGAGACGAAAGTCGCATACCTCTCATTGAGAGTGTGAATGCTTTGTAATGTATCAGCAATTTCCGTTATAACCCCGATGAAAAAGCAGGTGGTTAAAAAACGGAAATTGCTGATTGCATTTTTTTTACCTCTTTTTTGTTTCAGACAGACATGGATTCGCTGTTAAGTTGAATTTCAAGGTTAAATATCAGAATATTATCCTCATCGTCTGTGTCCTCGGCGCCTTCTTCGCACCCATTCTCGGGGTAAACGGTACTTGAAAGAGCATCGATCGCCTGTCATCCCGATACCTTCATCTCGGCTCATTTCCAGAGATTTTGTCCATTGCCTTTAACGATTACATCGTGCAATTTTACAAAAAAGATGCTACATGTGTTCCATATATGGGACATATGTGTGCCGTGCATGGGACATATATGTACCTTTGTCGGACATTGACACGCATGTAGCGCATATTCAGGCACACCTCTCGATTAAGGAGATAGAGTTTGAAGTGATAATGGATGATTTGATCATTAACGGCAAGAATCTTGAGCTCGTTTTGGATAATCTCAACGACGGCATCATTGCGCACAACCTGAACCGCAAAATCGTCTTTTTCAATAAAGCTGCGGAGAATATCACCGGCTACTCCAAAACCGAGGTCATAGGGAGGGACTGTCATGAGGTATTTGCATCCCGCCCTTTTTGTGGAGAGCATTGCTCATTCTGCAGCCAACCTTCCTTGTTCAAAGACCCCCTTGAATATTCAATGACCTTTATTACTAAGAACGGCGAGACCAGGAGCCTCGAAATGACTGTTACCTCCTGCATAGATGATGGTGTCTTAGTCGGTGTCATTGCTGTTTTCAGGGATATGACCGAGTATTTTGCCCTGGAAGCAAAGGCTGAAGAACTCACATCCTTTGCTGACATCATCGGTAAAGAGAAGGTCATGTTAGAGCTTTTTCAACAGATCAGGGACTTCGCTGTTTATGACTACCCTGTTCATATCCAGGGTGAAACCGGTGCCGGGAAAGAGCGGGTTGCCTTGGCATTACACAGTATAAGCAGTCGTGCCGGCGCCCCTTTTGTCGCGGTCAATTGTGGTGCGATACCCGAAGGACTGGTTGAAAGCGAGTTGTTCGGTCATGTCAAGGGAGCGTTTTCAGGTGCCATAAAAGATCGAAAAGGCCGTTTTGAATTGGCTAACAAAGGGACTCTTTTCCTGGATGAGGTTGCAGAACTGCCCCTGAATATCCAAGTCAAACTCTTAAGAGTTCTTGAGCAAGGGACCTTCCAGAGGGTGGGTGGGGAACAAGACATCTCGTTGGATCTGAGAATCATCAGCGCAACCAACAAGGACTTAGCCGAGGAAGTTAGGAGTGGCAATTTCAGAAAAGATCTTTTCTACCGACTTAACGTTATTCCCATTAAAATTCCTCCCCTTCGAAATCGCCGGAACGACATCCCTCTGCTGATTTCCTGCTTCCTGAAAAAGGCCGATAATAAAACAAGCAAAAATATCCCTGAGTTTTCCAAGGATGCGTTACGCATCATAATGGACTATCACTGGCCCGGCAATGTCCGACAGCTGCAGAATGTCATTCAGTATGCAATTGCCAGGTGTAAAACCGGTGAAATTTTGTCTTCTGATCTTCCTGCCGAACTGAGGACGTGGGAATCAAAGACAACCGTGTCGGACTCTTTAAAAAAAGACTTTAAAAACGCCGGGCTCGATAAAGCATCAGTCCTGGAAGCCTTAAAAAAAACCGATGGCAACAAGGCAAAGGCGGCCCGGCTTCTTAAGGTGGGCCGAAGCACTCTTTACCGATTTCTAAGCATGAACCCGGAGGCCGGTCGCTAAGGAGGTCAGGGGGTAATATTTTTATGCCTCTTGCACAACCTCTAGGGTAGCAAACCCCGGACCCCGCAGAGCGCTTTTTTCCAATAAATCGCTTGACAGCCGCACATATAATTCGTATATTCGAAATATGTCGAATTACAAAATAGAAAACCTGGAACGGTTTGCAGAGATCTTTAAAGCGCTTTCCAACCCTCACCGGCTTCGGATCTACATGAGACTTGCGACCTGTTGCGTGCCGGGGACAGTCTGCAGCGTGGAGGCTGGAAACAGTGCTTATGTCGGGGAACTCGGAAAGGATTTGGATATAGCTCCCTCTACGGTATCTCATCACATCAAGGAGTTACGTCAGGCAGGTCTGATACGCATGCGTCGACAGGGCCAAAAAATAGAGTGCTGGGTCGATCCCGAGGTGTATAAAGATTTGGCTGACTTTTTCGGCAGCGGATAGAGACGGGGGAAATTTTTTTGCCTCTATATTTCGAATATTTTCGAATAATAAAAAAAGGAGAAGGCCATGGATATAGAAACCGCTAAAAGAAGCGTTCGGGAACGATACGGGAAGTTGGCGTCTTTGAACAAGATCGGCGGCTGTGGTTGTGGTTCCGCAGGTTGTTGCGATTCGGCCTCCGGCACTCAAACGAAATCCCTTGGCTATACCAATGAGGATGCAGCCTCCGTACCCGATGGAGCAAATTTGGGGCTTGGTTGCGGTAATCCGCAGGCCATAGCAGCGTTGAAACCCGGTGAGACCGTGCTCGATCTGGGAAGCGGCGCGGGGTTCGATTGTTTTCTGGCAGCAAAACAGGTTGGAGCAGAAGGCAGAGTCATTGGCGTGGACATGACTCCGGAGATGGTGGCCAAGGCCAGGAAAAATGCAGGTAAAGCCGAAGATGCCGCATTTTCCAATGTCGAGTTCCGGCTGGGGGAAATTGAACATCTACCGGTGGCCGACGAAAGCGTCGATGTTATTATCTCCAATTGCGTGATCAATTTGAGTACTGAAAAAGAAAAGGTTTTTCAAGAGGCCTATCGTGTGCTTAAATCCGGGGGCAGGCTGGCAATTCTCGATGTATTGGCTGTCAATCCATTACCGGAATCGCTCAGAAATGACCTGAGCGCCGTTTCAGCCTGTATCGGAGGTGCCGAGACCATTGAGGGTGTAACACGCCTCCTGGAAGACAGGGGCTTTGCATCAATCCACATAACCCCTCTGGATGAAAGCCGACAGCCTATTGACCAATGGTTACCGGGGACAGATGCAGGAGCCTATGTGCGATCGGCAACCATTGAGGCAGTAAAACCGCGGGACACTCCTCAAATTATATAAGAACTTTATATAGTTCATGATCCGTTCTTTGTATGGTCAAGATATTTTGTCTGATACCTGAACGAGACAACATGGACACGGTTCCCTTTTTCAATGATGACTCAATATGTTCTTTTAAAAAGGGCTCGTCGTGCTTAGTGTGATTAAGTATATGTGGAATGTGAGCCTCTTCCAAATGAGGATTTTCGTTTAAAATCAAGGCATGTGAAAAATTTTACCGCAGGCCTATCGTTAATATTCCGAGGATAAGATTTTGAGCATAACTGAGCGTTTGGGCGGAAAGCCATGTTGCAAGAGGCTCTGATAACTCTCTTTTCCCGAGGACTGTGTGGAACCGCAAATCCAGCAACAAATATTCCCCCTGCGTTCGATCGACCCAGTTGAACAGCCGGATACTCCTCCTTGCCAGGTGCCTACGGAAATACCGGCTGCCCCTTGCTGAGGCCCGAAACCACCGCCACGGTCTGGCGGTAATGAGCGCGCCGGTTATCGTATTCTCCCTTTTGTCGTGGGCTTCGTTACGACCTCGGTCGGCCCGGTGCCACGGGTAGGAGCCGAGCTCACCTTGCATGATCGCCTCGGTACCATCGGTGCCAGAACCGGTTTTACCCGTAACAACTATAAAATTACCCCCGGCCTCTACTGCCTGGGTGAGCCGAATGCGACATCGCCGGTTTTAGTCACTGCCAATTACAAATTAAGCTTCGATGCTCTACGCCAAGAACTCGTGGGGATAAACGCCTGGATCTTAGTTGTAGATACCCGGGGCATCAATGTCTGGTGTGCCGCAGGCAAGGGGACCTTCTCGGCTGAGGAAATCGCCTATCAAGTTCAAAAGGCAAATCTCGATCAGGTTGTCAGCCACAGGGAAATCCTGCTGCCTCAACTCTCGGCAAACGGAGTTGCCGCCCACGAGTTGAAAAGACTCTGCGGTTTCAAGGGTCGATTTGGGCCGATACGGGCTGTCGATGTGCCGGAATTCCTGCGGACCGGGGAGGCCGACGAGGACATGCGGACAGTGACCTTTACCCTGCGTGAGAGGGCAGTACTTATCCCACTGGAAATCTGCATGATGTGGAAACAGCTTGGTGCAGCCATCCTTGTCTTTTTCCTGCTATCGGGATTCTCACCGGAATTCTTTTCCCCGGCCATGGCCATTCACCGCGGCATCCTGCTGGTCTTCTCAACCCTGACGGCCTTGCTCGCCGGGACTGTAGCCACTCCGCTGCTTCTGCCGTGGCTGCCGTTGCGTCAGTTCTGGCTCAAAGGGGCGGTCATGGGAGGGCTTGCGGCCATCCTGCCGGTCCTTGCCGCCCAACACTCCCTGAACGGCGTGGAAAAGATCGCCATCTTTCTTTGGACCAGCGGCTGTTCCTCCTATCTGGCGATGAACTTCACCGGCTCAACTCCGTTTACCTCACTGTCAGGGGTGGCCAGGGAGATGCATAAGGGGCTGGCCATTCAGATAGGATCGGCGGTTCTGGCCATGGTGTTATGGGTAGCAGGACCGTTTGTATAAAGGAAAAGGAGAAAATCAATGCAAGGATTCAGATACCTGGATGACACTGCAATCTTGCAGCTGTCTTCTGATAAATGCATCGGTTGCGGCAATTGCCAAATAGTCTGCCCGCACCGTATCTTCCGGATCCGCGGCGGCAAGGCTGAGATCGTCGATCGCAACGCCTGCATAGAATGCGGTGCCTGTGCGACAAACTGTCCGACGGCGGCGATTTATGTCAATCCGGACGACGGCTGCGGTTGTGCTTCTTATATTATCAAGAGATGGCTTGCCGGAATACGCGGCAAGCCAACCCAGGGCTGCGGCTGCTGAAGTGGGTCAAGCCATGGGCAATACATCATAAGGAGAATGGTATGAAAAAGAATATCGGAAATGTTGAGCGTATGGTCAGGATCGCAGCTGGTCTGATTATCATGTCCCTGGCATTTATCGGACCGCAGAGTCCTTGGGCATATCTTGGGGTAATCCCTCTTCTGACCGGTCTTATCGGCTGGTGTCCACCCTATGCCCTCCTGGGAATTTCCACCTGCAAAAGGTGATGCCTCGTGGTCGAATGAAGCTTTGTCGACAACTTGAAAATTTGGATTGAGACGTATATTTTCAGGCTGTTGTCAAGCAACGGATTAGGGGGAGACAGGGCGAGTGGAGGATGTCTCCTTGATATCTCTCGGCTCTTTCGGAGGAAATTGGTGCAGCAGGGGGAGTGGACGCAAAGGCGGTCTGTCCCGGGATCTGCTGCCTCTTTCCGGATATCAATCGATATTTTTCTCCAATTAAGCGTCATTTGTCATTTTTTTTTTGGTTTATCGGAAAAAAGGATTTATCCTTCTCTTCATTCCAGGATAAGTAATTCATTTTCTATAAAAAGGAGAGAGAAATGGTAAAAAACAGATGTACGCTGTTGCTGATAGCATGCTTGGTCATGAGCTGCATTCCTGCCTTCACCGCATCGGCGGCCATGACCTTGAAACGGGTTGGAATAAGTCCGTTTTACAAGCCGCCGCTAAAATCCGAGGCCGATCTCAGACGTCTGGTCAAGACCAGGGGCGCCGAGTTAAAGGCAGGTTTTGCCAAGGCAGGTTACCCTGAACTTTTTTCCCCATTTATGGAGCAATTCCCAATGGTGAAAATTCAATCGGCGACCGTCAAACCCGGGGAGACCATGCAGTGGATGATGTTTAAAAAGAGAGGAAAGGGGCCGGTTGCCGTGGCCAGGGATGTGACCTGGGGAGGTGCCGCTCCACTGGATGTCTTTCGTTTTTTCATCACCATGGGCCAGAAAAGATATGAATTTGTCGTCCCGGGTAAATGCGGCAATGTCGCATTAAAAGATGTCGAGATGCTTCCTCCACCGCCCAAACCCCTTCCTCCGCCTCCACCTCCGCCCAAAGCCGTTACTGTTGCACCGAAGAAAGGTGGATTCCTTGCCGATATAGGTTATGCCCGTCAGTTCGATCCGGCGAATTATCTATTCGGCCGGGTAGGTTACGAGTATCCGCTGACGGATAATCTCTATGTCTTGGGACTGATCGGCGGTTATGGCCGTTTTGAAGGAAAACATGGGGAGAGTGCCTTTATTGCCGACGCGATTATGGAGTACCGCTGGACCAGGTTTTCCGTCGGAGTAGGTGGCGGCTACTGGTCCGGTGACGACGGCAAGTTGGATCTGATTGCCGATCTGGGGTATCGTCTCTCGGTTGACGATCACAGTATCTTAAGTAAGACGTCTGTTTTTCTGGAACTGAGATCCCCGAGCGATAGGCTCGACAGCATCAGGGATGACGGACAGCTCGGTCTGGGGTTGAGGTACAGATTCTAAGGGCCTGCAGGGAAAACCCTCAGCCTGCCGGTCCCGCCGGCAGGCTGAGCGGTATTCTGCTTGGATCCGGAAACTCGAACCGATCCCCGGATCGAAGAAACCCCCCAAGGCCCCTGAATGACCTAAGCCTTGGTCTCGACCAGCCAGAAGTCGTGCAGATTACAGTCACTGCTGACAAAGAACTTCCCTTTGTACCCCTTGGGCAGTTCGTAGGAGGATTCCGGTTTGTCGGCGGGCGTGAAGGTCTTGGCGCCGACGAAGGTGCCGTCAGCCAGGACCAGTGTGTGTCGGACGATGTAGTGTTCCTGAGACATCGGATGGTTGGTGATCACCGTTACCTTGGAACCGGCGACGGTCACCTTGGGGACATGGAGACCTTCCTTGCCTTTCCATCTGGCCGGGTTCTCTTTGGTGAAAATGATATAAGTATTTCATTGTAGAGGCAGAGATCACCGATGTCAAATGTACCGGCATTATTGTCAGCTTGCTTTCAATTTCTTCGTCGGCAGCCGGGGAGGTGTTCACTGGTTTGCATCTGTCGTTTCCACCTGTCCCATGCCGTTGAATCGTTTCAGGTACAGGATTCGGTCATCGCCGTCCCGATAAAAATCAGTGAGCCGGGCGGCTACACCATAGCCGTTTTTTTCGTAAAACGCCCGGGCCTTGGCATACCCCTGGGTCGAAGAGGTATCAATATAGATATGGCCGGAACCAGCCTGACGGAGGTCCTCCTCCATGGCCGTCATCAGATAGGAACCGATGCCGTGTCTGCCGACGGCCGGATCGACAGCGATCCAGTATAGATCGTAGCGTTTTTCAGTGAGCGGGATGGGGCCGTAGCTGATAAATCCGGCAATCAGACCGTCGGCTGCCACCGCTGCAAGTGTCTTGTAGTCTTCGACCGGGTTGAAGGTCTCGTCGATAACCTCCATGGCCACATCGATTTCACAGGGGAGGAAATTGGTCTGCAGACGGACCAGGCGCAACAACTGCTGCCTGTCTTCCGGGATAATGGGCCTGATTGTGATCATGCCTGGTCTCTGGTGGCGACGAAGTGGAGTAATTTGCCTATCATCTGCGTATAGGATATTTCGTTTTCGGTGACGGCGGCAGGGAAACCGGCATCGGGGCTGAGGCAGGGATTGGCATTAATTTCCAGGACGTTTATCGTGTTGTCATCGTCCAGACGAAGATCGACCCGACCGTAGTCCCGCAGTCCGAAAAGATGAAAGCATTCCAGCGCCACCGAGGCCATCTGACTGGCGAAGTGCCAGGGCAGGCTGTCGGGAAAGATCCGTCTGGTCTCCCGATATTCAAAGGATTCAGGATCCCACTTTGCCCTGTAGCCGACGATCCGGTGCAGGGTATCGGGGAAGCTCGAGAAATCTATCTCGGCAAGCGGCATGACATCGGGGGATGGAAAGCCGAAGAGCGAGATATTGAATTCCCGGCCCGGGATATACTCTTCGACCAGGATCGGGCCATGAAGCCGGTGGAGTCGGTGCAAGGCCGGCAGCAAGCGGTCCGAATCCATTACTACCGAGTCCTGGTCGATGCCGATACTGGCATCCTCGAACTGGGGTTTGAGGATGACCGGGAACCTGAATCCGGTACTCTGGATGTTTTTCTCCCCTTGATACAGCAGGGCCTGGGGCGTCCTGATCCCTGCGCCCTGCATGATCCTTTTGGCCAGCAGCTTATTGGTTGTCAGCATCAGCGCTGTGGAAGACGAGCCGGTAAAGGGGAGATCGAGCAGTTCCATCACCGCTGCCGGATGGCCGGCCAGGTGGGGGTTGTCATCGACCGACTCGCAGAGGTTGAAGGCTGAGACGACCGCCTCGCGGCGGATTTTTGCAGCAAAGGAGGCCGGGTCGCGGACAAAGGGCAGCTGGACGGGATCATGACCCAGTTCCTGCAGAGAGGCTGCTACCGCCTTGACCTGGACCATCACATCCACTGACGATTCCCAGTTCGGATCTCCTTCGCGGGCCGGTTCATTGTAGACAATACCAATACGCATGGTTTCTATTTACGGTCGCGACTGATCCGTTGCAGTGCGGAGTCGACGATTGCGGTGAGCAGGTCCTGATAGGTCATGCCGTGTTTTGCCGCAACGATACAGAGGTCCGAATGTTCCGGATGCAGTCCCGCCAACGGGTTTATCTCTATAAAATTCGGGATACCCCGGGCATCCGAACGCAGGTCAACCCGACCGGCATCCCGACAGCCAAGGGCCTTGAAGGCCGCCATGGCGATTTCCACCGCCTTTCCGGCCTCCGGATCATCCACCCTTTGGTAGTCCACCAGTTCTTCACAAAATTCTTTATTATGATATGAATAGACATCCGGTTCCGAACGGTCAAGCAGAATCACCTCCATGACCCCGATAGCACGGGCATGCCTTTCATCGCCGACGATACCTACGGTGAACTCACGCCCCGGCAGGAAGGTCTCCACCAGGACGGGCTGGGAAAAGCGGGCAAGCAGCCCCCTGCAGGTCTCGTGCAGCTGTGAGGGTACTGCAATCTTCGATGCCGGGGTCACTCCTTTGCCGGTCCCTTCGGCAACCGGTTTGGCAAAAAGCGGGTAGGGCAGGTTGACGGCGTCGATATCCTCCCGTGAGGCGACCACTGCAAAATCGGCGGTGGGCAGCCCGATATCCCGAATCACGCGTTTGGTCATGCCCTTGTGCAGGGTCAAGGCCAAGACCAGCGGATCGGAAAAGACATAGGGAATGCGATAGGCATCCAACAGGGCCGGGACCTGGGATTCTCGCCCGAAGCCGTAAAGTCCCTCGGCGATATTAAACACCAGATCCCAGCGCCTGCCGGCGGCGAGTTCCTTCACCAGGGCCTGGACATTGCCGATCCGGACAGGGGCATGGCCCATGGTCCGGATGGCATCCTCAATGGCCTCGATGGTGCTCGCCCTGTCGAATTCGGCCGTTTCTTCCTCGGCAAAGCCTGCCGCCAGGTAGTCATCACGCAGATCATAGGTCATTCCTATTCGCATGGGCATTCTCCACGGCATGCGGACGGATCGTTGCAGTCTATCAGATCCGGATAGCGATAGATCTTGCCTTCGTAGTTCCTGATCAGTAGGTCGCCTGCGTCTCGACCGACAACCGTTTCCGGAATGAGAGGGATCTTGCCTCCACCTCCAGGGGCGTCGATGACAAAGGTGGGCACGGCATAGCCCGTGGTATGGCCCCTCAGACCCTGGTAGATTTCCAGGCCTTTGGCGACAGGGGTCCGGAAATGCGAGGAACCGATAATCGGATCGCACTGATACAGATAATAGGGCTTCACCCTGAACCTGACCAGACCGTGCATCAGGCGGCACATGGTCTCCACCGAATCGTTGATTCCGGCCAAAAGGACCGTTTGACTGCCAAGCGGAATGCCGGCGTCGGCAAGCCGGCCACAGGCCTCCTGCATTTCGGTGGTGAGTTCGTCGGGATGGGTGCAATGAATGCTCATCCACAAGGGGTGATATTTCTTCAAGATTCCTGTCAGCTCCGGTGTTATCCGTTGCGGCAGGACGACGGGGGCCTTGGTGCCGATACGGATCAATTCCACATGGGGGATCCGCCGCAGCCGGTTCAACAGCCAATCGATCTGCCCGTCTTCAAGGGTCAAGGGATCACCGCCGGAGAGCAGAACGTCGCGTACGGCCGGGGTGGCTGCGATATAATCTATAGCCTTCTGCCATTGCCGTTTGCCGCCGTGTCTTCGTCTGCCTACCATGCGGGACCTGGTGCAGTAACGGCAATAGCTCGAACAATAATCAGTGACGAGAAACAGAACACGATCCGGATAGCGATGGACCAGACCGGGGAACGGACTGTGGTTGTCCTCTCCGAGCGGGTCCGCCGATTCCCCGGCGGAGACCAGGAGTTCGGCTGCCACCGGCACCATCGACCGTCGCAACGGCTGTTCCTGGTCGTCAGGATGTAGCAGACCGGCATAATACGGAGTGATTGCCAGCGGCAGGGTAGCATTCTGGAAGTGAAAGGAATTCCTTTCACTTTCAGAAAGCTTGAGCAACTTTTCCAATTGTCTGCTGGTAGTAATCCTATGACGCAGCTGCCAATGCCAGTCGTTCCAGTCTTCAGGAGTAGCTGTTGGAAAAAAACGATGACGAAATAAATGGAATGAGTCCAAGGGAGGGAAGGGGGAGGCGGATTTATTTGTTTGCCGGCTTGGAGGTTCATCATTTTCATCAACAAAAATCGTGCGGGGACGCATTGCTTCTCTCCTTTAAAAAATTATAAAAACCATAGCGTTAAACAGAAAGGAAACACAAACTGAGAATCTCTCATTTTCACTCTGAATTTATTTTCCCATATGCATCCGTTTGCGGCAAGAGTCAATAAAAAAATGCTGGAGTTGAGCAAAAACCGAAAATATTTTTTCTTCGGAGAACTCCCTGGCGCAGTATCAGAATTGTTCTTGAAAATCCAATACCTTTTTTCAAGGTTCTTTTTTGTTCTGATGACGGGATGAGCGGGATTTGATGAGGGGACGAGATGTCAGGTTAGAACCCGGCATGGAGAGTGTTGTGCAATAAAATAAGCAGCGCCGGAAATTTTATCTGAAAAATCGGTCATGGAGACAACGGAGAGAAGACCGATACCGATGCGCAACGAAAATTCATTCATCAACTTCATCATGCCGGAGGTGTCATTCGAGCAGGGAAGTAAAGATCTTGCAGTTACGGCAGCTCTGCAGCTTGTCGTGTCGCCTGGAGTCTGTGGTGCATTCACATTTTGTCCCGCAGAGAAACCAGCAAAGATGTCCGCTCTGGAATTCCCAGGCCGGGCATTCTTCCTTGTGACCGCATTGTTTCTTTTCCCAGCAGGGGATCAGGTTCTGCTTCCTGTTGCGTTGATTACTGAGAAGAAAGAAGACCTGTCGCTCAATATACGAAGGAATTGCTCTACGTCCCTGTTCGTAACTATGGATGGTTTTGATGGAGACCCCAAGAAGCTCAGCAAGCTGTTTTTGTGTCCTTCCAAGTTTCTTTCTTGCCGGAATGAATTCATCCTTGTTCATTGTATCTCCTTATCTTAAAACTTCTTTTCGCATTTTAATAATCATACGCACATTATCAGAATGCGACTCTGCCACGAACGGAAAAATACCTCTATGTGGTAGCATGAAGTTCTGGCGGATGCTACATAGTGGTATTTCTTGCATATGCGCATAACAACATGCGATGATTCCTATCCCAAGCCGTCGCAAATTGCAAGAATAAATCCCGAGAAATGAATAAAAATGTGCAACAGGGTCATGAACCGCCCGCCGATGACCCACCTGAGTACCGACCTTTGTCCTCAGCCCTTGAACAGGAAGTATCGTTGTTCGAGGGTACTACGGATACGCATCTCCCTGTCGGCAAGGCGCAATCAGGCATACCGCACTACCGATTTCAGGCTGTGGCCGTCAGTGTCCGCGCGGCATTTTTTGCTATCGCAATCATCTCACCGGCATAGAGGGTCCGATAGTCCGGATTGTCCAGAGACGTCGCCTGCCATTTACAAAACGGCGACTCGGGATCCTTGCAGAATGTGCCCTTTTGCTCTTCAAATTGCATCAGGCAGTTGGAGCAGGTGTTTTCTGCGACTTCGCAGAGAGGGCAGTCATTTTTCCACGGCTTGGCGAGCTTTGCAACATGGGTGACATAGTACTTCTTGTCCTGGGCGGGATGCTTATAAAGCCACACCCACATCTTTGCTGTTTCGTTCAATGCCTCGATTCGTTTCATGATGGTGCCTCCTGGTTTGACTGTTGACCCCGGAGATTTTTCCTTGAAAGGATCAGGAAGGGTCCGGGGGCATTTATTTATAAAAATTTCCGATCGATAAGTGTATGCCACAAAGTAGTATTTTATGCATATGCACATTATTAGCGTGTGATGCGCCCCTGGCGAATGGTTACCACATAGTAGTATAACTTTTTACGCCTCCAGGAGTTACAAATGGTATTGCCTGGTCATTGCTAATGCCACTATGTGGTATTAAATATAATTAATTACTACTACATAGTGGTATTTTTGGCATATGTGCATAACTCTATACTACATACGTATAGCAGAGAGAAAAAAAATGCAAGAAGAAATCGATGCCCAATTATTAGGCTGAAGGAGAAAGCAGTGGTTAAATAGTTTTAACCTGTCAAATTATAAAGAAAATTTGTACAATGACTATTTTGACGCAAGGTGAATATTTCTGGTTCAGTCAGCCTGACTTTTGTCGGATAGAGAAAAGCGTCTCGACGATCCGAAGGCCGGAGTCGGGTATGTTCAATGTCCCTCGGCGGGACAAGAACGGGAATTGACATATGACGTCCTATATTCTATGCTATGATCGTCTCTTTATTTCCATGTAAACGCATTGAGGAACCTCCTAAAAAATGGACGCTTCATTCAAGGTTCACATAAGACAAGAGATGCATTGCAGGCATGTAGGAGGTGTTTTCAGAGTGCCGGGTCGGGTACGTAAAAAGAAGCGCGATAAAAGGCGGCCGGTCAGGGTGGCCATAAGGAAGACGAACATGACGGCATATCATATGCAGGCAGCTGCGGCCGCGGCCTTTCGGGCCCATTGACGTTCAGCGGCTTTATCCCAAAACAAGAGAGACTGAATGCCATGGGCCGAATCGCCGGTCCGTGGCTTTTTTTTTAAAAAACCCGGATCGGATGGTTCGGGTTTTTTGATTTATAATTAATGCAACCCAGGCGTTGGTCTCAGGAACCGAAATTTCACTGAGGAGACTTCAATGACAAAAGAATTTACCATTCGTTTTGCTGATCGCATGCATCAGCTTCCGCCGTATCTTTTCGGGATGATAAATAAGATAAAAATGGAAAAACGCTGGCATGGAGATGATGTCATTGACCTGGGGATGGGAAACCCGATTGATCCCGCACCGGATCAGGTGACCGGAAAACTCTGTGATGTCGCCATCGATCCAAAGACACACCGTTATCCGGTGGCCGGAGGAATGAAAAACCTGAAACGGGAGATCGCCCTCTATTATAGACGCCATTATGACATCTCGTTGACCGGGGTTGACGACGTGATCTGCACCATCGGTTCCAAAGAAGGGATTTCGCATCTTTGCCTGGCCCTGCTCGGACCGGGTGATACAGTCCTTGTTCCGGCTCCGGCCTTCCCGATCCACGTCTATGCCGCAGTGATCGCCGGCGCTGGTGTCTTACGTATTGCGCTCGATTCCGAGGAGGCGTTTCTCTCCCAGCTGGCGGGCATGTGCAGAGCCCTTTACCCAGGCCCGAAACTGGTGATGCTGAATTATCCCCACAACCCGACCGGGACCGTTGCCTCGAAAGAATTTTTCCTGGAGATCGTCAAGCTGGCCAAGAGATACAATTTCATGGTGATCAACGATTTCGCCTATGCCAAGATAACCTATGACGGCTATGTGGCTCCCAGTTTTCTCGAGGTTCCCGGGGCCATGGATGTCGGGGTGGAGTTCGGCTCATTTTCCAAATCGTATAACATGGCGGGTTGGCGACTCGGGTACTGCGTCGGCAATAAAACGATGATCGACGGACTGGCAAAGATAAAGGGCTACTATGATTACGGGATCTTTTCGGCCATCCAGGTTGCCGGTATCGTTGCGATGCGTGATTGTGACGATGCGATCCTCGAGCAGGTGGCGGTCTATCAGAAGCGCCGCGATGTCCTCTGTGACGGTCTGGTCAGGATGGGCTGGCAGGTGCAACCACCGAAAGCCGGGATGTTCGTCTGGGTCGGCGTTCCGGAGCCCTATGCCCGTATGGGTTCCATCCGGTTTTCAATTGAGATGATGAATCGCGCCAATGTGGCGGTTGCGCCGGGCGCGGGTTTCGGTGAAGAAGGGGATGGTTTTCTGCGTCTTGCCCTGGTGGAAAATGAAAACCGGATACGGCAGGCCTTAAAGCAGATGCGTCGGGCTCTCAGCGAAATAGACCAGGAGATTGCAGCCGGGACCTTTCTGCTGGAACCGACCGAGCCGGACCTTTAGACTCGATTTCGATGAGACGCCTCTTCAACAGGACGACATTTCTGGCCGTTGTCGCTTGTCTTCTCTGGTCGTCGGCCTTTTCCGGCATCAAGATCGGCCTGCAGTATACTACGCCTTTGCAGTTTGCAGGTATCCGCTTCATGCTGGCGGGCATCCTTATCCTGCCCTTCTGTGGAGATCCACTAAGGTATTTGAGAGACGTCTCGGCGTGTTGGCGGACCGTCCTGCTGGTGGCGTTTTTCCAGACGGCGCTCCTGTACAGCCTGTTTTATCTTGGAATGAGTATGGTCCCGGGAGCCATTGCAGCCATCGTCGTCGGTTCGCAACCCTTGATTATAGCCGTGATTGCTCATTTCATCGCCGCCGCCGAGCGGATGACGGCAAGACGGCTGGTATCCATCCTGCTTGGCCTTTCAGGTGTCGTGATTATCGGCCTGACAAGAGGCGAGATCACCTTGCGGGGGGGCAGTCAGTTCCTCGGGCTGATCCTGCTGCTGCTCTCCAACATCTCCTCCGGGCTCGGCAATATCATCGTTTCCAGGGACAGGGCGCCGATCCCGATGTTGACCTTGACCTCCTCACAGCTCTTCCTCGGCGGCCTGTCTCTGTTTCTGCTCTCCATTCCGATCGAGGGGTTCCATGGAGGCCCCCATCCGGCAGCCTATTATATCTCCTTGCTCTGGCTCAGCTTTTTATCGGCGGCAGCCTTTTCCATCTGGTTCAATCTGCTGAAAAGGAAAGGGGTTGCCGTTTCCGATCTCAATATCTGGAAGTTTCTGATCCCCGTTTCCGGGGCCTGCCTGAGCTGGTTGCTGATCCCGGGAGAGTCGCCGGAGACCTCCGCCGTGGTTGGCATGGTCTGCATCGCCGGTTCCCTGTTCATCTTGAATACCGGAGAAAAGAGATGGGAATAAGATACCTTGCAATGATGACCGTCTATCCGCATATTGAAGACAGATGGCTCCGGGGTGGAGTACGGAGCAGCTCCTGTATGTTTTTGCCGACAAAATCGAGATCTTGATAGGGAATTTTAATGAAAAATAAGGAGAGACGGTATGACGCTGCAACACGTATTGCGTTACCTCGATGATCATCGGGACGATCATCTCAGACAGCTCTGCGATTTCTTGCAAATCCCGAGCATCAGCACCCAGCCCGAGTTTGCAGGTGATATCCGCAGGGCGGTGGACTTTCTGACGACCGAGCTGAAGGCCCTGGGTCTGCTTACGGAGGTCATTGCCACCGAGGGGAATCCGCTGGTCTATGCCCAATCGAAACAGCAACAAGGCCTGCCGACCCTCTTGTTTTATGGACATTACGATGTCCAGCCGGTCGATCCCCTCGATCTCTGGGAATCGCCACCCTTTGAGCCGACGATCCGAAACGGGTGGATCTATGCCCGTGGATCCAGTGACGACAAGGGGCAAATGTACAGCCATATCAAGGCGATTGAAGCGTTTATACGCACTGGGTCGGAGCTGCCTGTAAATGTCAAGTTGATCCTGGAGGGGGAGGAGGAATGCGGAGGCAAGTCGATATTTTCCTATACCCGTGAAAATCCAGGAAAACTTGCCTGTGATATGGTCGTGATATCGGACACCCACTTCTATGACGAGCGGACACCTGCCATCTGCACATCATTGCGGGGGCTGTGCTATATGGAGATCAGGCTCAGGGGCCCGGCCGTTGATCTGCACTCGGGGATCTATGGCGGGGCCGTGCGCAATCCGGCAAACGCACTCTGCAGGATCATCGCCGGCCTGCAGGATGAAAAGGGAAGGATCCTCATCCCCGGATTCTATGATGACGTCATTCCGATGGGCGAAGACGTCCGAGCGGAATTCCGCCGGCTGGGGCATAGCGACGATATGATCAAGGCGGAAACCGGGGTGACCGAGGTATTCGGTGAGTCGGGATACAGCTCGCTTGAGAGGATGTGGATTCGTCCGACCTGTGATGTGAACGGGATCTGGTCGGGATATACCGGCCAGGGATCGAAAACCGTGATCCCGGCATCCGCCGCCGCCAAGGTCTCAATGCGGCTCGTCCCGGGCCAGGATCCCGAGAAGATCACCGCCGCCTTTACCGCCTACGTGAAGGACACCTGTCCGGCGGGGGTGGATGTGGAGGTGAGCTGTCTCGGAGGGGGAAAACCCGTCCTGCTGCCCCGCGATTCGGCATTGATCCTGGCAGGAAAGAAGGCCCTGGAGGAAGGTTTCGGCCAACGGGCGGTATTTATGGGCGATGGTGGTTCCATCCCGATCGTCGGCACATTCCAGGACGTGCTGCAGTCTCCCGTCCTGCTCCTCGGCTACGGGTTGCTGACCGATAATATCCACTCTCCCAACGAGCGGTTCAAGGTCGAGCATTTCCACGGCGGGATCCGGACATCGGCCCTGCTGTTGAACCAAGTGGCGTCTCTTGCACCTCTGGCGTGATGGTTGTCAGCCGGCCAGCATCGGGGTATCTTCAAGCATGACCTCAAGCTCGGCCAGGTCGATCTCGGTGAGGCCGAAGGTCCCCGCCTCGATGGATGCTGCCAGGTTGAGTGACGGATCGGGGCTCAGGGAGACGCCGACCTTGTGGCAGGTCATATCCGCCAGCCGAACGATGAGGAGGAGATAGTTTTTTGTGTCCACATCCGGTTCATGGTGGTCGCGCACTACGATGCAGTACTGTTCCGGCATATGCCATTTCTGCATCAGGGCATAGCCCTGCTGGGTGTGAAGGGTATCGATCGCCTCAAGAAACAGGGCATCGGTCATGGCGAGTGTCCTGTTCGTCCTCTTGACCTGCTCGATGACCATCAGAACGAAGAGTTTACCGACATCATGGAGCAGACCGGCAAAGAAGGCCTGGCTCCCGAGGTCCGCAAATTTGCACCGTTTAGCCAGCCAGTTGGAGGCAATTGCACAGCCGGCGGAGTGTTGCCAGAGCTTCTTCATCACCTTGTTGATCTCCGGGTCCGTGCTGCGGAAATGGTTCTGCGAGGCCGAGAGCAGGGCAATTCTGCCGATCTCGCGCATGCCAAGGCGGATAATGGCTGCCTTTACGGTCAATATTTTGGCCAGGCCTCGGTAAAATGATGAATTCGCAATTCGCAGGACCTGGCTGGACAGGGATTGATCGCCGGTGATCAACTGTTCGAGGATCCGGGTGTCAGGCTCTTTTTTGACGAGTTCCTGTTGTACCCGCAGTGCGGTCGGGTTGAAGACCGGCAGGTTCACCTCACCGGCAGTTATCACCCGTTCAACTTCATCGATAAAGGAGGTGCTCATTGTATTATTCTCCGGAAAGCCAGCGTATCTCGGAAAGCGGTCTGGGGTTGGCAAGTTTCGGCAGGCAGCGCAGGATCTCCTCGACGGTGGTCAGGCCGGCGGCAGCCTTTACCAGTCCGTCTTCCAAGAGTGTCACCAACCCGGAATGCTGGATACTGATTGCCCGTATTTCATGACTTGTTCTGCGTTCGAGTATGGCATCCCGGACAAGTTCGTTTAACACCAGGAGTTCAAAGATACCGATCCGACCCTTATAGCCGGTCTGATTGCACTCGGTGCAGCCCCGCCCTTTCTGGAAGCGTCCGCCCTGAAGGTCCGTGCTGCTGGAGCCGAGGCGCTGCAGCTGGGCCGGAGTTATCTTGACCGGAGCGGCGCAGTGGGGGCAGACCCTGCGCAACAGGCGTTGGGCCAGGACACTGACCACGGTGGATGAGACCAGAAAGGGCGCGATGTCCATATTCAGGAGGCGGATCAACCCGCCGATGGAGTCCTCGGTATGGAAGGTGGTGAGGACCTTATGACCGGTGAGTGCCGCCTGCATGGCCATGTCGGCGGAAAAGCTGTCCCGGATCTCGCCGATGACGATGACATCGGGGTCCTGGCGGACGATGTGCCGCAGGGTTTCCTGAAAGGTCAGATCGATGGTCGGATCGATGGAGCATTGTGCGACCCCGTCGATCACGTACTCCACAGGCTCCTCTGCCGTGATAATGCTGATCTGCGGGTTTTTGATATGATGGACGCAGCTGTAAATGGTCGAGGTCTTGCCGGACCCGGTGGGACCGGTGACCAGGAGAACGCCGCTGGGCTGGTAGACGGCCTCGTCCAGGAACCTGCTCAACATGCGGGGGGACAGGCCGATGGAGTTGATGTCCAGGAGTTCGTTTTTCTGCCGCAGGAGCCGCAATACGACCTTTTCTCCATGAATGGTCACATAGAGCGAGACACGGATGTCGATCTGTCCCTGATCATAGTCGAAGAGGATGCGCCCGCCTTGATGCCGGCGCTTCTCGGCGATATCGGCCTTACACATGATCTTGATCCGGCTGGACAAAGCCGGAATGATGTCCTTGGGGAAATCCTTGTAGTGGCGGAGGACGCCGTCCTCGCGGAATCGGACCTGGAGGTGGTCCACCATCGGTTCGATATGGATATCGCTGGCATCGGCCCTGGTCGCCGCCAGGATCACCGAGTTGACGATGCCGATGATGGTCTTGTTGTCGACATTGACGGCGATTCCCGCGGCCTCGTTGGCCAGTAGCCGCAGGGAATCGCGCAGGGTCTTCTTATCGGCTACGGCCGGCTTGATCTCGGAGCCGAACAGCCTCCTCGCCGCGAGCAGGGCCTCCTGGTCCGTCGGATCGCCGAAGGCGACAAGGGTGGCCCCGCCTTCGGTCTTCAGGGGAAGGAACAGCTGACTCTGCAGAACCTTTAACGGGGTCTTGGCGACCAGGTCCTTGTCGATTTCGGTGATGGTGGGATCCACCAGCGGGAAACCCAGCTGGATCGACAGGATCCGGTTGAACAGCTTTTCATCGATGAAGTTGTGTTTGATCAGGATCTCCCCCAGCTTCAGACCCTTTTCACTCTCCTGCTGGATATTGAAGGCTGCCGTCAGGTCATCCGGTGTCAGGTAGCCGAGTTCGACCAGGAGTTCTCCGATCCGGATGGCGAGATGAGTATTCTGGATGGTGTCGCGGACCGTTTCTTCGGTGATCAGTTTCAGGTCCTTGAGGACGTTCAGCAGGGGCTGCTGCACCGTAAGTTTGGCACGGATCCTCTCGGCGTACTGCACGTCTTTTTCCTGCAGTGCCTTGGATTTCAGCAATAACTTTATAATCTCACCGTAATTTTTCGTAGTCATGGCCGTTAGTTTGAAGAGTCGTATGGCGAAAAAAAAAGCGGGCGATGTTCGGTTCTTTACGAAACACTTCTGCATTTCTGGCAGGTTAGCATGAAAACGCCAGGGCAGCAATGAAAAATGGAACCGGAGATGGGTTGGAGCCGGTTCGGCACGGTGGCGTTGGTGGATTTTTCTTGAGGATTGTTCATTTGTCTGTTATTCGAATAGAAGAGGATTGCACATGGATCTGCCGAGCAGGACCGACTGCGGGATATGGATGGCCGACGATGCGTTCAAACCAGGTTTTTGCCGCATGGCGGGCATGCTCTTTACTCTTTGATAGGTATCATTTCATACCCGGCAAGAACAGCCGGCAAACAGGAGAAACACCCTATGAAAAAATATGTCTGTGATATCTGTGGTTTTGTCTATGATCCCTCCGTCGGTGATCCGGAAAACGGTATTGCTCCGGGAACCTCCTTCGAGGAACTGCCGGACGATTGGATCTGCCCGGTATGCGGAGCGGGGAAGTCCGATTTCTCGCCTGAGGAGTAGGGCGTCTGTTTGTTGCCAAGGATATGTATGGATGAAGGTCAGCACAAGGTTACCAAGGGGAGTGATACCGGAATTATTCATGTTCTGGTTGTGGATGATGAACCTATCATTCGCGACCTTCTTCGAGCGATGCTGGTCGGCATGAAGACAAAGGTCGATGTCGCCGAAAATGGGGTCGACGCCCAGAAGAAGGTCCTTTCGGGTTCATACGAACTGGTGATTACGGATATCAATATGCCGGAAATGGACGGAATCGCCCTGCTCAAATGGCTCAAGGAAAAAAAACCTGAAATCGAGACCGTCGTCATGACCGGCTATGATATCACCGAAGAGATGCTGGAGACCATTGGTAATAACGCTATGGAATATTTTGAAAAACCACCGGAGCCGAAAAAAATCAAAACTGCGCTGCATCACTGTCGGGAGAGGTTGCATTTTCAATGAACAGCTGATCCGGGCGTCTGTCTGCCGGATCAGCCGAGCCTTGAACTTCTTTTTTGCAACACCTTCCTCCTGTCAATATACGATGACTTCGTCGAACCCGTGTCAGGGCCTGCTGTGGCAAAACGATGCTGCAACATATTGCCGCCATTACCCATCGGCGGGCAAGCATCCTGCGATGGCGACAATCCTTCCTTTTTACGCACCTTTTAAGCAATTTCCAAACCGGAAGACATCTTTTTGATGGCCACAAATTTCTACCACATGTTGTAGTTTATCCTTGAGTGAGTAGAAAATGTGGTGTATAAGCTGAATACCAACACTACCGATTTGTTGGTGTTGCCTTGGGGCTGGCAACCTACGAAGACAGCCGTGTCGGCTGTCGCAGTCAGATTCTCCCGACCGGGACGGGAGTCGCAATTCTTCATGGGGGAATTTAGGATGAGAAGAGGTGCAAATGGCTCCTGATCTAACGAAACAGGTATTGACTGCAACGGCCGAGACGGTATTGGCCAGACGGTACTATCTCAAGGATGCGGACGGCAAACCGATTGAGACCTGGGAGGCTCTATGTCACAGGGTTGCCGGTGCCGTTTCCGGAGTTGATCAAAAATATGGACGGGATGAAGAGCTTCGGGAAAGATTTTTCCAGCTCATATACCATATGGATTTTCTCCCGAATTCACCCTGCCTTATGAACGCCGGGACCGATCTGGGGCAGCTCTCCGCCTGCTTTGTCCTGCCGGTCGAAGATTCCATGGACGGTATATTTACCGCCATTCGCAACGGCGCGCTGGTTCACAAGACGGGTGGAGGCACCGGGTATTCCTTTTCCCGGCTGCGGTCTAAGAATGCCGCGGTCCAGTCCACGCAGGGTGTTGCCTCCGGCCCGCTCTCATTTGCGGCGGTCTTTGACGCAGCCACCGAGACCATCAAACAGGGAGGGAAGCGACGCGGTGCCAATATGGGGGTGTTACGCGTCGATCATCCTGATATCATGGATTTTATCGGTGCGAAGGAAGATCAGAATAAATTTAATAATTTCAATTTCAGCGTGGCGGTTACCGACATCTTCATGCAGGCGGTCGAACAGGACGGCCAGTATGACCTGATGGAACCGTCGACCAAGAAGGCCACGGCCAATCTGAAGGCCCGCGAGGTTTTTGATAAGATTGTCGATCTCGCCTGGCATAACGGTGAACCGGGGGTCCTTTTCATCGATACGGCCAACAGGGCGAATATGACCCCGCAGCTCGGTGCATTCGAGGCGACAAATCCCTGCGGCGAACAGTGGCTTCTGCCCTACGAGAGTTGCAATCTGGGCTCCATCAATCTTGCCAATTTCGTTGTCCGCGGAGCCGTTGATTGGACACGTCTCAAGGAAACGGTTCGTACCGCAACCGTCTTTCTCGACAATGTCATCGACTGCAACCGTTTTCCGATCCCTGAGATAAGCGAGATGACGCTGAAGACCCGAAAGATCGGTCTCGGAATAATGGGCCTGCATGATATGCTGATCCAGCTGGGCGTCGCTTATGCCGACGATGAGGGACGCGAAACGGCGGCGGATATCATGCTGTTTATCAGGGATGCGGCCGAGGAAATGTCCGTCGAGCTGGCCGAGATGAAAGGGCCGTTTCCCGCCTATGATCCGGCTGTCAACGAATATAAACCCCGGCGGAATGCGGCGCTGACCTCCATCCAGCCGACTGGGACGGTATCGATGATCGCCGATTGCGCGTCGGGATGCGAGCCGTATTTTTCCATCGTTGCCGTGAAAAACGTCATGGATGGGGACCGCCTGATCCTGGTGAATAAATATTTTGAAAAGATTGCCAGGGACGAGGGGTTTTACTCGCCGGAGCTGATGAGCAAGGTGGCGGATACCGGGACGGTTCTCGATCATCCCGAGATTCCGGAAAAATGGCGGAAGATCTTCTGCACCGCCCAGGATATCAAGCCTGAGGACCATATCCGGATGCAGGGGATACTGCAGCAGAGCGGCGTTGACAGTTCGATATCGAAGACCATCAATCTTCCCGGCAATGCCACGCGCGAACAGGTCAAGCTGGCGTATCTGATGGGCTACCAGCTCGGTTGCAAGGGGCTGACCGTCTACCGGGACGGTTCCAGGGATTCCCAGGTCCTGAAGGCCAAGGAACCCGATGCTGCCTCACAGACCGCTGCGGTATCCACTCAGGGGCCGGTGAAGAGGAATCTTCCCGATAAGCTGGACGCAAAACGGTACCGGGTAAAAGACCAGGCACAGAAATCCGTCTATATCATCGTCTGTTTTGATGAGGACGAGAAGCCGATGGAGGTATTTGCCAAGTTTCCGTTTGATAACAGGGTCGATCTGAAAGACAAGTCGACCATGTGGACGACGACCTGCCGACTCGTCTCGCTGGCCCTCAGGTTTAATGTCCCGATGGATGAGATCATCAAGCAACTGGATCGTTCGAGCGGGCATATGCTTGATCTCCCCGCCCAGTTGAGCAAATTGTTCAAGTCGTTTATGGCGGGGACCCAGCACGGCTTTGCCAGCGTCTGCCCTGAATGTTCGGGGATCCTGGTCTTCGAGGAGGGGTGCGAGACCTGCCATGACTGTGGATACAGCAAGTGCTCGTAGGGGATGCAGCGCTTCTTTCTGCTCCTGTCGCGGATGTTGCCCATGATCCTGGTGATGGGGGCGATCTTTTTTTTATCGGGCATACCCGGGGACCGTCTCAACCTGCCCGCTATTGCAAATATCTGTGAAATCGCGCATATCTGGGGGTACGGTCTGTTGGCGGTCACCCTGTTTTATGCCGTGGCTCCGTGGTCCGGGCACCTGAACCCGCGCTGCCTGACGGCAGTGGTTATCCTTGTGTGCCTGCTCTATGGGATAAGTGACGAATATCACAAGTCGTTTATCCTGGATCGCTCTGCCGGTCCCGTCAATATCCTGTTGGATGGATTGGGCACGATCATCGTCTGTGCAGTCAGAAACAGCAGATTTTGGAGGGGACTGTCCTTGTAATCGAACCTCCGGCGGCTTATACTTAAGACAACACGGACGAATAACCGGAGGTAATCGTATGATCAGTCAAACCAGCGGGGCCACGACCTACAGCACCATTGATCAGCTGCCCCGTCCGGCAGCGGAGAAACCGCCGGCCGCAACGGCGGAACCGAAAGATACGGTCGGCGGCGGCAGCACCGTTGCCGATAAAACGGACATCTCGGCCAAGGCCCTTGCCCTGTCAAAGACCATCCAGCAACCCGGGGCCTCATCCGAGCAGCAGGAAACCCGGGCTTCAGAGCAGGGAGAAACCACGGAGGAGACGCAGCCGCCGCAGCCGACACCGCAGCAACCATCCCCATCCATCAACATCCGGGTTTGATCGAAGGTATTCGAAAAAAAGGGGGTTGTCTCAGGATGACCCCCCTTTTTTCGTTGGCAGGACAGGATCATTTTGTCAGAATCTTTGCCATATCCTTGGCAAAATAGGTGATGATAATATCAGCGCCGGCCCTTCGTATGGCAAGCAGTGTTTCCTGCATGACCTTTTCTTCATCGATCCATCCCCTCTCGGCCGCTGCCTTGATCATCGCATATTCCCCGCTGACATGGTATGCGGCTATCGGCAGATCGAATTCCTCTTTGAGTCTTGCTATGATGTCCAGGTAGGCAACGGCAGGCTTGACCATCAGGATGTCTGCGCCTTCGTCCACATCGAGTGTCGCCTCACGAAGCGCTTCCCGGCTGTTGGCCGGGTCCATCTGGTAACTGCGCCGGTCTCCGAACCGGGGGCTGCAGTCGGCTGCCTCGCGAAACGGTCCATAGAATGCTGAGGCGTATTTCACCGCGTAGGACATGATCGGGATGGTCTCAAAGCTGTTTTCGTCGAGTATGCCCCGGATTTCGGCAACGCGTCCGTCCATCATATCCGACGGAGCGACCATATCGGCACCCGCCTGGGCATGGGACAGGGCGGTTTTGGCGAGGATCTCCAGGGTGGCATCGTTGTCCACATCATGACCGATGATGCAGCCGCAATGCCCATGGTCCGTATACTCACACAGGCAGACATCGGTGATTACCAGCAACTCCGGGGCCTTGTTCTTCAGCTCCTTGATGGCCTGTTGGATAATCCCGTTTTTGGCATGGGCCCCCGAGCCCACGGCGTCCTTTTTCTCCGGGAGCCCGAAGAGGATGACGGCCTTGACGCCCAGGGACAGGCATTCCTTCGCCTCGCCTGCAAGGTGATCCACGGAGATGCGGGAGACTCCCGGCATCGACGCGATACGCTCCCGGGCGTTCTTTCCGGGCATCACAAAAAGCGGGTAGACGAGCTGAGAGGCATTGAGGTGCGTTTCTCTGATCAGGGAACGGAAGGTTTCATTTTTTCGCAGTCTGCGCGGTCGATATTCAGGAAAAACCATGATATTCCTCGAAGTTATGGTATGAGCTCTGATAACCGGCCCGCAACCGTCGATGGTGCCGGTCGGGCTGTTGTCCTTTTTAGGCAACGATGTTGAGGCTCTTGAGTTTTTTATGAAGATGACTTCTTTCCAGGCCGATGTTTTCGGCTGTTTTGGAGATGTTGCCTTCGTTTTCATTCAGTTTCTGTTGCAGATATTCCCGCTCGAACCGTTTTTTCGCCTCCTTGAAATCGTTGGTCTGATAGGGGTTCAGGACACCGTTGAGTACGACCGGTCCTTTGGCGGCCGGCGTCTGGGTCAAAAACATCCGGACATGCCTGTTGGAAATAATCTCATCCTGGCACATGATGACCAGGCGTTCAACGAAATTTCTCAGTTCCCTGACATTGCCCGGCCAGGAATGGTCCATCAGTTCCTGATAGGCGCTTTCGGAAAACGATTTCTTTTTCAACCCCTTGACTTTCATGCCGTCCATCAGGTCTTCCACCAGGAGCGGGATGTCTTCCAGCCGCTCTTTCAGGCGGGGGACACGGATCGGCACGACGTTGAGACGCCAGAAGAGGTCGGCGCGGAAGTTGCCGTTTTCGATCTCTTCTTCCAGATTTTTGTTGGTGGCGGCAAGGACCCTGACGTTGACATTGACGGTTTTATGGCCGCCGACCCGTTCAAATTTCTGTTCCTGCAGGATACGCAGGATCTTGGCCTGGGTCTTGAGGCTCATGTCGCCTATCTCGTCAAGGAACAGGATGCCTCCGTCCGCCTGGTCGAATTTTCCCTGCTTGCTGATATGGGCGCCGGTGAAAGAGCCCTTTTCATGGCCGAAAAGTTCGGATTCGATCAATTCTTCCGGGATGGCGGCACAGTTCACCTCGATCATCGGCCGTCCGTTGGACCCGGACTGGCTGTGAATGGCCTGGGCCACCAGCTCCTTGCCTGTACCGTGGTCGCCGCGGATCAGGACCCAGGCATCGGTTGGAGCCACCATTGCAATCTGTTTTTTCAGTGCCTTGATCACCTCCGAATTTCCGGTAAGGGTGGTCTTCCGGTTTGAGGTCTCGCGGAGGAGCTGGTTTTCCTGCTCGAGCTGGGCAAAACGAAGACCGTTGGTGATGGCGAGGACGATCTTGTCGTAGGAAAGCGGTTTTTCGATGAAGTCGAAGGCCCCCTTCCTGGTTGCCTGAACAGCCGTATCGATGGTCCCGTGCCCTGAGATCATGATAACAGGGATGTTGTCGAAATCGTTCTTGATTCTTTCAAGCGCGGTCATCCCATCCATGGTGTCCCCAAGCCATATGTCCAGCAGGACCAGATCGATTTTCTCCTCATCGATCAGATCTATCCCGACCTCGGCCGAGGAGGCGCAGACCGGGGCGAATCCCTCGTCCTCAAGGATCCCGGACAGGGTTTCCTGGATGGAGATTTCGTCGTCGATGATAAGTATTCGTTTGGTCATGATGTGATTCCGACAACAGGACGTTGCGTCACGTCTCGGTTTGTTCTCCCGGCAAAAGCGGCATCTCGATGGTGAATATTGACCCATGGGGGACATTATCCTGAACACGGATATAGCCGTTATGGTCGGAGATAATTGTTGAAACGATGGCCAACCCCAACCCGGTGCCGGTCTTTTTCGTTGAGAAATACGGTTCGAAGAGCTTCAGTTTGTCGTCTTTGGAGATGCCGGGCCCGTCGTCGCAGACCCGCAGAAAGACGCTCTCTTTGTTCTCGTCCAGCGATAATTCAATATCTATTGTACCGCCATCGGGTAAAACTGCAACCGCATTATCCAGGAGATTGATGATGCAGCGTTTGATCTGTTCGGCGTCGAAGTTTAAGACCGGAACCGGTGACAATTCCTTGCAGGTGAAGGTGATATGTTTATGGGCGGCCCGGTAGAGGACAAGTGTCTGTTGTGCCAGTTTGGTCAGATCGGCAGGGGCCTTGTGGACCTTGGGCATTCTGGCGAACTGGGAGAACTCGCTGACCAGACGTTTGAGTTCATCGACCTGCTCGATAATAGTGGCGGTGCACTGGTCGAAGATGCTTTCTTTTTCTGCCAGTATCTCCGGATAACGTCGTCGCAGGCGCTGGGCGGAGAGCTGGATCGGTGTGAGCGGGTTTTTAATTTCGTGGGCGATGCGCCGGGCGACCTCGCGCCAGGCAGCCATGCGCTGCATCTTTTCCAGTTTGGTCAGGTTGTCGAATACCAGCACGTAGCCCACGGCGTTGTGGTCGTCGTCCTCCAGGCGGGTAAAGTTGATCAGCAGGGAGTAGCTCTTCTGCATTACCGTCAGGCGCAGATGCTGTTCAACCGTGGTCTTGCCGGTGATATTCAGCTCATCGATGAATCCGTCGATGATCTGTGTCTGCTCCGGCGACAGTGTGTCCTGGTACTTTTTGGAAATATAATCCTTCTGGTCGATATTCAGGAGTTTTTCGGCAAAATGATTGATGGTCGTGATCCGCCCGCTGTTGTCGAGGGATATGACGCCGGCCGATACGTTCTGGAGGATGATTTCGGTGTAGCGTCTCCGTTGTTCCGATTCCTGGGAGCTGATATGCAACGCCTCGTGGGTTTCAGCCAGTTTCTTGTTGCTGGTGTTCAGGTTGATCGTCATTTGGTTGAAGGAATCGACCAGCAGTCCCAGTTCGTCGTTGGAGCGGGATTCGATGAAAAATTCCAGGTCCCCCTCGGCGATCCTCTTGGTGGCAAGCACCAGTTTATCGACCGGTTCGGTGATGCTCTTGGAGATATAGAAGCCGAACCAGATCGCCGAAAAGATAATCAGCAGGGTGACGATCAACAGCACGATCAAGAGCCAGAATTTAAACGGCCCCTTGAGATACTTCAGTTGCCGGTAACCTTCTATCCCGTTGGAGATGGCGGTCATCTGGGCAATCGTCTCCTCCTTGACCAGAAGCGATGTTATCAGTATGGCCTTGTTCCTCTCCTTTTTACCGATAAGCACCTCGCGAACGCAACGCACCAGATCTCCCTTTTCACTCTCCTGGATGATGGTCTGGCTCTCATGCCCTTTCCGGATCTTTTGCAACGTATCAAATGGGATTTTCGGAAGCTTCAGGCCGCGCAGATCCGGGCCGACGACTCCGATCTCGAGATTCCTGTCGTTGGTGATCAAGGTGATACTGTCGGGGCCGTTGATCGGGTTGAAGGCCAGGATATTCTCAAGCGTCCTGTTGATGGTATCGGAATTGTAGGTAGCCAGCTCGAGATTACCAAGGCGGATGCTTATCGCATCGCTTATCCGAATGACCTGATCTTTGGTGTCATGGAGCAGCGATTGGGCGAGCTTGAGCGATTCCTGCAGGGATGTTTCAATGTTCGAGTTAAACCAGTAGTCCATGCTGGTGGATATGAAACGCAGGGCAACAAAAAAAAGCAGAATCGTCGGGATAAGGGACAATGAGATAAAGGAGATGACGAGTTTGGTCTTAAGCTTGGTGCCAAGGACCTTCTGGTACCTCTCGAAGAGGAGTTCGGCAAGATTCCTGAGGACCAGAAAGAGGACGAGCAGGACCAGTAAAACGTTGGCATTGATCAGTGCGAAGATCAGGATATTGCTGTTGACCGGCAGCGAGACCTCGATGTTGAAGAGAAGCTTCTGCAACCAGATAAAAAGCGGGATCAGTCCAAGACAGAGGATGATCACCTTGCGGATCATCCGCTGTTTTCGCCGGCGCTGCTCGGTGGATATCGGCGGCCTGGAACCGGAATATGCCGTCTCGGGCTGTCGTGTTTCGTTATCCACTTATGGGGTGTCCATGGGTTTGGGTTGCAAGGATCAATAGTTGAAGTCGACGGAATACCAGTCCGTTTCAATATCCCACCAGGAGAGAAAAGGGACGATGTGATGGAGCCCCATCGGCAGGGTCTTTTTGTACAGCTCGGCTCTTACCCGAACCGAATATGCCTGATCCGGGATGAGTCTGGAAAGCCTGTAGACCCTGAGACCGTTGATCTCGCACATCGCCTTTTCAGCCTCGGCCAGTGTCTGAAAGGTCGTGGTCCTCCTGTTGTTTTCCGCCGTTTGCACCTTATAGGTTTCCTTGAGCGTGTCGTAGGTCATCGTGTGTTTGAATTGCAACGAGACGATCTGCTCGTCCATCCAATGTCTGCGTATCTTGTTCAGTTCGACGAAAAAGGAGAATTGGATCGGCAGACCGCTGTGCAGTCCCTGGAGCATCTCATCGGTGAAGGCGTTGTTCAGGGTGCCGAACAGGAGGAGATGGGTTTCCGATGTGGTCAGAATGACATCCGAAAGATGGGGATCATTCTTGTCGACTGCAATTGAAGACGATACCAGCAGGGTGGAGAAGAGCAGGATTGTAATAAGGAGAAGGAATGAAAACTTTCGAAGCATGATCTCTATGGCTTTTGGGTGAATCCAAAACTAGTTGCTCAAAAAAATTCCTGGGCAATAACGATCGGCCAAATGGAAAACCCAGCGCCGGGCGCCTCCGGTGAAGGATCCAGTGTACCTGAAAATGGCTGCCATGTCCATTCCTTGTTCCAGCCGAGGCCTATTTTCAGGGTTCGAATTCTCTTGACATCGCTGTTGGACATCATTAATATGTGCATATGTTCGCCAGGATGCGCCTGGCATGGCAGACGCCGGTTCAATGTCAAATCCCGGCAGGATAACTAATCAAAAAATAAGGAAAAAATAATGCGAGTGGCAATACCAAGCAATGCTCCGGGCGGATTGGACGCACGACGGTCCGATCATTTTGGTCACTGTGATCTCTTTACGGTGGTGGATCTTGACGACAACAGCGGTATTACCGGGGTTGAGATGGTCGAAAATTCAGGACATGAGGCTGGAGGTTGTCTTGTTCCTGTTCAGATCCTGCAGGATGCGGAGGTGGACGCCATCGTTGTCGCCGGCATGGGCATGCGTCCGATGATGGGTTTCAATCAGGTTGGGATTACTGTCTATTTTGCCGATCTGAACCGTATTCCGGAGGTCAGGTCTGCCGTTGATAATCTCCGGGCGGGCAACCTGCCGGTAATGCGCGGCGATCAGGCCTGCCAGGGATCAGGCAATTGCCAGCATTGATCGGGGGAGACGGCATGGGGCGACGGATGCGGGTTTGTCGACGGAAGGTTCCGCTTTGCCCAGCAGGGCAGCCAATGCAGACGGAGGAGATCAACGGCATCGGATAGAAGGGAAAATGAGAGTTGTCGGCTGCAGCTGTTCCCGGGGATTGCTTTTTTCTGCAGGGAACGGTATAAAGACCGGGTGGCTGGATTGATCGGCACACTGAATCGAAGGATCCGGCTGGAATCATACGGAAAGACACTCTTTGGCGGCTTGAATGGATAGCGGTTTTTTCCTCTCGGTCCTGAAGAGTGGTTTTTTTTGCAGTTCGTTGTACTCGTTTGTAGTATAACAGGGAAGGCAAAACAGCTTCGGCGGGAAGGGTATTTCTGCCGGTGTGTTTTTCAGGAATCGATCATCACAGCATCAAGAAGGGATTATGTCACCTCGACCAAAAAAGATCAGACACTGCGAAGGCGAATTCTGCGGCAGGGCCTTCAAGATAACCGGTACTCCCCTGCAGGAACTGAGGCAGATTGATCTGTACCGGGACGAACTGGAGGTCCTGAAGCTCTGTGACCGGGAGGGACTGACCCAGGAAGAGGCCGGTCAGCGGATGGGGGTCTCCCGCGGGACGATCCAGCGCATCATCACCGTTGCCCGCAGGAAAACGGCCGAGGCCCTTTCCGACGGTTGCGCACTGATCTTTGCCGATGAAAAAAAGGATGACTGAGGCGTCGGGAATTTTTCGACCGGCAGCAGGTCTTTTCCGATCCACGCCATCCGATACGGCTGTCCATCAGATATTTTCCCTGGTCTTCTTAAAGACGATGGCCGGCCATTTCTCCATGAAATACGCAAGCATCCATTCGCTCTGGGCCAGATAGGTGAGAAAACCTTCCGCGTCCCGGGCCAGCGCCAAGCGGTTCTTGCTTTCGAAATCAGCCATCTTCTTCTTATCGTCGCAGCCCACCCAGCGTGCCGCCTGGAAATCGACGGGCTCATAGACGGCATCGACCCCGTATTCGTTTTTCAGACGGGCCATGGTGACCTCGAACTGCAGGACGCCGACCGCGCCCATCACATAGTCGGAGCCGATCAGCGGCCTGAAGACCTGGATGGCCCCTTCCTCGGCAAGCTGCACCAGGCCTTTCTGCAACTGCTTCATCTTTAAAGGGTTTTTCAACAGAACCCGGCGGAAGTGCTCGGGAGCAAAGTTCGGGATGCCGGTGAATTTCAGCTCCTCCTTCGGGGTAAAGGTGTCACCGATCTTGATTGTCCCGTGGTTATGCAGGCCGATGATGTCGCCCGGCCAGGCCTCTTCGACGTTGGTTCGATCCTGGGCCATGAAGATGGTGGCGTTGGCCAGCGTGATGTCCTTGCCGATCCGGTGGTGTCTGACCTTCATCCCCCTGCTGAACTTGCCGGAGCATACGCGCAGGAAGGCGATCCTGTCCCGATGGGCCGGGTCCATATTGGCCTGGATCTTGAAAACGAAACCGGAAAAATCCTCCTCTTTCGGGTCCACGGTTCTGGAAACGGCTGCCCGGGGACCTGGGCATGGAGCCAGTTCGACAAAGCTGTCCAACATCTCCCGGACGCCGAAGTTATTGATGGCGCTGCCGAAAAAAACGGGGGACTGGGAGGCGCTTAGGTAGTGGTCGTATTCAAAGGGATTGGCTGCCCCGGTGAGAAGCTCCAGGTCATCGCGCAGCTCGTCGGCCTGTCTGCCAAGCAGTCTGTCCAGGCGCGGGTCGTTGATGTCCTCGATGGTCAGCACGTCCTGCGAGCGGCTCTCCTGGCCGGGAGTGAAGAGGTTCAGCCGCCTGGCGCGGATATTGTAAACGCCCTTGAAGGTCTTGCCCATACCGATGGGCCAGGAGAGCGGGGTGCATTCGATCTGCAGTTTTTCTTCGATCTCGGCCATGATATCGAGCGGGGAGATACCCTCGCGGTCCAGCTTGTTGATGAAGGTGATCAGCGGGGTATTGCGCATCCTGCAGACCTCCATCAGTTTTTCTGTTTGGGATTCGACGCCCTTGGCACTGTCGATGACCATGATTGCCGAATCGACGGCGGTCAGGACCCGGTAGGTATCCTCGGAGAAATCCTGGTGACCGGGGGTGTCGAGGAGATTGACCTCGTAATCGCGGTAGGTAAACTTCATCACCGAGGTGGTGACCGAGATCCCGCGTTCGCGCTCGATGGCCATCCAGTCGCTTGTTGCCTTGCGTTCGATCTTCCGCGATTTTACCGCACCGGCAAGATTGATCGCTCCGCCGTACAGCAGGAGCTTTTCGGTAAGTGTGGTCTTGCCGGCATCCGGATGGCTGATGATGCCGAAGGTCCGGCGTTTGGCTATTTCCTGTTCAAGCTGTTTGCTCATAATTCACTGGGTAAAATATTCTTCTTTGATTTCCAGGGATGACTGGGTATAAAAGCAGACTGGAAAACCTGTCAATGTAGGCCCTTTTGTAAAGATTGCAAACATAAAACTGATCACTTTGTATGGAAAAATCAAGAACAGTTCTGGTAACGGGAGGTTGCGGCTTTATCGGATCCAATTTCATCCACCTGCTGCTGGATGACCATCCCGGGTGGAGGGTGGTTAACCTGGACAAGCTTACCTATGCGGGGAACCTGGAAAACCTGCGGAGGGTCGATAAACACGAAGGCTACCGGTTTGTTAAGGGCGATATCTGTGACGGTGCCGCCGTCGATGCGATCTTTAGCGAGCACGGCATCGACACGGTGGTGCACTTTGCGGCGGAATCCCATGTCGACCGCTCCATCACCGGGCCGGCCGATTTTATTCAGACCAATATCGTCGGTACCTTCACCCTTCTGGAGGCGGCGCGCAAGAACTGGTCGACGGAGCGGGGAACAGCCCGGGAGCAGGTCTTTCTCCATGTCAGCACCGATGAGGTGTACGGTTCTCTCGGGGAGTCCGGCCATTTCACCGAGACCACGCCCTACGATCCCCGTTCACCCTATTCGGCCTCAAAGGCCTCGTCCGACCATCTGGCCTCGGCCTATTTTCATACCTACGGCCTACCGGTCAGGATCACCAACTGTTCCAACAACTACGGCCCGTACCAGTTCCCGGAAAAGTTGATCCCGCTGATCTTTCACAACTGCATGAACGGCACCGAACTGCCGGTCTACGGCGACGGCAGAAATATTCGTGACTGGCTCCATGTCAAGGATCACTGTGAGGCCATCGTCCGGGTCATCGGTAAGGGGGAGAACGGCCGGAGTTACAATATCGGCGGTAACAATGAGAAGCCGAATATCGAGGTCGTGGGCTGCATCTGTGATATCCTGGACCGCAGGATCGGCCTGCCCGACTCGGGTGTTCCCCGCAGGTCGTTGATCCGTTTTGTCAAGGATCGTCCCGGTCATGATCGGCGCTATGCCATCGATGCCGCCAGGATACGGGAAGAGATCGGCTGGCAGCCGCGGGTCACCTTCGAAGAGGGCATTGAGCTGACCATCGATTGGTACCTGGCCAATCAGGATTGGGTTCGCAATGTGGTCGATGGGTCCTATCGGCAATACTACGAGAAGATGTATGGTCACAGGCCGTAGATCCGGCCTGGCGCAAAAAGAGGTGAAAATGAAGGTGACGGCGATGGCAATCCCTGACGTCCTGCTGGTTGAACCGAAGGTGTTCGGGGATGCCCGGGGGTTCTTTTTCGAGAGTTTCAACCAGCGGTTGTGGATGGAAAAAACAGGGATCGAGAGGCCCTTTGTCCAGGATAACCATTCCCGCTCGATCAGGGGCGTTTTGCGCGGACTGCATTATCAGATACACAGGCCCCAGGGAAAACTTGTGCGGGTGGTAGTCGGCGAGGTCTTCGATGTGGCCGTCGATCTGCGCAGGTCTTCCGCCACCTTCGGCAAATGGACGGGACTTCATCTCAGCGCCGACAACAAACGGCAGCTCTGGATACCGGAGGGGTTCGGTCATGCCTTCGTGGTCCTGTCCGAAGCGGCCGAGTTTCTCTACCGGACCACCGACTACTGGGCCCCGGAGCACGAACGCTGTATCAGGTGGGACGATCCGGATATCGGCATCGTATGGCCCATCGATTTCGCCCCCGTCCTGTCGGAGAAGGATGGCAAAGGGTGCTTTCTGCGGGAGGCGGAGGTCTACTGAATCCGTCATCTGTTGCTCTGTCTGCCTGACGACGGACGAGAGGTGACCGGCTGTCAAAGCTTCATGGAGGGAGAGATGATCAATAGGCATTATCTGGTCAGCGAGCTGAGCTTTCGGAAACGCAGATCGCTGATCAACATGCTGGTGGTCGCCACGGCCATGGGCAGCCTGGTTTTTTTCGGGCTTTTGGCTGCGGCCCTGCAGCGGGCCTTTCTGTCACCGCTTACCGATATCGGCGCATCGATGATCGTCCAGGTGAGCGGCGATGTCCCGGAGCAGATGGCCGGCCCGGTGCTCCCCTGTTCCGTCGCCCCGATCGCAGGCGCCCGGATCGCCCAAATCCGCAATCTTGCCGGGGTCCAGGGCCTCAGCGAAGCCGTTCTGTTCTGGGATTTTGACTCGAAGGCGATGAGGATCGTGGTGGGTTTCAATCCGTTGGATTCGGCAGGGCCGGCGCTGCTGCGCAATGCCCTGGTCTCCGGCCGGTATCTGCAGGGCGGTGATACCGGCAAGGCCTTGGCCGATCTGAGCTGGGCACAGGCGGAAAAGGTGGCAGCGGGCGCCCGGGTGCGGATAGCCGGACGACCGTATACCATCGCAGGGATCGTCGACTCGTCCCGCATCAGTCGGATTGCCACGGCGCAGCTCTATATCCCGCTCAGGGACGCCAAGGCCATTGCCTCCGGTGCCCCGTCGATCACCGCGGTCCACCCCTTCGGAGCCGACGATGCCAATCTTCTCTTCATCAAGGCACAGCGGGATAGGACCGAGGCGCTTGCCGCCCGAATAAAGGGCATCATCGGCGAGAAGGCCACCGTCACCACACCTGCGTCCTTCAAGGAAACAATCGGCTCTCTGCTGGCTGTAACCGATCGTTTTGCCGGGCTCATCTCGGGACTCTGCGTGATTGTCGCCCTGTTGCTGGTGGCCCGGACGGCGGCATCCGGGATCAGGGAACGGACCATGGAGGTCGGGGTCATGAAGGCCATCGGCTGGAGCGGGCGCGATATCATTCTCCAACTGACGGCGGAATCCGTTACCCTGATCCTTATCGGCACCATCGCGGGAATCGGCATCGGGCTTCTTTGCCGCTGGCTCACAAGCTTCATAACCCTCTCCATCCCGATTCCCTGGGAGATGGCGCCCAGCCCGCATTTTCTTCCGGGCGGCGCGGCCCAGTTCAGCCGCGAGGTCCGGCTGGCTATGGGATCCCCTGTAAGGATCCTGCCCACGGCTCTTCTGTCTTCTCTTCTGATCGGCCTGGTGACCGGCGTCACCGCTCTGCGCGCCATCAACCGTCTCAAACCTTCGGAGGTCCTTCGCAATGACTGATATTATCGCCGCCCGGAACCTGAGCAAACGCTTCGGGGATCTGGAGCCGGTCAAGGGGGTCAGTTTCACCGTCCGGACCGGGGAGTTCGTCACCCTCCTCGGCCCATCCGGTTCCGGAAAGTCAACCCTTCTTGCCTTGGCGGCGGGGCTTGAGACCGCGACATCCGGCCGGATATCCCTCTATGGCCGGGACCTTTCCCGGATGAATGAGGACGAGTTGGCCTTGCTCAGACGCGAGCATGTCGGCTTCGTCTTCCAGTCGTTTCATCTCATCGACTCCCTTTCCGCCCTGGAAAACGTGGCCTTGCCGCTCTATCCGGTGAAAATGGCCGCAGCCGCCAGAAGAGACAAGGCCAAGGGATTATTGACCCAGGTCGGCTTGGCGGACAGGGCCGGCTACCTGCCGTCGCACCTGTCGGGGGGAGAGCGCCAGCGGGTGGCCATTGCCAGGGCACTGGTCAATCGTCCCGGGCTGATCTTCTGTGATGAGCCTACCGGCAACCTGGACTCCGTCTCGGGCAAGGAGATCCTGGATCTGCTCCTCGATCTGAATGGCAAGGAGAGGATGACCATTTTTATGGTCACCCATGACAAGGCTATTGCCCAACTGTCGCATCGATCACTTTATATGAAGGATGGGGAGGTAAGATCATGAAGTATCAGTCAAGAAAAATAGGTGTCCTCTTCTGTGTCCTCAGCCTTTGCCTGCTTGCTCCTGCCGGACGGCATCCGGCGGCAGCCGCCGGAACGGTGACGGTTGAGATCCTCTATATGAATCATGGTCCGCTCCGGCCGACGATCAGGGATCTGCGGGGGCTGTTCGCCCGGTATCAGGGCAAGGTGACTGTCCGTTGGTACGATGAGGAACAAAAGGAAGGAAAGGCCTTCGAAGAGGACAAAGGGGTTCATGGACATGTGCCGCTGCTGCTGTTGATCAACGGCAAGAAGGCGTTCATCGTGGCCGGGAAGACCGTCATCTTTGAGGGCTTTCCCAGCGGGTCCGGCCCGTTCAAGGAGGTTGAAGGAAACTGGTCCCTGGCTGATCTGCAGCGGCTGCTGGACAGTCTGGTCCGGTGATCGCCATGACGCCTGCCGATATGCTCGTCTATGGCTGGAAGACGCTTGTCTCCGGGCGGAAACGTTCTCTCTGGGTCGTTGTCGGTCTTTCACTGGGGACCGGCCTTTTTGTTGCGATCAGCGCTCTGTCGGCCGGATATGCCCGGGTGGTCGCCCTGCCGTTTTCAGAACTCGCGACCGATTGCATTATCCAACGCTCGGTCAAGGGCGGAGAAGGAGCGGCAGAGGCGAAGACCGGGGTCCGTCTGCCTTTTGCCGATCAACCGATATCCGGAGAGGAACAGCAGAGGATTCGGACCCTGGACGGGGTCGAGCAGATGGGCCGGGTGGTGATGCTCTGGTACCAGTCCGAGAAAAACTTCTCTGTGATTGCGGGCGTCGAGCCGGATGCAGTCATCGGTCCGGGCCGGGTCATGACCTGGATCACCAAAGGCAGAAATATCCGGGAGCCGGGTGAGATGGTGGCGGAAAACCACTACGCCAGGTTCAATCGTCTCAAAGTCGGGGACAGGATGGTGTTCGACGGCCATCCCCTGACCATTGTCGGTATCACCACCCTCCGGGAAGGGGCCACCGTGGCTGCCGCCAACTTCTATATTTCCCTGGAAGATGCCAGAAGGATCGGCAGACTGGGCGAAAACACCGTCAATATGCTCTTTCTCCGCTTGAAAAAGGGCGTCGATCCCGCCGGCATCCAGGCGCGACTGCCGCAATTGCTGCCCGGCGGGGTCGTTTCCACAACCGACTCCATCGGCGGCATGATGAAGGGTTTTGCCGGGATCAGCACCATGGTCTCCCGGCTGATGGGCTGGGTCGTCCTGGCTTTTTCGATGTTCCTGTGCTGCTGGCTGATCGCCGGCTCGGTGAGCGAACGAGGTTCCCATATCGGCCTGATGAAGACCGTCGGCTGGTGTAAAAGGGATATCCTGGCGGCCTTTGGAGCGGAGGCGGCACTTCTTGGAGTTGTCGGTGTCCTCTGCGGGATCGCGCTTGGCTATGCCATCGTCCTCGGCGCGAGCCATAGCCAGGTGAGCCTGACGCTGCCCTGGAACCTGGTATCGACACCAGGTCTGCCGGGACATCACCGATCCGAGGGCGCCAAGGCCTTGTTGCCGGTGGTTCTTCAGGTGGAGACCTGCCTGATTGCCCTGGTAGCTGTTGTCATCTCTGCAGCCCTTACCGGCATCGTCGTTGCCGGGCATATCTTCGAGATGAAGGTTCGCCGGGCCTTCGCCTGGTCATGATCGCCCGGACTTTCTCCCTGATTAGCGCCATGTCCCTGTCGGCAAAAGGACGTGCAGATCGTCCGGCCGTCCCCGCCGGGTCCCCCGGCATGCCGGTGGAGGGAGTAAAAGTCCTCAACGGCTGGTGACGCCGGGGCCCTGGAGGCGGCTTACGCCGGAAGGCCCCGGAATTACCTGGATCCGGGTGGCGATCCTGTCCTGCAGGACCGGGACATGGGAGATGATGCCGATGATCTTGCCTTCCTGCTGCAGGCATGCCAGGGTCTCCAGGGCGATCTCCAGGGCATCCTCGTCCAGGGTCCCGAAGCCCTCGTCAAGAAAGAGAGAGTCCACCCGCACGGTGGCGCCGGCCATCCCGGCAAGACCCAGGGCCAGGGCCAGGCTGACGATAAAGCTTTCGCCCCCGGAGAGGTTCTTCGTGGAACGGATCTCTCCTGCCTGGTAGGTATCGATCACATTCAACTCCAGCGGCTGTGCGGTATCACGGACCAGGATATAGCGGTCGGTCATCTTCTCCAGGTTGTGATTGGCGTGACCGATCATGATCTCGAAGGTCACCCCCTGGGCGAAGTTCCGGAATTTTTTGCCGTCGCTCGATCCGATCAGCTCATGCAGGGCCTGCCAACGTCTGTATTCCTGTTGCTGTTGCTGCCTGATTGCAAGACGGACGTGCTGTTTTTCCCGTTGGGCGTCATTGTCCAGCAGCCTGCCTTGGAGCCTGCCTATCGCCTGCTGCAAGGTGTGCAGGCCGGCGCTCTTTTCTTCGAGCAAGGTCTTGATGTCGGGGGCGGAAAGCTCTGTCAGCTGTTTTTCGCTCTCCAGTGAAAGGCTCTGCCTCTTGCTCTGAAGAAGGGTCAAGACCTCCGCTTCCTTCTTACCCAGTCCCTCAAGGAAGGCCGTCATCTCGGCCATGCGCTCTTCACTTAAGTCTGCAGCCAGGAACTCGGTCTCGTCCGCAAAGCCCTTATCCTTGATATTTTGAAGAAAGACATCTTCCTGCCTCCCGAGTTGTCCGGAGAGTTCAATAAGTGAACGGTCAAGAGACCCTCTGCGCTCGACCAGAATCGCCTGGTCTTTTTCCAGCCGGTGGATCTCCCGGTCGACGGCGGCAACGGCGAACTCGGCCTTTTCGAGGATGTCGGCCGCCTGCTTTTCCTCTATGTCCGGGTCCTTGTCCTGATAGAGGTCGTAGCGGGTCTTGGCAACGGTGGTTGAACGACCCTTTGCCAGCAAGAGTCGGGTGGCTGTTTTTTCTCTTTCTGCTGCGAGTTTCTCAGCCATGGTTTTTGCCCGTTCCCGTTCGATCTGCAGCCCCTGAAGCTCGGAGACGATCTGTCGTTCGCGCTCCCTGTGCTGTTTCCATCGGTGCTGGCGAAGGCTCAGTGCCGCGAGAGCGGCGTCCAATGAATCGGCGTTCACGGATTCGATGCCGTAGGGGTTTAACCGCAGGGCTGCATCTTCAAGGCTTTTTTGCAGGTCATTCTGCGCCTGGTCTGATTGTTCCCGAAGCCGGATACAGTCTTCGGAGACGGCGGCCTCGGCATGGACGGCCTTCTGCAACTCCTGGAAACGGGCATTCATGGTATCCTTTTGCCGTTCCGCCTCATTTTTTATAGATTCCACCTGGTGGAGTCTTGTGTCGATCTCCTTCAGGCGTTGCCTGCCCTGCTGACGGACGGTGTTCCACCGGACCAGTTCGGCAGCGATATCGTCCGGCAGACCGGGCAGGCAAGCCAGCAGTTCGGCGTGCTCCTGATCGTCTTTTGTCAACCGGATAAGGATCTTTTCCCGGCTCTTTTCGGCCTGATCGGCAGTTGCTCCGGCAGCAGCAGCCTCCGCCTTGAGGTCGGCGGCATCATCTTGCAGATGCTGAAGGATGTGCCGCAGCCTTTGCAGCTCCAGCTCCGCGTCGTCGTTTGTAACAGGAGAACCGGTGCAATAGGGGTGTTCGACGGCACCGCAGAGCGGACAGGGGCTGCCGTCCGCCAGCCTGCCTCTTTCCTCCTCGAACCCCCTGATCCGGCCGGCCAGAAGCACTACCTGAGCCTGCTTTTCAACCACCTGCTGCTGCAGGGCTATCCTTTCGCTCAGGTCCCGATACCTGCGATCGATTTCCACCAGGCCGGCCGAGGCAGCCTGCCGCCGTTTATCCAGCTCGGCAAGTTCCGCCTTTTGAACGGCAATTTGTTTGGCAATCCGGCCGATCCTCTCGAGCAGGTGACAGCGCTCGGCAAGCGCTTCCTGCTCTTCTCTGAGCTCGGCCGGGTCCCTTCCCTCCAGGAGCCCGGTCAATTCCTTCCTGACGGTATCGAGTCGGAGCAGGCAACTGGCGTGGCCCTGTGCGCCGCTGTCATGACTCATCTGCGCATCCGCGGTCTCCTGCCTCGCCTTCCGGGCAGCCGTCTGTCTGTTACCCAGCTCTTCCAGCAGGGATTTCACTTTAGCGGCAAGACGTTTTGCGCCTTTGCCAAGATCAAGAAGGGCGGCAAGATCTTCCAGAAGACCGGCGTCCGCCTGGTTGTGCCGAAGGTAATCTCTTATGGATGTAAGTTCCTGATTTATTTTGTCAATATCGGTATCATGTGCATGCAGAATCTTCTCGTGCGCCAGGGTTTGCCCGGCCAGGTCATCGTATTCCTTCTCGATATTCTTCTGTGTTTCTCCCGCTTCCCGCAATTTGACATCCAGCTCCCGGGCCTGCCTGCAGATCGCCGTTTCCGTCTGTAGGGCCGACCGGGCGGCCGTTACAAGGGTTTGCGTCCGCACTCGGCCTTGCAGCGTCTTTTCCTTGCACTGCATAAGGTTCGCGAGTCCCTGCAGGGTTGTCTCTCTTTCTTCCGCCTCTTTCTTCCGCGTGTGGCGCAATGCACTGAGTTGGAGGTACATTCCATGTAAAAAAGAGGCCGCCTTTGCTTTGGCAAGCCGGATCCTATCCGGTTCCGCCTCCCGTTGAGACCTCCGGATGTGATCGGCCTGGAGCTGCAGGGACTCGATTTCTCCTGTGAGAGCCGCAAGTCCGGTCAACCAGCTCAGACTGATCCGAGCAGTTTCAAGTTCTTTGCGGATCGCTTCGCTCCGGCTCGTTTTCTCGCTGAGATCGTCTCGAATGACACGTTCCTCTTCCTCCGACAAGAGGGTCACCGCCCCGATCTCCGCCTCCATCACGGCCAGCTTTTGCTGTTCCGCATTTCTCCTCTGGTGAACTTTTTGTGAGATGCTGCTGTAGATCTCAGTGCCGGTGATCTGTTCGAGGATCGGCGCACGCTCGTCGGTCGTAGCCTGGAGGAAGGCCGCAAAGCCTCCCTGGGCCAGGAGCACCGAGCGGGTGAACTGGTCGAAATCCATTCCGCAGGCTGCCTCAACCTCCCGGGCCACATCCTTGATCTTGTTTTCGAGGACCTTGCCCGTCAGCCCATCGACAATCTCATGCCGCGGCTGTTGCAGTTTGCCGGTGGATTTTTCTCTGGCCCTGCGTTGGCTCCAATGGCAGCGGAATCGACCTTTTCTGGTTTCGAAGTCGATTTCGGCGAAGCAGACACCGGTATGGCGGCTCATGATCTCGTTGGTGGACTCCGATATCCTCTCCAGGCGCGGCGTCCGGCCGTAGAGGGCCAGGCAGACCGCATCGAGCAGCGTGGTCTTGCCGGAGCCGGTCGGACCTGTGATCGCGAAGATCCCATTGGCTGTGTACTCCGCACGGGTGAAGTCGATGGTCCACTCTCCCGCCAGAGAGTTGAGATTGAGGAAACGAACCTGAAGGATCTTCATGCCGTATCCACCCCGGGCGTATCTTCGGCAACGGCCAGAACCGCCTCTAGAAAGACCCGCTGCAACTCTTGGCGTTGCTCGGTGGGGATCCGATGGGCATCCAGACAACGGTCGAAGACCTGAGAGGGGTTGAGTTCGGCAAGCGTTTCCGACGGGTCCTTGCGGATGAGGGACTTTTTCAGGATCCTGTTGTTCACCGTGCGCAGGATTTGAATCCCGGATCCGGCGACGGCACGATGCAGCTCGGCCTGCAGGTCGGCAATCACCTCGTCGCCTTCGTAGATGACCTCAACCAGG
This sequence comes from Desulfocapsaceae bacterium, assembly GCA_046706325.1. Lineage (GTDB taxonomy): Bacteria > Desulfobacterota > Desulfobulbia > Desulfobulbales > Desulfocapsaceae > CAWGGS01. Next base: position 73,088 of record JBJKPM010000005.1, on the reverse strand, counting down.
ATCTCAACCCGGTCCGCAGCCAGTTCGGCCAGCCGTTTCAGGATGCCCGGCAGGTCGCCCCGGATGCTTTCCAGCGACAGGAAGCGGGGAACAGGCAGGGTGGTCACCGCAGGGGACAGGCCAAAAAAAGTGACGATAAGGAGGCTCTTGGTCTGTCCGGCCTCGGCAAAACCCATCGGCAGCGGCGAGCCGGAGTAGCGCCTCGTCTCCGAGTCGCCCACCTTCTGGGGGACATGCAGGTGACCGAGGGCCAGATAGTCGATGTATTCCGGGAAGGCATCGGCCGCCACGTGGGCAAGTGTCCCGATGTACAGATCCCGGACCCCGTCGCTGCCCGAGGTGACGGCGCCACGGGTGAAGAGATGCCCCATGGCAACGATCGGTATCTCATTCTGCGCCTCTTTCCTGCACTGCAAGGCCAGGGCTCCTACCTGACGGTAGTGGTCGGTTATCCCGGCGACAAGCTTTCTGCCCTTGTCCTCCAGGCTTTCACCGGCCTCGACCTCTCTGATATCACGATCACGTAGGAAGGGGACCGCGCACACGATCAGCTCGGTGCGGCCGCTCCGGTCCCGCAGGACCAGGACTTCATCCTCCGGGGTCTCGGTTATGCTGCCGATGATATGGATATCCAGGAAACGCAGGACCTCGCGGGGGGCGTTTAAGACGGACGGCGAATCGTGATTGCCGCCGGTGATGACCACATGGCGACACCCGGATTCGGCCACCCGGCGGAGGAAGGTATAGTAGAGTTCCAGCGATCTGCTGCTCGGGGTGCCGGTATCGAAGATATCGCCTGCCACCAGGAGGACGTCGATGTTTTCCTGCTGCAGCGTCGTCGCCAGCCAGTCGAGGAAGGCCCGGTATTCATCCGTGCACTTTCTGCCGTAGAGGCTGCGACCGATATGCCAATCGGAGGTATGGAGGATTTTAACGGGCATCCGCCCTGTATACCGGTTCTGCGGAAATTTTACAAAAGGTTCTTGAGTGCCAGGGCCCCAGGCGTCCTGCCTGTCGGGCCTCCGGTCGTTTCGGCTCAGCCGTAGACCAGCTGCCCCCCTTCATAGCCCAGCCCGGTTGCACAGAGCAGGCACAGGGTATAGACGATGAAGAGGTGTCGCCCCGAGGCCCCTCTGTTGCGCATGATCACGGCGTAGATCAGAAGAAGGGTGAGGATGGAGGCCAGGACCATTTTGACCTTGATCTGGGGCAGCAAATCTCCATTGAATCTGTGTTGCCAGTCCATGATCCCTGCCAGGATCACAAAAGGGAGAGAACCCAGGGCCAGTGCCGAGCAGTGATAGGCGGTCCGGGAAAAGTGACTGTCCTTCCACTTCAGCGACAACAGGGAGAAGAGGAACATGCCGATGATCATCCCCATCGGTATATGGACGATTATCGGATGGATCGGGTGATCGAAACCTATCTTCTCGAGTGCGGCATAAAAACTCTCTATCATGATAACCTCCTGAGAAAGAAGTGATTATCAAAGGCCATACGCATCTTCTTAGTGCTAAGAGTAACCATTCCTGCTTTTTGCACAACGAAGTTTTTCCACTCGGACGGATTTTCCCCTGCCGCCGCTGTCCCGGCATCGCAAAAAAGCCGCTCGCGGACGGCAGGGCAGGATCGGCGGCCGGAATTACCGGAGGTGCATCTTCAGGATCCGCAGGATCCCGTCCCGGCTGTTTGTCGGCTGATTCAACATGATGGCAAAGGGCACTGCCTTGCCCTGCTCTTCCAGATAGCCCGCGTAACAGTAGACACCCTTCAGTGTCCCGGATTTCATCAGAAGATCATGCTTGATCGGCAGCAGATCGGCAAAGGGAGTAAATCTTTCCAGGACCTCGAGCATCATATTCGGGGTGACCCGGTTTTTTCTCGACAGACCGGAACCCTCTACCATGGTGATTGTGCCCGGTTGAGGATGAAAGGCCGTGTCGATGAAGATCTTCAGGGCGCGCCGCGCTTTTGTCCAGGTGGCGGGGAAGCCGAAACGCTTGCGACCGCAGGCAAGGAAGAGTTCGTTTGCAATGAAATTATTCGAGAATTCAAGACATTCCCTGATAATGTCGCGCAATGGTTCCGATCTGTGAACCAGGAGCAGAGCGGCCTTGTCCGGAACGGTCCCCAGAGTGGTGGGGCCGCCGACCTCTATCCCCTGTCTTTCGAGCTGGTTTCTGAACAGTTCGCCGGTGTAGCGCTGTTCGTTGGTAAGGTCTCCCCGGGTTGCAAAGGCACCGATGTTGATGCGGTACAGACCGGGATGCATGGTCCTGCCGATCGCCTGCATCATCGGCAGGACCGGTGTCTGGTCTTCTCCCGAGTCTATCCTGCCGTCACCATGCACCTGCAGGGGCAGGGCATTGAAGTTGACGTCCAATGGACCGACGTCGACGTCATAGGGTCTGTCTGAATGTTCCGAACCGTCGACTCCGCTTTTCAGGGCAAAGGCCGAGACGTCCAGGATCAGCGCCCGTACCCGCCGAAGTCCCCGTACTGCGAGGTCCCTGGCGATAGCGGCCGCCTCTTCGGAGGTAAGCACCGGATCCCCCTCTCCTTTGATAATGACTTTGCCTTCTGCGTCGAGGTAGAAGAGGGTCTCGAAACGGTAGTCCGGACCGAGGGAAGCAAGCGCCGCCAGGCAGGTGATCAACTTGACGGTCGAGGCGGGGATGAAGGGGGTGTCGACGTTGAAACCCGCCGGTTTTCCGGAGGCGGTCCGCACCGCATAGCCGCCGTTTTGAATGGCGGCCCGGATCGGGCCGTCCCAGGTCTGTGCCGCATCAGCCGGTGCGAGAAGGAGCGGGGAGAGAACAAGAAAGACACCGAACAGCAACTGAAGGACCGCACCGGGAGCGGATCCGGCTGCCCTGCCGGTACAAACAGACGGCAGCGGCGGCCGGATATCCTTCCGGTCCTTATATCTTCGGGAGATTGGCCATGGATTTGGCGATCTCCTCCTCAGGGTATTCGTAGTCATGCAGTTCGCCGGCATAGAACTTGTCATAGGATCCCATATCGATCAGACCATGCCCCGAGAAGTTGAAGAGGATGGTCTTGGGGTCGTTGCGGTCGCGGGTGGCCTCTATGATCGCCCCACGGATTGCATGGCAGGTCTCCGGTGCCGGGATGATGCCTTCGGTCTTGGCAAACAGCACACCGGCCGTGAAACATTCCAGCTGATGCAGTTTGACCGGTTCGATGATGTTTTCCCGGACCAGGGCCGAGGTGATCGGCGCCATGCCGTGGTAGCGAAGGCCTCCGGCATGGATGCCGGGAGGAATGAAATCGTGTCCCAGCGTATACATATAGAGAAGCGGGGTGGTCTGGGCCACATCGCCGAAGTCATAGGCCAGCTTGCCCATGGTCAGCGACGGGCAGGAGGCCGGCTCGACGCCGATGAAGCGGATCTTCTTGCCGTTGAGGTAGTCGGGCAGGAAGGGGTTTGCCAGACCGGCGAAATTGGAGCCGCCGCCGCAACAGCCGATGATCACATCGGGATAATCGCCGGCGATCTCCATCTGTTTTTTTGCCTCGAGTCCGATGATGGACTGGTGCAGGAGCACATGGTTCAGGACCGAGCCGAGGGCGTATTTGGTGTCTTCGCGACCGGCGGCATCCTCCAGGGCCTCGGAGATTGCGATCCCCAATGAACCGGGGGTGTCCGGATGCTCAGCCAGGATCCTGCGGCCGGTATTGGTATCCGGGCTCGGGCTGGCGACAATCTGGGCGCCGTAGGTGTTCATCATCGACTTGCGGTAGGGCTTCTGGTCGAAGGAAACCCGGACCATATAGACCTTGCATTCCAGGCCGAATTTGCCGGCGGCAAACGACAGGGCGCTGCCCCACTGGCCGGCGCCGGTCTCGGTGGTCAGACGTTTGACGCCCTCTTTCATATTGTAATAGGCCTGGGCGACTGCGCTGTTTGGCTTGTGGGAGCCGACCGGAGAAACCCCTTCGTTCTTGAAATAGATCTTGGCCTTGGTTCCCAGCGCCTTTTCCAGACTGAAGGCGCGGACCAGCGGAGAGGGACGCCAGATCTTCAGCACCTCCTGGACCTCCTCCGGGATATCGATGAATCGTTTGTCGGACATCTCCTGTTCCAGCAGACCCATCGGGAAGACCGGGGCAAGTTTTTCCGGGCCCATGGGCTGTTTAGTGGCAGGATCCAGAGGAGGGAGCAGTCCACCGGGGATATCGGGGGTGACATTATACCATTGGGTGGGCATTTCATCGTCGCGAAGTATAATCTTTTTAATCATGATCTCTCCTTGTCCGTGTTGATGATAGTGTGGTTGAGATAGTCAATACTGAGCGCCCGTTCGGCATAGTTCTCTTATCTACCATATATTCCCCGCTTTCGCCATGGCCGTTTACAGGGTTGTCAGCGGCGACCAGGCAATTTTCTGTATACGGGCGGCAAGGAGCACATCTTCACCCATGCCGAGGATGTGCCGGAGGGCTTCCTGGATCTTGATTCCCGGGATCCCGGCACGATTGACCCCCTTGAGGATAATCGTGTCGGTGGTTTCCGCCCTGATGTCGACGATCAGCGACCGCAAATCGACCTCCTTGCTCCTGCCCTTTCGCTGCCGCACGACCGGAAAATACCGGCTGTCGGTAAAGGTCTGAAGTCGAAGAATGTGTTCTTTCGTTAGTTTCTTCGGCAGGATGATACGGTAGGTAGTGAGGGTGTCCTGGGGGATGCGGCCCGAGTGCAGGCGGACCTCCTTGATAGTGAGGCCATCCGGAAGCTTCGAATCAAGAAGGGCGGCTGTGGCGTCGAGATCGGTCAACGGCTCGGGAAGATCGATCACGAAATATTCGGCCAGGCTCTCGACGCCTACCGGCAGGGCCGGACCGAAGGAGACCTTGGGCGAAGGGTTGAAGCCCTGGGAAAAATTGGTGCGGACCCGGGCGCGACGCAGGCCCCGGAAGATCAATTGCAGGACATCCAGATGACCCAGATAACAGATGTCGCCGATGCGTTCATAGGAAACCAGGTATTTGAAGTGCCGCTCCTGTTGAGCTGTCTCCTCGATGACTCGGGGGATGGAGGAAGGAGGCGGGTCCTCTTTTTCCGTTCTTGCAACGATGGGCCGGATCGAGCGGAAATCGCAGAGGCCGCATTGCTGACAGCCGTGGTAGCGGCAGTCCGGCGTGTAGATGAGGCCGTGGGCCCGGTTGAGTTCTTCTTTCAGAAAATCGGTTTCCACGCCACTGTGCAGATGCTGCCAAGGCAGGATCTCCGAAGGTTCCCTTTTTCGCAGATACTCATCCAGCCTGATCCCGCATTGCTCTGCGGCCTGCTGCCAGATCGCCGGGTCGAAGTGGTCGGACCAGCCGTCGAGCCGGGCTCCGTTTTGCCAGGCGGTCTGCAGGACCTTGGCCAGGCGTCGGTCGCCGCGGGAGAAGACGCCTTCCAGGAAACCCTGCTCCGGGTCGTGCCATTTGAGCTTGCAGCCGCGGCGCGGCAACCGGTCCTTGAGCCGGTTGATCCGTTCCCTGCTTTCCTCAAGGGTAAGCTGACGCTCCCATTGAAACGGTGTATGCGGTTTCGGTATGAAGGTGCCGACACTGACGGTGATCTGGCGACGCCCCCGGCCATGCCTGTCGCCTTCCCGGATGGTCTTCCGGGTCAATTCGGCGATCGCATCCACATCCTCCCATGTCTCCGTCGGCAGGCCGATCATGAAGTAGAGTTTGATGATATTCCACCCCAGAGAGAAGGCATTGCGGCAGGTGGTCAGAAGGTCCTCTTCGGTGATTCCCTTGTTGATAACCAGGCGGAGGCGTTCGCTTCCGGCCTCGGGAGCGATGGTAAAGCCGGTTTTTCTGACCCTCTTGATCTGGTCCATGATCCCCTGGGTCAGGGTGCCGACCCGCATGGACGGCATCGACACTGAGACGAAACCTGCGGCAAAACTGTCCATCAACTGCGGCAGGAGCTGTTCCATGCAGGAGTAGTCGCCGGAGGAAAGCGACAACAGGGCCAGTTCCTCGAAGCCTGAGGCGGCGATACCTTCCCTGGCAAGCTCCATGACCTGTTCCGGGGTGCGTTCCCTGACCGGTCTGTAGGTAATTCCGGCCTGGCAGAACCTGCAGCCCCTGGTGCAGCCGCGGGCGATCTCAACCCCCAGCCGATCATGGACGATCTTGGTGTTGGGCACCAGCGGTCGTTTCAGGTGATCGGTGCGGTTCAACTCCGGCAGGATCCGGCGGCGGACGACCGGGCGGCCTTCATTGCGGGGGGCAACTGCAGCTATTCGGCCCGTTGCATCATAGGCGGTGGTAAAGAATGACGGGATATAGACGCCCTCGAGAGCCGCCAGGTTTTTCAGCAGCTCGGTCTTTTCCAGGCCGGTCATTTTGGCCTCAAGTACGGTCCCTGCTATTTCAAGGATGGCCTCTTCGCCGTCGCCGATAAGGATCGCATCGAAGAAATCGGCCACCGGCTCAGGATTGCAGGAACATGAACCGCCCCCCAGGATCAGCGGGAAGGACTCGTCCCTGTCCGCTGCCGCAAACGGGATGCCTGCAAGGTGCAGGACGGTCAGAATGTTGCCGTAGCAGAGTTCGTAGGGAAGGGTGATCCCGAGGATATCGAAATCCTTCAGGCTATGTCCGGATTCCAGGGAGCTGAGTGCAAGAGAGTTTTGGGCAAGTTGTTTCTCCGCATCGATATCCGGGCAAAAACAGCGTTCGGCCAGAATGTCCGGACAGCTGTTCAGAATATGATAGAGTATCTGCAGCCCCTGGTGCGACATACCGATTTCATAGAGGTCGGGGAAGATCAGGGCGCAGTGGAGCCGGGTCTTGGACCAGGATTTACGGACGGAATTATATTCATTGCCGAGGTATCGGCCGGGTTTATTGACAAAAGGAAGGATCGTTCTCTTTTTCATTCTTGTTTTTCCAGCAAAAATGTTTTAATGCTGTTCTATTGATTACAATAAGTTACCAAGATGGGATATCCGGCCTGGAAATTCAGGTGGTCTCTGATTTAACTGAAATCACCCGACTTTTCAAGGCAGGATCGCGTTTTTTCCGGAATTGCCTGTTCGTCTCTGTAAAAACATGGAGTTACAAAAAGGATTGACCTCATGAGACACCATACAACCATTTTCCTGATGCTGACCCTTTTATTGGTATCGACGCTGTCCGCCGTAGGTGCCGTGAAAGCCGATACCGCCCTGGAGTCCATCACGTTTCACAAGGTGAGTGGAGAAAGCGATGCCCTGAGTTTTGTTTTAACAGCGGAAAACACTCCGAAGATATTTATGATAGCAGGCGACGCGCCACGTATTGTCGTCGATTTCTTCAATACCCGGTGTTCCCCGCACATTAATCGCGATATGGAAATAAACGGCGCGATGGTCAAGCAGGTCCGGGTCGGTATCCATAACGAGCAACCCCGGAAGACCCGGGTGGTGGTCGATCTTGTTCGTGGCGGCGACTATCGATATGCCCTCTATGTGGATCCGAAAACCAAGATCCGGACTCTGACCATATTCCATAAAGAAAAGAATGTCACCTCCGGCCGGGAAAACATAAAACCCCACAGGGAGGTACGCAAGGTGTCTCCTCCAGATAAACATGGATCCACGGCGCAACAGGAACAGGCTTCGTCGCCAAAAGCCGCTGCGAAGACGGCGAAGATGGTGACAACAGCACAACCATCAACAGCCGGCAATCAGCCTGCAGAAGAGAAGGCGGAGCTGAAAAAGCCGGCCTCGGGTTCCGTTCAAAAAAAGACGACAGCCGCAAAGGAGCAAAAGGTCGAACCGGAACAGAAGATGGCCGGTGTACAGACCGTTACCAAAAAAATCGTACCCTTGTTGAGCGATGTGACCTTTGAGAAGACCGCGAATAAAGGAGAGATGGTACTCTTTAAACTCAATGATTTCTTTCCGCCGAAGGTCACCGGCAGCGAAAAAGGCCAGCCCAGGGTTATCTGCGATTTTTTTGACACCCGGCTGGGTGAGGCGGTGAAAAAGAGCATCCGATGCAACGGCGAATATGTGCTGTCGGTACAGATTACCAGGCAGACAAAGCCCGATAAAATAAGGGTGGTATTGAATCTTGCTCCCAACAAAAACTATGATCTGCAGCAGGTATTTTTTAAAGAGGATAAACTCTTTGTACTTATCGTCAACTCGCAAGATGTGCTGCCGGTGAAGAAAACGACCGCCACTCTGTAAAAAACAGGAAGGGAGGAAAACCTTTGTCTGTCGGCATTCCCACATTTATCCGCCGACGGTTCAATGGCGGCGTCTGTTGCAGTAATGTGGCGACCCTCTTTGCTGGAGGAGCATGGTGATCGGATCTTCCGCATCTTACGGGTAGGCGGTGATATAGTAGCCCGGGGGCGGCATGAGTATGAAATTCTTCTTCGAAAAGACCTTGTCGGTAATGATATCCGAGAGATGCACAGTGATCTCCGCACCCATCGGCAGACCGGTTATATCGAAGGCCAAAGGCTGTTCACACCTGGTGTGCTGCTGCCACTGACCGTATTTGATCTGGGCGATCGGGTCGCCGTCCGCATCCAGCAAAACGCGAAGAAGCGGATGCATTCGTAAAGGATCGAGGAGGACATACTCCTTTCCTCCGGTGTTGGTTTTGCGTGGCTCCAGCCTGACCCAAATCCCTCGGCCTGTGGCATCTTTGCGGACATCGGACGGCTCTTCGGTTCCCGGGGCGGCAATGCGGCCGCTCAGCCATGTTCCCCAGTTTCCGCCGACAATTTCCTCGGGGATATTATCTCGCAGTGCCAGCGATGAGAGACTGCCGCTGGTATACTGGTGGCTGATGGTATTGACCGAGCTGTAAGACGTTCCATCGCTGACCAGGGCAAAGAGTGTCTGGCCGAGCGGATTGGTGGTGACAAATTTTATGGAGGAGGGCAGTTCCAATTGCAGATAACCGGAAAAGGCACTGGTTTTCATTGCCGTTTTCCAGGTGATGGCGGCCTCGGTGTCCAGGGTTGATGAACAGGCGGCATCGGCGTGCATCTTGTTTTTCACCATGGTCATATAGGTCTTGACGGCACCTTCTCCAAACTTTCCCGACCAGGGTTTTCCGGCGCATCCACCCAGGAAGAAAAGCAGGGCGAGGCCGAGGAACAAAACCCGGGCAAAGCCTTCGGCGGCAGGTTTCTGTGCATGGATGGTCATTGGGTTACGATCCTGAATAAAGGGTTTCACAACATGCTCTTTAGGGTGATTGCAAGGCCTTGATCTTCTTTTCGAGCAGATCTTTCTCCTGTTCCCGGGTGGTAAGGCTCATGGCCTTCCTATAGGCATCAATGGCCTTGTCCTTTTGTCCCGCTGCTGCATAGGCGTCGCCCAGGTGATCGAAGATATGGGGATCGCCCTGTTCCTGACCCGCGGCCTTTTGCAGTTCTTCCACGGCGCGTTTGTAGTCTCCCCGGCGGAAATAGACCCAGCCCAGGCTGTCACGTATGAACCCGTTGTCGGGTTTCTGGGCTATGGCCCGTTTGATGTAGGCAAGGGCTTTATCGAGGTTTTTATTGGCGTCGGCCCAGGAGTAGCCGATGAAGTTCAATGCCTCCGGATGATCGGGCTTGAGTTGCAGCACCTTTTCCATGGTGGTCATGGCCTGGTCGTGTTTCCCATATTTCTCCAGTAAAATCGACAACTCGAACAGAAGCTGATCATTATCCGGATACAGGCTGACAGCCTCATCGAGGATAGCTATGCCTCGCTGCATATCCTGCTTTTCCTGATAGAGCGAGGCGAGCAACATATAAAATATCGGCTTACGCGTGTGTTTGTCGGCCACGACTTTTTCCAGCAGGGCAAGACCCTGATCAAGACGTTTGGTTTCGCGGAGGATACGCAGGCGTAAAAAAAGGCTGTCGTCATACTGTTCCGACCCCACACCGATGGTTTGTAAAACCCGCAGGGCCTTCTCCAATTTTTTCTGGTCGTAATAGGCGACGGCCAAAAGATATTCCGTCTGGGAGGCCGTTGTTTTTTTAAGAAGAGGCAGCAGGAGCCTTTCCGCCTTTTCCGGCTTTCCCTGGTTGATATAGATTCGACTTTCAATCAGATCTATTTTTTCCGGATGGTGAGTGAATGTTCGCAACCTTTTGAGTTCCGCAAAGGCCTCCTGCACGTGATCCATGGAGAGATAGGTCTGGATCAACCCGAGACTTGCCCCTTCATCTTTCGGGTTTTTGGCAAGGATCGACCTATAGAGCAAAAGTGCCTTGTCGAATTTTTGAAAGTGATCATAGAAATCGCCCATCTCGAAGAGCAGCTCTCTCGACCAGTTCAAGGCCAATGCGGATTCGTAGCTCTTCTCAGCCTTTTCATAATCACCTGTCTGGTTGAATACCCTTGCCAGATACAGGTTGGCAAAATAGGATTTTCTATTTCTCTTGAGCAGGGTGGTAAATATTGCTTCAGCTTGTCTGTAATCTTTCTGCTGGCTGTAGAGCAGTCCCAGACGTAGCATCAGTGTCTCGTTTTCCGGGTCATGGAGCCGGGCTTCACGGTACAGACGGATCGCTGCCGGTATGTTGCCGTTATGGATATTGATATCCGCCAGGAGAATGCGTTGGACATTTTTGTCCGGATGGGTAGCAAGATAGGTTTTCAGCCATTGCTCGGCCTCATTTATTTTCCCCAAGCGTATCAGAAGGATCGGGATTTTCTCATTGATATAATCGGCTGTCGGGTCACAGATGACCGCCTTACGAAACATTTCCAGGGCCTCATCCAGGTTCTGTTCATATTCAGCCCGGACGCCCAGCATGAAATAGTAATATGAACAGGTGGAATCGATGTTGACCTGAGGGGCGGGAAGGGACTGTGCATCTCGTGTTTTTCCGGCATTGAATGCACAGCCGGCCGTCAGGATCAGCAGAAAAACAATACACGAAACAGGGAAGGCATGACGGATGTTCGACATGGGTTATCTCGACTGGTACTGTTGAATAAGTGGTTCAATCTCCTGCATTACCGCCTGCTGAACGGCTTCGATGCTTCCGGTTGCGTCAATACGTCGAATATAAGGCTGCCGGAGTGAAGCGAAAATTTCGGCAACTCTTGCCAGGCTATCCGCCTGTTCGAAATCATCTAATGTCTCGCGGCGTCCGCCGGTGATCCTGTCAATGCCGGTTTTGGGCGCGGCCATGAAGAGCAGGGCCAGGGCAGGGACTGGAGCGAAACTGTTTCGGGCGAGGATCTCCTGCACATCCAGGCCGGCTGCCCCCTGGTAGGCTATCGTTGACAGGACGTAACGATCGCACAGGATGATCTTGCCGGATGAGAGAGCAGGTGACAGCAGCGTCCGCACGTGTTCGCGGCGGTCGGCCAAAAAGAGCTCCAATTCCTGCTCGCGGCTGACGCTTTCTCTGTTTGTATAGAGTTCCCGGATCCTGCGGCCGAAGGGGCCGTCCGTCGGCTCTTTGGTGCTGACCACCGGAAGGCCGCGGTCGGTCAGGGTCCTTGCCAGGAGCACGAGCTGGGTCGTTTTACCGGTGCCGTCAATCCCCTCGAAGACGATCAATTTGCCTGGACCTGGCGGGTTCATGATCTGTTCCTGTCGGCGGGGATATTGGTGCTGCGACCGAGACGGCGACGATTGCGGGCGATTGTCGCGGCAAGGTCAACCGCTGCGGCAAGGCTTTTGGGGCTTGCGATTCCTTTACCGGCGATATCGTATGCCGTTCCATGGTCCACCGAGGTCCGAACGGCCGGTAACCCGAGGGTGACGTTGACCCCTTCGTCGAAATGGAGCAGCTTGAACGGTATGAGCCCCTGATCATGGTACATACAGATCACCACGTCATACTCGCCTGCAGCTGCCTTGACAAAGACGGTATCCGGGGCAAAGGGGCCGAAGGCCTCGATTCCCTGGTCCCGGGCGTCCTCAACGGCAGGGGAGATAAACAGCCGTTCCTCTTCCCCGAAGAGTCCCTGTTCCCCTCCATGAGGATTGAGTCCGGCTACGGCGATTCGCGGTGCCGCAATCGCAAAATCGTTGACCAATGCCGTATGGGTGATGCGGATAAGGTCAAGGACCAGGGCGTGCGTGATCATGCCGGGGACGGCTCTGAGCGGACAATGGATGGTAACCAGCGTGATTCGCAATCTGGGGCCTGCCATCATCATCACCGGATCGGGAGTCTTGGTAAGGTGGGCGAGCATTTCGGTATGGCCGGGGAAGGGGAAGCCCGCCTCCCGGAGGGCCTTTTTCGATATCGGACAGGTTGCCATCCCGTCGAGCAGGCCGTTTTCGATCAACGAAACCGCCGTGGCGATATAGGCCGCCATCGCCCTGCCGGTCTCCCTGTTGGGACTGCCCCAGTGCAGATCGTCCCCGTCCAGATCGGAGACGGTGACCACCGGAATCATCTCGGTCGGAATCGGATCTCCGGGCCGCCAGGCGAGGCAGGGTGGGCCGATTCCCAGTTCACGGCGACAGCGTTCCAGAACATTGATGTCTCCCAGAACCACCCGGGCAAGGTCCGGGGTCTTCCTTCCCTCGCTGAAATATTTCAGGATGATCTCGGGTCCGATACCGACCGGGCATCCCATTGTAATACCGATAGAGAGCATAAAGAAGGTATCCAGAATTCAAAATTCGGGAGCAAGGATTCCACTAGGGGGAACAGAGACCTCTCAGCGGAGATCGAAGGCGTTTTGCACAACCTCGATCACGGGCTCCCGGTCTTCCTGCAGCAGAACGGAGACCACGTCGAATCTGGCCGGACGATTGAAGAGACGGTTTCTGCACAGATAATCCTGGGCAACCCGGCCGATCTGTTTCTGCTTTTTTTCCGTGACCGCCGCAAACGGGGGGCCGAAAGACAGATTCTTTCTGGTCTTCACTTCGACAAAGACCAAGGTTCCCCGATCCTCGGCTATTATATCAATTTCTCCGATTTTTTGCCTGTAATTACGGACAAGAATTTTAAAGCCGGCCTTTTCCAGATGGCCGGCCGCCAGATCCTCGCCGATCCGTCCGATCGCTCCCCTCTTTTCAGACAAATTCCTTTACTCCTCTAAAGGTCTTGCGATGGCAGGGGCAGGGGCCGTGTCGGGCTATTGCCAGTCGATGCTCTCGGGTCGGGTATCCCTTATTTTTTTTGAAATTGTAGATCGGATACCGCCGGTCCAGGTCCTCCATCAGGGCATCTCTTTTTACCTTGGCGACAATGGAGGCGGCGGCTATCGAAGCGCTCTTGTCTTCCCCCTTGGTCAGGGTGATCTGCGGGATGGAAATCCCAATCTCAAAACATCCGTCGACCAGGATGAAATCGGGTCGAAAGTGATCGTCCCCCAGGTCGGCGACGGCCAGCTTCATGGCCAAAAGCGACGCCTGCAGGATGTTGATCCGATCGATGGCTTCATGGGAGACGATGCCGATGCCGACGGCGGCATCGATTTCCTGCAGGAGCCGGTTGAGTCGAAGACGCCGGTTATGGGTGATCTTCTTGGAATCCAGGAACAGCCGGTGGTTGCAGTTGGGTGGCAGGATGACGCTTGCCGCAACGACCGGTCCCGCCAAGGGCCCCCTTCCCGCCTCATCCGAACCGGCAATACAGGCAAAACCCCTGGCGTACAGGGCACGCTCGAATCGGAAATTATCGGCCGGTGACGACCCGCCACCGGAGAGAATTCCTTCCATCTCGCAACTCCCCAGAAGCCCCTGTCCGGCAAAAACCCCACCCGCGACCTCGGATCGACGGGTGCGGGCCACCGGATCTTTGCCTATCGATTACTGGTTATAGCCCAATTCGCGGATACGTGCCGCCTTGCCGCGTCTGCCGCGCAGGTAATACAGACGTGATCGGCGGACCTTGCCGCGGGTGACGACCTCGATTTTTTCAATCCTTGGATTGTGGAGGGCAAAGGTCTTTTCCACACCGACCCCGTGCGAGATCTTCCGGACGGTATAGGAGGCGTTCATGGTCCCTTTTTTCCTCCTGATGACCACGCCCTGGAAGATCTGAATACGTTCTTTGTTCCCCTCGATGATGCGGATGTGGACCTTGACGTTGTCTCCCGGACGAAAGCTCGGATGGTCCTGCCTCATCTGCTCCTGCTCAATTTTATCGATGATTGTGCTCATGGCTTTTTTTAGGTTGAAGTAGTGTATTGGTTCTCTGCTTACTCGTTTTCCCCCTCCCGATGTCCGAGCAGCCGATCGAGGATGATCGATACCGCCGAGCGTACGGAAAGATGGTTATACCCTGATGTTCCAGTAATGGGCGGCAGGGCGTAATCCGCCTTGTCCCCGACTTCCTGTGCCAGACCGTGCGCTGTCCCGAACAACAGCAGGACAGGCTCTCCCGCCTCGATACGTCGTCTGGTATCGGCGAAGGTGATGCCGTTTTCCCGAGCAAGCGCGCTGGTTGTTATCAGGACAGGCCGCCGTCCGCGTCTGCCGCCGACCCGTTCGACAACATCTTCCAGGCAGTCCCCGAGCCTGACCAGGGCCAGGGCGGATTTCCGGGCGGGATTGTATGTCGCGCCATGTCCCGTCTGCCAGTGTTCGATAATCTCTTTGACCAACTCCTGCTGATCCGCGTAGGGCGTGACGATATAGTACTCGCCGACGCCGAAGGTCCTGGCAGCCCTGGCTATATCATGAATATCGAGATTTGTCACGGCCGAGCCGATGATTTCTCCCGATTTATTGATCACCGGGAAGTGAATCAGGGCAATATCAACGGTTCCGCTCTTCATCTCGTGTCATCACATCCGGCCTGCAGTCCGGCCACGGTCCGGTCCAGCCCGGCCTTTCTCAGGACCTTTTGCTCCTCCGGACTGAAATGCGCCCTGCCGATCATCTCAGGTCTCCGCTCAATGGTCCTGCGCACCGAGGCGAGAAAACGAAACCTTGCAATCTCGGCATGATCTCCGGAGAGCAGTTCACGGGGTACCTCGTGAGACTCGAACACCCGCGGGCGCGTATACTGCGGGTGCTTCAACAGTGACCTGCTGAAGGTGTCGTTGGCCACCGAAGACGAACAGCCGAGCACCCCCGGCACCAACCTACTGACCGAATCCACGACCACCATGGCCGCCAGCTCTCCTCCGGACAGGATATAGTCGCCGATGGAGATCTCATCGTCGACATAGGTGAGCCTAAACCGCTCGTCAACCCCCTCGTAACGACCGCAGATCAGGATCAGGTGCGTCTCGGCGGCCAGTTCCTCCGCCACCCGTTGACTGTACGGACGCCCCTGCGGACTGAGCAGAATCACCCTGCCTCCTCCCCGGCGCTGCCTGACGTTCTTTACAGCTGCGGCCAGGGGTTCCGGTTTCATCACCATGCCTTCGCCACCGCCGAAGGGCCGGTCGTCGGTCATCGCATGCCTGTCGAGGGCGAAGCCCCGGATATCGGTCATCTCGATCCGGACAAGGCCCGCCTGACGTGCCTTGCGGAGGATGCCTTCACTGAGCGGCGATTCCAGAAGATTCGGAAAGATGGTCAGTATATCAAAAATCATCGAGGATCAACCGTCCTCTTCATTCGGCATCCCGGAGTTGATCTCCAGGAGACCCGGAGGCGGATCTATGATCAGCTCCTCGTCGGTGCGGCGGACAATAATCGGTTTCATGATCGGGATCAGGTATTCCCGACCCTTCCCGCGCACCACCAGGACGTCCTGGGCTCCGTTGGAGAAGATATGCTCAATCCGGCCCAGGCGGCGTCCCTCCACGGTTCTGACAGCAAGTCCCGCAAACTGATAGTAGTAATATTCGTCCTCGTCCGTCTGCTGCAGTTCCGTCTTCTCGACCAGCACCCCCATCCCCTTCAGATAGTCGGCGCCGTTTCGGTCACCGACCGATTCAAATCCGATGACGGCCGTTTTGCCCTGTACCCGGCTGGAAACGATCCGACGAGGCGGCGAGATCTCCCCATCGGTTGAAACCAGAAAGAGCCGACCGTACGACCGGAGATTCTCAGGTTGCCCGGAATACAGCTGCAGTCTGACCTCTCCACGGAGACCGTGCGGCTTGCCGACCCTGCCGATCAAAACATATCTGTCGGTCGGAAAAGAAAAAACATCAGCCATGATCCATGGATGCCTATTCCAGGATGTCGAGACGCGACCGTTTATTCACTTTGCCCGCGGCAGCAGCCAAAATCGAGCGGATAGCCCTGGCCGTTCTGCCTTGTTTGCCGATTATCTTCCCGAGGTCGTCCTGGGCGACGGTGAGTTCGACGGTGATGCTGTCGTCCTCCTCCGTCTCTTCCGTCTTGACCAACTCAGGATGATCCACGAGTGACTGGGCGATATATGCAACCAGCTCCTTCATGTCTTACTCTGCAGCGCCGGCTTTTCCGATAAGGCTTTTGACGGTTGTGGTGGGCTGAGCACCCTTGCCGAGCCACTCCTGCAGCTTGTCGTTATCGATCGTGATGGCGGCAGGATTCTGCAGAGGATCGTAAGTACCTACAATATCAAGAAATTTTCCGTCTCTTTTGCTTTCGCTGTCAGCGACGATTATCCGGTAGTAGGGTTTTTTCTTTTTGCCAAGTCGTGTTAAACGAATACGTACTGCCATTCGAGGTAGATCCTCCTGTTGGTTTTACCGGGTTGTACACCCCGTTTCGTGTCTTTTCGTCAAAGGCCCGGACACGTCATTATCTGCGTATACCTTTTGGTAGTTTGCGGCGCTTCGTCCCGGAGACCATTCCCGGTTTTCCGCGCATTTTCTTCATCATTTTCAACATCGCCGTATAGCTTTTCAGGACCCTGTTGACATCGGCAACCGTGGTTCCCGACCCGTCGGCAATCCGCTGACGGCGACTGGCGCTGATGATCCGGTGATCGCGGCGTTCCTTAAAGGTCATGGAACAGATGATCGCCTCGGTCTTGTTTAATTCCTTTTCGTTCGGCTCGGGGGCATCCTTGAGCTGTTTGAGTTTGTTGATGCCCGGGATCATCCCGAGGATCTGCTGCAACGACCCCATCTTCTTGATCTGCCGGAGCTGGTCGAGAAAATCTTCGAGGGTGAACTGGCTCATTTTCAGTTTCTGCGCCAGCTTATCGGCCTTTTTCTGGTCGACGACCGCCTCGGCCTTTTCGATCAGGGTCAGGACATCGCCCATGCCCAGTATCCGTGAGGCGACGCGGTCGGGATGGAAGACCTCCAGGGCGTCCAGGGCCTCACCGACACCGACGAATTTTATCGGTTTGCCGGTGACATTCTTGATGGACAAGGCGGCGCCGCCCCGGGCGTCACCTTCCATCTTGGTCAGGATGACGCCGGTAATCTCAAGATCCTTGTTGAATTTATCGGCAACGGTGACCGCATCCTGGCCGGTCATCGCATCGGCGACAAACAGGATCTCGGACAGAGGGATGGCGGATTGGATCCCCTTCAACTCGTCCATCAGCGCCTCGTCGACGTGCAGACGACCGGCGGTATCGATGATCAGGGTGTCGTAATTCTTTGCCTCTGCTGCCGCCAGCGCCTGCCTGCAGATGTCGACGGGCCTTGTCTCGGCGCTGGAGGGGTGAACCGGCACATCGAGCCGCTCGCCCAGGATCCGAAGTTGGTCGATGGCCGCAGGACGATAGATATCCGCCGGGACCAGATAGGGTCTTCTTCCCCTGTCGCGCAGCATCTTGGCCAGCTTGCCGGAGGTGGTGGTCTTTCCGGAACCCTGGAGACCGGCCATCAAAATAGTGACCGGCTGCCGGCCGTCGAGACGTATCTGCTCGGTAGTGCCGCCAAGCAACGTCACCAACTCGTCATGAACGATCTTGATCACCTGCTGACCCGGCGACAGGGTCTGGGTAACCTCGCGACCGACGGCCTTTTCGGTGACATTGGCGATAAATTCCTTGGTGACCCTGAAGTTGACATCGGCCTCGAGAAGGGCCATGCGGACCTCGCCCATCGCCTCCTGGATGTTTTCCTCGCTGAGGATGCCGTGGCCGCGGAGTTTCTTAAAGACACCTTCGAGCCGGTCTGTCAGGTTTTCAAACATAGGTCCTTACTGTGGTCGTGTAGAGCAAAAGCTCTCTTTATAATCAAATAAAACAGCCTCGAAAAATCCCCGGAGGCGCAGAGACAATATGATAATTCAACACGTTGCAAGGTTAATCCGTCGGCGACCGATCTTTTTAGATGCCGACGGACACACTTTCCGGAGAAAAAACCGGGGCTCCGTGTTGACCGGGTTCAAAAAAGAAGAAAAATACTGCGAAGAGAGCAATATGTCAAGAAAGATACGATATCTGCCGTTAAATGTCGGGGCAATGCATCCCATGCCCATTGACGCATACCTTTAGCGCAATGGTACGATATCCGGTACCTGCCATGAAATCAACTCAAGGAGATTGCCTTTTCAGGGCAGATTTCCTGACAGCAAAAACAGGTAATGCAGGTGTCCGGATCCACCACGGGGGTTTTTCCCTGCATGGAGAGCGCCGATACCGGGCAGTGATCCACGCATGTTCCGCAGCCTGTGCACAGGTCCGGATTCGCCTCGGGTCTGACCTGGGATCTGCTCTTTATCAGCTCCTGTATCATCGTGTTCCCGGATATGGATTCACCATGCAGAGGAGGAAGCTTGAAATTGTCCAGGACCCGCAATTCTCCGTCTATCCGGACACTATCGGATGAGAAATCGCCAAGGCCCATGGTCTTTGCCTTTTGCAGGAAACGCAGGCAGCCGGGGTCGATTCCCATCATTGTCGCAACGACCCCGTCCAGGGCCACGGCATTATCGGAGGCCAGGACCAGACCGATTTCTCTCAGCTCCGGTGAGGCCGGACCGTTTCCCTCCATGCCCACCACCGCATCCATGATAAAAAGATCCGGCACACGGAGACGAAAGACCTTGACAATAACATCATGAAAACGCTCGGGCGAGCCGGCAATATGATGGAGCCGCGCCTTCTGGGCGCCGGGAAGGATGCCGTAGCTGTTCTTGACGGCTCCCGTCATCACGGTAAGGCCGTGGGTCTTGAACTTGGGCAGACTGATAAGGATATCGGCATCCAGGATCTCTTTGGAGACACCGACTTCGGGCATCAGGTCGGGATCGAAGGGAACGTTTTGCGATGTATCGCCGAGATTTCTGTAATAGCCTTTCGCAGCCGCCATCAGGCCGGTTGCCTCAAAGCTGTCCTCATTATCGCCATAATTGACAAGTCCCGGGTTGTCGCCCACAACGATCCCGGCCGGGGACATCCCCTCGACCTTGTCGATCACGGCCCGCAACAGGGCCGGATGGGTGACGATGTGTTCTTCGGCCGTTGACTTTCTCAGCACATTGGGTTTGATCACAACCTTTTTTCCGGCAATATCCTGAGGGAAGAGCTCAAAGGCCCGATCGACGGCCCGGCGACAGTTTTGATAGGTCGCGGGATGAATCATTACACGATGCATAGCGTCTCCTTTGTGGTTCACATATACATTCCGCCGTTTACCCCGATGACCTGGCCGGTGATATAGCCGGCCTCGGGACTGAGCAGAAAACGGACGACGCCGGCGACCTCATCGGGGCTGCCGACGCGTTTCAGGGGGACCATGGTCAGCATCTTTTCCAGGGGCAGGCCTTTGATCATCTCGGTTTCGATGAGACCCGGGGAAACAACGTTGACCAGGATGTTGCGCTGGGCCAATTCTCGGGCCAGGGCCTTGGAGGCGCCGATCAGCCCCGCCTTGGCGGCACTGTAGTTGACTTGTCCCGGCTGGCCGGTCTGTCCGGAGACCGAGGCGATACTGATGATCCGCCCCCGCCGTTTGGACAGCATTGCCTTGGAAAACAGACGGGCCAGAATAAAGAAGCCGGTCAGATGAACATCGATGACCTGGTCCCAGTCCCGGCGCTTCATCAGCGGCAGGATGGTGTCCCTGGTAATCCCGGCATTATGGACGAGGCCGTACGGGACCTCATTGTCCAGCAGGGGCTCCAGCACCGCCTTGGCCCGGGCCTCGTCGGCGACATCGAAGGGCAGAAGGAGGCAGCGCCTGCCCAGGGTCTCGATGTCGGTCTTGAGCTGGAGTGCGCTTTTCTCGGAACTGCGGTAGTTGAGCCAGATGTCGTAGCCCGCCACGGCCAGGTACCTGGCGATGGCGGCACCGATGCCACGGCTTGCGCCACTTATAAAAACGGTGTTTGCTTCGGTTTCCATGGTTTAATCCTCCTTTGGCGGCAACGATGAAGGGCATCGGCCGCAACGTTCGTTGCCCTCAGCCCTGGCGATATGACGGCTGGGTTTTCCGGGCGAGGTCGGACACCTTTCAGGTGGATGTCTTTCTGGACTTGAAGCCGTATCGGGGCAGGTAGATGAGGACCGCCGGCCAGAAGAACAGGATCAGAATCACCCAGAGGAACTTTTGTCCCGTCGTCTTGAATTCACGCAGGAAGGCATCCCTCAAAACGATGAACATGAAGATGATGTTGACTATCAGACCGACAAAGGTGATCGGCAGCAGGACCTTCAGTTGCCGGGACGCGGGAGAGGAGGCAAGGATCAGAAAAAGAGCGATCACAAAGAGCACGGCAAAAATTGAATAGAGTTTCTCTCCGGTTTTCATGGCGGCAGGCTGTCTCCTGTGCAAAAAAATTAGCGGGTCATAGGGAAAAAAACCAACGAATACCAGGTGGACGGCCGGTCCGGAAAATTTTCCGGATACCCGTCCCGGGGACGACAGGTCAGAGCGGACTCCTGGATCGAATGTGACATTTCCTCAACGATTCGGAAAGCGGCAGTACGGCAGATCAGACTGTCTGTCTGAAGAAGTCTTTGAGAAAGGTCTTGCGCCAGCCTTCCATCTGCCTGAGCATTTTCGATTCGCAGGACTGGTTCAGGATTTTGACCAGCAATTTGAATTCCAGGCCGTTTCCCACTATCGCCGGATCGATGCCCTGGACTTCGCTTTTGACCTGAACGAGCTGGTTCAGTCTGGCCAGGGTCTCTTTATCTTTCTTCGTCAGCTTGATGGTCTTGGCGATCGGAGCCTGTATTTCCTGTTTCGAACCCAGGCCGCATTTGACGGCGGCGACGATCTTTGCTCCGTAGCGCTCGGCCGCCCTGGATGATATGGTGGTCTCCGACTTGATTTTATCGATGCCGTCAAGTTGTTTTCTGGCAATATTCAACAGGACGGTATCGGCTATGATATGACCCCGGGGACGGTCCAGGGATCGTGCCTCCTGTTCCCGCCAGATTGTGAGTTCGCGCAGGATGGCAAGCCCTTGGGTGCTCAGGCTGCCGGAATCCTTGATCCTCAGATAACGTTCGTCGTCTCTGTGTCCCATGTAGTTGGCCGGATCGTCCAGCAGGAGAAGCTCCTCCTGCAGCCACGATTTGATTTCCGGGCCGATGATGCTGCTTAACAACAGGATCCTTGCCGCCCGCAGATAGCGGACGTCATCGAGGGCATATTCTATCTGCTCGGCCTTAAGCGGCCGTTTGAGCCAATTGGTCCGGGTTTCGGTCTTTTGCAGATCGATGTCGAGCAGGATCTTGATCAGCTTGCTCAAAGAAAGGGTTGCCGGCAGGCCGGTAAATCCAGCGGCCAGCCGGGTATCGAAGATATTTTTCGGCGCGGCTCCGGTGGCCCGACTGAGTATGGTCAGATCCTGCGGGGCATCATGGAAGATTTTGACCACGTTCGGGTCCGCCAGAAGATCACCGAGTCCCGACAGGTCCTTCAGGGCGATGGGATCGATCAGATGGCAGTCCTCATCCGACAGGGCAAGCTGAATGAGCCCCAGGCGTGGATAATACGTGCGCTCCCAGACAAATTCGGTGTCCAGGGCAACCGCATCGCATCTGCTGGCATGTTCGACGAGTTCCTGCAAGTCGTTTTGGGTAGTGATCATCATATCGTACCGGTTTCTTTTGTCGGCTGCGCAAAAAAGTCTGCTCGCCGACGGTTCAGCGTTCACTTCGTTGAATTATCGCGTTGCCCCAGCAGTCTTTAAGGGCTTTTGCGCGGTCATCCTGTTTGCTATCCGTTGATGGGCAGGACTCGGATTCATCCCGACATACCCCGAATTCAATCACTGCAAAAAGACATAAAGTGAGAAAAAAAACAAGCAGTTTTCTTATTCTTAACCCAATTATCGTCCCAGTGCATGCCTTTTCCATTATGGGGTTGACAATTTCCGGCAGTGACGACATAAGGAAGGGGACGGTACCCAGGGCATCCGTCCGGTAAGATCCATGATCCGGGAAGAGACACAAGGAAAAAACGATGTTCCTCTATATCACCAAACGCCTGCTGTTGATGATCCCAACCCTGTTCGGGGTCATGCTGATTACCTTTATCATCACCCAATTCGTCCCCGGTGGCCCGATAGACAAACTGATTGCGCAGATCGAAGGCCATGGCCGAGGCGGCGGAGAGGTCGGGACAAATGTCTCCTCCATCTATCGCGGTAATTCGGGACTCGATGAACAAAGGCTCAGGGAGCTGAAAAAACTCTACGGTTTCGATCAGCCCCCGGCCCGGCGCTTTCTGATCATGATGAAAAACTATCTGGTCTTTGATTTCGGCCAGTCGTATTACTATCATCAAAGCGTCGTCAGCCTGGTTGTCTCACGTCTGCCGGTCTCGATGTCGCTCGGCCTGTGGACCTTTCTGATCGTCTATGGAGTCTGTATCCCGCTCGGCATCGGAAAGGCGGTAAGAGACGGCTCCCGCTTCGATATCTTCACCAGCACCGTCATCCTGGTCGGCTATGCCGTGCCCGGCTTCGTCCTTGGCATTATTCTGATCGTGCTTTTCGGCGGCGGCAGTTTCTGGAGCATCTTCCCCCTGCGCGGTCTGGTCTCCGATAATTGGGCGAGCCTTGGTATCGGGATGAAGATAGCCGACTATCTCTGGCATATGGTCCTGCCGATAACGGCCAGTGCAGTCGGCAGCCTTGCCGTCATGACCATGCTGACCAAAAATTCGTTTCTGGAAGAGATCAACAAGCAGTATGTCCTGACTGCCCGGGCCAAGGGCCTGTCGGAGGGGCATGTGCTCTACAGGCATGTCTTCAGAAATGCCATCATTCCGATCATCACCGGTTTTCCTGGGTACTTCATCGCCTCCTTTTTTACCGGCAGCCTGCTTATCGAAACGATATTTTCCTTAAACGGCCTGGGACTGCTTGCCTATGAGTCGGTCATGAACCGCGACTACCCGGTGGTCCTGGGGACACTCTATTTTTTCACCTTGATCGGACTCGTCTCCCGACTCCTTTCGGATCTCAGTTATGTCCTGGTCGATCCACGCATCACCTTTGAACGGGTTGAATGATGCGGCTTCGTTGCAGGGATAAGAGGCGGCGGTGATCGAATGGAAAGAGCAGCCGGGGTCCATCCCAGTCCGGGGAGAAGGTATTGGAACAGATTTAAACGAAACAGGCGCGGCTATTACAGTCTGCTGCTGTTCGGCATGTTTTTCTGTATCAGTCTCTTCTCGGAGGTCCTGAGCAATGATGTCCCCTTTTTCGTTATCTATAACGGTCATTATTACTTCCCCTTTGTCAAGACGTATCCGGAGACGGTCTTCGGAGGGGTCTTTCAGACGGAGACGGATTATCAGGACCCTTTTTTCCTGGAGCAGATGAAGCATCCGGGAAATCATGCCTTTTTCCCGCTGAACCGGCATGGCTATAATTCGATAAATCTGGATATCGACGGCCCGTTGCCTTCCCCTCCCACCCGGGAGAACCTGTTGGGAACCGATGATCGGGGCCGTGATGTCCTGGCCCGCCTGCTCTACGGCTTCAGGCTGAGTGTGCTGTTCGGCTTTGCTCTCACCTTTGTCGGTACGCTTCTCGGGATAATGGCCGGAGCGGTACAGGGCTTTTTCGGCGGCCGGGTGGATCTCTTCTCCCAGCGATTCATCGAGATCTGGGGCTCGATGCCGGAGCTCTATCTTCTGATCATTTTTGCTTCGATCTTCAAGCCGAGTGTCTTGCTCCTGCTCGTTCTGCTGTCGCTTTTCAGCTGGATGGGGCTGTCCGATTATGTCAGGGCGGAGTTTCTCAAGGGGCGGAATATGGAGTATGTCAAGGCCGCGGGTGCACTCGGTGTCGGCTATATCACCATCATGTACCGCCATCTCCTTCCCAACGGCATGGCTCCGGTCATCACCTTTCTGCCCTTTCGCATGTCATCGGCGATTCTGGCCCTCACCAGTCTGGATTTTCTAGGGCTCGGTGTCCCGCCGTCGACACCGAGCCTCGGGGAATTGCTCGCCCAGGGAAAGGCGAATATCGATGCCTGGTGGCTCTCCCTATCAACCTTTATTGTCCTGGTCGGGACCCTGATCCTGCTGATTTTCATCGGAGAGGCATTGCGCGAAACCTTCGATCCGAGGACGAGATAGCCCAAAGGATTACCGACGAAAGGGGGTATCAGAAATCGATTTCTCCACTGCTTTCGTATAAATAATCTTTTCTAAATATTGACATAACTTCTTTCCGTTTCTATTTTAGGGCTGTGCCTCAAGGGAGAAAAAGTCAGAGGAAAAATCGCTATGCCATTTAGGTAACGAACCGGTCAGGTTGTCTGGAAAACAAAAAACAGGATGGACTTTTTTGAACTTCAAGAACGCCATGCAGCAGAATCCGATATCTAATCTCGGCAATGTCAGCCTCTATGTTGTCGGAGATCTCGGTCGAATGGGAGTGTATCTCCTGAAGGCCCTGCGCGCGGTGTTCAAGCGTCCTTTCCGTTTTGCCGAGCTTGTCCGCCAGATACATTTCATCGGGGCGCAATCATCCGCGGTGATCTTCTTTACCGCCCTTTCCACCGGCATGGTCCTTGGTCTGCAAGGCTATTATTCCTTGAGTAAATTCGGCGCCGAAGGCATGCTGGGCTCCGCAGTGTCCCTGACCCTTATCATGGAGCTGGGGCCGGTGTTGACGGCACTGATGGTTGCAGGAAGGGCGGGTTCGGCCATGTGCGCCGAGCTTGGCATCATGAGGATTTCGGAGCAGATCGATGCCCTCGATTGCATGGCCATCGATCCGTTCCGCTACCTGATCTCTCCGAAATTCCTGGCCACCCTGATTTCGGTGCCGTTGCTGACCGCCGTTTTCGATGTGGTCGGCATCGCCGGCGGGTATATGGTGGGGGTCAATCTGAAAGGGGTCAACCCCGGCAGTTTTATCGACGGGATGCAGACGAGTGTTACCAACCATGACATCCGGCTGGGATTTATCAAGTCCGTTGTCTTTGCGCTTCTCGTTGTCTGGATCAGCACCGGACGGGGGTTCTTCGTCCGGGAGATTCGAGGTGCCGGTTTCGGGGCGGAAAGTGTCAGCAGGGTGACGACCCAGGCTGTGGTCATATCCTCGATCGCGGTCCTGATCTTTGATTATCTGCTTACCGCTGTGCTGCTATGACGGGTCTTGCCGTAGAGTTTAGAGATGTCGAGAAGTCCTTTCTTTCCGCGGACGGCAGAAAACAGACGGTCCTTGACCGGGTCAGCTTTTCCATCCCCGTCGGCAAGACGACCGTTATCGCCGGAGGAAGCGGACAGGGGAAGAGCGTGACCCTGAAGCTGATTCTGGGATTGATGCGTGCGGATGGGGGCGTGGTGCTGGTTGACGGAAAGGATGTCGGGGAAAGAGGAGGCAGGGAGCTTGAAGAGATGCGGACACGGTTCGGCGTCCTCTTTCAGGGGTCGGCGCTCTTTGACTCGATGACGGTCTATGACAATGTCGCCCTGCCTCTGCGGGAGCGAACAAAAAAGTCGGAGGCTGAGATCCGAAAACAGGTTGCGGCAACCCTGAAGGAACTGGAACTCACGGGGCATGAAGAGAAATATCCGGCCCAGTTGAGCGGCGGGATGCAAAAAAGAGTCGGGCTGGCGAGGGCCCTGCAGCTGGACCCCGAGATAATGCTCTTTGATGAACCGACAACCGGTCTTGATCCGGTTATGACCCAGGACATTTATCATCTGTTTGCCCGGACGCAGGCGCTTGTCGGGT
Organism: Desulfocapsaceae bacterium; assembly: GCA_046706325.1. Taxonomy (GTDB): domain Bacteria; phylum Desulfobacterota; class Desulfobulbia; order Desulfobulbales; family Desulfocapsaceae; genus CAWGGS01. The sequence continues at coordinate 47,135 of JBJKPM010000005.1, read as the reverse complement.
ATACATCGATTATCGTCAGCCATGATATTCCCAAGGTGCTGAATCTGGCGGATCAGGTCATCATCCTGAATGGCGGCAAGGTGGATGTGTTCGCGAGTCCTGAGGAGATTCAATGGTCTGCAAAAGAACATATCCGTGAATTCGTGAAAACCACAATGGGGCAGATCTATCAAAGCCATCTGTTGGAAAAATGAAAAAAAACACTACTGAAATGGTCGTCGGTCTCTTTATGCTCATCGGGTTCGCAGCTCTGGTCTATCTGGCCTTGAGCCTGGGGGAGGTGTCTTTTTTGCGTAATGGTTCCACATATACCATCAACGCAGAGTTCAATAATGTGTCCGGCATAAAAAAGGGGGCGGCTGTTGATGTCGCCGGGGTGGTCGTCGGGGATGTCGATAAGATATGGCTGGGGAAAAACGGCTATGCCCATCTGGCCCTGCGGATCGACAGAAGTGTGAAGGTCCCGCTCGATTCCATGGCATCGGTCAAATCACAGGGAATTATCGGAGACAAGTTCATCCAGCTGAGCCTGGGGGGCGATGAGAAGGTATTTGCCGACGGTGGAGTGATCCGTGACACCGAATCCGCAGTGGATATTGAATCGCTCATCAGCAAGTTCGCCTTTGGTAGTGCCAAGTAGGGGCTTTTCCTATAATCCGTTCCTTCTTTAATAAAGGTTTCAGCACAATGAAGACAGTGCTTATTCTGCTCCTGCTGGTGGTATCTCCACTTGCCAAAGATAGGGTCTGGGCCGCTGAAAAGAACGTGCCAAAGACATCGATAGACCTGCTTAATGACGACTCAATGGATGAAGACCGGTATCCGTCGGTGCCTGTCTATGACCCTCTTGAGCCGATGAATCGAGTTTTTTTCGTCTTCAATGACAAGCTCTACTTCTGGGTTGAACAACCTGTCGTCAAAGGATATTCAGCCGTTGTCTCCCCGGGGATCCGGCAGTGCCTCGGCAATTTCTTCGATAATCTCACCTCGCCGATTCGTCTTGTCAACAATCTTCTTCAAGGACGTTTCACCGACGCAGGGGCAGTGATTTCGAGGTTTGTCATCAATACGACCCTGGGGATCTATGGTTTCGGGGATCCGGCGATGAGTGAATTCAATATCAAGCCGAGACCGGCTGATTTCGGCCAGACTCTCGGTGTCTGGGGAGTCGGTGAGGGAATTTATTTCTACTGGCCGGTAATCGGTCCGTCGAATATCAGGGACTCAATCGGATTGGCGGGTGATCTTGCAGCAAATCCGACAAATTTTCTCGGTATGACACTGCCTGAAAGCGCCTCGTACTATATGGGTGAAAAGATCAACGCAATGTCCCTGGGACCGGACGTCTATGCGGAACTGATAAAATACTCCATCGATCCCTATACAGCGGCCCGGCAGGCATTTCACGAGCATCGACAGGAGCAGATAGACAGACATAAGCAGTGAGCTGCAACGGGAGGTTGGTACGGATCGGCTGTTGTCCACAGCCCGTCGCCCGTACAGGTTACGTACAGACGGTATGAGAGTAAAAATTCTGCATAGAGAAAGAGATGAAGACAATGACTACGCGTATATTCTTGTTCTTTGGTGTCCTGTGCTGTTTGGCCGTGTTCGTCCTGCCGGTTTCAGCTGCCAAAGGCCCCATCGAGACCATGAAACCTGTCCTGGCCGATCTGACGAAATTGCTCAACAACTCAGAGCTGCAGGGCGATGCCCATCGGGATGAACGACGGCAGAAGATCATGGCCACCATCAAATCGGGCTTCGATTTTCAGGAAATGTGCAGGCGGGTTCTCGGGAGGACGTGGCGTCAAATCAATCAGGCCCAAAGAGAGCATTTCACCGAGTTGATGACCAAGCTCCTGGAAAATACCTATATCGGCAAGCTGGAAGACTATCATTATAAGAATATCGAATACCTGGAGGAAAAAATTCAGGATGACAGGGCCCAGGTGACAACGCTGGTCGTAAGAAATGATGTCAAATTGCCGGTCAATTATATCCTTCAACTCACCCCCAGGGGATGGATGGTCTATGACATCAATATCGAAGGGGTCAGCCTTGTTCGAAATTATATGGAACAGTTCCGATCGATACTGCGAACCGACAGTTTTGAGGGATTGGTGAAGATCATCGAAGCGAAAAACAGATCGTTTGACCAGGCCGGCAAGGGGTCATGACCATGACCGGATGCGGGGACGGCATGCCCCCCTCGGGGAATGCCTTTCAATTCTTAACGCCGGAGGAACTCGCCGTCCTGGTGCATGTTGTAACACCGGTGGTTGTCGAGAAAGGCGGCAGGCTCTTCTGTGCCGGCGACGCCTCCTCCGGGGTCTATTTTCTGGAAACCGGCAGGCTTGCCGTCCTCAAGGAAACGGGATTTAATGACCGTACCCAGGTGGTGGCCCTGCTGGAACCCGGGGCATCGGTCGGAGAAGCAGGGGTATTGGACAATATGACCCATGCCGCGACCATCGTTGCAATTGAAGATTCGCGGCTCCATCACCTGGGATGCGAAGGCCTGGCTACCCTTGGTGAAAAGGCCCCTCTGCTCTTGCTCAAGATCATGAGGCGGCTTCTCTACGTGGCTAATCTTCGCTTGCGCAAGAGTTCGGAGAGGTTGGCTCATATCTTATAGAGAGTGGTGCAAGACCTAAGGATACAACCGGACCGGCAGGAAGGGAGTGCTGAATTTTATCGGCATCGTAAAAAACCGCTTGCCGACGGTTCATCGTTGTAACTGGTCGAATTTTCGTAATACCATTGCTGTCTCTAAGGGTTTTTCCGGGGGCTCAATTTTTCTATGGACCTATTTTTTTCTAGCCATTCTTCCATAAATTGATTATTTTTCTCTCCTTTGTCTTTCCGCTCGAATCGAAACTGGTTGATAAGTGACGGGATGAAGGTAACATTTGGTCGGATATCAACGGATAATACGCATTATTCCATTAAGGAGACAGGTTGGTTTCCGGCGGAAGAATTCCCGCTGCGCGAATTGCTGTATGCCGAAATCGACATGGTGAAAAAGGATAACGAGACGGTTCTTTTGACGGGAGAGCTCCAGGCAACGGTGGGGTTTCTCTGTGATCGCTGTGGCGAGCCGTTCGATTCATCGCTTTCCAGCTCGTTTCATTACCTTTTCAAGACCGGAGAAGATATGACAGTGTATGTGCCGGAAATGGAGTGCGGTGAAGAAGATTTCGGCACTGTTTTTCTGGATGAACCGGTTGTCGATATTGATGCGATTCTCAGGGAACAGGTGCTGTTGGCCGCCCCTGAATCGAAGGTCTGTGCCGACGATTGCCGGGGACTCTGTCCCGGATGCGGGGCGGTGTTGAGGTATGAGGCCTGCCGGTGCGAGCCCGAACCGGCAGATTCGCCCTTTGCTGTATTGAAAAATTTAAAGAAGCCTTGATAAGATGCCGGAGGGATAGGCATTTTTTTACTGGACTGGAGGATATTATGGCTCTGCCGAAAAGAAGACATTCGCATTCGCGAACACATAAAAGACGTTCTCATGATGCATTGAAGGCACCGGGTCTGTCCGTATGCTCGGACTGTGGGGAACCGAAAGAACCGCACCGTCTTTGCGGCAGCTGTGGAAAATACAAGGGACGGACGGTGTTTGATCTCACAACCGAAGCTGAATAGGAGACAGACGTGCGGATTGCCCTGGATGCCATGGGTGGCGACCATGGTCCGGAGGAACTGATTGCCGGGGCATTGCTTGCCGTAGGTCAGGCTGACGTGCAGATCAGCCTGGTGGGAGATGAGGCTCTTCTGCAGTCGTATCTGAGCAAGATAGCGTCAAGTTCTAAGAATACCGAGAGCTTGAAGATCATTCATGCATCTCAGGTGATCGGGATGGATGAACATCCCGTCGATGCTATTCGCAGGAAGAAGGATTCTTCCATCGTTGTTGCATTTGATCTGGTGCTGCGAGGCGAGGTCGAGGCTGTCGTCAGCGCCGGAAATTCCGGGGCGACAATGGCGGCTGCCCTGCGCAAACTCGGGCGGATTAAAAATGTCTCCCGGCCCGGAATCGCCTCCGTCTTTCCAACCTTGAAGAATCCTGTGGTGATGATGGATGTCGGGGCCAATGTGGATTGTCGCCCGATCCATCTGTATCAATTTGGGGTCATGGCAGCGGCCTTTGCCAGGATATATGAGATCCAGGAGCCCAGGGTCGGCCTGTTGACGATCGGCGAGGAGAGCGGGAAAGGCAATTCCCTGGTCAAAGAGACCTATGCTCTGCTGAAGGAAAGTTCCTTGCATTTCATAGGCAATGTCGAGGGAAGGGATGTCTTTCAGGGAAATGTCGACGTCATCGTCTGCGATGGGTTTGTCGGCAATATCTGCCTCAAGGTGAGCGAAGGGCTGGCTGAGGCTGCGATGCAGATGTTGAGAAACGAGATACTCAAATCTTTTCGGGCCAAAGTGGGATATCTTCTGGCCCGTCCGGCATTCAGCGCCTTCAAAAGGCGCGTGGATTATGCCGAGTACGGCGGTGCCCCGCTCCTGGGGATAAACGGGACCGGTATCGTCTGCCACGGCAAGTCCAACGCACTGGCAATCAAGAATGCGATCCTGGAGGCGGTCCATATGGTCAGGAACAATGTCAATGAGGTCATTGCCAGGGATATTGCAGTCTGCACTAAGGAAGAATCGATAGGTGAATAATGGGGACCGTAATTCTTGGAACCGGCTCAAGTCTGCCCAAAAGGATACTGACCAACAAGGACCTGGAATCCATTGTTGATACCGATGATGCCTGGATTTATTCCAGGACCGGAATCAAGAAGAGACGGATCGGCGGGAGAGGTGAGAAGACGCATCAACTGGCAACGGCAGCCGGGCGCAAGGCCCTGGAAATGGCTGGTCTCGGTGCCGATGAGCTCGATCTCATCATCGTCGGGACCGTCAGTTCGCATATGCTGATGCCGTCTTGCGCCTGCTTCGTTCAGAAAGAACTGGGGGCGAACAAGGCCTTCGCCTATGATATTAATGCCGCCTGTTCCGGATTCGTCTACGGGCTGGATATAGGTGACAAGCAGATCCGGGCCGAGCACCAAAAAAAAATACTGGTCATCGGTGCCGAGACACTTTCCTCCAAGGTGAATTGGACCGACCGCAATACCTGTATCCTTTTCGGTGACGGAGCGGGTGCCGTTGTTCTCGGTCATTGCAACGATGACGGCAGGGGGGTTATAGGTTCCAACCTGCATTCCGACGGGACGTTATGGAAACTCTTGTATATGCATGCTCCTCCCAGCTGTAACCCTGATCTGGAGGTTGCCGATAACCCGGGATCGCATATCATCATGGAGGGCAAGGAGGTCTTTAAATATGCCGTCAAGGCCATGGAGGAATCCGTGTCCGGGCTCCTGGAGCAGGAAAATATCAGCCTGGATTCCGTTAAATTGTTTATTCCTCATCAGGCAAACATCCGCATCATAAAAAAATTGCTTGAACGGCTTGATTTCCCGGAAGAGAGGGTGTTTGTAAACGTATCCGAATACGGGAACACATCTGCGGCGTCGGTCCCCATAGCCCTGGATGAAGCCAACAGACAAGGCTTGTTCACCAAGGGAGATATGATCCTGCTATGCTGCTTCGGCGGCGGTTTTACCTGGGGCGCATCCCTTATCAAGTGGTAAATAGGAGAGCAAAATGGATTATTTTCTATCTGAAGAACAACAGATGATTGTTGATATTACCCGGAAGATTACCGATGATAGAATCATTCCGAGGCGTGCCGAACTGGATGAATTGCATGAGTTTCCCCGTGACATTCTGAACGAGATGGCACAAGCCGATCTCTTCGGCCTCAGTATTCCGGAGGCCTACGGCGGATTCGGCGGCGGTTGTTTCGATATCGTCCTGGCGCTGGAACAGTTTGCACGCGGGTGTATCGGCGTGGGCACCGCCTTTGCCGCCAGTTCTTTGGGTATTTATCCGATCCTCTTTTCCGGTTCGGACGAGCAGAAGGAACACTACCTCCCCGATGTGGCCGCCGGCAAGAAGTTCGCCGCCTTCGGTCTGACCGAGGCAAACGCCGGTTCCGATGCCTCCGGGATCCGGACCACGGCGGTCCTCGATGGCGACGACTGGGTATTAAACGGCACCAAACAGTGGATAACCAACGGCGGTGAGGCACAGATCTATTCGATTGTGGCCATCACCGATCGCAACAAAGGAGCCCGCGGGGCCTCGATTTTTATCGTTGAAGAGGGGGATCCCGGTTTTTCCTGCGGGGCCAAGGAAAAGAAGATGGGAATACGGGCCTCGTCCACCACGGAACTCATCTTTAAAGACTGCAGGATTCCCAAGGATAGGATTGTCGGCAGAAGAGGGACGGGGTTTATCACGGTCATGAAGACGCTGGATTCCTCTCGGCCGGGCATTGCCGCTCTTGGTGTCGGTCTGGCCCAGGGTGCCCTGGACGAGGCGGCGAATTATGCGAAACAACGTGTCCAGTTCGGTAAACCGATCATTGCCTTTCAGGCCGTTCAACACATGCTGGCCGATATGGCCATCGGCATAGAGGCGGCCCGTTCGTTGGTTTACGGAGCGGCAAAGCATATCGACGCCCATCCCGAGGATATGTCGAAGGTCTCTTCCATGTGTAAGGTTTTTGCCACCGATACGGCCATGAAGGTCACAACCGATACCGTTCAGGTCATGGGGGGATATGGTTATATGTGTGACTATCCGGTGGAAAAGATGATGAGGGATGCGAAGATCCTGCAGATATACGAGGGTACCAACCAGATCCAACGCAATGTGGTCGGCCAGGAGCTCAATAAGGAATATGCCAGGAAGAATTAACAATCCAGCGGGATAGGTTTTCGATGAACATTATTGTCTGTGCAAAGCAGGTCCCCGACGCCAAGGACGTACGTCTGGACCCGAAAACAAATACGCTGGCTCGCGAAGGGGTGCAGTCGATCATGAATCCCTATGATCAGTATGCCCTGGAGGAGGCCGTACGCATCAAGGAATCACTCGGAGGCGAGGTGACGGTCCTGACCATGGGGCCTCCTCAGGCCGAGGCCATCCTCAGGCAGGCCATCTCCTGCGGTGCCGATCACGGTGTTCTGGTCTCGGATCGAGCCTTTGCCGGTGCCGATACCTGGGCGACATCCTATACCCTCGGCAAGGCGATCACGACCCTTGGCTCCTTTGATCTGGTCATCTGCGGCAAACAGGCGATTGACGGCGATACGGCCCAGGTCGGACCGGGCCTGGCGATGAGGCTTGGCGTACCCTTTATCACCTGCGTTCAAAAGGTCCGCGAGGCGGATACGACCGGGCTGGTGGTGGAACGGATGATGGATGACGGCTATGATGTGATCAAGATCGGTTTCCCTGCCCTGTTAACGGTGGTCAAGGATGTCAATGTGCCGCGGGTGCCGTCATTGAAAGGGACCATGCGGGCTAAAAAGGCGGTGATCAGGACCCTGAATGCGGCGGAAATTGATGCAGATTCCGCCTTGATAGGCCTTCCGGGATCACCGACACAGGTGGTCAAGGTTTTCCCTCCCGAGCCGCGGGGTGAACGTTGCCTGCTCACGGGCACCATCGATGAACAGATCGAACAGCTTGTCAACAAGCTGCAGCCGTATTTATCCTAGGCCGGCGGGGAGGACATGAGATGGTGAAAATAGACAACAACCTCTGTATCGGCTGCGGAATCTGTGAGGATCAGTGTGCCTTTGGCGCGATTTCGGTGATTGACGGCAAGGCCGTGATCGGAGATGCCTGTACGCTTTGCGGTGCCTGTGTCGAGGCCTGTGAAATCGGAGCGCTCGCCATGGTCGATACCGAAAAAAGCGTGCGCATGGATCTCGACGGGTGGTCGGGCGTCTTGGTCTTCTGTGAGTTCAGAATGGAAAATCTTGCCGCGGTTTCCCTGGAGCTGCTGGGAGTCGGCAGAAGGCTTGCCGATAAACGCGGTGTACCGTTGTCCGCTGTGCTGATCGGTCATGATACCTGCGAGACGGCGGCGCAGCTTATCGGCCACGGCGCCGATATCGTCTATAGGATTGACGACCCGGCCCTGGAACATTTTACCGATGACGTTTACGGGGCGGTGATGACCGCCCTGATAAAAGAACAGAGACCTGAGATCGTACTGGCAGGGGCCACCGCCATCGGCCGTTCCTTCATTCCGGGTGTGGCAACGACCCTGAATACGGGGCTCACGGCGGACTGTACCAAACTAGAGATCCGCGTCGAGGATGGAGCCCTTCTCCAGACGCGCCCTGCCTTCGGCGGCAATATCATGGCCACAATCGAATGTCCGTCGACACGGCCGCAGATGGCAACGGTCCGGCCGAGGGTCATGAAGGCCCTGCCCTTCGATGCCGGGCGCACCGGCGCAGTGATCGATATCAAGCCCTCGGCCGATCAGCTGAAAAGCAGAGTGCAGGTGATTGAATCGGTTTTCGCCCAAGGATCGAATGTCAATATCCAGGAATCCGATATCCTGGTTTCCGGCGGACGGGGTCTGGACAATGAAAAAGGGTTTGAATTGATCCGCCAACTGGCGGCGTCATTGAACGGCGATGTGGCTGCTTCGCGGGCCGCCGTGGATGCCGGGTGGATCCCCTATCCCCACCAGGTCGGTCAGACGGGAAAAACCGTTGCTCCGAAACTCTATATCGCCTGCGGCATTTCCGGCGCGATACAGCACGTCGCCGGGATGCAGTCGGCGGACACGATTGTGGCGATAAACCGTGACCGGAATGCGCCGATCTTCGATGTTGCCGATTTTGGTCTGGTGGGAGATCTCTATGAGATTATCCCGAAATTGATAGCCAAGATAGAGGAGCTGAGAGGTTCATGAAGACCCTGGATGGAAAAACGGCGCTGGTTACCGGCGGAAGCCGCGGTATCGGCAGGGCGGTTTGTCTGCGGCTCGGTTCCATGGGGGCGACGGTCTATATCAACTATGTCAGCCGTCCGGAGGCTGCCGTTGAGACCGGAAAAATGATTGAAGTTGCCGGTGGGACCGCAAAAATCAGCGGCTTTGACATAGCGGATGCCCCGGCGGTCGAGGCGGCCTTGAAAGAGATCACAGCCGAGGCAGGCTCGATCGATATTTTGGTCAACAATGCCGGGATAACACGGGACGGCCTGATCGCCAGAATGAAAGAATCGGATTGGGACGCGGTCCTCGACACCAATCTGAAAGGCGCCTTTCTCTGTGCCAAGGCCGTTGCCAAGGGCATGATGAAAAAACGCTGGGGGCGGATTGTCAATATCAGTTCCGTCGTCGGTCTCTCCGGCAATGCCGGTCAGGTGAACTACGCCGCCGCCAAGGCCGGGATGATCGGCATGGCCAAGTCCATGGCCAGGGAATATGCCTCCAGGAATATCACCGTCAACTGTGTTGCCCCGGGATATATCGCAACCGAGATGACCGACGCCCTCTTGCCCGAAGTCCAGGCGAAGCTCAAGAACGACATTCCCCTCGGCTCGTTGGGGACCGTGGAGGACATTGCCGGAGCCGTTGCCTATCTGGTCGGTGAGGATGGCGGCTATATCACCGGACAGGTCATTCATGTCAACGGTGGCATGTACATGTGATCCGTCTGTGATTTCGCTTGCGATTGTTTGAAAATATGTAATATTTGGCAGTGATTTTATCAAGAAAAGGCAAAAATGGAATTTTGCTAAAGTATTTTTTTGTATAACAAAGCGTTAGCCGTGTATGGCCAAGGTATCGGCACTGTAGATTATCTAAAATTAAGGGAGAAATGCAATGGCTGTAGATCAAAAGATGATCGATATTATTGTTGAGCAATTGAGTGTTGAAAGGGAAAAAGTCGTACCCAACGCATCGTTTGTCGATGACCTGGGCGCGGATTCTTTGGACCTTGTTGAACTGATTATGGCCATGGAAGAAGGATTCGATATTGAGATACCCGACGAGGACGCCGAGAAGATCAGTACGGTTCAGGACGCCATAGACTATGTCAATAGATTGAATAAATAGAACCTCCGGTACTGTTTTTCCGGTAGCCTTTAGAGATAATATCCAGTTTCAGGGAGCCGAATAACGTGAAGCGCAGAGTAGTGGTTACAGGTGTAGGTCTTGTAACACCGCTGGGAACAGGGGTTGAAAAAACCTGGAAAAATATCTGTGCAGGTAAGAGCGGGGTAGATCGTATCACTCGTTTCGATACCAGCGACTTCTTGGTCAAGATTGCAGCGGAAGTAAAGGATTTCGAGGTCGAGGCCTTCTTTGAAAAAAAGACGGCCAAGCACTTGGACCTCTTTGTTCAGTATGGTTTGGCCGCAGCCCGGATGGCCGTTGAAGACAGCGGTGTTGTGATAGATAAGGACAACTGCGGTCGCGTCGGGGTCATTACCGGTTGTGGTATGGGAGGACTTCCCACCATAGAGGTCTGTCATAGTGTTATTCTCGATCGTGGCCCGAAAAAGGTAACGCCTTTTTTTATCCCGATGGTTATTCCCAACATGCCGTCGGGGCACATATCCATGATGTTGGGTGCAAAGGGCCCGAATCTGTGTCTGACGACGGCCTGCGCCGCCGGGACCCACGCTGTTGGTGAGTCCTACCGTCATATAAAGTACGGCGAGTGCGACGTTATCGTGACCGGCGGTGCAGAGGCGGTTATCTGCGCCACCGGAATAGGCGGCTTTACGGCAATGAAGGCTTTGTCCACCCGCAATGACGATCCTGCAGCGGCATCGAGGCCGTTTGACAAGGACCGTGATGGATTTGTGATGTCCGAGGGTTCAGGGATGTTGGTTCTGGAGGAATTGGAACATGCCTTGGCTCGTGGTGCCGATATCTATGCCGAGGTTTCCGGTTACGGACTGAGCAGTGACGCCTATCACGTCGCGGCTCCGCCGGAAGATGGTGAGGGTGCGATCAGGTGCATCAGGATGGCCTTGAAAGATGGCGGGATAGAACCCGAGCAGATCGATTACATCAATGCCCATGGTACGTCGACACAGCTCAACGATCGGTGCGAGACCCTGGTCATCAAGTCCGTCTTCGGCGAGCATGCCGGAAAGCTGGCAATCAGCTCGACAAAATCGATGACGGGGCACATGTTGGGAGCGGCCGGCGGCATCGAGTCCGTCTTTACGGTGCTGAGCATCAGGGATCAGATTGCGCCGCCGACCATCAACCTGCAGCAGGCGAGCCCGGAATGCGATCTTGATTATGTCCCCAATACGGCTAAAAAACTGGGCATTCGCTACGCACTTTCGAATTCCTTCGGTTTTGGCGGCACAAATGCGGTCATTGCCATGAAACGATTCGAAGGCTGAAGAAGGGGGGTCGGAGGAAGGGTATGAAGATTGTGATTGGTGCCGACCATGGCGGGTATGAGATGAAGGAGATGGTGAAAGCATTTATCCTCTCGCTTGGCCATGAGGTTGCCGATGTCGGTTGTTTTTCATCTGCATCCGTTGATTACCCGGTCTTTGCCAAAAATGTCGGAGAGCAGGTGCAAAACGGGACATGCAGCGCCGGTATACTGATCTGTGGAACCGGTATCGGTATGTCCATGGTTGCCAATAAATTAAAGGGTGTCCGTGCGGCACTCTGCCATGACGACTATACTGCTCGCATGAGCCGCGAACATAACAATGCCAATGTCCTTTGTCTGGGCGCCAGGGTGATCGGCAACGGCGTAGCCGAAGGCATTGTCAAGACATGGTTGGAAACCGATTTTGCCGGGGGACGTCATCAGCGGCGGATCGAGCAGTTCGGTGTTTAGACGTCAATTCCTTGAGTGACAGGAAAGCCGGCATTCATTCATTTGAAGGGCCGGCTTTCCTTTTTTGGGCCGGCATTGCAAAAAGACCGTTTGCCACAGTCCGGCGTGGCAGTCTGTTGAGCTATCAGGTTGCCCGTGCAGCCTCCGGGGTTTTTACCGGAGGGTCTTTTTTGTCATTGTGAAAAGTGCTGTTTTTTTTTACAGTTCTTCACTTGACTCCCGCATCGGGAGATAGACCGGTGAAAGGGCAAGGCTCTGAGATAACCAACAAGAAAGGAAGTGTTAAAGTCGATGAAAACATTACAAGAAACTGATCCTGAAATTTTCAGGAGTATCCAGGCGGAATATGATCGTCAGGATAATCAGTTGGAATTGATTGCCTCTGAAAATATTGCCTCACAGGCGGTTCTTGATGCACAAGGATCTGTTTTTACAAATAAATATGCCGAGGGCTATCCGGAGAAACGCTATTATGGCGGCTGCCGGAATGCGGATACTGTTGAGACCCTGGCGATTGAACGAGCCAAAGAGATATTTGGTGCCGAATATGCAAACGTTCAGCCTCATTCGGGGTCACAGGCAAATATGGGTGTCTATTTTGCCCTATTGAAACCGGGCGATACCGTCCTGGGAATGGACCTTGCGCACGGCGGACATCTGACGCATGGGAGTCCCGTCAGCTTCTCCGGACAACTCTATGACTTTATCTCCTATGGTGTCTCCCCCGACAATGAGCAGATCGATATGGACGAGGTGGAGCGCATTGCAAAGGAGAGAAGACCGAAGATGATTATCGCCGGAGCCAGTGCCTACCCGCGATTTCTCGATTTTGCCGGGTTTCGCACCATCGCCGATCGGATCGGGGCCGTTTTCATGGTGGATATGGCCCATATTGCCGGCCTGGTGGCAGCCGATGTCCATCCCTCTCCGATACCCCATGCCGATGTCGTCACCTCCACGACCCACAAGACTCTGCGTGGGCCGAGAGGAGGACTGATTCTCGCCAAGGAAAAGTGGGGAAAGGTCTTAAACAGCAATATCTTTCCCGGCATCCAGGGAGGACCACTGATGCATGCCATTGCGGCAAAGGCGGTGGGCTTCAAAGAGGCCATGGGAGATGATTTTCTGCAAGACCAGCGGCATGTGGTTGCCAACGCCCGCGTCCTGGCCGAGAGTCTGATGAAAAAAGGATTCAGGCTGGTATCGGGCGGAACCGACAACCATCTGATGCTTCTCGACCTCTCCAGTAAGGATATATCGGGGAAAGAGGCGGAAGATATTCTTGGCAGAGCAGGGATCACCGTCAATAAAAATGCAATTCCATTTGATACCAAGTCCCGGTTTGTTACCAGTGGTGTGCGCATAGGAACGCCCCTTGTGACCACGAGAGGGATGCGGGCCCGGGAGATGGAGATGATTGCCGGGTTTATCAACCGGGTGATTGAACGACGCGACGAGCAGACCATCGGACAGGTTCGCCTTGAGATAGTGGAGCTTTGCAAAAGCTTTCCTCTATCAAGAATTGTGGCCAGAATCTGAAACCTCTTCCGGAAGAAATAAATGGTTGGACAGGTTTTGTGATTTTGCTCAGGATGGGTACAATGAGAGCAGCGAACCGTTCATGAAAATCTCAGATACGCTGATGGAGGGTGTATGAAATGTCCCTATTGTGGCCACCTTGACAACAAGGTTATCGACTCCCGTCTGAATAAGGAATGTACCATCACCAGGAGGAGGCGTTCATGTCTTTCCTGTAATCAGAGGTTCACAACCTATGAGAGACTCGAGGTGATGATGCCTGTGCTGGTCAAGAAGGATGGACGGAGAGAGGCCTGGGACAGACAAAAAATGGTGATAGGACTCGAAAAGGCATGCGAGAAGAGGCCGGTGAGTCGCGACAACATCGATAAATTTGTCGATGAAATAGAAAGAAAACTCCAGGACTTGGGATCTAAGGAGGTCTCGTCAAAGGTTGTCGGCCAATGGGTGATGGAGGACCTGCCCAAGCTTGATGAGGTGGCCTACGTACGGTTTGCCTCGGTCTACAGGCAATTCAAGGATGTCAACGAATTCATGGATGAGCTGAAGACCTTGCTCGATGCCCGGGCGATGATGGAGTATTCTTCGGAAAAGGATGAAGAGACGTGACCGTCGAGAGGGATAGCTACTATATGCACATTGCCCTCAAGGAGGCCCGCAAGGGCCTTGGCAGGACTTCACCCAATCCTTGTGTCGGGGCCGTTATCGTCAACAACCACCGTATCGTCGCAAAAGGATATCATAAAAAGGCCGGCGAGCCGCACGCTGAAATCAATGCCTTGCAAAAAGCAGGGAGAGAGGCGATCGGCGCTACCATCTATATAACCCTTGAGCCCTGCAACCATACCGGGCGGACACCTCCCTGCAGTCACGCCCTGGTCCGGGCGGGTGTCTCCAGAGTGGTCGTGGGAATGGAAGATCCGAACCCTCTGGTGGACGGAACCGGCATCGACTACCTGCGGGAGCGGGGAATTGAGGTGCTCTGCGGTGTTCTGGCAGAGCAGTGCCGTGAAATCAACAAACCCTTTTTAAAACATATCACGACCAGCATGCCCTGGGTGGTGATGAAGGCGGGTGTCAGCCTGGATGGGAAAATAGCATACCGCAAAGGATACGGCGGCTGGATAACGGGTCCCGAATCACTGACCGAGGTGCACAGGTTGCGGGACAGAGCCGATGCGATCATGGTCGGAGTCGGTACCGTCAGTATCGATGACCCGTCGTTGACAACCCGCCTGCCCAAGCGAAGGACCAAAGACCCGATCAGGATCATCTTGGATACCGGACTGCATATTCGTCCTGCGGCACGGGTCCTCCATCTGGATTCAAAGGCGCCGACCTGGATCTTCTGCGGAGAGAAAGCGGACCCCGAAAAGAAAAAGGTCCTGACCGGAGCCGGTACGGTCGTCCGGACGGTGGCCAGGGGCGAAGACGGGAGGCTGGACCTCAGGACGGTATTGAGGATTCTGGGAGCGGAGGGCATCACATCGGTTCTGGTGGAGGGGGGGGGCACCGTGCATGGCTCGATGTTGAGAAATCGCCTGGTGGATCACGCAAATCTTTTTTATGCCCCTCTATTTGCCGGCGATGGGGGCAGTTCCGTCGTGACGGGCGTTGTTGCCGCCGACAGACAGGAGGCCATAGGCCTCGAAGGTGTTCGTTACAGACGATTCGGCAATGACCTGATGATCGAAGGCGATGTCAGCTATCGGTGACGTTCCCCCCACCGGTCCCGGTTCTTCGATCGTCGCCGACAAGGCCCTTTAACGACGGCAAGGCCCGTTCACAGGACGCGAGATCCGGAAAGCCTATGGAGAGGGTCACCTCATCCCGTTCAAAATAAGGACTTGGAGTAAGGGTGAAGGCCCGGGGGAGCGAGAGTTCCCGAACCCGGGAGCAGAAGATTTCCATGGCCGCGGTGCTCCTGGGGAAACAGCGTTTCCGGAGGATTTCGAACAGCCGGTTTATCTTCTGCGGGGTATTCATGGCCGGATGTTCGATGATTTGCATGATGTCGGTGTCATCGAGGAGCGAGGCAAGCAAAATGTCCTCGCGTTGCATGATATCCCGGCAGAGGCTGATCAGCCGTTTCTGCTTGTTTGCTCCGAGCTGCAGCACATCTATAAGGCATACGATCCTGTTTCTGGCCTCGTCATCGAACCACAGAAGGTCGGGGACGATCCTGTCCGTCAGTTGCCCGAAATGGAGACGGCGCAGCAGCAGGTTATCGAATGCAAGCAGCCTGAGAAGATGCTGCGGATCCATTTGAGGCAGAGGCCCTTGACGAAACATCTCAAGGGCCTCTGCCTTATCCAGGTGATCACGGCATAATTTAATAAAGGTCGCCGCCTCGGGTTGGGACAGGGGACCTGTAGCCGCCTGATCTTCAAGCAGAACGGTCAGGAGTGTCTTGACCGGAGTGGTCTCGGGCAGGACGGCACAGAAGAGGGTCGCCATGCCTGACAATTGAGCGCATCGCACACGTTTTCGTCCGCTGACGATGTCGCAGGTCTTCTCCTTCGTCTGCACCAGTACCGGTGGGTGAAGAACCCCTACCTTGGCGATTGAGGCCTGGAGAGCATCGGCAATGTCGTTGTCGAGAAACGGGTGGAGGTTCCAGGTTGAGGAATCATGGATATCTTTTATCCCAAGGCGTGTATAGGCAACAGGCAAAGGCATCGGATCCGGAAACGGTGAGAGCGCAGGGTCTTTGGGATAAAAGAAAAAATTGCCTGTAGATGCAGAAGCTGCGTCTACAGGCAATCAACAAGGCAAAGGAGTACGTTTTGGGTTGAAGTCGCCGATACAGGTTCAGGCTTCGTTAATTTTATCGCGCAATATCCCCGAGGGTTTGAAGGTTACGACCCTTCTGGCTTCAAGTGTAAGTTCGTCTCCTGTCTGTGGATTGCGCCCCCGCCGTGCATTTTTGTCCTTGACATTAAATTTGCCAAATCCGCTTAACAGAAGATCTTTGCCGTTTATAAGGGAATTCTTTGAGATGCGAAGAAACGACTCAACCGATTCCGTGGCCTGCGCCTTTGTCAAAGTCTCATGATTCTTATAGACCTGCTGGACCAGGTCCGCTTTCGTCAATGTCATATTTTCCTCCTTTGGTGTTTAAAAGTATTGATATCATAGTATGATATACAATACAGAGAGAATGTCAACACTGTCATTCAAGAAAAGTATATAAATTTATTTTGAAAAATTGCATCATTCAGCATCATACAACCGAGGCGATCTTGAATATGGGAAGATACATGGCAACAACGAGCCCGCCGATCATCCCACCGAGAAAGACCATCATGAACGGCTCCAGCATTGCGGTCAGGTTTGCCACCGCCATATCCACCTCCTCATCATAAAAATCGGCGATCTTTTCGAGCATGGTGTCCAGGGCGCCGACCGATTCGCCGACGTTTATCATCTGAATGACCATGTTGGGAAAGACCCCGCTCTCTTCAAGCGGCTCGGCCATCGGCCGCCCCTCGGCGATCGAATCGGACACCCGGAGCACGGCCCGTTCGATGATCTTGTTGCCGGAGGTCTTGGCCACCACCTGCAAGGCCTCGAGGATCGGAACGCCGCTCTGCAGCATGGTGCTCAGGGTCCTGGTGAACTTGGCAACCGACACCTTGCGGATCAGGAGACCGACCACCGGGGTTCTCAGAAACATGGCGTCCATCTTGATGCGCCCTTGTTCCGTGTTGTATATCTTCTTTATTATATAGAATATAGCAACGAAGCCGATGACAAAGAGGTAAAAATAGTGTTTGACCGCATCACTCATATTGACGACAATCTGCGTCGGAAGCGGCAGGGCGGAGCCGAACTGGGTAAACATTTGAGAAAAAACCGGGATGACGAAGACCAGGATGATGATCAGGATCAGGATGGAGATGGCAAGACAGATGGCCGGGTAGGTCATCGCCCCCTTGATCTTTTTCTTCAGGGCCATCGACTTTTCCAGGAAGATCGCCAATCGGGACAGGATGGTGTCGAGGATACCGCCGGTCTCGCCGGCCTCGATCATATTGGAGAAGAGATTGTCGAACACCTTTGGATGCTTGCGCATGGAGTCGGCAAAGGTGGTACCGGATTCGACATCGGACTGAACAGCTTGCAGGATTTTCTTGAAGGTCGGATTTTCCTGTTGTTTGCCCAGGATCTCCAGGCATTGAACAAGGGGAAGTCCGGCATCGATCATGGTCGAGAGCTGACGAGTGAAGACAATGACGTCTTTGTTCGTCACCCGTGGTCTGAAAAGCGCCACGTTTGCAAAGAGATCTTTCGGCTTTTCCTTGATGATCACATCGGTTATGCGCATGCGTTTTACATACCCGAGAGCGGCAGTCTGATCCGCTGCCTCTATTTCTCCTTTGCGCTTTTCGCCATAGGTATTTTTCCCTTTCCATATATAAACAGGCATCTTCTTTCTCCAAATTTGCTATGTTTTATGCAGGTCTGGTTGTGTGAAAATAGCAAAAAAAGCTGCAAAAAACTCTTTTCATTGTCTCCATGGCCGGACAGAGCTGTCACCGTCCTCCCCTGTCGGCTGAAAAAACGGTGTAACAATAAATGACAGAACAAACCGTACGGATTGAATCAATTCTATGTTATATTATTGAAGAATACAAGTATCACTCTAATAACACAATAAAATTATACGCTATATTAAAAAAAACATCTGCAGCAGAGGAAACCAGGGACGGTTCCGGCTTTTTGGTGGATGATACTTAATACATTAATAATAGGCTGGAAAAGGTCAATCTGTCAAAGATATTAAGAAATCACTGGAAAAATATTTTTAATACTTGTGCAAATATTCTCTCCCTGGTAACATACCACGTTTTATATTCATCTCCAATGAGATGGTTCGTTTTGCTGTTATCATGCCCGTTGGACGTTTTGCGGGTATGCCTTTATGATGAGGAGGATAGTATGCAACAGGCCGCAGGAAAATATAGCAACGGCAAATTTCAAACAGTGGTCGAGAAGTGTATCGGATGTGATCGGATTGTTGAGGAGGATGGGAACAAGTATTGCCAGACCTATCTCAATCCTGAAGCCAAGTGGCGGCTTGGTATCTGTAATTTCGCAACCCATGTGAAACCCGAGATCGAGGTGGCCAAGATACGGGTCAACCCGTTGAAGGCCGCGAAGAGGGCCTCCAAGTCCAAGAAATAGCTCTCTGCCGTACAGTATAAAAAAAGCCCCTTTTACAGGGGCTTTTTTTATACCTTCACCTGTACAAATTTTCTACGATCTCCCGACCCCGACATAGAGAAATCCGTTGGCTCGCAGCTTTTCCGGTTCATAGACGTTTCGAAGATCGATAAATATTCTCCCCCGCATCTCCGAAGCCAGTCTTTCCAGATCGAGGGCCCTGTACTGGTTCCATTCGGTCATCAGCACGACGGCATCCGCGCCCTCGCAGGCGGAATAGGAATCCTCTACATATGCTATCCCGGCAGGGAGGAGTTTTTTCGCTTCGTTCATACCCTGGGGATCGTGGACTTTCAACACGGCTCCCTTTTCCAGGAGGGCGGGCAGGATTGTCAAGGCCGGGGAGTCACGCATGTCATCCGTTTCCGGTTTGAAGGTGAGGCCTAAAACGGCAAGGGTCTTGCCTGCCTCCGAGCCCCCGAGGACGTCCCTGATTTTTTTGATCATCTTGGCCTTCTGGGCTGCGTTCACTTCCACTGCAGCCTCGACGATCCTGAGATTTTGGCCATATTCCTGGGCAATCCTCATCAGGGCCAGGGTGTCCTTGGGAAAACAGGATCCGCCGTAACCGGGGCCGGGATGAAGAAACTTCTTGCCGATCCTGCCGTCCATGCCGATTCCCCTGGCAAGGGCCACAACGTCTGCGCCGACGGCATCACAGAGGAGCGCGATCTCATTGATGAAGCTGATCTTGACAGCCAGAAAGGCGTTGGCGGCATATTTGGTCATTTCGGCGGTTGCGATATCGGTCCTGACGATCGGGGTCTCCTGGAGATACAGCGGCCGGTAGATGGCCCTGAGCAGTTCTTCGGCCTTTTTCGATTCGACTCCGATGACCACGCGATCCGGTCGCATAAAGTCGGTAATTGCCGCTCCTTCTCTTAAAAATTCGGGGTTGGAGGCGATGTCGAAGTCGGCTTCCGGGTTGACTTCTCTTATGATTCTTTCTACCTGCCGTGCCGTGCCGACCGGCACGGTGCTTTTGTCGACAATCACGGTATACCCTTGGAGATGGCCGGCGATTTCCTTCGTTGCTTCGTAGATATAGCTGAGGTCGGCATAGCCGTCTCCTCTCCTGCTGCTGGGAGTGCCGACGGCCAAAAATACCGCTTCGGCCTTGCCTACCGCCTCGGGCATAGAGGTGGTGAAGGTGAGGCGTCCTTCCTTTCTGTTTTTTGCCACCAGGACATCCAGACCCGGTTCGTAGATCGGGATTGATCCGTTCATCAGCAGGTCGATTTTTTGTTGGTCCTTGTCTACACAGGTAATATGATGGCCGAATTCGGCAAAACAGGTCCCGGTAACCAATCCGACATATCCTGTTCCGATCATTGTGATTTTCATTGCTTGCTTCCTTTCGCTGGGTTAAGTGGGTAAGGGCCGAGTTCCGAAGATGGCGGTTCCTATACGAACAAGGGTTGCCCCTTCTTCAATCGCGATGGGGAAATCATTGGACATTCCCATGGAAAGCTCCACCGTGTCGTTGTCGTAAAAGAGGCCCTTGCAGCGGAGATCCTCGGCCAACAACCGGAGTTGCCGGAAACAGGGGCGGACCCTTTCCGGATCGTCGAAAAACGGTGGCATGGTCATCAGACCCCGGATCCTCAGGTTCGACAGAGAGGATATCCCGTGAATCAGGCCTTCCGTATCTTCCGGGGGGATCCCGGATTTTTTGTCATCTTTGCCGATATTGACCTGGATCAGGATATCCATGGTCCTGCCGGACTGGACAAGGTGTTTGTTCAGGTTCAGTGCCAGTTTCACCCTGTCCACCGTTTCGATCATCCCGAATATTCTTGCCGCGATACCGGCCTTGTTACTCTGGAGGTGACCGATGAAATGGAACTGGACCTTGGCGTCGAGTGCCGGACATTTTTTTTCCGCTTCCTGGATATAGTTCTCTCCGAAGAGAAACTGATCAGCCGCCATCGCCTCTTGTATGGCAGATATCGGGTATGTCTTGGACACGGCCACCAGGCGGATGTCCGTCGGCTTGCGGCCGCATTGCAATGCCGCACTCTTGATCCTTTCCTTGACGATCTGGAGATTTTCGGCAATCATTTTCGGCAATCGATGAGGGAGCTGAGTCCAAAGAGCAGACATGCATTCCGGCTTGTCCTTTCTGCGAGTTCGTCCAGTGGGATATCACGCAACTCGGCTATCTCCCGGGCAGTAAATAACACAAACTGAGGTTCATTTCTTTTTCCCCGAAAGGGATGGGGTGTCAGGAAAGGCCCGTCGGTCTCCAGAAGCAGGGATGAAAGCGGGATTTTTGTTGCCACCTCTTTCAGGCGGTCCGCGTTCTTGAAGGTAACGGTACCGGGGATCGAGATATGGAGCCCGAGATCAAGGACCTGGCCGGCAAATCGGATATCGCCGGAAAAACAATGCATGATGCCGCCGTATCGCAGGGGGCCTTTTTCCTTGAGGATTGCCATGGTATCATCGTGGGCTTCCCGGTCATGGATGATGACGGGGAGCTGAAGTTCGTCGGCAAGGGCCAGCTGGTTGCGGAATTGTCGCCGTTGATTCTCTGCCAAGGAGTGTTTTTTTACATAATCCAGTCCGATCTCGCCGTAGCCTACAACCTCTTCTTTGTTTTTTTCTACAAGATCTGCTACTATGGCAAAGGTTTTATCTGTTATATTATCAACCTCATGGGGATGAATCCCGACGGCGGCGGATACCATGGCGTACTTTCGCGCCAGCCTGACGGCTTCGGCGGAGCTTTCCAGATCAATGCCAATGCTTACGACTGCACGAACATTGTTCCGGAAGGCATTTTGCAAAATTTGGTCAAGATCATCGGCGTAAACATCCATGTCGAGATGACAGTGGGTATCAACCAGGGGGACGCCGGATACCGGAAGTGAGATCTCTTTTTTTTCCACTGAAAATTCCTCCTGGTGTTTCATAGCAGATTCCCTGTACCCGTGCAATGATGAATATGTACCCTTTGCAAGGAAGAATATGCTTTCAATAGAAAAATTTAAGCGATTTCTCAAACAGGCGCAGGGTGTCTCGCCCGCCGATCTTGTTCTTAAGGACTGTACGATTGTAAACGTCTTTACCCGCGAGATGATCACCGGGGATGTGGCGATCTGCGGGGGACGGATAGCGGGAATCGGGCAATATTCCGGTGTCCGTGAGATGGATTGTCGCGGGTACGTCGCAAGTCCCGGGTTCATCGAAGGACATATTCACATCGAGAGCACGATGCTCAGCCCGAGACAGTTTGTCAATGCGGTTATCGGTTCCGGTACGACGACAGTCGTCTGCGATCCGCACGAAATTGCCAATGTTGCGGGTGCGGCCGGCATCAGGTACATTCTCGACGAGACCGAAGGTCTGCCGGTCAACGTCTTCGTCATGGCGCCGTCCTGTGTTCCCGCCACGCATCTGGAGACCTCGGGAGCCGTTCTCGATCATGGTGACATCTCACGTCTCTACAATCATCCCCGCGTCATAGGGCTCGCTGAGATGATGAATTATCCAGGAGTCGTTGCCGGTGATGACGAGATCATCGAAAAGATCATCCAGGCGCACAACCGTCGGCTGCCGATAGACGGTCACGCCCCCGGTCTCACGGGCAAATCGTTGCAGGCATATGTCTGCGCCGGTATCGGATCCGATCATGAGTGTACCACTGAAGAAGAGGCACGGGAAAAGCTGCGGGCAGGAATGCATGTATTTATCCGTGAGGGAAGCGTGGCCAAAAACCTGGAAGACCTTCTGCCGGTGGTCAACGAAAGGAATGTGCACCGCTGTCTGCTGGTAACGGACGACTGCCATCCGCACGATCTGCTAAATGAGGGACATCTCGATCGCATACTGAGGAAAGCGATAGCATCGGGTCTTGATCCCCTGATGGCCATACAGATGGTAAGCATTAATGTCGCCCGGTATTTTTCGTTCCCGGACAGGGGCGCGATCGGGCCCGGCTATCGGGCAGATCTGGTACTGTTTAAGGACATACGAATGATACGTCCCTGTCATGTTTTCAGTGCCGGCAGGCAGATCGTGCGGGACGGGAGCCTTCTTGAGAGGGCACGCCGAAGTCGCGGATGCGGAGTTCGGGCAATATTTTCCTCGGTCACCATTCGACCTGAAAAGATCAGCTTCAAGATCCCGGCGGAAAAGGGGAGGATCCGGGTGATCAAGGTACGTGAGAAACAGATAGCAACCGAGGCCGTGGAGTTCGAACCGAAGATTGAAGAAGGTCTGGTGGTGGCCGATCCGG
The DNA here is from genome assembly GCA_046706325.1 of Desulfocapsaceae bacterium. Classification (GTDB taxonomy): domain Bacteria; phylum Desulfobacterota; class Desulfobulbia; order Desulfobulbales; family Desulfocapsaceae; genus CAWGGS01. The sequence goes on along the minus strand of JBJKPM010000005.1, from coordinate 24,371 downwards.
AACGGGATCTCGCCAAAATAGCCGTCATTGAAAGGCATGGAGGGAGTGGTGATATGGGTGTGGGGTTTGTCACCGGAATGGGCCTGCACAGAGGAGCGCTGGCCAGCAGCATTGCTCATGATTCCCATAACATCGTTGTCATAGGCGTATCCGACGCGGACATGAGACTTGCGGTGGAGGCTGTGGCACGGGCCGGCGGTGGAATGGCCGTTGTCTGTGACGGCCGTATCTTGTCCCTGATGGAGCTGCATATTGCCGGGCTTATGTCCGTAGCTACCTTAGAAGATGTCAATGATGACCTTGAGGACCTGCTGCACTCCGCCCGATCACTCGGGGTACACGAAAAAAATCCCTTCATGCTCATGAGCTTCCTGGCATTGCCGGTCATTCCCGACCTGAAATTAACCGACCAGGGACTCGTTGACGTCACTGCATTTAAACTGACGGGACTTTGGGTGTGATTTGCAACTATTCATTTAAAAACAAGTGTTTATATCGGTTGCTTCCTCCCGGCTTTCCCGTCGCCGGACGCCGCTTGTTGATAACTATTCTCGTTTTATAGCTTATGCGTATGATTTTTTTAAAAAATTCGAAAAAACATCTTCATATCGGGTAGAAACTATCGTATAGTATATGCTGTTCTGTCTTTTTTATATTTTGATGCATGTTGGGGAGCAGGGGCCGATTTCTAGGCTAACAATCATGAAGAGGTACATAGAATGAATTATGGTATTGTCAGTCAGGAGCAACTTGAGCGGATTGATACTGTTTTATCTGAGAAATTGATAAAACTCGGAGTTGATTGCGTCATTATCATCGACATGGCGGGAAATATTATCACCGCCAAGGATAATGGTGAGAGTAAATATGATGTCTACTCCTTTGCCGCCCTTGCTGCCGGAAATTTTGCGACTGTTGATGCGATGGCAAAGCTGGTTGGAGAACAGGAATTTTCACTTCTTTTCCATAAGGGGCAGGAGTCAAATATCCATTTCAGCAAGATAGACGATGAACTTCTCCTGATATCAATGTTTGGAAGAGATATTTCTCTGGGATTTCTCCGGTTGAATGTTGTTGATGTTATCGAGAAGATTCGTCAGATCTGGGGAAAGAAATAAGACCTTTCCTCTGGGCTCTTGATTATTTTTTAGGAGGGGAAAGTGCTTGCTCGATTATCAGTGACAACAACAGTGGTTGACGCGGGGGTGGTGAATTGAGTTTCATCAACTTGAAAGACAGAGTTGTCCAGGTGAAGATTGTTTATTACGGACCGGGACGTTGCGGCAAGACAACGAACCTGGAATATATCAACAGTACCTATCGGAAGCAGATAGTTTCCGAGATGGTGAGTTTAAAGACGCACGGAGATAGAACGCTGTTTTTTGATTTTCTGCCTTTCGATATGGGGCAGATCAAGGGATACGATATTAAGATTCAGCTCTACACCGTCCCGGGGCAGGTAAAGTACAACGCCACAAGGAAGCTGGTTCTCCGGGGTGTCGACGGTATTGTCTTTGTTGCCGACGCCATGGAAAAACAACGGGAAAAGAATATCAGGTCGTTGAACCAACTCCATGAAAATCTGCAGTCATACAAGGAGAGTATTTTTAATATTCCCCTGGTGATGCAGTATAATAAGGTCGATTTGAAGGAGCACGGCATACCGATACTGCCGACATCCGTACTCCAGAAGGACCTCAACAGCAGGTTGAAGGTCCCCTATTTTGAAGCAAGTGCAATAAAGGGATATAACGTAGCAGCAACGCTGAAGAAAATTATTTCATCAACAGTTGTCTCAATACAGAAAAAACTACTCTAGAGAGAAGACACGGTGGAACGGTATACAGGAAGTCAATATGACGATGATTTGACCGTTGGGATGGACGAATATGATGACTCTTTGCAGACCGGCGATATCGACCTCCTCGAATTTGTAAGTGATGAGGAATCTCCGATCACTCGCCTGAAGACGATCATATTATCCATCGATTGGGAAATCACTGATGATATTCTTCGTCAGTTCAATATCGAACTTCTTGATCTGAAAGACATCTGGGCCAATGACAAAATAAAACTTGTGTATATTCAAGCACTTGAAAAGATAAGCAAATACATATACAAAGAAAAGGCCGATGCCAATCCAAATGCAATCAAGCTGCTGCTGAACCTGTATAGCAACCTGGAAAAAGTAGTCACCAACGAGTCCATGCCGGAAGAGCAAAAGAAATCGCTTCTTATGGCGGATGTGGAGAAATTTGAAAAACTCAAACGTCAGATCAGCCGCGCATCCGGTAAAACCCCGGCCGGTAAAAAAGAGGTCGGGAGGTCTTTCCAAACAGCACCTTCTTTCCGAATTGGTGAACCCTTGCCAACCGAGGAGGAAACCGAGGATCCCTTGCTCAACCTCAAGGCCATTGTTTTTGGAATGGATTGGGAGATTACCGATGATGATCTCGTCAATCTGGGAGAAGAGGTCAGACACCTGGAGGAAATCTTCACCAACAGCAAGGCCAAGCTGATATTCTTACAAGGAATAGGGGCGCTGGGCGCTTATATCAATCTCAAGAGAAGCAATGCCCATGCCGATGCCTTCAAGCTTCTCCATTCCTTCTTCCTGAGCCTTGAGAATTGTGTCAGGAACGGACTCACCGGTGAGGAAGAGAAGAAAGTCCTGATGCCGGAGGTTGAGAAGTTTAATGCCTTCAAGTCGGCAATCGCACCGACAATCTCTCCTGAAGCAATAGCGGCTGAAAGTTCGCGAAGAGAAGAACCGGGAGAGGGCCATGCTGCAGTCCATGAAGACATTGCACCGGCCTTTGCCGATATGCCCGAGGATCTTCACGGGTTCCAAGAGGAAGAGGAGGCGACAACCATCGGGGCTGAGGCCCAACAAAAGGTTGAGGGGCAAATCGACAGGTTCTTTGGAAATGAAAAATCGACACAGGCGAACGCCAACCGCATGACCGGCGTGCCTGAGAAGAAAACGGAATTGATCGAAGAGATGGAATCCCGGTTGGACGGCTTCTTCGGTCAGGCAGAGGAACCGAAGAAGGTGATAAAGACTCCTCCTGAAACCGCACTTCAGGGAGTCGACGTGGAGACCGAGGCGGATGATGATTCCGAAGAAGAGGATCTCCCTCGTTTTGAAGGTGAATTGGCCCCGGCCCTGAGTGAAAATTTTGAGCAAAGCGCGTTCAGCGAAACGGCCGTTGCCGGTGCAGTGGATGAGATCGGATCCTTGCAGGCCGACCATGTCGGTGAAGGTATGTCCGGACCTGCCGATCAATCCGGGACGCCTGCGGAAATCTCCGCGGCACTGGAAGGGGTAGAGGTTGAGACGGAGGCGGATGATGATTCCGAAGAGGAATCTTTGCCGCTGGCAGACGAGGAACTGGCCCCGGCCTTGTTTTCAGTTGAAGAGGAATTCAAGTACGGTGATGCTGAACTTCCTGCGGAAGAGGCAGGGGCAGGTATCGAAGACCGTCTGGAATCGTTTTTTGCCGAGGAACCCGAGCAGATCTTCCCGGATATCGGTGAAGAGAAGGCATTGCGGGGCGTCGATGTTGGTTCCGAGGCGGAGGAGGAGGAAGAAGAAAGGGAGATTCTTTCTGAGCGGGAATTTGCCCCGGCCTTGTTTTCAGAGAATGATGCCGAGCAGGAGATACTCTCTGCAGGCAGGGAAGAGGAATCGATGCCTTCGGGCCATGAGGAAGGTACTGTCCCTCTTTCCATAGATCTGGAAGAAGAGAAGGAGATTTCTGTTCCCGTTAAAGAAGGGATCTCTTCCGGAGAGGAGCTCACCGATGAATTCCAAAGCAATCTGGACGGACTCTTCACGGAAGAAACGGATGTGATGGGGGCGACGGATGAATCCTCCGTTGCATTTGATGATCATCTGGAAGAACTTTTTCTGGAAGACAGGGAGGTTGCAGCAACCGGCGAACCATCTGCCGAACTCGAAGACGAACTGGAAGAATTTTTTATAGAAGAGGATACGGAAGCAGCGGCGATGGAAGAATCGGCCGGCGATCTTTCAGCAGTTGCATCCGAGCCGGGAGAAGAAATCGGATCCGGAACCGAAGATGTTTCCATGATCGAAACGGAGCATCCCGGGGAAGAGGGGGAGGTGGATCTTGCGGCATCGCATCTCTTTGAATTGGAAGAAGCCGATGAGATATACGAGCCGTCGGTTGCCGACAATGTTCCTCCGCCGGAGCACGAAGTGCTCGAGACGGATTCGGAGGAAGAAATGGGTGTCGTTTCGGCTGCCGACGCAGACTTCGAGCCGGAGCTGATGTTCGAGGAGGTCGATGACCGAGGCCTTGATAAAGCGGCGGAGCCGATCTTTACCGCAGCCGACGAGCAAGGGGCAGCAGGTCTGGCGGAGCTTCAGGAAAACGAAGATTTTATCGAGTATATTGAGGGTGTTGAATTTGACAGTGAGGAGGAGGCTCCAGGTGACTTTGAGCCGTTGGGCCAGGCCGATGAGGTGGTTTTTGAGGCCGTTGATGAGGAGGGTGCGGAACCTGAGGATGACGGACTGATTTCCTTTGGAGAAGTCGAGGAAGAGCTTGACAGATATCTTGCACAACAGGAGCCGGAAAGCGCGGAACAAGCGGAAAAAGTGAAGCAGGAGCCGCATCAGACCGAACAGGCGGAGAGCTTCGGAGAAAGCTTTGAGCAGGAGTTTGTCGGTTCGGAACTCCTTATGGAGGTATTTCCGGAGCCGGACAAATCCGAGGAAATATCAGTCGGCACCGAGATGGAAGGCTTGACCGCAGAGGCCCAAGAACAGACACCAGAAGACGTCTTTGCAGAGGATGAGCTGCCTCCGATGGCACCGGAAGATGTGCTTGCTCCCCTCAGGAATTGTGTCGTTTCGCTGGGACTGGAGATCAAGGATTCCATATTGGAAAATCTTCTTGCCGAGATCAACAGGCTCCACAATCAATGGATCACAAAACCGGTGGAAAGGATCTTCCTTCAGCTTCTGTCCACCGTTGCTCACCATATCGATCATTACCGGGACCAGGCGAGCCCGGAGGCTTATGGTTTGCTGATGTCCACATTTAATAAGCTGGAGCATGCGAGGCTGACAGGTGCCGACAGTACCGAAGTTCAGGAAGGACTCCTTGCTGAAACAGCGAAGATTCTCCAGTGGCAGCAGCAATTGCTTTCCAGAAAAGCCATGGGACAGGTTGAAGATTCCGGCGTTGAATTCGAAGAGGTTGGAGAAGATGCCGCGCCTGATGCCGGCGATGCCTTATCTTCCGGAGACAAGGAAGAAGAGATGCGCTCATGGCAGCAAAGCCGGACCCAGGGAGTGAGGACACCGGAGACGGAGAAACAACTGGATACGGATAAGGTCACTCGTATCGTTCGCGACGAATTGAAGTCCTTGCGCCAGTCCTTTAGAGAGGAAATGGGCGAACTCTTACGGCAGCATTTTGCCGACAGACAGAGTCGGGGAAACGATTAGCACTACACCGGGCAACCGGGTTCGGTAATCTGAAGGCGGTCACTGCCCGGGCGGTGGCCGCTTTTTTTATCTCGGGTGGAGCCCTGGTCTTAAATCAGCGGGCAAATTTCTGTTTGAGCATCATATCCACGTGATGGGGAACGAGCTCGCTGACATCCCCGCCATGACGGGCGGCTTCTTTGATGATGGAAGAGCTGATATATATCCATCTGAATCCAGGCATCAAAAACAGGGTATCGACTTCCCTGACAAGTTTGCGATTCATCAGTGCCAACTGAAATTCATAGTCAAAATCGGAGACGGCACGCAGGCCTCGAATAATGGCCTTGGCGTTTTGTTGCAGTGCATAATCCACCAGCAGACCGGAAACGGTATCCACCTCGATGCGTGAATAGTCTTCCGGGAAACACTGTTTGATCATCAGCCTGCGTTCTTCGAGATTGAAGAGGGGCGTCTTTCCGGGATTGACGGCGATGGCGATGATGACCTTATCAAAGAGATTCAGGGCGCGATCGACGATATCCAGGTGACCCATGGTGATGGGATCGAAGGTGCCGGGATAGATGGCAATGGAAGTACATTTTGTAGATGCCATGATATGTCCTTGGTGGTGGTTTGGCAACCTGACTGATGTCCGGGAGCCCTCCGTAAGGTATTATCCAGCTCCTTTCAGCAGGGTCGACCCTTTTTATAAAACCAGAAGCCGGTATCTCCGTATCGGCGTTTATCCGCAACTCTCAGGCTGATGAACACATCCGGGAGATCCGTCCTGGGGCTGTCTTCTACAACCACCACTCCGTCATCACAGAGAAGATCACTGCCGTCAAGATAAGCAAGTGTTTGAAGAGATAACCCTTTTGCATAGGGTGGGTCAAGAAAAATCAGATCATAGCAATCGGATGATCTTCTTCGGTGATCGGGGCCGAAAAATCCGCCCTTTCGGAGATCATATTTGATGACGGCGGACCCGGGAGAAAGGGAGAGCGGCAGGTTGCCGACGGAGTGAAGGCCGCCTTTTTCGTTTGCGGAAAAGGCTGTCGCCAACAGGAGCAGATTTTTTTTGATCAAATTCAGTGCATCCGGGCTGTTGTCGACAAATGTCGCATGGTCTGCACCTCGGCTGAGGGCCTCGATACCCAAGGCGCCGGTACCGGCAAAGAGATCGAGTACCGAGGTCTTGTGCACCCGATCGCCGATAATATTGAACAGGGCCTCCCTGGCCCTGTCGGAGGTAGGGCGGATTGCTCGTCCGTGGGGGCGGCAGAGCCTCAGGCCCTTGGCATATCCGCTGATGATTCGCAATGAAGCAGCAGGTTTTGGCAGAGCCGGCGTGATCAGATATAGTGAGCGATGAGCTGCTCGGCGATCTGAACCGCATTCAAGGCCGCGCCTTTCAGTATGTTATCGGAGACAACCCACAGATTGATGCCGTTGGCGATGGATTCGTCCTCACGAATGCGGCCGACCAGGGTCTCGAACCTTCCTGCGCAATCCACCGCCAGCGGATAGATGCATTTTTCCGGGTCATCGCAGAGTTGAACGCCGGGCGCATCGGCCAGCAGTGCCTGGACCTCCCGGGCGCTGATCTTTTTCCCGGTCTCAACGTTGACCGCCTCGGAATGACCGTAATAGACCGGCACTCTGACCGTGGTTGCCGTTACCCCGATGGTCTGATCTTCGAAGATCTTTCTGGTTTCATTAACCATCTTCATCTCTTCCTTGGTGTAACCGTTGGGGAGAAAGCTGTCGATGTGGGGCAGGCAGTTAAAGGCGATTTGATGGGGATACACCCTGGCCTCCATTTCCTTGCCCGCGGCATAATTCTTCACCTGGGCCTTGAGTTCCTCAATGGCCTTGGTGCCGGTTCCCGACACCGCCTGGTAAGTCGAGACCACGATACGTTTGATTCCCACCTTGTCCAGGATCGGCTTCAGGGCAACCAGCATCTGGATGGTCGAGCAGTTCGGGTTGGCGATGATGCCCCTCCTGGTATACTGAGCGATCGCATGCGGGTTGACCTCGGGGACAACCAGAGGGATGTCCGGATCCATCCGAAAAGCGCTTGAATTATCTACAACCACGGCCCCTGCGGCTGCGGCGGCAGGAGCGAATTCAAGAGACCTGGATGCGCCTGCGGAAAAGAGGGCAATGTCGATACCATTGAACGCGTCCTTGGTCAATACCTGAACTGCGATTTCCTTGCCGCGAAAGACCAGTTTCCTGCCGATTGATCGTTCGGAGGCGAGCAGCCTGAGTCCGTCAACAGGAAAATTCCTTCTCTCCAGGACCTCAAGCATGGCACCGCCGACGGCGCCTGTGGCGCCAACTACGGCGACATTATATTTTTCTTTTTTCCCGCTCATTACGATACCTGTATCATCAGAACTGATTGAATAAAAAAGGCCGGCAGGCAGACGGAGGTCGCAGGCGGCCCGTATAAATAGTGTCGAGGAGGTTGGAAGCGTACCAGATTTTAGTTACCAGAGCAACCAAATAGGAATGAAAAATTCGTCACGCGCAAGGCCGTGGTTTCCACCACGATCCGGTGAGCGGCAGGCGGGTGGATTGCGGTCATTGATCGTTCAAGGATGATCTGCGATGCGAGGTCGCAGCCGATGCTCTGGACATCTTTTTCAACCGTCTGTACACCGCGTAAAACGGTCCGGATGAGATGTAGAGGGAGAAGATCAGGAAGAGCATGACCTCATGCTCGGCAGCCACCAGGATAAAGAGGAGCAAGGTCCCGACGAGGAGCTGAAAGGCCCTGGATTTTTTTGAATCCGTCTGTTTGAAGCTGTAATACAGATGCGTGGAAACCATCAGATACGACAGGATATACACCAGGAAAAGCAGGGAGATGTGATTGACGGTTCCTTCGATCCCGAGATAATGGCTGAAAAGGACGGCAGACGAGATCATCGCTGCAGCGGCCGGGCAGGGAAGACCGACAAAATGTTTTGAGGTGCCGGTATGTTGCGTATTAAACCGGGCAAGACGCAAGGCCGTGGTGGCGACAAAGAGAAAGCCTGCAAGCCAGCCGTAGCGGCCGAATGGTTTCAAGGCCCACATATAGGCAAGCAGGCCGGGGGCAACACCGAAAGAGACAAGGTCGCAGAGGGAATCGAGTTCCATGCCGAAGGTGCTGGTCGTCCCGGTCAGACGGGCAATACGGCCGTCGAGGCCGTCGAATATTGCGGCGATCAGGATGGTGTTCGCCGCAATGACGAAATCACCCTTGATGGCGGCTACAATCGAATAAAAGCCGCAGAAAAGACTGGCTATTGTAAACATGCACGGCAGCGGATGGAACTTGGAACTGACTTCATGGGTAGTGTCGGCCACTCTGGTTTTCCCCCAAGTGAGTTAGGTACGTTGAGTTTGCTTCTATAGATACTTCATCTTTATACGCTATTTGATGAAAAATAGCAAAAGATGATGGCTAGGGAAGCAGGTGGCAAAGCGGCGTCTCTCCGGCGCGGACGGCCTGCCCTCGCTGTGCCGTAATCGTTACCGATCCGGGGATATAGAGGTCGACTCGCGAACCGAACTGGATCAGACCGAAGCGCAGGCCCCGTTTCACCCGCTCTTTCGGTTCCAGCCGGCAGATTATCCGGCGGGCGATGAGCCCGGCCACCTGGACGACGGCAATCTTCCGGCCGGTGTCGCAGGTAAGGATCGTGGCACAGTTTTCATTTCCGAGCCCCCCCTGATTGCTGTCCGCCGAATAGAATGTTCCCGGGGTGTGGATGATCATATCAACCGTGCCGTCTACCGGGATACGGTTGACATGAACGTTGAAAATGCTCATGAAGATGGAAATCTTATGGACATATTCATGAAAAAATCGATCGTCGAAGATCTTTTCCACCAGAATAATCTTGCCGTCGGCGGGAGAGATGAGCTCATCCCCTTCCGCCGGTGTGAAGCGTTCCGGATCCCGGAAGAAATAGAGGATGAAAAACGAGATCAAAAGTGAAGCCGCAGTGAGCAGTCGATATCCGAAAAGTGCCAGAACCAGCGTGATCAGCACGGCTGCTCCGATATAGGGATATCCTTCTTTGGCGACGGGTACCTTGGATGTAAGCATAACGTTAGTATTTCCTTAGCGTTTCGTTCCTTGAGAGATCTTGCTCAAAAGGTTCGCTGATGTGTTGCCGTGCGGCTTCGGGAGAGCCGGACCCTTGCGAACAGGATGCTCCTTCATACAGGCGGTGGGGCGGCTCAAGGATATGCCTCCCCTATCCCTTGCTGGCCCTGGCCATGGCTATGGTCCCGGTCCGCACGATCTCCTTGATGCCGATGGGCCGCAGGATATCAATGACGGCCTGGATCTTTGATGCCGATCCGGTGATCTCGACCGCATAGCTCTTCGGGCTGACGTCCACCACCTTTCCCCGGAAGATATCGATGACCCGCAGGACCTCGGCACGGGTACCGGCCTCGGCTTTGACCCTGATCAGGACCATTTCCCTCTCGACATACTCCTTGCCGCCGATATCCGTTACCTTGATGACATCGATGAGTTTATGCAGCTGTTTGGTGATCTGTTCGATGATATTGTTATCGCCTCTGGTGACCAGGGTGAGACAGGATACATCGGGCTCAAGGGTTTCGGCGACGCACAGACTTTCAATATTGAATCCTCGGCCGCTGAACAGGCCGGTCACCCTGGAGAGAACGCCCGGTTTGTTTTGAAGAAGGACGGAAATTGTATGTTTCATCTGCGTTTCCTGTGGACTGAGTAATTTTTTCGGCTGCGGGTATCGTCAAGACCTGCCTTTTATACCAGGAGCATCTCCGTTGTCGCCTTTCCTGCCGGCACCATCGGATAGACCCCTTCCTCCCTGGCAATCTTGAAATCCATTATGACCACATTATCCGTGGCCAGGGCCTCCCTTATGACGCCTTCAACCTCGCTCTTCCGGACGGCCCTCAGGCCGACGGCCCCATATGCCCTGGCCAGTTCGACGAAGTCGGGCACCGTTTCCATCACCGTGGACGAGTACCGCTTGCCGTAGAAGAGTTCCTGCCACTGGCGGACCATTCCGAGATAACCGTTGTTTAGTATGGCTATTTTTATCGGGCAGTTATGTTGCTTGGCCGTGGCAAGTTCCTGGATGTTCATCTGGATGGAGCCGTCGCCGGCGATGTCGATCACCTGGGTGTCCGGAAAGGCTATCTTGGCGCCTATCGCCGCCGGCAGACCGAAACCCATTGTACCCAGTCCTCCGGAGGTCACGAGTTTCCTTGGGCTGTTGAACTGGAAGAACTGGGCCGCCCACATCTGGTTCTGACCGACCTCGGTGGTGACGATCACATCGTCTCCGGTCAGCTCATTTAATTTTTCTATGACATATTGGGGTTTTATTATATCGCCGTCGTCTTTGTAGGTCAGCGGGTGCTCGGCCTTCCATTGGTTGACGGTATCACGCCAGGGTCGGTATCGGGCGATGGTCTCCTGCAGATCGAGGTTTTTTTCCGAGGTAAGCCACCTGTTGATGGCCGTGAGCGCATATTTGCAATCGGCGACGATGGGGATGTCGACCTTGACATTCTTGCTGATGGACGTGGGGTCGATGTCGATATGGATGATCCTGGCATCACGGGCAAAGGCGTCGAGCCGACCGGTGACGCGGTCGTCGAAGCGGGCGCCGACGGCAATCAGCAGATCGCTTTTGGCAACGGCCATGTTGGCCGTATAGGTGCCGTGCATCCCGAGCATCCCCATGGAAAGCTCATGCTTGCCCGGAAAGGCCCCCAGCCCCATCAGGGTCATGGTGACCGGGATCTGCAATTTGTCTGCCAGCTCGATCAGCTCGGTATGGGCATTGGAGAGGATAACCCCGCCGCCGACATACAGGACGGGTCGGTTGGCGTCGAGGATGACCTTGCAGGCCTTGGCGATCTGGCCTGTGTGGGGTTCATAGGTCGGCTGGTAGCTCTGCATCCGGACGGGCTTTTTTTCCGGATAGGCGATCAGACCGGCCACCACGTCCTTCGGCAGGTCGATAAGGACCGGACCGGGACGGCCCGTACGGGCGATATGGAAGGCCTCCCTGATCGTCGGCACCAGGTCCTCCGCTTTTTTTATCAGATAGTTATGCTTGGTGCAGGGCCGGGTAATACCGACGATGTCAACCTCCTGAAAGGCGTCGTTGCCGATCAGCGGGGTAGGGACCTGCCCGGTCAGGACCACGATCGGGATCGAGTCCATATATGCGGTGGCGATTCCGGTGACCCCGTTTGTCGCACCGGGACCGGAGGTCAAAAGGGCCACACCGACCTCACCGGTGACCCTGCTGTAGGCGTCCGCCGCATGGACGGCGCCCTGCTCGTGACGAACCAGCACATGCCGGATTTCGGCATTGAACAACTCGTCATACAGGTCAAGAACGGCACCTCCGGGAAAGCCAAAAATCGTCTTGACGCCTTCCTCTTGAAGACATTGAACTATGGCCTGGGATCCGGTGATTTTTTTCATACGTACTCTTCCCCTGAATTAAATGGCTTCTTGGCCGGCGGTAAGAAGGTCCGCCCGCCGACGGGTAAGCAGTGCAACTTGTTGAATTATCTTTTGGCCCCGCGGCCTTCGAGGTGTTTTCGAGGCCGTCATTATTGCAGAAATATTGAAAAATTACATGCGGAACGGACAAATATAACGGAGAGTTCGAAATATAAAAACGAATTCAGGAGATGTCAACATTGAAAGGCCGCCATGAAAAATTAGAGGGTTCCGTCAAGGTTGCGGACTGCCGAAAAAGAGGCGATCTCTCGACGCTGCCTGCAGACACCTCGGCATGTACAGACGACAAAGTCACCCCTCCGGGAACGGTTCATCAAACAAAAGTCTCTTGACATGGGCCGCTGGTTACGTGTATCTTTTCAGGTACTGAGAAAATGGATGTTACCGGATTGAAAACCTTTGCCTTGCAAAAAATAATGAACGTGCTTCTCTCTCTACTACTACTCAACGGGATGCCGGTGCGAACCGAGGCAGTGGGGGGAGATTTGTAAACGTAGCCGATACCATACATACCCCGGGGCCGCGGTTCATAAAGAACCGCGGCCTTTTTTTTTACCTTCCGATACGAACCATGGCCCTGGAGAACGTGTACAACCTGGGGGAGAAAGGCATAAAGTAACCACGCTGCAAGGCTGAACCTTCGGCGGCGGAGGCTTCCCGTCCTGCCGACAACAACGGCTTATGCCGGCATCGTGGATAAAACCAAAAAAGAGGAGACCAAGCTCATGAAACCGGAATCAGTGAAAAAATATCGGCCGTATACCCCGGTTGATCTGCCGGATCGGATATGGCCCGGAAAAACCATCACCAAGGCACCGGTCTGGTGCAGCGTCGACCTGCGCGACGGCAACCAGGCACTGATCCAGCCCATGAGTCTCGACAGGAAACTCGAGATGTTCACCTTGCTTACCGACATCGGATTTACCGAGATCGAGGTCGGGTTTCCTTCGGCATCCCAGGTGGAGTATGAGTTTACCCGCAAGCTGATCGAAAACGATCTGATCCCTCCCCATGTCTTGATCCAGGTATTGACCCAGGCCCGCGAGCACCTCATCAAACAGACCTTCGCCTCGACCAAAGGGGCCAAAGAGGCCGTGATCCATCTCTATAATTCGACGTCCACCCTGCAGCGCCGCGCCGTTTTCAAGATGACCAGAAAGGAGATCATCGCTCTTGCGGTCCAAGGCGCCCGGTTGATCAAGGCCGAGGCCCTGGAGTATCCGGAAACGCGGTTCAGGTATGAATATTCGCCCGAGAGCTTTACCGGCACCGAGCTTGATTTTGCCCTGGAGATCTGTGAGGCGGTGATGGACGTCTGGGAGCCTTCTGCCGATAACCGGGTCATCATCAACCTGCCGGCCACCGTCGAGGTGGCGACCCCGAACGTCTATGCCGACCAGATCGAGTGGTTCTGCCGCTCGATGAAGAACAGGGACTGTGCGATCATCAGCCTGCACGCCCATAATGACCGCGGTTGTGCGGTCGCCGCCACCGAACTGGCCATGATGGCGGGCGGCGAGCGGGTGGAGGGGACCCTGTTCGGCAACGGCGAGCGGACCGGAAACGTGGATATCGTCACCCTGGCCTTGAACATGTTCAGCCAGGGTGTCGACCCGCGGCTCGATCTGAGCGACATCAACCGATTGGTCGACGTCTGCGAGAGGGTGACGAAGATTCCGGTCCATATCCGTCACCCGTATGCCGGAGAACTCGTCTATACGGCCTTTTCCGGTTCCCACCAGGACGCCATCAAGAAGGGGATGGATATGTCCGAGGAATCGGGGTCGGGCCTGTGGGAGGTCCCCTATCTCCCCATTGATCCGTCCGATGTCGGGCGGACCTATGAATCCATCATCCGGATCAACAGCCAGTCCGGAAAGGGCGGGGTCGCCTATATCATGGATAAGGAGTTCGGCTTCAAGATGCCGAAAACCATGTATCCTGAATTTGGTGCCGTTATCCAGGCGGTGACCGACAGGCTCGGTCGCGAGCTGCAAAGAGGTGAGATAGAGGAGGCCTTTACCAATGAATATCTCCGGGTTGACAAGACCTACGAATTGAAATCCTTTAACGTCACCAAACGTCATCTTGACGATAACGGATCTCCGTCCTTTGCCAACATCGAAGCGATCATCGTGTTCGGCGGTGAGGAAAAAAGGATCCAGGCGCAGGGCAACGGGCCCCTTGACGCCTTCTGCACCGCCTTGAAAAATGGACTCACCGGGGATTTCGTTCTCTGCAATTACGACGAGCATGCCCTCAATATCGGCTCCGGTTCAAAGGCCGTCGCCTATATCGAGATCGAATACCGGGACGGCGGCAGGTTCTGGGGGGCCGGAATCGATACGGATATTATCATCGCCTCGATAAAGGCCGTATTGAGCAGCCTCAATCGGTCGGCGAAGAAATAGGCAGAATTTGCTTCTTAATTCCTGCGAAATTAAGTACTATTCGTCCGCACTTTTCTTGTTATTCAATTAATTCTCTGGAGCAAATCCATGAAAAAAAAGGCCCTGATCACCGGAGTCACCGGTCAGGATGGCGCTTATCTTGCCGAATTCCTGCTTGAAAAAGGGTATGAAGTCCATGGCGTCAAGCGCCGTTCGTCCCTGTTCAATACCGCCAGGATCGACCACCTCTACCAGGGGCCGCATGAAAAGGAGCGAAACTTTATCCTGCACCACGGCGATCTCACCGATTCCTCGAGCCTGATCCATATCATCGAGAAGGTTCAGCCGGACGAGATCTACAACCTGGCTGCCCAGTCGCATGTCGCCGTTTCCTTCGAGGAACCGGAATATACCGCAAATTCCGATGCCCTGGGGACGCTCAGGATCCTCGAGGCGGTCCGGATACTGGGGCTTGCCGGCAAGACCCGGTTTTACCAGGCCTCGACGTCGGAACTGTACGGCAAGGTTCAGGAGATTCCGCAGACCGAAAAGACCCCCTTTTATCCCCGCTCTCCCTATGCGGTGGCCAAGCTCTATTCCTATTGGATCGTGGTCAATTACCGGGAGGCATACGGGATGTACACCTGCAACGGCATCCTGTTCAACCATGAATCACCCAAAAGGGGGGAGACCTTCGTCACCCGCAAGATCACCCGGGCCCTGGCCAGGATCTACCTGGGTCTGCAGGGGTGTCTCTATCTCGGAAATCTCGATGCCAAACGCGACTGGGGGCATGCCCGGGACTATGTCGAGATGCAGTGGCTGATGCTGCAGCAGGAAAGACCCGACGATTACGTCATTGCCACCGGCGTGCAGCACTCGGTCCGGGAATTTGTCGATGCCGCGGCCGCAGAACTCGGGATAGGCCTGAGCTGGCAGGGAGAAGGCGTCGATGAGATAGGCATCGTGGCCAGTGTCAATGACCGCTCCAATGGCGCCAAGGCACAGGAAGGCGATGTCCTCGTACGAGTGGATCCGCGCTATTTCCGGCCCACCGAGGTCGAAACGCTGCTGGGGGACCCGTCCAAGGCCAGGCAGAGGCTCGGCTGGATACCGAAGATCAAATTTGCCGACCTGGTGGCGGAGATGATCCGGGTGGATCTCGAAGAGGCGCAAAGGGATTCGCTCTGCCAGCGCCGGGGGTTCACAACATTCAACTATCACGAGTGATCTGTTGCCATGAGTCATCGTCTCAGTCCGGAGTCCTCCATCTATGTCGCCGGCCATCGGGGAATGGTGGGATCAGCCATGGTCCGGTGTCTGCAACGGCATGGCTTCCGGCATATCATAACCCGGACGCATGCCGAGCTCGATCTCACCGATCAGGCGGCGGTCCGGGATTTTTTTCGGGCCGAGCCCGTCGATTATGTGGTCCTGGCCGCGGCCAGGGTCGGCGGCATCCATGCCAATAACACCTATCCGGCCGAGTTCATCTATTCCAACCTGATGATCCAGGGCAATGTGATCCACGAGGCCTGGCGCAAGGGGATCAGGCATCTGATTTTTTTAGGAAGTTCCTGCATCTACCCGAAATTCGCCCCGCAGCCGATGAAGGAGGAATACCTGCTGACCGGCAGCCTTGAGCCGACCAACGAACCGTACGCGGTGGCCAAGATTGCCGGCATGAAGATGTGCCAGTCCTATAACCGTCAGTACGGGACCAGGTATTTTTCCGTGATGCCGACCAACCTGTACGGGCCGGGTGACAATTATCATCTGCAGAACAGCCATGTGATCCCGGCCATGATCAGAAAATATCACCTGGCGAAACTGGCGCTGCAGGGCGATTCCGAAGGCATTCGACGTGACGAGGCCGTCTTCGGCCCGATCCCCTCCGAGGTCAGGGAGACCATCGGCTATGACGGGAGTGCCGTCCGTGGAGCTCCTCCCCCGCGGGTGGTCCTCTGGGGGACGGGGAACGTCAGGCGGGAGTTCCTGCATGTCGACGATATGGCGGCCGCCTGCGTTTTTTTGATGGGTGCGGGCTCCGTCGCCGCCCCGGATCTCAGCTCTCAGCCCAACTCGTTTTTGAATATCGGTACCGGCCGGGACATCACCATCCGTGAAGTGGCCGGGATGATTCGTGATATTGTCGGGTTTTCCGGGAATACGGACTACGATGACCGGCAACCCGACGGGCCGCCGCAGAAGCTGCTGGATACCCGGAGAATCAGCGACCTCGGCTGGCAGCCGGCATACGGTCTGCGAGACGGCCTGGTCCATGCCTACGCCTGGTACTGCGAGCAGGTTGACTCTAAAAAACCCTCTGCAACAATCGATGGCGGATAAGAATATGGATAGTGGCCGGCAACAACGATTCGCCCATTTTCAGAAGGCGTCCGTGTTGCCGGACAAATACCGTATAAACGAAACGGGAAGGAATTTTCGTCTACTGGAAAGGTGAACAGTCAATCATGAAACCCCGAACCGAAAAGCGCGTATTGGTGACCGGCGGTGCCGGCTTTCTCGGCTCGCATCTCTGCGAGCGTCTGTTGACCGACGGGCACGATGTCCTCTGCGTCGACAATTTTTTCACCGGCAGCAAACGCAACATCCTGCATCTGCTGGACAACCCCCATTTTGAGCTGATCCGGCACGACATCACCTTTCCGCTCTATGTGGAGGTCGATGAGATCTACAATCTGGCCTGTCCCGCATCGCCCATCCATTATCAGTTCGATCCGGTGCAGACCACCAAGACCAGCGTCCACGGGGCCATCAATATGCTGGGGCTGGCCAAACGGGTCCGGGCCAGGATCTTCCAGGCCTCGACCAGCGAGGTCTACGGCGATCCGCAGATGCACCCGCAGCCGGAGTCGTATTGGGGCCATGTCAATCCCATCGGCTATCGTTCCTGCTACGACGAGGGGAAGCGCTGCGCCGAGACGCTTTTTTTCGATTACCGCCGGCAGCACAACCTCCGGATCAAGGTGGCGCGGATCTTCAATACCTACGGGCCCCGGATGCACCCCAACGACGGCCGGGTCGTCTCGAACTTCATCGTCCAGGCCCTGCAGAACAAGCCGATCACCATCTACGGGGACGGTTCCCAGACCCGTTCCTTCTGTTATGTCGACGACCTGATCGAGGCCTTCATCCGCCTGATGGCAACCGACGACGACTTCACCGGCCCGGTCAACACCGGCAATCCCGGCGAGTTCACGATCAGGGAGCTGGCGGAAAAGGTGGTGGCGCTCACCCATTCCCAATCGGTACTGGAATATAAGCCGCTGCCCCAGGACGATCCGACCCAGAGGCGGCCGGACATCACCCTGGCCCGGGAAAGGCTGGGCTGGACGCCGACGATCGAACTTGCCGACGGCCTGGTGAAGACCATCGGCTATTTTAAAGACCTCCTGCTGCCGTAGTGCCCGGGCTTCCTCCGGGAGCTCCCCTGACAGCGCTGGAATACCTATTTGCATCCGTAAAACGCCTGGAGATTACACTGATTCTTCAATTGAAAACGGAAAAATCAGCGGCAGAGGAAAAGCAGATGCAACAGGGCCGTTTCCTGGCCGACAAGGCAAGAAAGGCTGAAAGGTATGAACGTCCCGCCATCATTCCCCCGAGAGGACCATTTTGCAAGAGGCTCCAAGGCTTTATAATAAGCAGTAATGGCTGTAGAATACCGGAAATACGGTGGCATAGCATGGTCCGGCCCCATTCTGCCCAGGCAGACAAGCATTTGAAGCGGCAGGTTGAAAAAATTGAAAAGATGGCGGAAATGTCAAATATGGAGCCCTGACCCCGGTGTTTTTCTTTGAAAGCGGAAAAATCAGCGGCAGAGGAAAACAGATGCAACAGGGCCGTTTCCTTGCCGTCAAGGCAAGAAAGGTTAAAAGGTAGGAACGTCCCGCCATCGTCCCAAGGAGTATGACAGCCCATTGAAGGAAGTTCTTGGCTCTTTACATGAAATCCAGGCAGACAAGCGGAAGAACAGTGGGCTGGCCCTAATTTCTCAGAAATAGTTGCGACTTTTTTGAATTCTACTTCAAAAAAGTCGCAACTATTTTGTAAATATGATATATTTAGTCGCATGAGACGCTACTTGGAAGAGAAAATACTCGCAGATCTCCCTAAAAAAATGGTGATCCTGACAGGACCGCGTCAAGTAGGAAAGACGACTCTCGGACGCCGAATGATGGAGAATTACAGTCGAGGTCAGTGTCTCAACTGGGACGTCCTGGCAGATCGGGCCGTTTTGCAAAGGCAATCGTGGAACCCGAGATCGGATATTCTCGTCCTGGATGAAATCCATAAGATGCGGAAATGGAAGGCATGGCTGAAAGGCGTGGTTGATGGGAAATCTCTTGAACAATCTCTATTGGTGACCGGCAGCGCACGTATGGAAACCTTTCGGCAAGGAGGAGATTCTCTGGCCGGCCGGTATTTCGCTTTTCGTCTGCATCCATTTTCCGTCCGGGAATGGTGTGAGCAAACTGGAGTCTCTTCCCAGGATGCCCTTGAACATTTGTTGAGAAGAGGAGGCTTTCCCGAGCCATGTCTGTCCGAGGATCCCGTCAATGCCGATCGGTGGCGGATGCAGTATTTTAACGATCTGATACGAGAAGATGTTGTCGAGTTTTCTCGTTTACAAGAAATTACAACGATGCGGCTTTTTGTGGAATTGTTGCGGGAAAGAGTAGGCTCACCGCTTTCCCTGGCATCCATAGGCCGGGATCTGGCGGTAGCCCCAGCGACGGTGAAACACTATCTGGATATTCTCCAGGCTCTTTTTATTGTCTTTGTCGTGCGGCCGTGGCACCGTAATATTGCCCGGGCAATTCTTCAAAGTCCGAAAGTGTACTTTTATGATAATGGATTAGTTAAAGGAGACCAGGGCGTGGTTCTTGAAAATGCCGTTGCCGGGATGCTGCTCAAACATATTCATTTTCTTCAAGACAGCCAGGGAAGGTCGGTGGATCTTCACTATATTCGGACAAAAGACGGTCTGGAAATTGATTTCGGGGTGAGTGAGGCGGGAACCTTGACCCAAATGATTGAATGCAAACTGAGCGATGACAAGCCTCATCGTGGATTACTACGTATGGGAAAACTGTTCCCCGATGCGGAGAAGATTCAGATCGCTCAAAACCTGCGGCAGGAAGAATGGCGAAGCGGAGTAGGGGTTGTGGACGCTGCGCAATGGCTCAGGGAGCTTGCTGCCTGAATGGAGGATACGTCTGTCGCCGGTGTCATATCTTTGGGTCTTTTCAAGAAAGTGAAATAAAAATACAGGGCTGATTGCATCATTCATACGATATAAACTGATTTGATATGTTGAAGTCTTGGCTGGTGAAATGATGATGGAGAAATGCAGATAATCGAACAAGAAATCAAAGAATATCAATTTTCGAAAAAATCGGAATTGCGGAGAAAAGAGATAAAAAAGTAAGGTTCATCAGGTTCTTCCGTATTTTTAGTTCCTTTGCCAGGAATCAGGCTTCAGCATTGAGCGACGCTGATATCGTAGTAAAAACATAGACGCCGGATCCTTTCAATATCGTCCATATAAAAGAAAACCTCGAGGAACAACTGAGAATTCCTGTAGATATCGTGCGATTTCGTGAGAAAATGAATCCATTTTTGAAGAAGAGAATTGAAAAAGAGGCTGTCTATATAAGTCAAGGGCGTTAGTGGTTCCCCAAAAGAAACAGGACAGGATATGCTGACACGGGAATTTACGGATCATCTGGTTGAAAAGCTGAAAAATGCCGATCCTTATCGGGTTATTCTTTTTGGCTCCCATGCATATGGGGAGCCTAAGCCGGATAGCGATATCGATCTTCTGGTAGTGACTCAGGATGATTTTCTCCCGAAAACATTTGCTGAGAAAAATGCCGTTTATCTCCGGGTAGCCAATTCGATCTTGGAAATTGAAAAGAGCATTCCGATAGATTTGATTGTCCATACGAAGGCCATGCATAAGAAGTTCATGGAACTCGGAAGCATGTTCTCCAGGAAGATTGCAACCGACGGAAAGGTGATATATGAAAGCGATCACTAAAGCATGGTTGAAAGCAGCAAAGGACGATCTTGATGTTATCGAAAGGATAATAAATGTGGCTCATTTGTCTCACATTGTTGCATTTCACGCCCAACAGTGTATCGAGAAGGTATTCAAGGCGCTCCATGAGGAACATGACATGGAGACGAAGAAAACTCATAATCTCATAAATTTATACAGTAGAATCGAGGTTCTTGTAGATGATCAGCTCGATCTGCAACTGTTAAAGACGCTTGATTCCACTTTATATCGAAGCCAGATATCCGGGAGAACTTGGATTGCTGCCGAATGGGCGACCGACCCCTGATGAGGCGAGAAGTTACTACGAGCTTGCACAGAATGTTTTTGCAAAAGTGAGGAAGCGGTAACCGGGTAATCCCGGTTCGAGGTGCCGAAAACAGGCGGATATTTCGTGGCTCTATCCCGGTTAGCGGCAGCCTACCACTTTTTAATTTTCTACCCAGTTGCAACTACCCGAGATCGTACGCTAGATTTCGCAATAATTATGCCGAACACTATTGGGTCCCCATTTTCTCTTAATTGGCTTAGAAAATACCTTATACCTGCAAAAAATGGAAGTATAGGGTATGTGCATAAGCTATGAAATCTGTGACGGAAATGATTCTTGAACAAGGGCTTGCCAATCGATTTATCAGGGCTTCCAGCTTGGAGCGACTGATAGAGGGAAGCCCTGAACGGCGTTATGGCCTGGTTAATCGGGCAATAAAGAGCGGTGAATTGGTGCGCCTTCAGCGCGGTCTCTACGTCTTGGCCGACCGGTACCGCGTCCACCCCTGCCATCCATTCGCCGTGGCTCAGGCCCTTGTCCCCGGGTTATATTTCTTTTGAAACGGCAATGGCCTATCACGGCTGGATTCCTGAAAGAGTCTTTACTACAGCAAGCGTGGCGCCGGGTCGGAAATCACGCCGGTATGAAAATGAAAGGTTGGGAGTTTACAGTTTCCATTCGCTTGCTCTTCAACCGGGCTATTTTCTGGAACTGGTAAACAGGGTTAAAGTAGATGGGCAAATGGTGCTGATAGCAGATCCATGCAGGGCATTAATGGATTTGGTCTGTCTGAAAAAGGACATCTGGAAAGAGATGGGTTGGTTTTTGGAAGGCATGCGAATCGATTCCGATTTACTCGGAACTATCACAAAAGAGGATATTGCTCTACTGGAACTGGTATACAAACATAAGCGGATGAAATCGTTCATTTCTTCATTCAGGTGGGAGATGAATTTTGATTGATCTGATTCAGCAGAGATTGGCTTCGTACAATGCTGCGAACCAATTGGAAGAAGAATATATCATTAAGGAGATCCTTCAGGACATTGCCCTGTATGGTTTATGGCGTGGTGGATTTTTTGATCTTGCTGCATTCCAGGGTGGCACCAGTCTGCGTATTTTGTACGGCATGGCCAGATTTTCTGAAGATCTTGATTTTATATTGAAAAAATCTGACCTTGATTTTTCCCGGTCGGTTTATCTTGAAAGGATGGCCACCTGTTTTAAAGAGTTCGGTCTCAAGTCAGAGGTTTTGGATAAAAGCCACAAATCCAGGGGGACAAGCATTTGAAGCGGCAAGTTGAAAAAATTGAAAAGATGGTGGAAATATCAAATATTGGGCCCTGACCCCGGTGTTTTTGCTACCTCATTTCTTTATCGCAGAAGCAAGCCTTCAATATGAGAGAAATGGTTATCAAAGGTGTAGAGCTGCAGCCCATGCTGGAATGCTGTCGCTGCAATCCAGATATCGTTGGTGGGAATCGGGTTCCCATGGCTTCTCAGCTGATTCAAGATGGAGCAATAGTATTCGGCAGTGTCCTCATCGATGCGGTAGATTGCTACTCGTGGTGAATCTAAAAAAAGTCCCAGCTCCTTTCTGTTTTTCTCTTCTCGATCGCCACCTCGAAACCCCGATAAAAGCTCACCGATGGAAACAGCGCTGATTCCGATATGAAAGACGTGTCGTAAAACCTGAGCCACCTCGGGATCTCCTTTGAGAGCGCTGGAATAAATATTTGTATCAATAAGGATTTTATTCATTTCCAAAGCTCTTTGTCTATTTGCCGTTCATTTGTGATTTTGCCTTGGATCTTTTCAAACTCCTCCCTGGACCATCTGCCGAAAAGACCGTCCAGGTCGTGCCATTCTCGAGTGAATCGTTTTTCTTTATTAAGCCCCACCTGCCTTTTTATCGTTTCCAGAACGAATTGGTTAACGCTCTTCTGTTCCAAAGAAGCCGCCTTCTTCAATTGATCTGCCAGTTCCTTGTCAACGCCGCGTATCGATAGTGATCCCATGGTCCTCACCTTGCCTGCATAATTTAAACGCATTATGATATCATCATATGCATGTATAGGCGTTTTTGTCAAGTCTAGTATTGGAAACAGCGAGCTTGGTCATCGAAAATATGATCCGGGAATTTTATGCCATTCAATTTCTCTATGCCAAAGTCGTGAATGTATTTGCAAGGCGCTGGGTAGATTCGGAGAGAATTTGGAGGTTTCTCAGGACCGCATCCTGGGTGAGAGAGGAACGACGGAACCAAAGAGACGAATATTATGAGCGCCGTATGATTAAGCAATTTGGTAAAAGGCATGAACGTCTCGCCATCTTACCCTATCCGGAAGCCAGATTGATTCTTCTTGAATAGCCTGAGGAGACTTTTGAACAAGACCCCGCTCGAATGGTAAATTATCTATGCAAATATAACATAATGTGTTAAATTTGCATAGATGATACAGCGCAAGACAAAAACACAACTGGAACAACTCCTGGGAAAAAATCCGGCAGCTGTTCTCATGGGGCCGCGTCAGGTCGGAAAAACCACTCTCGCCTTGGAGATTGCCAAGGAGCATGATGCGGTCTATCTGGATCTGGAACGTCCACGTGACCTTGCCAAGGTCAGTGATATTGAACAGTTCTGTGAATTCAATGCCGGCAAACTGCTGATCCTCGATGAAGTGCAGCGGGTGCCGGAAATTTTTGCTCCGATACGCGTTATTATTGATGATCGAAGGCGTAATGGTCGAAAAACAGGGCATTTTTTGTTGCTAGGTTCGGCTTCGATAGATCTGCTTAAACAATCGAGCGAGACGTTGGCCGGTCGTGCGGCCTACTGCGAACTCCACCCCCTGGGTCTCATTGAGGTTGACGGCAGGGAGCAGGCAAGGCTCTGGCATCGCGGCGGATTTCCTGAGAGCTTTTTAGCCGAGAGCGATGAAGACAGCTCGAGTTGGAGGTATGATTTTATCCGCACGTATCTCGAACGCGACATTCCTCAACTCGGACCGCGCATTCCGGCTGAAACCCTCCGTCGTTTCTGGACGATGCTGGCTCACAATCAAGGGCAATTGTTTAATGCCTCCGACCTTGCCCGCGGTCTGGATGTCAAAGGGATAACGACCAGCCGCTATCTCGACCTGATGGTAGACCTTTTGCTGGTACGGCGCCTCCAACCCTGGACGAGCAATCTCGGCAGGCGCCTGGTGAAGGCCCCAAAGACCTATATCCGCGACAGCGGCCTCTGCCATGCATTGCTGGGTATCGAAACGCTCAACGACCTGGTGGGCCATCCGGTTGTCGGCGGGAGTTGGGAAGGTTTTGTCATCGAAAATATCCTCAGTGCGTTACCACGGCGGGCGACGTATGGCTATTACCGGACCACAGGCGGCGCTGAAATCGATCTTGTCGTAGACCGGGGAGCAGAAGAGATTTGGGCGATTGAAATTAAGCGCAGTACGGCCCCCGGCGTGTCGAAAGGTTTTTACAGCGCCTGCCAGGACCTGCAGCCGACTCGAAAATGCGTGGTTCATGCCGGCGCTGAGAATTTTCCGCTGGCAAACGACATCGATGCGCTTACAATTTCAGGAATCGTAGCAAATTTAAGCCGTTAAACACAAGAT
>JBJKPM010000004.1:0-9388 GCA_046706325.1 Desulfocapsaceae bacterium | reverse complement strand
CATATGGCAAAACTTCCAGCCGGGAAATAAAATCTTCAACTTTTGATAAATTTCGATCTGGCGTTGAACTTTTTTCAACTCCATGTAGCAATTCGGCCAAAGTTATCGAGCTGATACACATCTGCCCTGCGTGAGTATTAAAAATGTCTAAGAGTTCAATTGGACGGCGTTTGATTATATATATGACGATATTTGTATCCAACATAAATTTTAGCATCACAATGGCTCTCTTTCCGTTTGATCCTGGGTGGCACGTTCGGTCATAAAATCATCGCTTACACCGTCTTTGGACAGAAAAAAACTATCCCAAGTATTATTTACCGGCGAGATAATACGATCCGATCCAACAACCCGTACAGTGACCTTTTTAATACCTTTTGGAAAACGAGTCTCGACAGGGAGCCGTACCGCTTGCGTTCGATTGTTTTCAAATACTGATCCTAATGCCATGATCCACCTCCTTGTTTAGAAACTATATATATACTATATACTAAAGTCGTGTATATGGCAATCGTATATAGCATAAAATGCAAATTTTACCCTTCCCAAGCGCTTGCCACCATTTTCCTTTTTTCTTCACCCACCACTTGCAAATAAATCTCCGTGGTCTTGGTACTTAAATGCCTCATCATCTCGGCAAGGACATGAATAGGCAAGGGCTTTTGGGCCGTCACCATGGCAACGCCGAAACCGTGCCTCAGTCCTTTCCCGGTTGCCATTTTCCCGACGATCATGGCCCGATCCATCACGCGCTTAACCAGCCGGTAGGCGGTCGGTCTGCTCATCGTCCACAAGGGAATATACATGTAGGAATTTTTATTTGACCACACCAGGGTTTGGCCAATTCTCAATGGCAAATCATAACATATTTGCTCTGCCAAGGAAAAGGGGTCAGATTTATTTTTCTTGTCTTTCCTACGATTAAACCTATTATGGAATTATGCCAAGATCAGCACGCGTACTATTGCCAAACTCTCCTCATCACGTCGTTCAAAGAGGACACAATCGACAAACGGTATTTGTCGGAGAAGACGACTTCAACTATTACAGGGAAAATCTCATTTTCTTCAAAAAGGAGTTTGGTTGCAAGATATTCGCCTATTGCCTGATGACAAACCATGTTCACCTGATAATTGATCCCGGAGATAATCCTGAAATGCTTTCTCAGCTCATGAAGCGGGTGGCAGGACGTCAAACGAGATATGTCAACAAGCTTGAAAAACGTACCGGCAGTTTGTGGGAAGGTCGCTTCAAATCAAGCATCGTTTCTACTTCAGAATATTTGCCGGCCTGCTGTCGGTATATCGAACAAAATCCTGTACGCGCGAACGTGGTGGTAAACCCAGCGGACTACAAGTGGTCAAGTTTTAATTGTCTGGCCAATGGCAAGAGCGATCCCGTTGTCGATCAGTCCGCTTATTATAAATCCCTTGGAAAAAATGGATCCGAAAGACAAGAGGCATGGAAGACATATGTTTTTGATACTATTGTTGATTACGAGCTAAAATTGATTCGTGATGCCTTGCAGCGTGGGCAAGTAACCGGTGGAGACAAATTCCAGCAGGAAATATCAAATAAACTTGGTATTCGTTTGTCCAGCAAAGGACCAGGAAGACCGAAGAAGGTAAAAAAAATTAATCCAGTCCTTTTTTGCCCATCGAAAAACCTCGCTCGTTGACGGTTCAGCCTCGTACATTGTTGTCTTATAGTATTGCTCATGCAGCTATTTGGGCATTTTACGAGTTTGTCTTTTTTGATTAATTGATTCCAGGAATGGAAAAGGGAAGCGCTTTAAGGAGAAATGCGAGTGACACAAGATACAGTATGGCATATACCACCCAACAAAGAGCGATCATTGATGTTGGCAAAACGTCAACTTTCTGAACTGGTTTACGATGCGGTAAATCTTGAGGGTATACCTTTCACCCTGCCGGAAATTCAGACGTTGCTGGATGGTATAACTGTCGGGGGTCATAAAGTTACCGATCAAGAAATAGCCTTGAATCAGGCAAATGCCTGGCGCACTCTTTTTCGATGGGTGGAGCAAGGGGCCTTCTCCATATCTGCGCAGAGGGCTTGTGAATTGCACGCAATAGCCGGAAAAAACGAAGCACTTGCCTGGGGCAAGTTTCGCACCGGGTCGGTTACTATTGCCGGAACCGATTATATGCCGCCCAGCTCTGAGGATCTTCCATTATTGTTTCAGTCTCTCATAAATGAAATACAACAAATTGTTGACATTTATGACCGGGCTATCCATGTTTTCCTGACCATGGCAAGAGGTCAATTCTTTTATGATGTCAACAAACGCATGGGACGGTTTATGATGAATGGGCTTTTGCTAAGCGAAGGATACCCAGCCATCAATCTTCCTGCAAAACGCCAGTTGGAATTTAATAATCTCATGTTGGAATTTTATCAGACGGATCAACAGAAACCCATGAACAGCTTTTTGCGATCATGCCTCGATGAGAGAACAATCAAAATAATGAAGGAGGATTAAGACAGGTTCACCAGAGTAAGCATAGTCCCCGGAATTCCCGGTACCGGATGTAATCGGACCACGGTAATATCTTTTGATCTAGCGGCGTCATCTCTTGGAAAGAAGCCACTCTGGCGTATGCCTTCGTTTTCCGGTGCTTCATTTAGCCATTCTTTATGGGCCATCTTGAATGTTTTGAAAAATCAGATCTGACGACCAATCGGAATGTCATTTGAATTATTGAAGATGTCCCACTCACACAAGAAAATATAAAAATTGCCTTGACAATAATTGCCTAGGCCTTATAATAGAATCGTAAGCGACGGAAAAAGAAAATGGGGAGCAGCAACGCATATTTTTTTGTCAGTATTGTTGCCTGAGCAATTATATAGATAGCAAATATTGCTCTGGCAATTAAAACCTGTTGCTCAAAGGGTGTTTTTAATAAAAAGTGAAAAATGGCGGACTTCTTCCGACGAAGAGGCCCTGCAAACTGAAAGTAAATTCAAGGAGGGATTACCATGAAACGATTCATTTCAACGACTTCAGCAGTAGCAGCAGTTCTGTTCTTCACCGGCATTTCCTTTGCCCAGGGTGGGCCTGTCACAACCAAACCTCTAGCCCTTGACGTTCCGGCTATTCAGTTGAATATGGGCGTTGCCTCCACGGCCGCCGCAAACCAATCCAAGACTGTTGCCGTCAATCAGACCCTTGATCTTCCGACCATTCAGTCGCACCTGGGTGCCGCTCCCGAATGGAGCCTGCACCAAAGGAATGCGGCCTCTGCTCGAGCCATTGACTTGCCGGCAGTACAGTTGCAGACCGGTCGCTGATGATTTGCCGAAACGGAAAAATCGGCACATAAACGGCTTCTGCAAACCGTTCCAATCCTCCCCCGGGGACAGTGCCCTACCCTGCCCCCGGCTCACCTCGACACCCTCATCGGTGTCAATGTAAATCGGCTCAAGGGAGCAACGGGATAAGCTGAGTCCCCGACGATGTCCCCGACCGATAGAGGCAACGAAATTCCAACCATCCTGAGTTGAGATTACTTCCATCAGGTATTCCCCCTTGAGAGGGAGGCTCTTCTTAATCCTAAAAGCCAGAAGATGCCCTGGCAATCATAGTATTTTCATTTTGATCCTGGGTTCATATGAACTCATGCAAAATCCCCCCGGTTTTTTTCGCTCTCCTTGACATTATTCCCGTTATCGGCCATAATTCGCATATCTGATCGTACTATTTATTAGGATTTAGCCCGCCGCTGAATACAACATTAATCAATTTTTTTCTATTTTTTTGCTGCCTGAAAGCAAGTTCTTCTCATTCGCTTGAAAGCAATTTCCCGGAAAAAGCAAATTTTTTATCACCTGAATAAGAAGCGATGAAAAATGGATAATTTTACATCTGTTTTGACGCCGGTAACGAAGGAGGCCTCCACTATCCTCAGCTCCTTTTATATCGTGCTCGGCGTCTGCGTCTTTATCTTCGTTATTGTCGCAGGGCTGGTGGTGTACGCCTCAATCAGATTCCGCCGACAAAAAGGACGGGAGGCGAAACAGTTCACCGAAAACTTCTGGCTGGAAGTCCTCTGGGTATGCATCCCCCTTCTCATCGTCGCCGGGATCTTTGTCGTCGCGGTCAGGACCATGTCTCTGGTGAATCCGCCGGTGCAGGGCAATACACCCGACCTGACCGTAGTGGCGCACCAGTGGTGGTGGGAACTGCGCTATCCTCAGTCGGGGGTAACGGCGGCCAATGAGATTCATCTGCCTGTGGGCAAACACCTGCTCCTCAGGTTCGAATCCGCAGACGTCATCCATGGATTCTGGGTCCCCTCATTCGGGCAGAAGATCGATGTCATACCCGGACATCCCAACTCCATGTGGCTGACCATCACTCGCCCGGGTCTTTACCCGGGCACCTGCAGCTCTTTCTGCGGCATGGGGCATGCCGAGATGAGAATCCTGGTCTTCGCACAGTCCCCCGAGGATTTTAGCGCCTGGCTCGCACACCAGCGGCAGCCGGCCTCGCCCCCCGGAGCGGTTGGGGCAGCGAAGGGCGCTGAGGTCTTCAGGGAAAAAAACTGCGTCAACTGCCATTCCATCACCGGGCTCATGACCAGGGGCCGCCGGGCTCCTGACCTGACCCATGTGGGGAGCCGGACGACCCTGGCGGCGGGCACGATTCCCAACACGCCGGAGAACCTGGCCAAATGGCTCAAGAACCCCCAGTCCGTGAAAAAAGGCGTTCTCATGCCTGACACCGGCCTTGAAACCGATCAGATCATCTATCTGACTGCCTATCTTGAAGGATTGAAATGAACGGCGAAATCAGCACTTCCAAAAAACCAGGGAGCCTCCTGGAGGTCGGGGAATACAAAGGCCTGCTGAGCTGGCTCTCCTCCGTGGACCATAAGCAGATAGGGATCATGTATATCACGACCTCGCTGCTGTTCTTCCTGGTGGGGATATCCCTGGCGTTGGTCATGCGTACCCAGCTTATCAGACCGAACAATCACTGGCTGTCCCCCGAGACCTACAACCAGGTATTCTCGATGCACGGAACGACGATGGTATTTCTCGCGATCATGCCCATGCTCACCGGGTTCATGGTCTATTTCACGCCGCTGATGATCGGGGCTCGCGACGTCTCATTCCCGAGATTGAACGCCCTCGGATACTGGCTGTACCTGATGGGCGGACTCCTCATATATTTCAGCTATTTTACGGGAGATACCCTCCACGCGGGCTGGTCCGCCTATGCGCCGCTGACCTCGGTCAATTATTCGATGAACAAGTACCTGGTCGGCACCGGCGTGGACTACTGGCTAGTCGGCCTTATATTGACCGGGGCAGGGACGATTATGACGGCAATCAACATCCTCGTCACCGTCGTCGACCTGCGCGCCCCCGACATGAAACTGACCCGAATCCCGCTGTTCGTCTGGATGTCGTCGATCAACGCCGTTCTCATGGTTCTGGCCTTGCCGGCCTTGAACGCCGCGCTGGTGATGCTGTTCATGGACCGGCACCTGAACGCCCTCTTCTTCAACACTGCGGCCGGCGGCAACCCCCTGCTCTGGGAGCACTCTTTCTGGTTTTTCGGCCACCCCGAGGTGTATATTCTGATCCTGCCCGGTTTCGGGATGGTATCCGAGGTAATTCCGGTATTCTCCCGCAAGCCGATCTTCGGTTATGCCTTCATGACCCTGGCAACGGTGTCAATCGCTTTCCTCAGCTTCGGCGTCTGGGCGCACCACATGTTCGCCACGGGAATGAACTTTACGGTTTATTACGTCTTCGCTCTTACAACCGTGCTGATCGCCGTCCCCACGGGGATCAAGATCTTCAACTGGATCGCCACCATGTGGGGCGGCTCGATCAGCTTCGACACGGCTATGCTGTTCTCCGTTGCCTTCATCATACAGTTCACGATCGGCGGCTTAAGCGGCGTGATTTTCGCCACAGTGCCCATCGACTGGACGCTTACCCACAGCTATTTCGTGGTGGCGCATTTTCACTACACCCTGCTGGGAGGCACTCTTTTCACCGTGATGGCCGGATTTTATTACTGGTACCCGAAAATCACCGGCCGCATGCTGTCGGAGCGGCTGGGCAAGATACAATTCTGGCTCATGGTGATCGGCTTCAACGGCACCTTTTTCATTCTTCACTTCGCCGGCCTCGCCGGCATGCCGCGCAGGGTCTTTACCTACCCCGATTTGCCGCACCTGGCAACCATCAACCTGATATCCTCTTCCTTTGCCTACGTCCTTGGCCTGGGAGTCCTGGTCTTTTTCGCCAATCTGGTCGTCAGCTTTTTCAAAGGGAAGCCGGCCGGAGACAACCCCTGGGATGGCTGGACCCTGGAATGGGCCACCTCCTCGCCCCCCCCGCCTCACAATTTCGAACGGATTCCGCCTGTTCGCAGCCTCAGGCCTTTATGGGATCTGCAGCAAACAAAAAAGCAGCCGGGCGCTGCAGCACCGCCTGCTCATGGGGGGGAGAGCGCATGAACAAGACGAAACTGGCCATGCTGCTTTTTGTGGCATCGGAAGCGGTTTTCTTTATAGTGCTGATCGTCGCCTACGTGGTCTATCATACGACCTCGGCCAGCGCAGCCGATGCAGCCCGTTACCTGGATGTCCCGAGAACCGCGGTGTTCACCGCATGCCTTATCGGCAGCAGCTTCACCATGTGGCTCGCCGACATTGGCTTCAGGACCGGCAGGCGCAGGGCGGCGCTCGTATGGCTTCTGGCCACCATGGCACTGGGGATTGTCTTTTTATCGGGGCAGGGCAGCGAGTATGCCTCCCTTATCGGCAAAGACATGGTCATCAGCCGGGACCTGTTCGGCACGACATTTTTTACCCTCACGGGCTTTCACGGTCTCCATGTCTTTATCGGACTTATCATGCTGGCAACCCTTTTCGGCCTCGAACTGAAGCAGAGAGTTACGAACCCCTCCGAGGCCGTGGTAAGCGTTTCGATTTACTGGCACTTCGTCGACGCGGTATGGATGATCATCTTCCCCGTTATCTACCTGTGGGCGCTGCGATGACCAACATTCAACTCTTCGCTCGCGCCTGGGATTTCCAACCCACAGTGATCTTCGGATCGGCAGCGCTCTTCTTTGCGTATCTCTGGGTCGTCCGCTTTCGCATGAACCGCAAGACCGCACTCTTCGGCTCGGGCGTGCTCCTCATGCTGCTGACGCTGATCGGTCCGCTCGATTTCTTAGGCGACGAGTACCTCTTCAGCGCCCATATGATGGAGCATATCCTGCTCTATCTGGCCGTACCTCCTCTTCTCCTGCTCGGCCTCCCGCCGGCACCGGTCCGATCGCTGTTGTCCATGGAAATTGCGGCAAAGGCCGAGCGCTTCCTCCGCCGGCCGACCATTGCCTGGCCGCTGGCAGTGGGGACCCTGTGGCTCTGGCACCTGCCCGCCCTCTATAACACGGCGCTGAGCAACGAAGGGATCCACGCCGTGGAGCATCTGAGCCTGCTGGTCACCGGAACGATATTCTTCTGGCCCATCTTCACTCCTCTGCAGCAGTACCGGTTTTCGCCGGTCGTCGGGGCGGTTTATATATTTACCGCCATGTCGGCCCATATGCTGCTGGGGATACTGTTGGCCTTTGCACCCCTGGGATATTACCCCGCATACATGCGCTCCTCCGACGGATCCGGTATCTTCCGGTTTATCCGCACGGTCTGGAAGCTGGACCCCCAGTCGGACCTCAATCTGGGCGGCATGTTCATGTGGATAATCGGTGGACTGCTGTATTTCATGTCGCTGCTGGCCGCATTCAGCCGGCTGTACCGTACAGAAGAATGGGAACCAGATGAGAAAGGATTAGAAAATGCAAAACTCCAGTGAAGATCAGACCGGTCCCGCGGATTTTTCCCGGGAGAACGAAAAGAAAGATTCGGCAGGATGGAACATGCCAAAGCCCGCCAGCATACCTCCGCCCACATATTGGCCCTTTGTTCTTTCCCTGGGGGCAACACTCATGGGACTCGGGATCCTGACATCAAAGGTTATAACTGCTGCCGGAGCAGTACTTTTCATTCTCGCCATCATAAAGTGGATAGGAGAGCTCTCCAGTGAAGACCGACGATAACAACAGGGCCTGCAGATGCGGCAATGAAGACCCGGGCAGGCGCCGTTTCCTGGCCAGGCTCGGCGTGGTCGCCGGGTCTCTGATTGCGGCCATGATGGGACTGCCGGTAGTCAGCTACATTCTGTTACCGGTTTCCCGCAAGAAGCAGCCTCGATGGATAGCAGTAGGTCCGGCAGCCGGGTTTACTGTCGGTGATACGGTCCTGGTCTCCTTTAAAAACCCGTCGGCAGCCCCCTGGGCGGGTGTGACGGGAAAGACCGGAGCATGGGTGCGCAGGGAAGGAGAGAGTACCTTCATCGCCTTTGTACTCAATTGCTCCCACCTCGGCTGCCCGGTGCGCTGGGAGGCATCTCCCAAACTGTTTATCTGTCCCTGCCACGGCAGCGTCTACTATGAGGATGGGACTGTGGCGGCGGGTCCCGCTCCTTTTCCGCTGCAGCGTTTTCAGGTCAGAGTGCGCGGCGGGCAGGTTGAACTGGAGAGCCGTCCCCTCCCTTTCACTGAAGCTACCGCAGAGGGAATAACGGGATGAAACAGCAGAAAAAGCTTTTGGAATGGCTGGAAGATCGAACCGGCCTTGTCGAGGTGATTAAGACGATTGCCGATCATCCGGCTGCGCCCGGTGTTAAATGGAAATATGTCTTCGGCAGTGCGGTTCTGACGGCTTTTATCATGCAGGTGGTCTCCGGCATCGGTCTGCTGACAACCTATGTCTCCTCGGCGGGCAGCGCCTTTGAAAGCCTGCAGTATATCACCGGCAAGGCTCCGCTCGGCACCTTCCTGAGAGGCATGCACTTCTGGGGAGCGTCGATGATGGTCGTCCTGATCGGCATTCACGTGCTCAGAATATTCCTGATGGGAAGCTTCAAATTTCCGCGGGAATTGAACTGGATGACCGGCGTACTGCTGCTGGGGACCACGGCGGCGATGGCGTTCTGCGGCCAGATAGTGCGCTGGGACCAGAACGCCGTATTTGGGATAGTGGCAGCCGCAAGGATGGCAAGCCACGTTCCGCTGGTCGGAACCTGGCTTGCTCACTTTGTCATAGGCGGGGATGTGGTGGGATCCTACACCTTGAGCCGCATATTCGACATGCATGTCATTGTCCTGCCGATCCTGCTCATATCCCTGATTGCTCTGCACGTGCACCTGGTGCTGCGCAACGGCGTATCTGAACCTCCCGTACGGGGCCTCGGCGTTGATCCCGCGACCTACCGTTCGAAGTTTCACGACATGCTGCAAAAAGAAGGCGTCCCATTCTGGCCGACTGTCGTATTG
>JBJKPM010000003.1:0-42363 GCA_046706325.1 Desulfocapsaceae bacterium | reverse complement strand
CATACCCTTCGCAGAGGAGAAGGGTTTTGTTTTTTGGTTTTCCGATTGCGAAGTAGTTTCCTTTCTTGGTGGTACCGGTTTTGAACCTCTTGGAGCCGTCAGGAAAAATAAACTGCATCCCCTGGATCTTGCCGTCAACATTCCTGAGCGGTAGTAAGAGGCTGTTCCTCAACTGTTTCAGCCCATAAGATTGCACTTCTTTTGCCATTAGATATGGGTGTTTACTGCTTGCATCCCTCGCTTTTCCCCAGATGTTTGAACACCATTGATGACACTTATCCCGGACCTTCTCTTCTTCGGCATCGCGGAGTTTTCGTGCTCGTGTGATCTTTTCTGCTTGCCTGGTCTTCTGTTCCGGGGTGAGGTCGTGCTGCTGACGGCCGGTCCATTTGACGGATTTTATACTGTCATGTTTCCAGGAACCAAATAGACCGGTGGGGATATCATCGCCAAAGAGAACAGCCCATCCGTTCTTGGAGCCGGGACGGTCCCCTTCAACATGGAATCGGTGGAGTGTGCCGTCTGCCGAAATTTCGGCTTTGGTCTCAATTCCAGCGGATTTTACTGCTCTGTGGAACTCTCCCACAAAATCAATCATTTGCCCTCACCTGAAATGTGGGAGGGGTTGTAAATTTTTATTTCAACACCCGCTGCCCATAAATCAAGCCATGGAATAGTATAAAAAACACGTGAGGCGATTTTTTTATAACGTGGACCTCGTGAGGTACAACGGTAGACTTCCAAAGAACTTGGGGCAGTTGGGATGCCTTTAATTTGCGAAAGGTAGGCGGCGGCTTGTTTGGTTGGGACAGTATCAGGGTTAGCAATTCCAATTTCGCGAAGTGCTTCTTTCGTAGGGCGGGTTTCGATACTCATAAGTTCCTCGATAATAGAATTTGAATATATACAAGAAAGTTAATTCCTGTATGCCTATTATCACTGTAAGGTATCGAAATAAAAAAATCATTTTACAGATGTCACAGTTGTTTAACAAGAGTCACCATTGTTGAACAGATGTGACATTTGGTCAACATTATTTGACGTGATATTAGCAAATTCTTTAAGATAGCGCTTAATAGTTTGTGGTCCAGGAGGGTCTTGAGAATTTTTCCCCATTTCAATTGTAATATTTAAAGCAACCTCATTCAGGGAATAGCCAGGTGAATAAATCGCGGCAAAGTTATTATGTATTGTTTTTTTGACATTCTGCCAGCGTACATTTTTTTCTCCTTTGTGCGTCTTTTTTGAATTGTTAATTCTTTTTTGTTCTGCCGCCATCTTTGGCAAATTCCTGAACATTGTTGAGACGATCATGTATAACTCGGATATGTTTTGGCTAAATTTTAATATCTCAGGCAATTTCTTTTTAAGTAATGGAACCTTATGTTCTTTATATGACTCCAGGTATGAGTTTGCTAAATTGTAAAAGTCTCCAAAGAAAGTTGCAGGAAGTGTGAATTCGGCGATTATTACTGTGCAATACCTTTTCGCTGACAGTAACAAATGTGTTAGCGTGATACCCTCCTCGGAGTGGCTATGTGTCAACCATGTTGTCAGGTCAGCCTCAAGCAGTATTGTAATTGCTTGATGATATAAGCGTTCAGCTTCTTGAGACAATTCTTTGTTGTATAAAAGTTCCGCTGTTGGAGACAATTCCTGTTGGAAAAAGCGGTTCAGTTCTTCTTGGGGCAATTTTATAGGCTCATTAAGGAAATAAAATCCGTCGGAGCTGAGAATAATATCTGAGATATCTTTGTTACATTCTACGAACTCAGGACTGCGTGCAGCGATTCTCAAATCAGTTAAACAGACCATAGCGTCATGGACCATTTTTTCTATATGATCTAAATGCTTAAGGATGGAACTTACCAATATGCTTTCATCATCTTTTTCGAATTCCATCTGTTCCTTGCCCTCCCGTATTTTATTCCTCTGATGTAAAAACAAGCCCGGCAGGCCGTCAGTGAGGATGGCTTTTATCCGTGCTTGAGATGATTTTCGATAGTTTTCTTTCTCTCTTTACCGGGGAGGGCCTGTGCTATAATAATTTCCGCTGCTCTGTTTGCGGCTCTCTGTTGTGCTTCCGGAAGGAAATGAGCATATCGGCGGGTAACAATACTACTCTTGTGAGTAAGAAGCTGGCCTATCTGATCCAGTGTAAATTCTCCGCTACTTGCAAGAAGCACAGCGTAATGGTGCCTGAGTCCGTGAAAAGGCCGGAAGTGTTTGGGTAAACCTGCCGCCTTTTTGATTCTATTAATGGCCGTGCAATCGGTTTTTCTTTTTCCGTGAACTCCAGGAAATACATAGCCATGATCTTCATAGGGGGGAGGTTGTTGTGTGGTGTTTAGGTATCGCTTCTGCCTACGCTTTCGCTCATGATCCAGGAAAGATATCTGTTGCTGAAGTAGCTCTCGTACAGGTGGAGACATAGGGATAGAAACGTCTTTTCCTCCCTTTGGTTCGGCAATGTTGATAAAACCGTGCTGGAAGTCTATGTGTTCGTGTTTAAGTCCGAATAACTCCCCACGACGCATGCCTGAAAACATGGCAAGTTTTACCATCCTCGCAACATCCTGTCGGGGCCAAGAGTTCAGGGTGTTTATGAGCATTGCTGCATCATCCGGGGAAAGATATTCTGTTTTGATATTATCCACCTTGGGGCATTGAATCTTAAAGGGGAGGGGCGGACAAAGACCATGGTCGATGCCATGATTAATAACCCTCCTGAGTAACCTTAGAGCGTGATCAATTGTTGCTGGGGCCAGCCTTTTCATATTGTGTTTTATGCGTTCTATCTCAAAAGGTGAAAGCTCTTTGACGCTTTTATCTTCTAGGTGTGAAAGATGACTATTCCATCTGTATAAATCAGTATTTCTACCTTTAATGGATCGTCCCTTAATGCTGCTGAAATAATGTTCTTTAATTTCTTTTAAAGGCCTGTTGACTTTTCGTTGTTCAGCACGGATATCTTTTGAGGTTTTTATTTCTCCGATGTGCCGTCTGTCTCTAATTCTTTTAGCTCGAAGTTCTGCTGCAAGCTGTGGTGTAATCCCCTCGGATTGCCAGCCGATTTTTTCAGTTTTATTAACTCCGTCAACTGTAACAACTATATAGTAGCAAGTTTCAGGTCTTCCATTAAAACGTCGGGCAGAGGAGTCGTAGCCAAAAACGCCAGGGTGTTTTGGTATGCGATATTTATTTGTTGCCATTTGTTATTCCAGGGCCCGAAGGCTTTTTATTTTTATCGGATTCATCTGAATTTTTGTGAAGCTATTGTGAAGTTGGAAGGCAAAAAACTACAAACAATAGAGGTTTTATAGGAGATATAGTAAATGTCATTAGATGGAATGTCAATATAATAATAGGTAGTTATATCCTATAAGGAAGATAGGTTGATGGTGACATAGGGCCTGTCACGCCGGAGGTCGCCGGTTCGAGCCCGGTCGGCCCCGCCAGTAATAAAAGGGTTTTGGAGGTCTTCTCCAAAACCCTTTCTTGTTTTTTGTCAAGCCCTTGTGAAACGGGAACGAGACTGAGTCATCCGTTACCCCCCACGGTTACAAGGGTGGTCTGCATCGAAAATTCTCACGGTTTCGGCAAATCCGTATCCTTCCATCCGCCGCCCAGTGCCTGGATCAAAGAAATGCTGGCCAACAATCTGTCACGCTGTACCGCAAGCGCCGTCTGGCGATTTGAGAGCAGGGTCACCTGAGCGGTAACCACCGTCGTATACGCCTGCGTCCCGGCCTGGTATTCATCCAATGCAATCTGCGCCGCCCGGGTCGCATCCGTGATCGTCGCCTGCTCGGCCACTGCCTGCCTCGTCAGTATCCGCAAGGTGGAAAGGGCATCTTCCACCTGTTGAAAGGCCGTCAGGACAGTCTGTCGATAGGTGGCCACGCTCTGCTCATAGCCGGCCCTGGCAGCTGAAACGGCGGCGCTGCGGGAACCACCGTCAAATAAGGTTCCGGAGACGCTCGTACCCAAAGACCACAAGGAGTTGCCGGCGGAAAAGAGGTCGTCTATCGGGCTGGCCGAAAACCCGCCGAGGGCGGACAGGGTCAAATCCGGATAATAGGCGCCCACGGCCACGCCGATCTGGGCGTTGGCCTGCGCCATGCCGCGCTCGGCCGCCGCAATATCGGGCCGCCGCTGCAGCAGGGTCGACGGCATCCCGGCCGGAACGTCCGGGACCTCCACAATCAACGCGCCGGGGGCAAGACTCAGATCGGCAGGAGGCTTCCCCACCAGAACGGCTATGGCATGCTCGTATTGCGCCCGAGCCACGCCGGCATTGATCAGCTGGGCCTGCGTTTCCTCGAGATGGGTTCGGGCGGTAATCACATCCAATGGCGGAGCTATTCCGGCTTCGACCTGATTTTCTGTGATCTGCAGGCTCTGCCTGTAGGCCGCCACCATCTGCTGCAATAGAGCGATCGCGGCATCCTGCGTACGCAGGTTCACATAATCACCGGCCAGGACAGCCTGGGCGGAAAGTGTGGCATTGGCCAGTGCCGCGGCGCTTATCTGCTCTGCCGCCTCCTCGCCCTCTATCCGGCGGCGGATTTTCCCCCAGATGTCGGGCGCCCAACCGGCAGTTCCTTCAAATGTGCCGCTGCCTTGCGGACTGCCGCTTCCCTTGCCGGACCGTACTGCGCTTCCGTTCACCCCTATCGTCGGCAGCAGACCGCCGCGGATCCCGCGTACAATCGCCTGAGACTGCTTATACGCCGCATAATCGGCCGCAAGCGACTGATTGGAAATCGAGACCAACGGTTCCAGACGGTTCAAGACCGGATCATGATAGATCTCCCACCAATCGCCCTTGCCCTTGTTATCCGCAGGCACAGCCCGTTTCCAACCGGGCGCCTCCCTATAGGCGGCGGGCACGATCGCGGCCGGCCGTTCATACCGCGGTCCGACCATGCAGCCGCCAAGCGTCAACAGCAGCGCCAACAGTCCAAAACGTCTCATCATTCGGTCTCCAGAATATTTTCCGCACGCAGCGGTGCGGTACTCGGCCGGCCCCGCAGCCGCGTTCCCAGCCGGTCGAGGAACAGGTACACGACCGGTGTCGTATAGAGTGTCAGGACCTGGCTTACCACCAGCCCGCCGATAATCGTGATCCCCAGCGGCTGCCGCAGGGACGCCCCCTGGCCTAACCCGATCGCCAGCGGCAAGGCGCCCAGTAAGGCGGCAAAGGTCGTCATCAGAATCGGCCGGAACCGCAGGATCGCCGCCTTGAAGATGGCCTCTTCCGGCAACAGTTTCTCGCCTCTCTCCAGCTGCAGCGCGAAGTCAATCATCAGGATCGCGTTCTTCTTCACAATGCCGATCAACAGGATCACCCCGATCAAGGCGATGATGGTAAGCGGCATGTTCAGAACCAGCAGGAGCAGGAGGGCACCGATGCCGGCGGAGGGAATGGTGGAAAGAATGGTAATCGGGTGAATCGTGCTCTCATAAAGAATCCCCAGCACTATATAGACGGCTGCCAACGCAGCTAGGATCAGCAGAGGCTCGCTGGATAGCGACGACTTGAAGGCCTGGGCGGTTCCGGCAAATCCCCCTTGAATGGACAAGGGCACATCAAGATCGCTCATGGTCTTTTGAATCTCTGCCGCCGCTGCGCCGAGTGCCTCCCCAGCCGGCAGGCTGAAGGAAATCGTGCCGGCGAGGAGTCCGTTTTGATGGCTGACCGAAATAGGTGTTTTGCCTGCCTTGTAGGAGGCGACGGCCGAAAGCGGCACCATCACCTCCCGATGGGTGCTCACCGCCGAACCGCTGGAGGCACTCGATCTGCCGCTGGTGGCGATGCTGTTGATCGCCTGGTTGGTTGCCGAGTCCAGCGCCACGCTGGCCACCAGACCGGCCGCCGATGCCGAATGCGTCACGGCCACCACCGTCCCGGCCGGCGCATTGGTCTGCGCCGTCCCGCTCGCCCTGCCGCCCGAGGTGCTGACATAGATCGCTTTCAACATATCAGGGGTTTGCAGATATTGCGGCGCCAGTTCCATCACCACATGATACTGGTTGAGTGATCGATAGATCGTCGACACCTGGCGTTGTCCGTAGGCATCGTAGAGTGTATTGTCTATCTGGTTCGGGGTGATGCCGAGGCGCGAGGCGGCAGGCCGGTTGATGATCAGATCGGTCTCCAATCCGCCCTGCTGCAGGTCGGAATTGACATCGAGCAACTTGCCGCCCTTCTCCAGAGCGGCGACAATCTTCGGGATCCACGCATACAAGGCGGCACTGTCGCTGCTCTGCAGGGTGTACTGATATTCCCCGGCGCTCTGTCGTCCCCCGACACGCAGGTCCTGCGCCGGAACCATGAACAGCCGCACGCCGGGAATCACGGCCAGAGGCCTGCGCAGGCGGGCCACGATCTGGGCGGCTGACGCATGGCGCTCTTCCAGCGGCTTCAAGGTGATGAATATAAAGCCGCCATTGGTCGATCGCCCGCCGGTAAACCCGGCCGCTGAGGCAACGCCCGGATCATGCTGGACAATGCTTTGCAGTTGCGTCAGCTTCCGTTTCATCAGATCGAAGGAGATGCCCTGGTCGGCCCGGATTGTTCCGATGATCAACCCGTTGTCCTGCTCCGGGAAAAATCCTTTCGGCACGACCACAAACAGAAAGACGTTCAGGGCCACGGTACCGATCAGAATGATCCCCACCAGCCTGGCATGGCGCAAGGCCCAGCCCAGCGATCTTTCATAGCCGGCAAGCACCTTGTCAAACCCGGATTCCAGATTCCGCTTCAACCAGCCGGGTCGCCGGGCCGACGCGTGCCCGGGGCGCAGAAACAGCGCACACATCATCGGCGTGGTGGTCTGTGAGACGACCAGGGAAATGAGGATGGTTATGGCCAGCGTCTCGGAAAATTCACGGAACAGACGCCCCACTATTCCCGGCATCAGCAGGATCGGCAGAAAGACCGCAATCAGAGACAGACTCATCGACAGCACGGTGAAGCTCACCTCGGCACTGCCGCGCAGGGCTGCCTGCAGGCGGGGCATCCCGGCATCAAGATGGCGTGCCGTGTTCTCCACGACCACCACGGCGTCGTCAACCACGAAGCCGGTGGCAATCGTCAGCGCCATCAAGGAGAGGTTGTCGAGGGTGAAGCCGAGGAGATACATCGGTCCGAAGGCGCCGATGATCGATATGGGCACGGCGACGCCGGGGATCAACATGGCGCTGGTCGAACGTAAGAAGACGAACACCACTCCCACCACCAGCAGGATGGCAATGAAGAGAGCCCTTTCCGTGTCCGTGAGCGCCGCCCGGATCGACTGAGAGCGATCCATCGCGACATTGATGTGAATGCTGGGGGGAAGAGCCGCCCGGAGTTGCGGCAGGACCGCCTTGGCCTCATCCACCGTCTGGATGATGTTGGCACCGGGACTGGGGTGCAGGATCACCAGCACCGCAGGCTTGCCGTTGAACAGTCCGGCGTTCTGCACATTCTCCACTGAATCTTGGACATCCGCCACATTATGGAGATAAACAGCGGCGTTGTTTCGATAGGCAACCACCAGATCCCGGTAGTGCGCCGCCTGGGTTGCCTGATCGTTGGTGTAGATCTGCAGGCGCTGCCCGCCAAGGTTGAAATAGCCCTTCGGACTGTTGGCATTGGCTGCAGCCAGCGCCGCCCGCACATCCTCCAGGCCGATGCCGTAATTGAAAAGAAGTCCCGGTTGCAGCTCCACCCGCACTGCCGGCAAGGCGGCACCGCCCAGTTCCACATTCCCCACGCCGCTGATCTGCGAGTACTGCTGCTGCAGAAGCGTGTCCGCGGAATCGTACAGTTGTCCCTGGGTCATCGTGTCCGAGGTCAATGCCAGAATCATGATCGGCGCATCTGCCGGGTTGAATTTCCGATAGGTCGGGTTCGAGCGCAGTGCCGTAGGCAGATCGGCCCGGGCCGCCTGAATCGCCGCCTCGACATCGCGGGCTGCGCCATCGATGTCTCGATCCAGACTGAACTGCACCGTAATGCGCGTCGACCCCACGCCGCTTTCCGAGGTCATCTCCGTCACATCGGAGATCACGCCCAGGCGCCGCTCCAGCGGTTCGGCAACCGTTGCCGCCATCGTGTCGGGACTGGCGCCGGCCATGTGTGCCTGCACCTGGATGGTCGGAAAGGATATGGGAGGCAGCGGAGCGACAGGCAGCTTATAAAAGGCCAGGGCCCCGGAGAGGGCGATGCCCAGCGTCAGCAAGGTGGCGGCAACCGGCCGTTTTATAAAAGTTGCCGAGATATTCATGCCCTGCGCCTCTTCATGCCCCGCGCCAGGGCGTCAAAGGCCAGGTAGATTACCGGCGTGGTGAACAGGGTCAGAATCTGGCTTACCGCCAGCCCTCCGATAATCGCCAGCCCCAGCGGCGCACGCAGCTCGGAGCCCGTGCCGCCGCCCAGCCAGAGCGGCACGGCGG
This sequence comes from Desulfocapsaceae bacterium, assembly GCA_046706325.1. Lineage (GTDB taxonomy): Bacteria > Desulfobacterota > Desulfobulbia > Desulfobulbales > Desulfocapsaceae > CAWGGS01. The sequence continues at coordinate 33,918 of JBJKPM010000003.1, read as the reverse complement.
CCAGCATGGCGGCAACAGTGGTCATCAGAATCGGCCGGAAACGCAGCAGACACGCCTCGTAAATCGCATCGTAAGCGGCTTTGCCCTCGTTGCGCTCGGCCTGCAGCGCAAAGTCGATCATCATGATCGCGTTCTTTTTGACAATGCCGATCAGCAGCACGATGCCGATGATACCGATCACATCCAATCCATCGCCGGCCAGCCATAAGAACAGCAAGGCCCCGATCCCAGCCGAAGGCAGGGTCGACAGGATGGTCACCGGGTGGATGAAACTCTCGTACAGTACGCCGAGCACGATATAGACCGCAATCAATGCAGCCAGTAGCAGGAAGACCTCATTGTTCAGTGAGTTTTGAAAGGCCAGGGCCGCCCCGGCGAAGGTTGTCGTCATCGAGGCGGGCAGCGCCAGCTCTTTTTCCGCCGCCTCGATCGCCTTCACCGCCCCGCCGAGCGAGGCCCCCGGGGCGAGGTTGAAAGAGATCGTGGTCGCCGGAAACTGACCCATATGCTGAATCACCAGCGGTTCGGCCCGTTTGGTGAACGTGGCGATCGAGCGCAGGGGCACCTGGCCGCCGTTTGCAGAGTTCGAAGGGAGAAAGATCGACCCCAGGGACGAGATGTCTTTGGTCATATCCGGGGCGACACCCAGAATCACATGAAACTGTTCGGTCTGCTTGAAAATGGTGGAAATGATGCGCTGACCGAAGGCATCATAGAGGGCGTTGTCCACCGTTGCCGGCGTAATCCCGAACCGCGATGCGGTCTCGCGGTTAATAGTGATATAGACGGAGAGTCCGTCATTTTGCAACTCGCTCGCCACATCCGCCAGCTGCGGAAGCGACCTCAGCCTGGCGGTCAGCAACGGTACATATTTAGCAAAATCCTCCTGGTTCGGATCTTCCAGGGTGAACTGGTACTGGGTAGGCGAAACCGAGGTATTCAGCGTCAGACTCTGCTCCGGCTGCATATACAAAGTGATCCCCTGCACACCCGAGACCTCTCCCTGCAGCCGGCGGATAATCTCTGTTGCCGTGTCGTGCCTTTCGCTCTTAGGCTTTAAATTAATGAGGAATCTTCCGACGTTAATCGTGCTGTTCGTACCATCGATGCCGATGTAGGAGGAGAGACTGACGACATCCCTGTCCTTGAGGATCGCATCGGCCAGGGCCTGCTGGTCCTCTGCCATGGCGGCGTAGGATGTTGATTGCGCGGCCTGGCTGATCCCTTGAATAACCCCGTTATCCTGGACCGGGAAAAATCCTTTGGGAATAAAAATATACATGGCCACGGTCAGGACCAGCGTCAGTACCGCCACCGACAAGGTCAGCCACCTGTGTGCCAGCACCCGACGCAATGCCCGTCCGTACCATTCGATCAGCCTGTCGAAGGCTGCGGCGCTCCCGGCCTCGAAACGGCTCGGCCTATGCGTTTCCTTGCTGTCCAGGATCTTGGCGCACAGCATCGGGACCAGCGTCAGGGAGACCACTGCGGAAATGAGGATCGTCACCGCCAGGGTCACGGCAAATTCGCTGAACAGCCGGCCGACGACATCGCCCATGAACAACAGAGGGATCAGCACCGCGATGAGCGAGATGGTCAACGAGATGATGGTGAACCCGATCTGTCCGGCGCCTTTCAATGCGGCTGTAAGCGGGCTGTCGCCTTTTTCAATATAGCGGGAGATATTCTCGATCATGACGATCGAATCGTCCACCACGAATCCGGTGGCGATGATCAACGCCATCAGCGACAGATTATCGATGCTGAATCCGAACAGGTACATGGCGGCCAGCGTCCCGATAAGCGATACCGGCACCGAAATGCTGGGGATGATCGTCGCCCGGAAATTTCTCAGGAAGACGAAGATCACCAGCACCACCAGAACGATGCTCAGCAGCAGTTCGAACTCGGCATCCCGTACCGAGGCCCGGATAGAGGTCGTGCCGTCGGTCAGTACCGCGACCTTCATCGTCGCCGGCAGGCCGACGGTCAGGGTGGTCAGTCGTGCCTTGATCGCATTTACCGTCTGGATCACATTGGCGTTGGGCTGCCGCTGAACATTGACGATGATCGCCGGCGTGCGATTCATCCACGCCCCCAGTTCACGATTTTCCGGTGCCGAGACGACGGTGGCGACATCCTTCAGCCGTACCGGCGCGCCGTTCTTATAGGCCAGAATCAGGTCGTTATATTCCGACGCATCGGCTATCTGGTCGTTGGCGTTGATCGTATACGACTGTGCAGGACCGGAAAAACTCCCTTTGGGCAAATTGACGTTCAGGTTGCCGATGAGGGTCCGGATGTTATCGATGCTCAAGCCGTAGGATGCCAGCGCCAGCGGATTTACCTGCACCCTGACGGATGGCAGATTGCCGCCGCCGAGGGTGACCAGGCCCACCCCGGGAACCTGGGATATCCTGCTGGCAAGCCGCGTATTCGCCAAGGTCTGCAGGGCCGTCAGAGGCAGCGTCTTCGAGGTGATCGCCAGCGTCAGAATGGGTGCGTCAGCCGGGTTCACCTTCGCATAGATCGGCGGTGCCGGCAGGTCGCTTGGCAGCAGGTTTCCCGCCGCATTAATCGCCGCCTGCACCTCCTGCTCGGCAATATCGAGGCCCAGGGACAATTTGAACTGCAGCGTGATGACCGAGGCACCGGCGGAACTCGAGGAGTACATCCGGTTCAACCCCTCCATCTGGCCGAACTGCCGCTCCAGAGGGGCCGTAACCGATGACGTCATGACGTCCGGGCTGGCGCCCGGATAAAAGGTCTGCACCTGGATCGTCGGATAGGCAACGTCCGGCAGCGCCGAAACGGGCAGGAACCTGTAGGCAACAAGGCCCACCAGCACAAAGGCGATCATCAGCAGCGATGTCGCGACCGGCCTAAGGATAAACAAGCGAGACGGGTTCATGGAGAATGTGACTCGTATTCTTCAGGGAATCGAATAGAGGGAGTTAAGAGAACCTCTGCCTTTCACTGCCGCTCCGATCCGTCCGGATGTTTGTGGCCGTTCGGGGAGGATGTATCCTGTTTCGTCGCCGTGGCCGCCATGGCGATTTTCATGCCGTTTCTCAGCCGGTCCACGCCATCCGTTACAACCGTATCGCCAGGCTGCAACCCGTCGGTGATCACGATGTGGGTGCCGTCGGTCGGGCCGGTTGTCACTTTCTGCACGACCACCGTGTGGTCCGGCTTCACCAGATAGACATAACTGCCAGGCGTTCCTATCTGGACGGCCGGCGAGGGTACCAGGGTCGCTTTTTGCAATGTGTTCACGAGCAGACGAATATTTACGAACGCATTGGGGAAGAGGGTCTCATCGGCGTTGGCAAAGGTGGCGCGCAGTTTCACCGTGCCGGTGCTGGTGTCCACCTGATTATCGGCTGCCGTCAGGTTGCCCTCGGCGAGCTGTTTTTCGTAATCGCTCGAGTAGGCAGTTGCCGTCAAGCCGGCCCCGGCATGCATCCTCTCCAGCACCGCCTCCAGCTCTTTCTGCGGGATACTGAAAATCACCGTAATCGGCTTGATCGTCGTAATCACCGCGATCCCGGTCGAACTGCCGGATGTCACGTAATTCCCCGGGTCTACCAAACGCAGCCCCACCTTTCCCGCCACCGGGGCGGTAATATGGCAATAGTTCAGATTCAGTCTGGCGGTATCGATATTGGCCTGATCGATCCGCACCGCCGACTGATCCTGCAGCACCAGAAATTTCTGGTCCGACACCTGCTGGGCGGAGATCGAATTCTTGCGTTCCAGAACCTCATACCGGTCCAAATCGGATTTTGCCTGCTGCAGCAGCGCCGTATCCTTCGCCTGCTGGCCCTGGTACATCTCGAGCTGGACCTGATACGGCCTGGGGTCGATCTGCGCCAGGAACTGGCCCTTGGTCACCTCCTGGCCTTCTGTGAATCCCACTTCCGTCAAATAGCCGCTCAACTGCGGCAGGATGACAACGGTCGAAGTGGGAGTCACGGTACCCAGCGCGGTAAGCGTCTCCGGCATCGACCCGGTGATGACCTTGGCTACACCCACCCGCTGCGGCGCCATGCCCCGCATGATCTTCTTGACGCCTGAATGCCGTTCATAGGCAACCACAGCAACCGCCACTACAATCAATCCCAGCCAAAACCAGCGCCGGTGTTTTTTCACTTTCGTCCTGTCTTTATCCATGCGCACTCTCCCTGACAATCCCCGTCAACCTTTTCCCCAGTGACGTTTGATCCGACCTGCAAGGATCTTTCCGTACCCGCTAAAGACCTGCATGACGAATGACCAGCCCCGGTCTCTATATTCCGTTTTTATGAGCAAAAAGCAAGCCAGACGAATGTGGTGACGGATAATTGATGAATGCAAAGGACGGATCTCCCTGTCATGACAGGATATATCTATCAACAACTTATTGATAAATCAAGAAAAAATGCAGCCAACCGGTATGACGGATCTCGGAAGGATAGCGCATGAAGGGCTCCCCTGTCGGCTTCGGGCAGGGATAGACACGAGGTATTCGAAAAGTCTCTTCCGACAGCATGGGTAATAAATATCCTAAAAAAATAGATAGCTGCATATTTTCTCCTCTGGGATATGGCCACCGGCAGGGGTGCCCGGGAGCGGACGGGTTTGGTACGTATGACCGCAACCTTTTTGTTGTGCGGGGCGGAGAAAAATGAAATTTCGGACAGTCGATATACGTGCCGGTATATTCGGGAAAACGGATCCCGGTGGACGATGGCGGAACTTTTCTTTAAATAATTTGTTTTTCCAGGCTGATTTTGCTAACCTGAGGATGGATGATGGATTGCAGGCGAGAGGGCTGCATATATCCTTTACAGGGGCTTTTCGACCGGGCAGCGGCACGATTGCATATGGCCGGCGGATGCCGCAACCTGCCCTCTGGAGGTGATGGAATGCTTGGAGGATCGGGATGCATTCGGAAGAGATAAGTACCCCCCCTATCCGCAGATGAACGGCATATTGAAGGTATCTTCGAGCAGAGGCTTTATTGCCCTCGTGACCTGCGGCTACCTGCTTTTCGGCCTCTGCTGGATATTTTTTTCCGACCGCCTGCTCCTGGCCTTTACCTCTATCCCGGTGGTCGTCCGGATGTCGACGGTCAAGGGGATAGTCTTTGTCCTTCTGAGCTCGCTCTACTTCCTTCTTGCCCTGTTGCATTGCCCCGACAGCCAAGGCTTCGGTGTGTACGATGGACACCCTGCCTCCCGTATTCCGGTCCTTCCCGAACGGCAACCCTGGTGGATGGGCTATGTCTTCGCTGCCACGGTGACCATCGCCATGCTGTATCTGCGTATGCAGCTGGCCGTCTCCTTCGGCAGGAGACCCTTGCTGATCCTATTTGTGCCGCCCATCATCCTGAGTTCGGTCCTGGGCGGGCTGGGCCCCGGCCTGTTTGCCACCGCCATCGCCTCGCTGGGGATTGATTATTGGGGCATTCCTCCCATAGACAGTCTGCAGATCAGGCAATCGCACGACGTTTTTCAATGGTTCATGCTGATTGTAAGCGGCGTTCTTTCCAGTTACCTGAGTCACCTGCTGCTCAGGGCCCGCCGACAGGCGGAAGCAAGGAGAGCGTCGCAGGAGAAGGCGCAGGACGAACTGCGGCTCAGCGAGGAGAGGTTCCAGCTGGCCATGCGAGGCTCCAATGACGGCCTGTGGGACTGGAACCTGCTGACGGATGACGTCTACCTTTCGCCGCGCTGGAAATCCATGCTCGGCTTTCCCGAAGACCAGCTGGCCGATCGCATGGAGAGCTGGAAGCACCTGGTTCATCCGGATGATCTGCAACGGACCCTTTCGCAGGTCAACGACCTGGTGGCAGGGCGATCGGACCGGTTCGAGATCGAATACCGCATGCGTCATCGGCAGGGGAGATATCTGGACATCCTGTCAAGGGCCTTTGCGGTGACCGACGACTCGGGCACAACGGTTCGTCTGGTCGGCACCCATGTCGATATGACCAGACGGCGTCAGGACGAACGCAGGTTGCAGGAGCGGGAGGCCTTGCTGGACAAGACCAGCAGGATGGCCAAGGTGGGGGGATGGGGGTTTGATGTCGAGACGGGGACAGGGGCCTGGAGCGATGAGGTGGCACGGATTCATGATCTCGCCCCCGGGGGCCGGATAAGGGTCGAGGAAGGATTGGGCTTTTTCCACGGCGAACATCGGCTGGCGATACAAAAGGCCGTAAAGGAGGCAATCGAGGAGGCCCGGCCGTATGATCTGGAACTGGAGATCGTTTCGGCAAAGGGTGTCAGGAAATGGGTCCGGACCGTCGGACAACCGGTCCTGCAGGACGGCAGGGTAGTCGGGGTTGAAGGGATCTTCCAGGATATCAGCGAACGGAAGCAGGCCGAGGATGAAATCCAGGCGCTGAACGTGGAACTGGAACGACGGGTGGAACAACGTACCGCCGAACTGGTGGCGGCTAACGCCGAGCTGGAGAGTTTCAGCTATGCCGTCTCCCACGACCTGCGGGCCCCCCTCAGGGCGATGAGCGGGTTTTCCCAGGCCCTGATTGAGGACTACGGCGAGACGATGGCGGGTGAAGCCCGGATCTATCTCGACCAGATCATCATCGGCAGCCACAGGATGGGCGAGTTGATCGACGGTCTGCTGACCCTGTCGCGCAGCACGCGCAGTCAGGTGCAGCCGGTCGCAATCGATCTGTCGCTGATGGCCCGGCGGCTGCTTGGTGAATTGGCAGGTGAGGAACCGGGGCGGGAAGTGCAGTGGCAGGTCGAGCCGGGTCTATCCTGCCGGGGGGATGCAACCATGATGGAGGTGGTTCTGCGGAATCTGCTGGCCAACGCCTGGAAATACACGTCGCGCCGGGAGAAGCCGACCATCCGCTTTTCGGGCCGGGAGGAGGAGGGGGAGGTCTTTTTTTGCGTCGAGGACAACGGGGCCGGGTTTGACCCGGCCCATGCCGCCAAGCTGTTTCAGCCCTTTCAGCGTCTGCATCGTCAGGAAGAATTTCCAGGTATCGGGATCGGGCTGGCCACCGCCCAGCGCATCATCCACCGGCACGGCGGGATGATACGGGCAACAGGACAACAGGATCGGGGAGCGACATTCTGTTTCAGTCTGCCGCATTGAGACAAGGAGGAAAGAGACAAACGATGAAGACCAAATCCATTCTACTGGTGGAGGATAATCCCCAGGACGAGATGCTGATCCTGCGGGCGTTGAAGAAGGCCAATGTCGCCAATGGCATAGATGTGGTGCGCGATGGTCAACAGGCCCTCGATTATCTCTTCGGCCGGGGTGAATTTTCAGGCAGGGACAGCTCGGATCTGCCGACCGTCATCCTTCTGGATATCGGCCTGCCCCGCCTTTCCGGCCTCGAGGTCCTGGAGAGGATTCGGAGCGATCAGCGGACCAGGCTGGTCCCCGTCGTCATCCTGACCTCCTCCGACGAGGAGAAGGACAGGTTGCGGAGTTATGAAAGCGGCGCCAACAGCTTTGTCCGCAAGCCCTTGGAATTCTCTGAATTTGCAGCGACCGTCGCCCGTCTGGGCGTCTATTGGGTCGTAACCAACGAACCGCCGGGTGTGAAATGAATGGGGTACGGATCATGATGGTGGAGGACGCCGAAGCGGATTTCCTCCTGGTTCAGCGCGAGATCAGCCAGAGCCGGTTGGCTGCGGAGCTTTTTTGGGTAAGGGATGCGGATGAGCTGTCGGCGGCCCTGGAAGACAATGCCTTTGATCTGATCCTGACGGACTATAAGGTACCCGGCCTCGATTTTTCGGACACCCTCACCAGCATCTGGGACAGGCTTCCGGATGTACCGGTGATCCTGGTCTCCGGGAGTGTCGGCGAGGAAACCGCCGTCGAGTTGATGAGGAAGGGCCTGAATGATTTCGTCCTCAAAGACCGTCTGTTCCGTCTGGTCCCGGCCATCGAGAGAAGTCTCTCCGAGCAGGCGGAAAAGAAGAAAAGAGTGGAAATCGAACGGCAGCTTGCCAGGAACGATCAGCTGATGAGCGCCGTCCTGAAGGGGACCTCCGATGCGATCTTCATCAAGGATCGCCGGGGATGCTATCTCCTGTTCAACGATGCCGCGGCCCGAAATGTCGGCCGGGAGGCAAAGGACGTCATCGGCAGGGACGATACCTTCCTCTTCAATCCGGCAACGGCTGCCAAGATCATGGAGGATGACCGGCGGATCATGACCGCAGGGACTCTCCGGACCGACGAGTTCTGGCTGACGACTCACGACGGCAAACAGTTGGCCGTCTTCGTGACCAAAGGCCCTGTTTACGACCAGGACGGAAAGGTCAACGGCATATTCGGCATATCGAGGGACATTACCGACCGGAAAAATGCCGAAAGGACCCAGCAGTTCAACCTGCGCCTGCTTGAATTGGTCCATGACCATACCGACATGCAGGTCCTGCTCAATGAATTTGTCCGTGAGATCAAAGTATTTGTCGGATGCGAGGCGGTCGGGATCAGGGTGCTTGATAGTGAGGGAAACATTCCCTACCAGGCCTATCGGGGATTCAACCGGGCCTTTTTTGAATCGGAAAGCCCCCTTTCCATCAAGTCTGACCGCTGTATGTGTATCAATGTGATCAAAGGGGATACCGATGACCGCCGGCCGTTTTATACCGCCGCCGGCTCCTTCTATATGAACGGCACGACCCGGTTCCTGGCCACGGTCTCCGAAACGGACAAAGGGCAGACCCGCAATGTCTGCAATATGACGGGATACGAATCGGTGGCCCTGGTGCCGTTCAAGAGCGAGGGCCGGATCCTCGGTCTGATTCATGTCGCCGATCGCCGGGAAGACATGGTCCCCCTGGCGGTGGTCGAACTTCTCGAACGGGCGATGATGCAGCTGGGCACCGCCTTCCAGCGGTCCAGGGCCCGGTTGGAGCTGCGAGCAAGCCAGGAGCTGTTGCGGTCCATCATCGACAATGCCCAAAGCATCATCTGGGTCAAGGGCCTGGACGGCAGGTTCCAGGTGGTCAACACCTTCTTCCTCAACATACTCGGCAGGTCGCAGGAAGAGGTCATCGGTCGGACCGATTATGATCTGTTACCGGCTGCCCTTGCCGAGGAAGGCACCCGAAACGACAGACAGGTGTTGGAGTCCGGACGCCCCATCGAGGTGGAAGAGACCGCCGTCCTGGCCGATGGGCCCCATACCTTCCTGTCGGTCAAATTCCCCCTCTGTGACGGAAACAACAAGATGTATGCCGTCAGTGCCATCAGCACCGACATCAGCCTCCTGAAGAAGACGGAGAGTTCCCTGATACGGGAGGAACAAAAATATCGCCAATTATCAAGGGAGTATCGGGTCCTGCTGGATAATGTTCCGGACGGGATAATCCATCTCTCCCCGAATCTTGATATCCGCTGGGCCAATGCGACGGCACAACGGATGTTCGGCCTGGAAAGCGGCGTTGAATCGCCGGCCGGAACATGGCGTGCCTCCTTCCGGCAACAGGAATCCGGTTTACCCAACCCGGTAGTCCTCTGCCTCTCTTCGGGGAAAAGCGAGACCGGCGAGCTGTCTTTAACGGATGATGACCGGAAATTCGAGCTGCGTGCCGTCCCGGTCATCGGCGAGGCTCGGGAGATCGACGGCGTCATCGCGATCATCCGTGATATCACGGCCCAACAAAAACTCGAACAGCAGCTGCACCAGGCCCAGAAGATGGAGTCCGTGGGCAGACTCGCCGGGGGCGTGGCCCACGATTACAATAATATGCTCAGCATCATCATCGGATACGCGGAACTGGCCCTGGCAAAACTCGATCCTGCGGATACGCTCCATGGCGACATCACTGAGATCTATGATGCCGCGGTCCGTTCCACCGAGATCACCCGGCAGCTCCTGGCATTCGCCCGAAAGCAGACCGTCTCTCCCGTTGTATTCGAGTTGAATGAGGCCGTCGAGGGTATGCTCAAGATGCTGCAGCCCCTGATCGGCGAGGACATCGACCTGGTCTGGCTGCCGAAGGCCGGCCTGTGGCCTGTCAAAATGGACATCTCGCAGCTCCATCAGATCCTGGCCAATCTCTGTGTCAATGCCCGGGATGCCATCAACGGAGTGGGACGGATCACCATCGAGACCGGCATGGTGACCTTCAATGCCGCCTACTGTGCCGATCATCCCGGCACCACACCCGGAGAGTATGTGGTCCTGGGTGTGGATGACGACGGCTGCGGTATGGACCGGGACACCGTCTCCAAGATCTTCGAGCCCTTTTTTACGACCAAGGAGGTCGGCCAGGGAACCGGGCTCGGATTGGCCACGGTCTACGGTATCGTCAAACAGAATAACGGCTTTATCAACGTCTACAGTGAACCGGGCAAAGGGGCCGCCTTCAGGATCTACCTGGCCCGTCACACCGATGTTCCGGTCGAGATCTCCACGGCCGCCCCACCACGGATTCCCGGCGGTCACGGCCAGGTCATCCTCGTCGTCGAGGATGAGGCCTCAATCCTGAAATATGCCCGGAGGCTTCTGGATAAACTCGGCTATACGGTACTGACCGCCAGCAGTCCGGATCAGGCATTGGACCTGGTCGAACACGACGGCAGGCAAATCGATCTGCTCCTCACCGATGTGGTTATGCCGGGGATGAACGGCAAAGAGCTGTCAAACATTATTTCCAAGATGTATCCAGGACTTAAGACCCTGTTTATGTCCGGATACACGGCCGACGCCATTGCCCATCGCGGGGTCCTGGACGTCGGTATTGATTTCATCCAGAAGCCATTTTCCAGAGAAGACATGGCCCGAAAAATACACGAGGTGCTGCGACAATGATCCCCGGCCCTCTTTTGGGGCGGCTTATCGATGGGTCTCCATCGGGAGGATTGAGCTCTCAAGCCGACAGGCGTATCGACCACCCGCCGGCCTTGCAAAAGCGTTGAACTTTGATCTACAATAGACTGTGCCGTTGGTTGCTCATGGTGTTACGGGCGCAAGAGGAAAGTGAAGTCGAGAACTGGTTAACCGGACCGGTGTTACAGCCGTTGCTCACACGGTCCATCAGGGGAAATATATGGATGCGAAGATTCTGATTGTCGACGATGAATCGGCGATACGAAAGCTTTTGGCCCGAATTCTCGGAGAGGCCGGCTATGTGTGTCAGACTGCCGAGGATGTCGTATCGGCAAAAGAGGCGCTCGCCGCCGATGCCTATGATCTCCTGTTCTGTGATCTCAGGATGCCCGGGGAATCGGGCCTGGATCTCCTCCGGTATACAAAAAAGCGGTACCCGCAGATGGGGAGGGTCATGATCACCGCCCTGAGTTCCCCGGAAATAGCAAGTGAGGTCATGACGGTCGGTGTTTACGGATATATCATCAAACCGGTAATAAAAAATGTCGTATTGATCACCGTGGAAAACGCGCTCCGCCACCTGCGCCTCGATCTGCATATGCGTGCCTGCCAAATTGAACTCGAGAAAAAAATATCCTATCGGACCGAAAAGCTCACGGCCATCATGAACCATCTGAATGTCGGTGTGGTCATGTACGATCCCGACCTGAAGGTCCTGGAAATCAACCGGAAGATGCAGCAGTGGTTTTCCGAGATCTCCCCCGGGAAAGAAATTTCCTGCTATCAGGATATATCGGGTCATTGGACGGATGGTGTCGGTGATGACTGCCTTATGGCGACAACCTTCAAGACCGGCAAGACCTGCGAGGATATCAGAGGCCTCGACACCAGGCAGGGAGAAAGGGAGTTCAGGATAGTGACATCGCCGATAGTCGACAATTCAGGAAGGATATATGCGGGAATCGGGCTCTATGAGGACGTCACGGAGAAGATGCTTCTCGAAAAAGACCTCCGTCAGGCCCAGAAGTTCGAAGCGGTCGGCCAATTGGCGGCGGGCATTGCCCATGAAATCAATACCCCCATCCAGTATATAGGAGATAATATAAGCTTCTTACAAAATTCGTTTGCCGATATAGCCAGGGTCATGCAGACCTACGACCATCTCTGGCACGACCTGACGGAGAAGGGGGTCGTTCCCGAGGAAACGGGACGGCGGTTGTCGGATGAACGAGAAGGTGCCGATATCGACTATCTGTGGCAGGAAATTCCCAAGACGATCAGCCAAAGCCTTGAGGGGGTAGGGCGGGTTGTCAAGATTGTCCGGGCCATGAAGGAATTTTCCCATCCGGGCGGCGATGAAAAGATTGCAACGGATATCAATACGCTGCTGGAGAACACAATCACGGTCAGCAGAAACGAGTGGAAGTACGTTGCCGAAATGGAGACCGATTTTGCCCCGGACCTGCCGCCTGTCACCTGTTTTGCCGGTGAGATCAGTCAGGTTTTTCTGAATATCATCGTCAATGGCGCCCATGCGATCGAGGAATGTACAGAAGGGGGAAGCCGGGGAAAAGGGAAGATCACCATACAAACGAGCAGGAAAAAAGACGGCATTCAGGTGCGGATCACCGATACGGGCGGGGGGATTCCGCAAGAAATCAAGGATCGGGTTTTTGATGCCTTTTTCACGACCAAAGAACGGGGAAAGGGGACCGGACAGGGGCTGGCAATAGCCCATAGAGTGGTGGTTGACAAGCACCAGGGATCGCTTTTTTTCGAAACAGAAAAAGGTAAGGGGACTACTTTTTTCATTGAGCTTCCGGTCGCTTCAGACGGGCAATAGAGCCACGCCGGACGAAGGTGGCGCGCCTGGCCCGTATCGAAGGTGCGGTGGGGGAGCCAGGAGCTTTTTCCTAGAGTGTGATTGCAGGTTATGTCATGAGCAGACAGGATGAGAAGACCGTCATCTCCAGGCTTCAGGCCAAGCTGAAGGCCCAGCAGAAGACCATCGATGTCCTGATGGACGATGCGGAGCGGCGTACCACCGAGGACTCCGGCCCGTCATCCATGCAATTGCTTGCCCGGAACCTGAACCTGGAACGGATCATTCAACAAAAAACCGAATCCCTGAAACAACAGGGGGAACAGCTCAAACTTGCCCAGATGAGGTTGCTGCATGCGCAGAAACTGGAGTCGGTGGGGCAACTGGCTGCAGGGATTGCACACGAGATCAACACCCCCGCTCAGTACATCAGCTCAAATATTGATTTTATCGAAGAATCCTTTGTCGATGTCCGGCGTCTGATTGCTGCCTTGCAGAGGGTGGTGCAGGCCATCGATCAAGGGCAGGCGGTCGATGAGATGGGGCGCCAGGCCGGGAATCTGCTGGAGGAGCTCGACTGGCAGTTCCTGAACGTCGAGATCCCGACGGCAGTTTCACAATCCAAGGAGGGCATCAGAAGGATAACGACCATTGTCCGGGCCATGAAGGAGTTTTCTCATCCCTCTGCCAAAGAGAAGGAGCGTGTAGCCGTTAATCCGATCATCGAAACAGCCGTTCTCATCGCACGTAACGAATGGAAATACGTCTCAAATGTTACGACGGATCTGGCGGCCGACCTTCCCCTTGTCCCCTGCTATGCCGATGAATTGGGACAGGTCATATTGAACCTGCTTCTCAATGCCGCACAGGCCATTGAAGAAAAACTCGGCCGGAACCGAGACGGGGAAAAAGAAGATATTCATATCACCACCAGGAGCGTTGATTCCTTGGTGGAGATCCGGATCATGGATACCGGGCCGGGCATACCGGTTGCGATCCGTAGCCGGATCTTCGATCCATTTTTTACGACCAAGGAGGTCGGCAGGGGTACGGGGCAGGGGCTGGCCATCTGTCATGACGTCATCACCGAGAAACACGGCGGCACCCTTGGTTTCGAGACGGAAGAGGGCAAGGGTTCCACCTTCATCATTCGTCTGCCTTTGGAGAGCTGATATCATGGCACGTGTCGTCCGCATTACGCCGGAATCCCCCGCAGAGATGATGGCTCGCAGGGTATGCGATGAAGGGTGACTCAGGACCTCCACGGATGCGCCGTCAGGTCTTTCCGGTCCGGAGGCCTTTGGGCGCGGCTATCCGGCATTGCTGCCGGTGACCGATCCCGCCGAAGAGGATCTCCGCACCTCTCGGGTCCCGATCTAGCCGCAATCTTCTCTTGCCTGGAGAAAAGTATGAAGAAGAGAAAGATCCTATTTGTCGACGATGAGCCCAATATCCTCGATGGTCTGCGACGGATGCTCCGTTCCATGCGCAACGAATTTGACCTGTGCTTTGCCGAAAGCGGCAAGAAGGCACTGGCCATGATGCAGGAAAGCGAGTTCGATGTGGTTGTTTCCGATATGCGTATGCCGGGGATGGACGGTGCCCAGCTTCTGTCGGAGGTAAAGAAGTTTTTTCCCCACTCCATCAGGATCATGCTGACCGGACAGGCCTATGAAGGCTCGATCTTACGGACCATCGGGGTCACCCATCAGTTTCTCGCCAAACCCTGCGATCCCGAAAAACTGAAAAGCATCCTCCTCAAGGCAAGCGCACTGCATATGCTGATGATCGACGGCAACCTGAAGGACGTCATCTCCGGCATAGATACCCTCCCGAGTCTGCCGAGCCTCTATATGAAATTGCAGGAAAAAACCCGTGACCCTGAGGCATCTCTCGACGATATCGGCGATATAATCGGTCAGGATATCGCGATGACGGCAAAGGTACTGCATCTTGTCAATTCCGCCTTTTTCGGGCTGTACCAGTCGGTTGACACCCCGGCCAGGGCGGTAAAGCTCCTCGGCCTTGATACCATCAAGGCCCTGGTCCTGGTGTCACAGATATTTTCCGAGATGACGGTTGCGAAGGAATGCTTTTCAATCGAGTCGCTTTGGCTGCACAGCCTGATCGTCGGCACCCTCTGCAAAAAAATAGCCGAGGATGAAACCGATGATAAGGTCATTATTGATAATAGCTATATTTCAGGAATACTCCATGATATAGGAAAGTTGATCCTGGTTTCAAAGATGGAAGAACTGTACGGTGATGTCGTACTGTTGGCCCAACGGGAGCAGGTGACACTCCACGAAGCGGAAAAAAGGATGATCACCGCCACCCACTGTGATATGGGGGCCTATTTGACGGGGTTATGGGGATTTCCTAGCGATATCGTGGAGGCGATAGGCTTTCATCACCGACTGGGGGACTACCCGGTCGGCTCTTTCAGCCCGGCGCTGGCCGTCCATATCGCCGATGTGATGTATTACACCTTCCATCCGGATGAAGTGATCGGTGCGGCGCCGGAATTAAATGGGCAATACCTCCAGTCAATCGGCTGGGAAAACAAGGTGCAACACTGGCACGATCTCTGTTTTACTTCTATGGAACAGCAGAAAAACGGCTGATCGCGGATACGGCCGACAAGGCAGGTTGAGCCTGAAGGCGCTGGAGATTGGTCAAGGGACCTTCTTCTCCATTTTTTGCCGGTAACGTTCGTTTACCTGATAGACGAAGGCAAGGACCTCGGCGATTGTTTTATACAATTCGACCGGGATCTCGTCACCGATCGGTATCTTGGCCAGCAGTTCGATCAGATTCGGGTCCTCCTGGATATAGATGCCCGCTTCCCGTGCCGTTTCGATGATCTTCCTGGCGATCAGTCCTTTGCCGCTGGCAATTACCTTTGGAGCGGCGCTTTTGCTTTCGTCGTACAGGATGGCAACGGCTTTTTCGATGAGGGTTTCCTTTTCCATGGTCATGCCGTGGTGTCCAGAATGGATGAACCTTGCGGGAGGATTTTTTTTATCAGTTCAGCGGCGGGGTCCGTGGCGTTTTCGGAAAATGAGAGTCCCAGAACGGAAATGGTGGAAATTGCCTGTTTCAAGTCGGTGCTGAATGATTCGACGAAATCGGATTTTTCCTTTGAGTCGGTGTTGAACCGGATGTAGAGGCCATCCTGATATTGAAGAAAATCGACCCGGAGATTGCCCAGTCCCGCAAGGGTCAGATGGAGAGAGAACCGCATCGGGGGAGCCGGGCCGGTCCCGTCGCCTTGTTTCTGCCGACCATAATCCTCGACCAGCAGGTACCCTTTTTCCAGAAACGGCAGGGGTAAGGGAAAGATGAAGTTGGCCGCATTCTCCATATGGAGCTGAGCCAGCTGGTAGATTTCAATGGTGCCGAGCAGTTGATGCGCTGTCTTTGTAATATCCGAGGCGTCTTTGAATACATGGGCCGTTTCCAGAAGTGCCGCCTTCAGCGTCGTGACGGCATGTTCCTTGTCGCCCGCGGCAAGAAGACTCTCCAGAGAAAGACCCATTCGGTCAACGAGATGCTTCAAAACCTCGCCGCCATCTTTTGCTGTCAGGGTATTCTGTTGGACGGAAAAGAAGTTTTCCAGGGTTGCGCGGGATGAGGGACTCAGGCCGTCCAGGAGAGGCGAACCGTACTGCTGCGGCAGGGTTGCCGGATCGGTGAAGCCGGTTGGGTCACCGATCAGTGAAAGAGAGGCACCGACCGACTGTTGTTCAACCCCTGCGGCAATCTTCATCACAAGCTGCGGCGTTGTGGCCGCCTCCTGCAATTTCAGGGTCTGTCCCGGAAAGAGTTGTGCCTTGCTTTGGGCGGCGATTAGTTTGCCGCCGATATCGAGGATGAAGACATCGTTGCCCTTCGTCTCGAGGACGGTCGCCTCGGTCGGGGTCACAGGAGCAGACGTCCCGGGCGGCTGCAGGGATGCTCGCAGATCGGTAATCTCGGTCGGACTGCCGATCAGGGTGACAGAGGCACCGACGGAGGGCTGCTGAGTGTCCGCGGCAATCCTCATCATGAGCTGCGGCGTTGTGGCCGCCTCCTGTAATTGCAGGGTCTGCCCGGTTGAAAGCGTGGCCTTGCTCTGGGCGGCGATCTGTTTGCCGCCGATATCGAGGATGAAGACATCGTTGCCCTTCGCCTCGAGGACGGTCGCCTTGCTCAATCCCTCTCGGGGACTTCCTGTCTGCTGCAGGGTTTTTGCCAGGTCCGTAAGGTTGATATTCTTGCCTATCAGCGTCAGGGAACGGCCAAAAAACTGCTGCGGGGAATTGGAAACGATCTTCAGTTCCACCTGGGGTGACAGGGCGGATACTTGTAATTGCAGGACCTGTCCCGGCAGGAGCTGGGCCTTGCTTTGGGCGGCGATGTGGGTCCCCGCTATGTCGAGGGTGAAGATATCGTTGCCTCTGGCCTCCAGGATGGTGGCCTTAAGAATTTCACCGGGTTGGAAATATCTTTGTCCGGGCGATTGGCCGCTGGAACGAGCGGTGGAGGAGCCAAGTTGGGTGGCAGAGGAAAGGGGGGTGATCGTATTCATACTCTTCAAGGGCAGAATCCAGAAACCGGATTGTAGGAGAAGACATCATAAAATCAATCGCTCATGCCCTTCTCTCCCCCTCCGGTATTACGTCTTTGTTCCGGCGCTCTGATCCTGTTGCCTCACCTTCACCTTGAGACGCAACAGGCGACGTTGGATGAGAAGACAACAGCCTATTATTTTGTCCCGGTCTTCAATCGATATATCGTCGAAGTGGTAAGCGACATCGTATTGATTGTCGCTTATCTTCTGTTTTCTCACCGGATGGGCGATCACCGAGATGGTCTCGGCTCGGGCCGTGGGAAGTGTTATTTCCAGGCGTGTCTGCGAGTCCATCGGCGGCGGGGAGGCGAAACTTGCCAGGATGCCGCTGCCTGAGATGTCAACGGTTGTTCCCGGCATGCTCCAGGGCTGATCCTCTTCGCCGAAAAACTCCGGCCGAAATGAGCTGCCTATTACCTGTGCCGTCGCGTCGACCCGGAAAAATTCCCGCATCTGCTCATGACTCATCGATTTCTTGACAATCATGTTCAGTTGCTGGGCATTGGCGATTTCGCTGATCATCGCTTCGACGGATAGGGTGGGCCCTCCCATGTCTACGCTGATTATGCAGGGTTTCTGCACATCTATAGCATCGATGGGCAACGAACCGGCCGTAAAAAGCAGGGAAAATCTCGGCGGTGTCGATTTCTGATAGACGCCTTGCATCCGGTAGAGCTCCGATGATTGCAGCAGCGGGATAAAGATCCTGACCGGTCTGGCATCGGGGATATTGTCGAGGATGTCTTTTTCAATAGCCATAAGCATGGGTGATCATCAGTAAATTTTGTCTTATCAACGGGGCCGACTCCGCCTATCCTGTTGGTCTTTGCATTCTATCATCAAATATATACATCATCAATGCCTCAGAAAGAGAAAGTATGAAAATTGATGACAGGGGAGTAACAGCCCTTCGAGGCTGCAGGGCCGATACAAGAATTCAACAAGTTGCACTACCGCACCATCCGTGGAGCGGTTTTTTTACGACGCCGACACGCCTCAAGGAACCGGAGCTGATTGATCATCGAGGCTCAGAAGCAGATCGATTTTGTCGAGGACCAGAAGGGCCCGATTGATCACCGCCTCGGGTTTCTCCCGCCCTTCGACAGCCAGTCTGGCGCTGGCGCAAAGCCTGAGCGCGCCGCCGCCTCCTTCGCCGCAGGAGACGGGTTGTCCCAGGCTGCAGCGCAAGGCTGCGAGATGGTGATCCGAAATATTAGAACAATCCTGCTGCAGCAGGGCATGGATACGGCCGGTCTCCTGATAGCCGAGGCGTTTTCCTTTCCTTCTCAGCCGGAAGGGAAAGATGGTCTGGATGCGATCCCAACAGGTCACGGCGGTCAGTGCCCGGCGATCGAGCGGCGGGACGGCAAGGGGCTCGAGGTTCGGGTCCGCTGCCAGACGATGTCCGATGGCGTCTGCAAATCCTGCAAGGAATTTTTCCACCTCGGTCTCGGGAATCCCGCGAAAGGCCTGAATCTCGGAAAGCGCCGCCTGCCAGCGCAGGAGCAGCCCGAAATTGGTCCCGGTCCCTGGAAAACCCGACCGCATCCTGGCGGGCCATTCAAACCTGGATGAGTAGGCGGCCAGTGTCTTTGGTTTTCTTATCTTTTCCACAGTTTCCGGGAGGAGCAGGGCCCCGGAGAATGCCGGTCCGGTCAGGAATTTGGAGCCGGTGACGGCCACCATAAAACCCTGTTCAAGGTAGGCCTTGAGCGTGGAAGGCGCCATTCTGAATTGGCAGGCATCAACCAGGACCTGGAGCGAGTCAGGAAATTTTTCTTTTAATTCCATGGCACAGGAAGGACTCGGGGCAATCATACCGGTCTTGGAGACGTCGACCAGGACCAGCAGCACCCTGCCACCCTTTTTGACCAGAGTCCTTACCCTGGTGCAGATTTCGTCATCGATTGCCCGCCCGTTCCTGGGTGTGCCGTCCTGATCCCGGATGTTCACCTCCGCCACCTGGGAAACCGTGGCCCCGGCCAGGGCTTCTCCCTGGTTGAGCCTGCGACGATAAGCGGATCTCGTGCTGAAGTGGAGTCCGGCAAGCGCCAGAGGAACGCCTCTTCCGGTTTCCGGCCCCTCGACCATCAGGATATCCCCGGGCCCGGTCAGTCGGGAGGCAATCAGGTGGGCATCCGTTCCCGATGCAGCGAAAAGGATGTCCAGGCCATCGAGATCGGAGATGCCGTACAGGGAGGCGAATTCCTCTCGGATGCGGTTGAACTCGCGTTCGCAGGTGGCCTCGTTCGCCTCGGCAGCGATTCTTTGGTGCAGGGCGTCTGCCGCCGCAAACGCAGATTCGGATAGGGTGGATGCCGTCGAAGAGGCAAATGCTACAAGGTCCGGGTCGGGACGGGGGCTGCAGCCGTATTCATTTCGGCCGGATACGGCAACGATCCTGGCGTCTCCCCCCTCCTGAAGAAGCTCCACGGTGGCGGCAGGCGTGTCTGCCCGGGGTTTAACTGCTTGCGCATTCATATGCCACGCTTGCAAGCATATCGTAGAAGGCGGCGAACACCTTCTTCATCTGGGGGAGTTTATACGGAAAGACATCCACCGGATCCATGGCATGGACCACCGCTCCGGTATCGATCTCGAAAACCAGCAGGTCGCCGTTCCGGGTCTCGGCACAGTCGATGACCAGATAATCGAGATCGAAGGCGGCATGGATGCCGTGCAGGGCATCCAGATGACGCCTGGCGAAATCCGTATCGAAATCGGCCATGAATCGTGCCTCCTCTTCACGCTTCTCGCGGCTTTTTGCCAT
This sequence comes from Desulfocapsaceae bacterium, assembly GCA_046706325.1. Taxonomy (GTDB): domain Bacteria; phylum Desulfobacterota; class Desulfobulbia; order Desulfobulbales; family Desulfocapsaceae; genus CAWGGS01. The sequence goes on along the minus strand of JBJKPM010000003.1, from coordinate 13,895 downwards.
TCCGGCATTGAGGTAGTGGATCATCCAGTTGTCGGATATTCCCATATGGCAGGCGTAGGGCCTGCCGGCAATGAGTACGATGCGATATTTCCTGTACAGACCGTCGTCGCTTCGATAGTCGATGAAGGGAGAGATAAAGAATTGGCTATCCGATACGGTAGCAAGATAACCCGGGATTTCCTCAACATGATCAATTCTTGCCAGTCCGCGGCCGGCATGGGAACCGACAGGCCTGACAATGAACGGCATCTCCTGTGCCGACCCGGCAGTCAGTCCCTCTCTGTCAAAGCACCGGGATGAAGGCATGACGGCTCCGGCAACGGAGGCAAGATGGATGGCAGCGACTTCCCTTGAGGTCTTCAGGACATTGGCCGGTTGGTTCAGGACAGGGCGATGCCATTCCTTGACGTCTCCGGCAAGCTCTTCGAGAATCGGCCGGCATTCCGGTGCGTCCCCGATGGCGATAAACAGCAGGTCGTGATCGGGCAGGGCATCCGGAAGGGACAGGCCGGGACCGACATACAGCATGTCCAGCGAGATGCGGGATCCTTCCACCAGAAACTCCAGCGGCGTATTGGTCATCAGATTGCCCGGGGCCATGATCGCCAGCAGCCTGATTGAAGGGGGTCCCTCGGCCGGCAGGTGGTACAGGGTCTTGATGCCAAGGGCCCGGGCCTGCACGCCGAGCGCTATCTCAGGCTGGTATTTGAGCTGCAGAAGGATGGAGAGATCCATCAACGCATCGGCATCGTCGGGGGCCTGTTCGGCCCGACCGATCAGTGCCGTACCCAGAGGGGTAAGGTCGATGCCGTCGAATGCCATCTTAAAGAGTCTTGCCAGGCCTATGAACGGCTGTTTGGGTTGGAGTGTATGTCTCTGCATCAGGTTTTCCGTATCATGAGTATGTTTCGGCATACTGAGGATTCTTTTTTATGCGAAAATACGCAGTGTTCGAGATAATGTGGCATAATGGAATGACCACGTGGGTCAAACGGGCCCATCGGAAGGCTGTTTTTTTCGAAGAAATTAGATTTTCCTTTAATTTTGACGGGTAGTTCATATACCATAAGGATAATGGGATTCTTAAAAATCCTGATTACTAATTCGCTTGGTTCCTCCGATTATAATAGAAACGGCGAACAGTCAATCGGTAAATAATTACCAGACGATTGATTATACGAATCTGTTGAAAGGATGGAGGAAGTCAAGTCCTTGCCGACAGGACAGTGCAATATCTGATTGAAGGACGGTATCATGCTTATTGAAAAATCAATCCTTATAACTGGAGGTACCGGTTCTTTTGGGCAAATGTTTACTCGAATGATCCTTGAACGGTACCCTGACGTTAAAAGAATTGTAATCTATTCACGGGATGAATTGAAGCAATTTGATATGGCGCAACGGTATCCGCAAAGCCGGTATCCGCAGATGCGGTTCTTTCTTGGGGATGTGCGTGATAATGCCCGTTTCAAAAGGGCGTGTGAAGGAATCGATGTCATTATTCATGCGGCCGCATTGAAACAGGTGCCGGCGGCCGAGTACAATCCCGATGAATTCATCAAGACAAATATCGGCGGGGCGCAAAATGTGATAGATGGCGCTCTGGCAACAGGTGTGAAGGTAGTGGTTGCCCTATCAACCGACAAGGCTGCTGCACCGATCAATCTGTACGGAGCAACCAAGCTGGTCTCCGATAAACTTTTTATTGCAGCAAATAATATCAAAGGCAGGCGTGATCTGAGATTCTCAGTCGTGCGATATGGAAATGTCATGGGATCAAGAGGTTCTGTGATCCCATTTTTTCTAAAAAAAGCCAAAGATGGGGTCCTGCCGATTACCCATAAGGATATGACTCGTTTTACCATCAGTCTCGAAGACGGAGTCGAGATGGTGCTCTGGGCCATCGAGCATGCCATCGGCGGTGAACTGTTTGTTCCCAAGATTCCGTCTTATCATATTGAAACGGTAGCCAAGGCTATTGCTCCTGACGCAAAACTGGAATACATCGGCATTCGGCCCGGGGAAAAACTTCATGAAGAGATGATTACCGTTAGTGACGCTTTGAATACTATAGATATTGGAAAATATTATGTAATTCTTCCATCTGGGGCCAACAAGAGGAGATACCTGAGTCATTTTGGAGGGAAGGAAGTACCGGAAGGTTTTCATTATAGTTCTGAGAAGAACGACAACTGGGTGATTGTCGAAGAAATGCGAAAATTGATTGTGAAGCATGTCGATCCGAATTTCAAGACAACAAAAAAATAATGAAGCCGATTCCCTATAGCCGTCATAACATAACGGCAAAAGATATGGAGGCCGTTATTGAGGTTTTGCGTTCGGACTTTCTCACTCAGGGGCCCAAAATAGATGAATTTGAAAAAGCCTTTGCCGAATATATCGGTGCAAAATATGCCGTTGCCGTGGCCAATGGTACAGCTGCGCTGCATCTCTGTACCCTTATCTTGGGCCTTAAACCTGGAGATAAGGTAATCACAACACCTATTACCTTTGTTGCCTCTGCGAATTGCGTGCGCTATGCCGGAGGCGAAGTGGTATTTGCTGACATCGATCCTGAAACGTATCTTCTCGATATCAACGAAGTTGAGAAATTGTTAAATACATCCCCCGAAGGAACGTATCAGGGTATTATTGTGGTAGATTTTTCCGGCAGAGCGATCGACCTCGAATCATACAGAAAGCTTGCCGATCACTACGGGTGCTGGATCATTGAGGATGCCTGCCATGCCCTTGGAGGATATTTTGTTGACTCAAACAGAGCACTGCAGAAGTGTGGTAACGGGAATTTTGCCGAACTGGCTGTCTTTTCATTTCATCCGGTGAAACACATTACTACCGGCGAAGGTGGCATGATCACCACGAACAGTGAGAAGCTGTATGAAAAATTGAAATTATTCCGGATGCATGGGATAATGAAAGATCCCGGAGATTTTCAAAGAACTGCCGAGATTGCTTTGGGAAACCAACCCGAAAAACGGAACTTGAAATCGGAAACATACCCAGGCTGGTACTATGAGATGCAGGATTTGGGCTTTAATTACAGGCTGACCGATATTCAGGCCGCTTTAGGATTGAGCCAGTTGCGCAGAGCAGAAAAAGGACTTCTCAGGAGAAAAGAAGTGGCTGAAATGTACCATGAGGCCTTCAAAGAGAAACCCTATATAAAAGGGCAAACAGGGTGGGCGGACGGGCATGCGTATCATCTCTATATACTTGAGGTTGAGGATCGCAGAGGTCTCTATGACTCTTTGCGACGGCACAATATTTTTTCCCAGGTACATTATATTCCAGTTCATTTGATGCCGTATTATCAGCAGTTTGGTTGGAATGTCGGGGATCTTCCTTGCGCGGAAAAATATTATGCCCATTGTCTCAGCATACCGATGTATCCAAATCTGACTCTTGAAGAACAATCAAGAGTGATTGATACCATCGAAAGATACTATAATCTATAATCTGCCGTTTTTTAATTAGAGTCTGCCCCCCCTTTAAAATCTCAAGGAGCGATAATGAAGTTGGGTTGCATTATTCAAGCACGTTTTTCATCTACACGACTTCCGGGCAAAGTTCTTAAGGAGCTGCCTTATGGGAGCGGCATAACCGTACTTGAACAGGTTGTCCGGAGAGCATCAAGGGTAGTGGGTTTGGATGATATCGTTATTGCTACGAGTAATACTCCGCAAGATGATGGAATTTGTCTGCTCGCGGGAAAAATGGGAATTAAACATTTTAGAGGGAGTCTGGACGATGTGCTTGGGAGATATTATTCGGCAGCAAAAAAAAATGGGTATGAACACATATTACGGATAACTTCGGATTGCCCCTGTCTCGATTGGGGTTTGCTTAATAATCTAAAGGAGGTCTATTTCAGGAAGAAGTATGATTATGCAGTTTTTCCAATCGAAAACAATGTTCCCCGTGGTGCCGGCGGTGAGTTTTTTAAATTTGACCTGCTTGAAGATGCCTATACGCTGGCCTCGGATAGGTATGACAGGGAACATGTGACGTCATATTTTTATGGTACGGCAAGGGATAAGTATAGAATAGGAGAGATTAAAATAGATTCCTACCACCAACATTCCGATGCCAGGCTGACCCTTGATACAGCGGCTGATTATTTATTGATGTGTGCTCTTTATGACTACCTGCGGCGCGATTTCAACCTGCTTGATATCTTTGACCTTTTCGATAAAAAGCCCTGGATAAAAGAGATCAATTCCCACGTGAGGCAAAAAAGAAAATTCGACAGTCCCGAGGCGGAAATACAAAGTGCAGTAGCTCTTCTTAAACAACAGGAAATGTATCATGCCGCAGCGATTATTGAAGAAAAGGGAATCTGATGTATTAATTCTCACCGAATCTGGACGTACAATAGGTTATGGGCATTTGACCAGAAGTGCCTCGATTGCGGAACACCTGAAAAAGAACGGGGTCCCGGTTTCATTTATAATACATGGCGAGGTGGAACATTCATTCTTTGATGGGTACGACTACACGGTCCTGGATTGGTGCAATAATCTGGAGAGATTGCAGCTGGAAGCCTATAGATTCATTCTGGTGGATTCATATCTGGCGGACAGGGATGTAACAAACCGGGTTTTCAAAAAAAATCAAAAAGTAGCTTTTTATGATGATGGGTATTGTCTGGATTATCCTGCCGGTTTTATTTTTAACGGACTGGTCTACGCAGGGGATCTGAAATATGCCAACAAAAACGCAAAATATTTTCTTGGTCCAAGGTATTTACCGGTCAGGGAAGAGTTTAATGCCCTCGAACGGATCACGATTAATAGGGAAATAAAGAATGTGTATCTCTGCGTAGGAAGCAATGCCGCTGCCGGCATTGTGCCATGCCTGACCGGGGCTTTGGATAAGATGTTTAAAAATATTCAAATAAATATTGTTGGCGAGATTAATTCCAGTTTGCAAGGCAGGAACAATAACATTAACATTTTCAATAGCATTACAGCCCTTCAGGTCAGGGATCTCATGCAGGAGGCTGATATCGGTATCGGAAATGGCGGTCAGGTGTCCAGTGAGTTGGCTAAAACAGGGTTGCCATCAATACTTTATTGCGTAGTCGACAACCAGGAAAGAAATATCGAGTACCTGGTAAAGAACGGGATGGTATTAAGAGGTGGCAGTTATAGGAACAGCCTTGGTGAAGTGGAAAATATATTTAGAAAAAGCCTGGAAAAAATTAGACCCGTTTCAACGAGGTCTTTGTTAAGCAACGTATTTTATAGTGTATATAATTTCAATGGGGCAGAGAATATTGCCAATGTAATCATTGAGGCATGCCACTCGTGAGTAACAGCGTCGAAATCCATCTTGATGGGCATATCTGTTTAAAAAAAATAGAAATATCTGATTTGCACAACATAAAGAAGTGGAAGAATGACAAACGACTTTCCGAACTGATTTTGAGCAAGTATAAAAAAACTTCCATGCAGGATGTAAGAGCCTGGTATCAAAAGAATATGAATGATACGGATCAGATTTTGCTCGGCATATATCTGGTAAAAGAGAAGCGATTAATAGGAATCGTTAGGATAATGTTTATAAATTGGCAAAAGAAAGAAGCCGAGGTTGGTCTCTATATCGGTGATGGAAATGATAGAGGAAAAGGGTACGGTTCAAAGTCTGCCAGGGCAATTATAAACCATATGTTTGAAAAGGAAAAATTTGTCAGATTATATCTGAAAGTTTCGCAATCAAATGCAGCTGCAGTTCAATCATATCGCAATTTAGGCTTTGTCAAAGAAAAAGATCTGGAAAATGGTGTGGTCTTGATGGGCATATACAATTGAGGCATTAAATGTACTTTCATGATAAGATGCATTTTTCACACTCCTACTAGCTTTCATCCAGTCCAATCAGAATTACATCATGGTCTGGACAGCTGCTGCAAAAATTTATCTCACACATCTTTCCCAGCTTATTAAGTTCGACAACTTTTTTACGATCTTTGCTCTGCCAAATTTCTGCAAGAGTATTGTTGTGAATATTTCCATAGCATATCTCGCCGTTATATGTCGCGTCACATGGAGTTACGATCCCATTTGAACAGATAAACGCGCTGTTACGGGTAATGCGGGGGCAAGTTGTAAGCTCTTTTCGTTTTCGTTGTTTAAGACCATATTTGTTTTTTTCAAAACCTACATATTCAAGCATATTTACACTAACAATGTCCGCTTTTTTATAATGCTTTTGAATAAATCCATTTACCTCATGTTTTGTAACTTCTTGCTCTATCATCTGGCAATGAATAAATGGACGTCTAGGCAAATTATCCGTTCCTTTTAGCTCATATAACTTTTCTAGGTTTCCTTGAACAGTTGAAAAATTACCTTGAGGCGCAACTTTTTTATAAGTTTCTTCTGTAATTGCATGCGCTGAAAAATTGATATAATCGACATTAGATTCAAGTACAGTCTTAATAATATCCTCATTAAAAAACTGTCCGTTAGTGCTCATCCATATTACACCAAGATTTTTTTTTGTACTTATATACTTGAGATTTATATTAAATTCAGGATGCAGGATCGACTCTCCTAAATGATACATCCATAAACCTTCTATACCATGCTCATCAAGTTCATCAACCATTCTTCTATATAATTCCCCCGGCATATCCATACGTGGTCGTTTGAGGTTCTGTTGAGGACACATTCTGCACCTAAAATTGCAACGGCTCGTCATTTCAAGCAAAACCCTCCGAGGAAAGTCTTCTCTATCTATATACTTAGAAAAAGGCTCTCTTTTTCTAATAGGAACAACTACCATGCCTTGGACTGCCAATGATTGTGCGTACTCAATGTTTTGCCGGGTCTGTTCTAACTGAAGATCATGAGTAACCCACACTCTTTTCATGTGTCTAAGTGCGCAAAAAGGAGGAACTTTAGGGTCTTTTACCTCCAAATATCTAGATAAATCTACAAACTCCATTTTGTTACCTCGCCGCTTCTTTTTTAGGTGTGCAGTAAGCTATTGCATTTCTACCTAAATCTAATGCTGCCAATGCCTCATAAAACTTCATAAGTTTTTCATGCTTGCCATAATTTCTCATCATCTGTTCAAACTTAACTCTTTTCTGGTGGCATGTTTTTCCTAATTCACTATTTCCAACATACACATCACCAAATAACATGAATATTTCCAAAGGAAATGAAGCATCTCTTTTAACGATTTCGTACCCTGCTTTTTTCAGCAAACAAGCTAAGGAACTATGAGAAAAATAATTAATATGATTCGGAGGGCATATCCACCAATTATTTAGGTTGTACTCTTCATTTGCAATCATTTGGAAATCATTAAATTCATTAGGGACATCTATGACTAATAAGCCGTTATCTTTGAGCAGCTTTTCTCTAATATTAACAATAACATCGTAAGGATTGCGCAGATGTTCAAGAACATTGTTCATGGTAACAATGTCATACCTATTTTCAACAATATCAAATTCCTCTATACCGCCTTGATACACCTTTAGACCTTCTGATTTAGCGTAATCAACTCCTTCTGGAGACGGCTCTATTCCACTTACTTCCAACCCTTTTTTTTTGAAGAAAATCAATGCCTGGGCAAAGCCAAAGCCAATATCAAAAAGTGATTTCCCCTCAATGTTGGAAAAAAAATCTTTAAAGGTCTGGTACATGGTATTCCACCTACCATCAAAAAATTCCTTGTCATGTTGTTGAACCTTTAAGGAAGAATTATTAAACATTTTATAGTTTGAGGAGTAGAATTCCTCTAAATAATATTTTTCAACATCTTCTTGAGTTGGTAGAGGATCTAATTTTAGAAAACCATATACTTCGTCTCTTACTATTTTATAATCTGTCATAAATAACTCCAGCGTGACGTACTATGTTTCTATCAACCTATATATGTTTTATTATTTTAACTCTTTATAGTGTTTCGGATTTTTCCGTCCACTTTTTATAATATTTAGACTTTGTCCAAATCCCATGTTAAGAAGAAGATCAATAATCCCCATAAAAGGTAAGAACTTCTGACCTATCTGTGTATATGCAGGATGAACATAATTCATGTAATACAAATCTATTCCGCTGTTAACAAATGCACCCCCAACCTGATACTGATTAATATAATCCTTGGCGCCTACCGGCGAAATATATCTATCACACTTAATTGCCTTACATATATCAACAACTCTCTGATCCTTTGTTGAACGTGCAACTCCCAACTTTGATGATTCTACTATTTCAGTTTCTATACCAATACGATTACACACTCTTTTGATGATATCAATTGTTATATCGGATAAGTATATAGAATCAATGTTCAATACTTGATGGTAAACCTCAAGGATTTCTTTCTTATATGGAGCTTTTGAATAATTCTGTTCGACTGTACGAAAGTGTTTTTTTCGCCATTTTGTCCTATCATTCAGCTGGGCTTTATGAATAAGAGTATCCATACCATTTACACTTAAGACTGGTATTGTCAACATCAGCTCTTTACCTGCTGATTTAATTTTATTTCTTACCTGCCAACTTTGTTTTTCCAATTTAACATCATCTAATAAAACAAAGATATCAACCTGATCAATCAAATTGAAATAACCCAACCAGGGTATATATGTTGGTTGCATGATCGCACAAGTCTTTTGCATCTTTTTGGGGACTCCTTATTATTGATAGTGATTACCCCAGATCTTCTGCACAAGTTTGAAAGAAAGTGTTTTCCCCACTCTTATCAAAAACATATTTCAAGGTTCATCCGGCTTGAGTGTACACATCTTCGTTTTGGTTGAGATGGGGTTAAGTGTTGAAAACGATACTTGACCTGGTTTTATTCGCATCCTGCATTGAAACAACTTGAGGGTTAAGCATTTCCAGATTAAGCATGGTCCAAAATGGGAGATGGAATTAAGCAGAATGGAAGAAAAACGGTTTTTTTGTTTCAGTCCCATCAAACGGGATGGTTTTCTTATGCATGCTGGGGGATTATTCTATATAGCTCCATACTATGGGTGTTCCCCTTTTAATGTCGAATCTCGCACGCCTTCCTTCAATAACCACGAAAAAGCAGGGAACCAGCCCGCCGCCTGGCCGGAGACTTCTAGTATTCTTCTCGGTAATTCTTTCTCCTGCGCCGATATTTTTGATGGCCCATAGGCCGCGACGCGATTCATCCGGTTGAGATGCGTAGTGGACGTTGCCGATTGATCTTTCCACTGCGCGCACTTCCCTCACCAGCAACTTGAATTCGGATGCAGTCAAGGAAAAAAAACTGTCGGGAGTCTGCCTGCTCTGGTCGAGAATGAAGTGTTTTTCGATCATACATGCACCCATGGTTACGGCGGCAATGGCGGCACCGATACCCAGTGAATGGTCCGAGAGTCCGACGGGCAGCCCGAAACATTCCTGCAGGTGTTGAATCGTCTTCAGGTTCATCTCCTCCGGGGGTGCAGGGTAGGCGCTTGTACATTTCAGCAGGACCACTTCCCGAGCCCCATTGTGTCGGACAATGCGGACCGCCTCGTCTATTTCGGCAAGAGTTGCCTTTCCTGTTGAGAGTATAATCGGTTTACCCGTCTTGGCGACTCTTTCCAGAAGCGGGGTTTCAATGATTTCATAGGAGGCAATTTTATAGGCCGGAACGTCTATTCCCTCTAGAAAATCAACGGCAGTCATATCGAATGGTGTCGAAAATAGAGGTATGCCTATCCTGTCGGCAACCTCCTTAAGCCGGGGTTGCCATTCCCATGGCGTGTATGAGGTTTCGTAGAGTTGATGCAGCGTCTGGCCGGCCCATGGGCCTTTATCGATATGGAATGGAGGATTGCGGGAGTCCAATGTTAATGTATCTGCCGTGTAGGTCTGCATTTTTACGGCATCAGCCCCTGCATCCTTTGCGGCATGAATGATATCGACCGCCCGTTCAAAATCTCCCCCGTGGTTGGCCGACATTTCTGCGACCATATAGGTCGGATGGCCGTTGCCTATTTGAGAATTGCCGATATGAATGATAGTGCTCTGTTGTGCAGTGGGCATGAATCAATTCTCCTCCTGGAGTTAGAGTTTTGGACTACCCGTGCATGACTTTTTATTGAACTGGACTACCTTGCTATCCCCGGATACCTGTTTGAGAATATCACATTTCTTGCCGGGGAGATAGCCGAATCCATGGAAACCTTTACAACTAAAAATTATGTTATTGAAGCGGCATATATGAAATTTTGACATTTGTTGTCAACTTCAGGTAAGAATTGGCGTAAAGTTACCTTATGATATTCCCTTCTACCAGGCAAGTGAAGCGCAATACTTCATGATAAAAGGAAAAAATGAAAAAAAATATATCTGAATCAGTTATAGAGCAATTACGAAGACTTTCCGCCGAAGAGCGTCCCCAGCTGCTCAATGCGATCTATGAAAAGAATAGGGCGTTTTTTCAAAGCAATATCCCGATAATAGATGCGTTTCTGAGCAATAGAAAATGCCCGTATAGAATTGATATAACGGAAAAATTCTTAAATATTATTCATGAGCCCACGAACCGGATAGACCACCCCGAGGCAGTGGATGCCTTTGCCCTGATGTTGGGTGACTGGGTACATAAGGCCTGGGTCGATCTTTTTAATATACGGGTGGCGACCAATAAAAAATATCCGCTTCACACCACCCCGGTGGAGCGGATATTTGCCTTTATGCGCAACAACTTCCCGGCGTATACACAAAACTACACATCAGGGAGAATAAATCTGAAGGTCCTTGAAGACGGGCGGCGATTCTCGCCTCCCGTGGTTTTTTTAGGAGTTTTTCACGGATTGCATATCGATTACTTTTTCAGCAGAACGGTAGTCCCTTCGGCCCTTTTCATCGAACCCGATAGCTCTCGGTTTGAGGTGTCCTGCTATTTCCTTGATTATGAGGCGATAGTGGAAGCCACGGGAGGACGGGTATATTTTTCCCTGGGCGAAAACGAGAGAGGCGGGGCGATACAGAGTTTTTTTAACAGATCGAGCGTCACGCCACTCATCTGGGCCCGGGTATTGCCCGCTTATACCTTTGCGCAGGCCCCGGTCATGATCGAAAACCTGAAGATGCTGCAAAGCATTCGTACGGATATCTTTTATCCGCTGGATCTTGAATTGCCGGGTCTGATCAGCGGGTATTCGCAGATAAAAAAGAGGCGTTTGCTGCTCTCAGAGGACATTGCCGCATCCAGCCAATGCAGGATTGCTGTTGTCGCGACGGGACCATCCTTGACAAACGATCTCGGTTGGTTGAAAAAAAACCAGGAGAAGGTGATTATCTTTGCCGTCCACAGTTCGGTGAGAATTTTGCGGCGGCATGGGATCACCCCTGATTTTCAGTTCAGTCTGGATATTCATCCGAGAACTGCCGAGGAGTTTACCCGGCTCGACCTCTTCAAGGACAAGCCGATGATTCAATACTATAAGGCGAGCGATAACTATTTCGACGCGGTGGACACGGTTCTGATGGTGGCTGAAAGAGGCAAACCAAATCCTGTTTTTCTCGATAAGACCCTCGAATATACGCATCCTTCGACAACGTGTCTGGCCTTCTCCTTTGCCGATTACTGTTCTCCGCGGGAAATCTATCTCATCGGTTGCGATTTTGGATATCGATCCACCGAAGGAGATCATGCGAAAGGATCTCTTTATGACACATGGAAGGATGAAAAAGGAGAGAAGGTCCGAACACATTACGGCAATACCCTCCAGGCCCTGATGCCGTCGAATTTCAATAATGCCGATTTGTTGCAGACAACAACCTTCCTGTCGTATGCAAAAATGATGGTTGAAATGAGAATTGAGACCAGCAAGAAGGACTATTCCGTTTACAATATGTCGGACGGGGTGGCGGTACGGCATGCCCTGCCTCGACGGAGCATCGATGTCCGTTTGCCGAGATACGAAAAAAAGAGAAAAGATGTGGACAGGATCATGCGGGCCTTCAAGAGAGCTGAGCCCCATAAGAACTGGCAGCCATATTCCGAGAAAGGCGGCGATGTCCTTCTGGATATAAAGAAGAAGATTATTGACCGGCTCTCTCTGGAGCGATTTTCATGGATCGGTGCGGCAACCGCCCTTGATCGTGTCCTGGATGAGGAGATTGGCCGATACGCCAAGAAAAATGATCTGCGCATGGATATCTACATGGAAACCATGGCCGCCCTGTTAAGCGCCATCTACTGTTGCCTGCTCTTTCATGATTCTGAGGAAGAGGCTGGGACCATGTTTGGAGCAACCGTCTTGGAATTGAGAAGGATCTTCGATGAGGATCTGTTTTGGCCGAAGGAACTGGATGAAAGAGAGTAAATCTCCTATGTCATGTTGAGGGCACCGTGGATCCTTCGAAAACCAGGTGCTTCCTGTAGATCTGCAACTCTTCAAAAAGTGCGGTGCAGCTATGAATGGACCTGTCCAGCGCCCGTTGAAATTCACCGATAGAGGCGGTGTCAAGAATTCCCGGTCCGACAAATTCCATCAGAGTGAAGAAGTGTTCTTTATCGGCGATCAGACCATGGTGCAATCCGGCCAGGTCCCGGCACCTGTGGTCAATGGCGATCGGCGTCAGGGAAGGGATCTCCTCGAGCAGCCGGGTAGCCGTCGCTGTGAAGAAGTCGTGCCTCTCGATCATTGTATTTAGATACATTTCAACGATCTTCATTTCCTCTCCATCCCTGGAGGTTGATCGGGACCCGAGCAATTGGTTATGTGGCACTGTTGACGATGCGTCCCTGGGTACCTTGGCTTTGCCTGTAGCCGTTCATTGCCGAAAGGCCGGTCTTGAGGTTTCCTATTTCATGGGCAAGAAAGGTTTTTACGCCTTGGGCCTTGGTGGTAACCCGCCTGTTGACCAGGATGATCTCCGCAATCAGATGCCTGCGGTCCTCTTCCAGGGAGCGTAGCGCCGCTGTTCGGGCCGAATGGCGGGGCAGTTGCTGTTGCAGTATCTCATCGGTCTGTGCCGCTCTATTTTGCAAATCCATCAACGAGGTGCAGAGCTCGCGCAGCAGCGAAGATGATGCCGTGCCTATTGCCTCGTCTATTTTATTGAGATGATTCAAAACCTGCCGATATTGCAGGAGTGAGAGCGACAATTCCGCTTCGATCTGCTGTTCAACCGAAGACATCTTCGTCACCCTGATATCGAGAAGTGGGCAAAATTTTCAGGGGAGAGCTTTGAGTTCGGGAGCGGTCCCTTGGCGGGTATCTGCTCCTGCTTGACGATCTCAACCGCTTGAGCCCATGTGGCACGCAGGTCTACCAGAAGCCTGTCCACACCCTGCAATTTCTCCTTATCCTTATGGAGATTTGCCAGCAGCAATTCCCGGATCATATAATCATACAGGGAGGCAAGGTTCTCCGCTATCTCACCCCCGATGGTATGATCGAGGGAATTGGAGAATTCAGTGATGATGGCCATGGAATTTCTTATGCCTTTGTGGAACTGTGAAAGATCGTTTGTGTCGATTCCCGCAATCGCCTGACGAGTGAACCGTATCGCGCCGTCATACAGCATCAGCAAAATCTGCTCCGGAGATGCCGATAGGATCGTATTTTCCTGGTATTGATTGTATGCGTTCATTTTTGGTCGCCCTCCATGGCTGTGGACGTGGTTGAGGATGAATTGCTTTGCATGGCACTATCAGGGTGAACTGGTAGATTTGGAAGAGCTGGAGGAACTGGAGGAACCGGTTGAGTTCGAGTAATTGCCCATACCGGCCATATTATACAGCGCCTGCATATATGTGCCCTGTGAGTTCAGGTTGCTGATCATCAGTTCCATTGCGGTAAAACGCGCCGTCATGGTTGCCTGCTTCTGGCTCAGGGCCTCTGTTTTTTGGCTGATCTGGGAGTCAAGGCTGCTGATGAT
>JBJKPM010000002.1:0-10850 GCA_046706325.1 Desulfocapsaceae bacterium | reverse complement strand
ACCTGACATAGGCTGCAAATTGACGAGAGCTGAAATGGAATTTCCTAATATTGAGCTAAGTAAGGCACAGGTGGTCCAAATCAAATGCGTCAAGAAAACAGATCGGGCCGATCCTCATGAGCGCATTGGGGAACAATCGGGGACACACGATTAATTTGACAAACCAGTGGTCTGTCCCCGATTGTTCCCATCGCTTCTTTTACCGGGATCAAAGCATCGGAAATCGTCACCTTCCGTAAATGTGAATTGTGTAAAAGGCTGTTCGATTCACCGGAGACATTGAAATTCCTGGAAGAAGTCGCAGTTCAAGAGTTGCAGAGATGGGTGAGGTAAGGTACTGTGCCCAACTTTCTAGTACAGGCTTCCCGGCACACCCGATGCCTATATATACGGCCCGGTCTGCGTAAGTGCCGAAGAACGCGGCAAGGGACTGGCGCAAGAGATGTTCTCGGAGCTGCGGCGCTTGGCGCCGGCACGCGAGGGCATTCTCTTCATCCGGCGCGACAACTCGGCGTCATTGCGCGCCCACGCAAAAATGGGTATGCGCGAAGTCGCCAGCTTTGTGTTCGGCGGAAACGAGTTTGCCGTTCTCTCCTATCTCGGATGAGGCGGCCGCATATTACATCTTCGTATTGCTTTCGCCACTTAAAGGTCCGTTTATGGCCCAAAATGGCGTTCGAGCGGGACGCGCCAAAACCAGCGCGCCCCTCAACTTCACGTAATATTGCCATTTCTAAGATCAGAAATTTCTGTAATCACTCCAACTTAGGATTACTACTATATACGTAATACATACTAACCGAAACCTGACTGGAATTTTGACTCGTGTTTGATTGTCTTGCAAAGACAATATTGTTAGGCGACGTATAAGAGGGACTACTCATGGCATCAATAGCAACAACAGTATCAGCAGAAGTCAATTCAAACCGAATCGAATTATTCGAGCATATTATGCCTATTGATCTCACACCTATCTTCACTGGCTATGGTCCACTGGCTGCTGTTACAAACACTAAGGATCAGGTCGGAGAACTGCATGTTATATAATATACCCGGACTTTAGTCACCGAGTCCGACTGGAGATGGGACTAATGAAAATCTCGTTCTCCGTGGTCGCCATGATCTCCATGGTCTCCGTGGTCGCCGTGATCTCCATGGTCGCCATGATTGTGCTCTTGATCAAGGCCATCGTGGTGCCAGTCTCCTCGGTCGTGGTGCTCATCATGATTACGCCAGTTCTCCCGATCCCAATGGCGTTCATGCCCCCACCTATCTCTGTCCCATCCTCTGTAATAGTCCTGATGATATCCGTAATTGCGCTGATATACCGGATGCGAGTTAAAAATAACTTCGGGGACTCTTTGCACATACCGCCAGGGGCCTTGCCAAGCATACGCCTGGTACCAGTATCCTCCATAATGTCGCCACCAGATACCGTGATAAAATCTTATATCTTCTCCGTTACCAGGTGCGTAATACATATCGGTTCCGGGAATTAAGACCAATTCCGGCTGGGAGAATGCCGGGGTCGGTAGGACAAGTCTGAATTCGACCCGTGGTGACCACGCGTACACCGGATGCGAGAAACCTGCAGTCAACAGAAGGACTGTTCCAGTCGCTAGTATAAAAGATCGAAAATAACCCATAACTCGATACTCCAGAAATGTGTATTGATGTAAAATTACAGCCAAGCTAATTGATCTTGCTATATTAATGTTAACCTTTATTTCAGCAAGAACAAGGTCCTGACCGGAGAGATACATACCTGATCTGAGTCTTTGTAATACTCTGAGTCCGAGCTCTCGATGCTCGAACTCGGGCTCCTTTCATGAATGAGGTTTGATGTTGGATGAGGTCGTTCTCCACTGGATTTCCCAGTACGGATATGCAGGTATCTTTTTGCTTTTGATGTTCGGTATCATTGGTGCACCTATCCCGGATGAAACTCTGATGATTTTTTCGGGGTATCTCGTTTACAAAGGAGATTTGGCCTTCGTCGCCACACTCGCCTCAGCTTTTTGTGGGAGCATATGCGGTATCACCGTTTCCTACGTCCTCGGTCGCACTGGAGGATACTGTCTCTTCAAAAAGTACGGCTTCTTTCTCCATTTCACCGAGGAGCGATTCAATCGTATGCATGATTGGTTGGAACACTCCGGGCGATGGGGGCTGGTTTTCGGTTATTTCATTCCGGGGGTCAGACATTTGACTGCCATTGTAGCTGGGACATCGCAGATGAGGTACCGAGTCTTCGCCGCTCTCACCTACACAGGCGGTCTAATCTGGTCCGCGTCCTTCATTACAGCAGGATTTTTTCTGGGCCAAGGGTGGCAGGAATCATCTGCATCTTACCACCGGTGGATTTTGATCGCCTCGTTTTCAGGTGCAGGTCTGGCGTTGATAGTATATGTTATTTTTCGCAGGCGTCGTAAGATCAATTAGATCTCCGGCGGTATGCAGCAAAAGCTCGACGGACAGCGGACGGTAGAGATTCTTCTTTAGAACGGATATCGACATGAGCACTATTGCATCGCAAGCAGGCACAGTGACAAATGAAATGTCAAAGAGGATTGCGATCCTCGGCGGCTATGGCAACACTGGAAGTAACGTCGCGACTCTCCTGGGACAGCTTGGCGGATTTGACATTACTATTTTTGGTCGTGATGGTGATCGTGCTAACATCTTGGCGGAAACGATTAGCAAAAAGACTGGATCTTTGGTTAGAGGCAAACAAGTCGATGTGCGCAATTACGCAGATCTTCGCAACAAACTTGCCAACACAGATATCGTACTGTCGACGACTAGCGCTACGGAATATGCTTCCGCCGTCGCCAGGGTCGCGCTTGAACTTGGCTGCGATTACATGGATGCCCACTTGTCTTCCCCAATGAAATGGGCGGAACTGAGGAAGATCGAAAGCCAAATCGCTGAACGCGGTTTATGCTTTATTTCTGATGGAGGGACGCATCCAGGCCTTCCTGTGACCCTGGTTCGTCTAGTTGCATCTGAGATATCAATTAGAACAGCCTCTGTCTATGGTTCGTTCAGTATCGACTGGGCAGGCTTGAAGTTCAGTTCGAATGCATCGGATGACTTCATTGGAGAACTACGTGATATGGACCCATCGATTTTTGTTGATGGAAATTGGCGAAGTTCATGGCGGAATCTACGCAACCACAATTTTGGAGAAATGGTCGGTATTCAAGATTGTGTGGCGATGAACCTCGAAGAGATGAGACGGCTTCCTCTGCTTTTCCCGACTCTATGTGAGACAGGATTCTTTGTCGGTAGTTTCGGTAAAACCATCGATTTATTGGTCATGCCGATCTGTCTGTTTGGGCTGAAGATTATTCCCACTCAGGCAAATCGGATTGGTCGATTCCTTCTCTTTGCACTGAAGCACTGGGCTCTTCGTGGCCAATGGGCAATACTGGATTTAGTGGCAACTGGACAACAAGATGGTCGTGAAACGCAAATCGCTGTACGCGTTTCGCATAAAGATGCCTACGAACTGACAGCTCTCACCATAGTCGCTACTCTCATTCAATACCGCATCCAACCACGAAGAGAGGGTCTTTGGACACAGGCTGAATACCTTCACCCCAAAGACTGTCTCGATTTCCTAAAGGCTAACGGTGTTGGGGTAGAAATCAATTCGGATCTGTCATAGTTCGAGACAAAATGACCCACTTTGATGTGTTGAAACAGACGCAGTTTAGGCCGATAGGTAAGCCGTCCCTCCGCCTGCAGGATAGCTGCTGACTTGTCGCCCTCGGCGGTTGTCACCGTCGCCCGCCGTTTCCTCTCCGCAGCCGCCTGCTCCTCCATCGCGGTCTGCATCGTCTTCGACGGGTTGATATCCTGGATCTCAACGGTCTTCAGGGTGATGCCCCAATCGGAGATATCGTCCGAGATGGATTCCTCGAGCTTGGCCCGGATCATGTTTCTGTTGGAAAGGGCCTCATCCAGATCCATCTCGCCGATGATGGAACATAGCGATGTCTGGATCAGGGTGGTGATGGCGATTTCATAGTTTTCGACCCCATATACGCCTTATCGGGATAGAGGATATTGATATAGGCCACCGCGTTGGTGATGATCACAACATTGTCCTTGGTGATGACCTCCGGGCTGGCAATATTCAGGACAAGATCCTTGGTCGTTACCTTATAGGCAACGGTATCCAGATAGGGAATGACGATGTTCAGCCCGGGCACCAACGTTGAATGCTACTTGCCCAGACGCTGAACGACATACTTGGAGCCCTGCGGTACGATCCGTACCCCGAGGCTGATGGTCAAACAACCAATACCAGAAAGATGACAGTCACAATAATTCCCGCATTCAATTTCGGACCCCGTTTATTGATTTTTATACTGCCGGTAATACTCCAGAACCTTGGCGACATACGCCTGCGTCTCGGGGATATCAATAATCATCCCCTGCGAGGTCACAAGGTTGGACCCGGCGTTATAGGCGGCAAGACCCAATCTGATATCTCCAAAGTTCTCCAATTGCCGTTTCAGATATTTTGTGCCGGCAATGATGTTCTTCCTTGGGTCGAAGGGATCGTCGAGTCGCAGGTCCCGGGCTGTAGCCGGCATGATCTGCATCAGTCCCCGGGCACCCTTGGGAGATATTGCCTTCGGATCGAAATCCGATTCTACCTTGATTACAGCTTTAATAAGGAGCGGGTCTACCTTGTTGATTGCAGCTGCTTCCCGGATAGAATCCTCGAACGTATCGACCACGAAAATGCGATTGACCCTTGCCGCTCGGGCCCTGGAAGCTGCAGCGCGGAGGCCTTCGGCAATGACTATTATTTTTCCCCTCTTCTCGGGTATATCCCGGAAATGGCAGACCCCTTTCGCATCCAGAAAGCCGTACATTGTCGCAAAGGACTTCGTCGGCATCGAGACCGACAAAAGGAAAACAGCCGCAACAAGAAATGGTATAAAATATCGAGATGTTACTGCCATATTTTCCACCAGTTCGTTTTTCAATGATTGAGAGAAATTTTGCAGGTCTGCAAAATTCGGCTCGTAGTTCTGTCTTCATTTGCTCATTTTTACCGGAATCCGGTAGGCATCCATTCTCCAGTTTGCCACATCGTTTCTTTCCACTCCCTCTTTTTGCATCAACAGAGACACAGGCAGCTTTTTTGCCAAGATGAAGGAGCTGCTCTCAGCAAAGAGTGCCTCGCAGGCCCAATCAGCCATGGCATGGAGATATTCAACCTCACACCATGCAAATGGCATTATCGGCAGCATGAAAGAAAAACCGAACAACACAGGTCCGGTGGTTGCCTTCGTCGCCGATGAAGATCCCATCCCCGTCATAGGAAACGCAGTGCATATACGGCACCTTGGTTACGCTTTCATGGTAGCAGAAGGGGTTTTCGACAAACATTTTCAGGTCTTGCTCCCTCCTCTCCCCTTTCATGAGCAGATCGAGCCGGGTACCGCCGACATAGTCGGGATGTTGAGTCCCGACCACCTTGAATACGTTGATCGAGGCATTCTCGTGCCTTCCGTCCCTGACAATGCAATTTCTCAACCCGGACAGGTTGAGGCTGTCCAAGGTCTGTAAAGGGGTATGCTAACTGCGGGCATTGCCCGATAACGAAAAGTCCGAGCCGTTCTGCTGGGTTTTCCATAGCTGAACCTCGTCGTCTTCGATCATCTCAATCAGCCTTTTCAATCTCTTTGTCGGCGGGTAATATTTGAAGTTGACCATCGCAGATAGAGTTTCGGTGAGCTTTGAAAACCTGATGATAAGATACGCTGCTTCTCTGGTGATGTCCGCCGCCTCTTCCAGTATTGGAGCCGCTTTCTCAAAAGGAATTTCCGTTCTTTTTCCATGGATACGGATACGTTCCTGGAACACGCGGTCTGCTTTGCCATATTGTATGAGGATGTTCGTTGCGACATCAAGCACCCGATACGAATTGACAAGAGAGATTACTGTCATGCCACGTGGTTTATGCCATTGCCGGACCACATCGATCTTATCTTGACGAAGACTCCCGCCTGATGGTTTTATTTTCCTGTCTGTCATCTTCAATCCTCCAGGGGTGTGCTACAGCGTTTTTTAATTTTTATCTGTAACCACATCACCATCCTCTTGTTCCTCTTGCTTTTTCCAATAAGAGACTTCCTCGGGCACCGAATAGTAAAAGCCGATCTCTTTTGCCATTCGTTCGGTCAGTTCCGAGAAGGCGAAGATGAGTTTTGAAGCCTCATCAATCATGGGGATGCCTACCTCGAATGGCACGCCCCTTTCGCTCTTCTTGCCAAGGCGATCCTTGAACGCCCGTGAAATTCGATCAAATTGCTGAAGAATATGAGAGATGATGTTGCCATCATACGAAGTGATATTCAGCACTCTTGCGTCCCGCTCCTTTGCGAGAGTGATCCTTCTCTCCAGTGCCGCTTCTCTAAAGGCCTTCCTCTCTGCGATTTCTTCTTTCGTGAGTCTCTTCCTTTCCTGTGGTTTTTCATTTGTCATTGTTTCGTCTCCTTATTTTCAGTGGCCAGTGACCCTGGCCTGGTTTTTACGTTTTTTCTGCCGCCTGTAACGGTCGAGCCAATAAGCCGAACCGTAGGGCAAAAAGGCAGACAGCAACATGATAACAGCGCAGGTTGCCGTCTCCGGTATGACATGAGGAAGGATCTTCAATACCCCGTAATAGAAACTTGGAGCAAAATTCTGATTGAAATGTTGAGCGATTTCCCAAACCCTCTCGGGCGTGGCCAGTTTGGCGGCGCAGTAGTACAGGAAATACATCAGGAAGCTCTTGATCATAAGAATCGATGACCTGCCGATGAACAGGGCATTGATGGCCTTGCGGGTAAGTGTCCCGACATAATACCGGCTGACATAAAAACACAGGATGGTGTTGCCGATCAGGAACGCGAAGGGGACCGAATTTAAGAGCCAGGTGGTGGTCCTGTCGGGGGAATGAAAAACGAACGGCAGAAGAAAAAATTCAAAAACCGGGAAGAGAAAAATAATAAACAGGGCTTCCCTCAACCCGCTTCCCGCCCCCATCTTGAAGAACCCGAGAGTCCCTTCCAGGGTCAGGAATTCAACCGGGATATTCTGGCCTTTGATCTCAATCACGTAAAACTGCTGGATCTCGGAAATCGCGTCGATAATGTTTTTCGGCTTCCATTCACCGCCGCCGGTAAGTAGCGGTACGCCGGACATATAATTATCCCGGTAATCGTCGTTTGATTCCATAGTCTCTCCGGTCAGTCTTTTTTACCGGTTGTCCTTGATTCCACCGCCGTTATCTCTAAAAGTGGGCCGGTTTTCTTCTGTTCTAATTCTTCAAGGGAGTCGCCGGGAAAGAGGAATGCCTCGGCATTGAATGGTGTGTAATATCTTTCTTTGATATCACCTTCCCTATAGTGGATATTGAAAAATCCGCAGAAATATTTCTCATCGACTTCATCTGTCGCAATAAGATTTCTTGAACGGAAAATGTTCACAGCCGCAAAAATAACCGGCTTCATCTCGGCGTTGTTGTTCTCATCCCGCATGGAAACCTCCATAACCCCTGCCCTCCTGGCCTGTTCCAGAAGATTGTCGCGGATTAAATCAACATGGACATAAACAACCCCCTTCGGCATTGAAAACACCTGAAATTTCCCATCAGCCACCTTGTTGATATGCCCTTTTATCTCCCGCAGGCACTGGTCGACATCAAACCATTTACTGATATCGAGATCCGTAATCTGCCCCGAGGTTGCTGTATCCGCCTCCCGTTGCATTTTCCATGGTACTACGGCTGAAACCTGCGGGACCTGGTCGGCGGTCCGGCTTTCAATCATCTTCATTTCCTCCTGACGCACCATCTGATCCGCATGCCTCAAAACTACGGCAAGAAAATTGTCTTTCGAGTCTTTATGATGCAGTATAATCGCGTCCAGAATCTCGGCCTTCTTGGCGAGCCGGGAAAACTCGGGGATGCTGTCGACTGCCTCGGCGGAGGTCAAGGGATGATCACCCAGGCATTCCAACAAGGCAAGTTTTGACAGGAGCTTGCCCAAATCATGCCCCAAGGCCGCGACAACCGCGTCGGGGATGCTGTGTCTTTGATTATTTTCGGTCAGACGCCGGATGATCGCCTCAGCGACATTCAAGGTATGATCCAACAAGGTGATCGTCCCAAGCTTCTGACGGGTCAGGGCATCCCAGCTGGTTTCCACATCACCCGCCGCCTGATGCGATACTATAGAGCTGCAGCCGTCCTCTTTGTCGAGGAGTTGCAGAAGCCTGCCGCATACGCAAAGATGTTTCTTGTTGAAGCCGGAAATCGCTTGGTAAAAGCTTGCGGCCCTGGTGTTTATAAGCTCTATTTTTTCTAAATTCTCCCTCTCCTTTTTCTGTTTGTCGTCCGGCTTCCGCCATGTGGGAGACAGGTCTTCAGCCTTGACCGAAGGCGTTGCTTTCCGGTCGGCTCCCATATCTTCCGTCAGTTCCACCAGGCTTCCATCCTTCTTTCTTACCCAGATTGGACAGATATCTCTCAGCTTGACGATCAAGGCTTCCCGTTCACGGAGCGGGGCGTTTTTCTTTTCGGTCCTCTCCTGCCAATGGATGCGGAGCCACCAACAGGCCATCAGCAGAAGGAAAAAAATAAGAGCGATATCTTTGGGGCTTACCCCCTTTACGAGATCAATCAGGGTGGGCATCGGCATCTCCGGATGTTGTTTCGATGTCGGGAAATATGATGTCGATTAAGGCGTCAGGCACATCCCTGGTATGCCCTCGATAGGTGCCGGAATAGCTGATCAGGTAAAATTGCCTCGGCTCCAGATTGAGGACGCTGGAAGGTTTGATCCGCAAATCCTCCGTCTCCCGGATTGCCAGGCCTCCGCCAAGCGAGATCATTGGCGAAAAGATCTTTTTCTCGCCCAAGTGGTCGGAAACGTACTGGGCGGTTGTCGCATCCGGGACCCGCATGAAGATTTTCGTGTTACAGTTGTCCAGGATGCTGTTCGCCCGGTCCTTTCCCACCGCGCTATACATCTGATTGATCGACTGGCTGTAACCATGGATATAGATGTTGGCCCCTCCCGCCTTGGCGAAGAGGTCCTCAATCCCCTGATACAGTACGTTCTGAGCCTCATCGACATGCAGGGCCAAGGGCGGATCAACCTTCTTTCCATTGGCGAAACGGCGCCCGATAAACGACTGCAACATCGAGATGATGACCTTGCCCGCTGTATACGAAGCCTGTTTGGTGAGAAGCGACCCTAGCTGCACCACCAGGATGACCCCTTTTCCTTCTTCGAGCTGGGAAATGAATCTGTTCTCATCGGCGGTGCCGATGATCTGCCCGATATTGCCGGAGGTCAGTTCGGTAAGAGCCACCCGGAGCGAACTTGCCACCTTGCTGTAATAATCCGCCGTGCTGTCCAGGATCTTCTGGATATTAAGAGAGATCTGTTGCGCCGCAGGCGTATCGAGTTTGTCGATTTCTTCCTTCAATTTTTGCAAATCGCTATGGCTGATCTGGTTTTTGACATTAAGCAGGTTGAAGGCGGCCCGGCGGCCCTCACTTTTTGCCAGTTCCATAAGCGCCTGGACCAGAGTCAGGCTAACCTCATAGGCGACCCCGAAGAAATACGGCTCTT
Source organism: Desulfocapsaceae bacterium (assembly GCA_046706325.1). GTDB lineage: Bacteria > Desulfobacterota > Desulfobulbia > Desulfobulbales > Desulfocapsaceae > CAWGGS01. The sequence continues at coordinate 1,206 of JBJKPM010000002.1, read as the reverse complement.
TCCCCACCGCAACGCCCGAGGTGATATGGGCTACCAGTTCCTCCGGCATGTAATACGACGAGAGAGGATCCAGGATAGCGCTTAACTTCGGAAATATCGGCGTGACCAGCATCAGGTCGTCCTTGCGCCCGGTATCGATGGCAACCTGGGTGATCTTGGAAAACAGGTCGATGTCACCTTTAGGATCGATGCAGACGACCGAGTAGCCTTTCCTGATATCTTGCTCGATTATGGATTCCAAAAGCCGTGTCTTGCCGACCCTGGTCGTCCCGAAGCACCAGAAATGCCCTTTTCTGTCATTGTCGGGAATACGCAGGTCGATCACGTCATCCGGGTTGTCGAGGTCTATCCCCTCACCGAGTGCCGTCCACTGGCCGATTATCCTGTTCTTTAAGAAATCTTGAATTGACATGGCGGCCTCCAATTTTTATCGAAATTGACTTGGACATACTCGTGCAGCTCGTTTTCAACCTGCAGGATTGCATTTTTCGGCACAAATTTATTGGCGGTGATGAAACTTTTATGACCCGGGAAACGCCGGCTGCACCGGACAGCGATATCGGTTATTTTTTGCTTTTCCAGCTGTTCTTTCAAAAGCATCGCCGGCAGATTTTTCGCAGTCCTGTTCAAGATCACGCTGAGTCTGGGGGTATCGTTCAATGTGACCGGATGGATCGCTTTCACCCAAAACGCCCGCGTCTCCCCGATGGCAAAAGCCGAGGTCCGGCGTTCGTGGGCGGATATCCTGTTCAACAGGCACTCGGCAAAAATCCCGAACCCCTCGGCAAGGGCCATTTGCACGATCAGCTTGCTGCCGGGGATGATATTAATGATTGTGCCCCAGGCCATCATCCTGGCCCCTTTGTGCCGGTAATACTGGTCGATGCACGCGGCTTCCAGCATATTGCGCTCAATAGCTCGCCTGAAGGTTTCCCACCCTTTGGGCTTTTCCGCATAAAGATCTATTTCTCTTGGGAGGGAGTCTCCCGTCGTCTTAGAATTTACATAGGCCCTGAAACCGTTTTCTTTGTGCAAGACGGCGACATGCATCCCGTACCAACGGGAGAGCATCGCGGAAAAGACTCTCTCGATCTCGATAATTACCCGCTTTCTCGGAAAGCCGTATTTATCCACGAACTGATCGATTATTTTATCGAAATCAAACATCTCAGTCATTCTCAACCTGGAAAAATCTTAACAAGCGCC
>JBJKPM010000001.1:0-24216 GCA_046706325.1 Desulfocapsaceae bacterium | reverse complement strand
ACTGTAGACGATAATCCGACTTTTGTAAATGAATAATCCGAGAATCAGCATATTAAAATCCGAGAAAACGATGCCTTTCACCAAAAAAATGCACAGGGCTTGCGATGGTGCGTTGCTCCGTACATCTTTTTTTTCAGGTTCTTAACCACTCACGAAACATACCGCCGGTAACGGACATGGGCAAAGATATGGCGGATCTCGACCCGGCCATCCGGCAGATGCTCTTCGCGGGCCTCGCGCCGGGTGGTGGAATAGACCGGAATCAGATTCAAGCGGACGGCCTCCCGGGCCGCCAAACAGGTGGCGCCGAACTCGCCTTGGAGCAGCACGAAATCATCGGGACGGGCGACGGAGGCCAGCCAGGCAAAAACAGGGGCGAGATACTCGGTCTGATCATCAAAATTCGGCGGGACCTGGGACTAGGCCATGCCGATCTCTGCGGGCGGCTCGATAATGCGGTCCACCCCGAGGGAGGCGCGAGCATCGGTTGCCTGCGCCCTGGTGAGGGTATGGTTGAAGAGGAGAATGAGGGTGGGGGACAGGCGGACGCCCCTTAAAATTCTTGATCTCTGGAGAAATGCCGAACGTCGTGCCGCACAGGGCAGATATGACGATGCCGTGGCCCGCGTGTATCGCCTTGTCGGGTGGACCGCGCAGTGGTTACTCAAATTCCATTGCAGTCTTGACACCGGCGATCTGTAGGCAAAACAAATTCCAGTAGGTATCACTGTTTCTCCAGATCAAAGCGGTAAATTAAAGGCAGGTCTTTTTGTTGCCTGGCAACTTATCAAAAAAAACCACCTGTGGTGCGGCCCACCATTTTGCCGCAACTCGACTCCAGGTTACTCGGAGCCATATCGAGACACGTAACCTTTCCATTCTGGCCCACGGTTTCTTCTCTGTCACCCTCGACGCCTGGAAAAAATTGAGAACATTCATGGAAGAAATATTCCTTCCCATGCTTCTTGAAGAAACAAAAGCTGTAGATCTGCAAAGATGCCGCCACAGCTCCATCGTGAATATACCTGGAGCGAATGATCGCTCCTTTAAAAAAATTGATACTACATTTAAGCGCATCTTGACCGTGCCTCAAAGGTCTGTCAGCCAGTTTTCAAGCGTCAGTTCAGGAATACGGGAAAAATGGCGCGCATTGCCGCTGACCAGTACCAGATCGTGCGAGAGTGCGATTGACGCGATTTCGAGATCGGCCAAGGCGAGAGGGTTTCCCTGTTGTTCAAGGCGAGCGCGGAGGCTGCCGCAGACATAGGCTGCCTGGCTGTCAAAACCTACGATATTCACCGCCGGCAGCAAAATCTTCTCTAGATTGTCCAGATGGTGACGAGGCTGACTGCTTTTCCAGGCACCATAGACAATCTCACTGATGGTGACGGTGGAAATAAATTGATGCTCTTGCAGGGTTTGAGACAGCCTGGCAAGCAATCCAGAAGATGGTTGTTTCTTGAAAATATTGGTGATAATGTCGGTGTCAAAAAGATACTTCACGCCCTCCCCCTCCCTTTCGGCGCAATTCGTCCAGGTCGCCGATGGACGCAGCCACCTCGTCAAAATCAGGCCAGCGGCTCACCAAGGTCGCAAGCCCCTGCCGCTCCTCGCGCTGTTCGATGATTGCCAGATCTTCAAGGCTGACGAGTGCAGCCACCGGACGATCCCTCCGGGTGATGATGAACCGCTCGTGTCCATGGACACTTCTGGCAATCAACTCGGAAAAGTGACTTTTAGCTTCGGCAACGGATATTTTCGACATGGTATGGTCCCCTAGGGTAGGCTGTAAATTAATGGGTCATAATGATCATCTTGACTATAATATCTTCTTTGCAATTTGTCAAAGAGACAGGGCCAGCCACCGAGAAGTGTCTTGCTTTCTTGGAGCCGCATAGAGAAAAACAAGATGATTTCCAGAGGATTGTCCCTGACAAATGCAACGTTGCAATGGATGAAACACGATGACCTTGGCCGGTATTTAGATACTGGATCAAGCAAGTGAGAGCTGGGCAAACCCTTCTTGGTAACCGTTTCTCAAGCCTTCGGCGCAACACGGGCGATTGCCGGAAGCCTACCATCCTCTATAATGTCGTATTAGGCTGAAAACGTTGAAAACTTGTCGAACAAAATATCAAAAAATAGGGTCAACTTCCTGATTGAATAGTGAGGTTGATGTCGAAAGGTTACGTATCCACACGGAGGAAGGCATGGATGAGACGGTTCTGAAAATCGCCCTGGCCGGGCTGTTGCATGATTTCGGCAAATTTGAGCAAAAAGCTGAAGTGCCGCTTTCCTCTACATCAAAAGGAATGGAGGACAGTATCTGCAAGTCTAATAAGTCGGGATTATACGACCCTGGATAAACTCAACATCGATCCCGAAAAGTTCCATGACCGACACGACCTGATCACAGAAAGGATTGGCTTCTTGCTGATCGGGGTTTTTCCAAACCTCGCGAACAGCGCTACAACTTCACAATAGCTTCACAAAATAAAAAAAGGGTTTAAGCATTAATTGCTTAAACCCTTGATTTTACTGGCGGGGCCGACCGGGCTCGAACCGGCGACCTCCGGCGTGACAGGCCGGCATTCTAACCAGCTGAACTACGACCCCGAAGAAAATCCATCGACTATGGTAGGCGGAACAGGGATCGAACCTGTGACCCTCGGCTTGTAAGGCCGATGCTCTCCCAGCTGAGCTACCCGCCCGTAATCAACAGTGGATGAGTATTTACCAACTTCACTCTATCACGTCAAGCAAAAAAGCTCCAGATAAAGCGATGCCGCAGGCGACTACGGCGATCGAAAACCCGGACGACAGCCACAACCTGCGATGGTGTCGTCCGGATCGTTCAATGCCTGATATTCACCTCGGTCAGCGCATTTTCCCCAAGGGCTGCGCCGCCGGCAATCCCCTTGAACAACGTCTCTCCGTCCTTGACGATAATCGCCTGTTCAAGGACCTCGTCCATATGCTCGACAAGGGTGATCTTCAGGCTCTTCTTGATATTTATCGGCACGTCGTTGAGATTGCGCTCATTGTCTTTGGGGATCAGCACATCGGTGATGTTTCCCCGTTTGGCCGCCAGGAGTTTTTCCGTCAGACCGCCTATCGGCAGCACCCTGCCGCGCAGGGTGATCTCGCCGGTCATGGCCAGCTTATGTTTGACCGGCAGTCTGAGAAGGGCCGAGACCAAGGTCGTGGCGATGGTGATGCCGGCGGACGGCCCATCCTTGGGGATCGCCCCCTCCGGGACATGGATATGGATGTCGAGCTTCTGGTAGAAGTCGCTCTCCAGGCCGAGCAAAGTCGCCCGGGACCGCACATAGCTGAGCGCCGCCTGCGCCGATTCCTGCATCACGTCGCCCAGTTTGCCGGTGATGATCAGCTTCCCTCCACCCGGCATCAATGTCGCCTCTATCTGCAGCAGTTCTCCGCCCACCTCGGTCCATGCAAGACCGGTGGTGAGACCGATGGCATCCGCCTTTTCGGCAAGACCGTACCGGTATTTCGGCGTACCCAGGTACTTGGGCACCGATTGGGCGCTGATGCGATATTTCTTCTCCTTCTGGTTCGTTTTCAGGCGGTCGCGCGCCACCTTCCGACAGATCGAGGCCAGGCTTCGTTCAAGGTTCCTGACTCCGGCCTCCCGGGTATATCGTCTGATAATCTCCAGGATCGCCCCTTCGGTGAGTGAGATATCCTCCAGCTTGAACCCGTTGGCTTCAAGCTGTTTCGGAATGAGAAAGCCCTCGGCGATCTTCTGTTTTTCCTCCTCGGTATAGCCGCTGATCTGGATAATCTCCATCCTGTCCTGCAACGGAACCGGGATGCTGTGCAGCGTGTTGGCGGTGGTGATGAAAAAGACCTCGGAGAGATCGTAATCGATATCGAGATAATGATCGTTGAAGGCGACATTCTGTTCCGGATCGAGGACCTCCAGCAGGGCCGAAGACGGATCGCCGCGAAAATCCATGGACATCTTATCGACCTCGTCGAGACAGAAGACCGGATTGGAGACATTGGCCTTCTGCATCGACTGGATAATCTTGCCCGGCATCGCTCCGATATAGGTGCGGCGATGGCCGCGGATCTCGGCCTCGTCCCGGACGCCGCCCAGCGACAGTCTGACGAACTCCCGGTTCATCGCCCGGGCGATGGATTTGGATATCGAGGTCTTGCCGACACCGGGAGGACCGACCAGACAGAGGATGGGGCCCTTGATCTTTTTCACCTGGGCCTGGACGGCCAGGTATTCGACGATCCTCTCCTTGGGCTTGGTCAGGCCGTAATGGTCCTCATCCAGGATCACCTCGGCACGGTTGATATCGATCTCCGACTTGCTCTTCTTCTTCCAGGGCAGACTCAGTATGCAGTCGATATAGTTGCGAACGACGGTGGTCTCGGCCGACATCGGCGGCATACTCTTGAGTTTCCTGAGCTCCTTGGTCACCTTCTCCCGGGCCAGGACCGGCATCTTCTTTTTCTCAATGGTCTTTTCCAGCTCGGCGATATCATCCAGTCCGTCCTCGCCGTGACCCATCTCGGACTGGATCTCACGGACCTTTTCGCCGAGGTAATAGTTCCTCTGGGTCTTGCCCATCCGCATCTTCACCTTGGCGTTGATGGCCTTCTCAAGCTCGGCAAGTTCAATCTCGCGATAGATATATTCCAGCACCTTCTCTATACGGGCAATAACCGATTTCCCCTCCAGGACCTTCTGCTTCTCGTCGGCCTTCAGAGGCATATGGGCGCAGATGATGTCGATCAGCTTGGCCGGATCCTCTATGCCGTTGACCGATTTTACGACCTCTTTCGAGATCTTCTTATTGATGGCCGCAAATTCGTCAAAAAATTTCCTCAGCTCCCTTTCGTAGGCAAGGATCTCGCCGGAGACATTCGGCTCATCGACAACCTCCCTGACCTCGACCTTCAGGAAATTGTCGTTGGGTACGTAGGAGACGATCTCGCCCCTGCATTTCCCTTCGATCAGGGCCTTGATGGTTCCGTCGGGAAGGCGGAGCAGCTGCATGACGGAGGCCAGGGTGCCGACGGAGTAGATCTGGTTCTTTTTCGGTTCATCGACGGCCGAATCCTTCTGGGTCACCAGAAAGATCTCGGTCCTTTTTTCCATCGCGTCCTCGAGGGCCTGGATGGATTTACGTCGTCCCACCACCAGTGGGGCCACCATATGGGGAAAGATCACGATATCCCGCAGGGGCATCAATGGGTACAGTCTTGTCGCGCTTGTGTCATTTTCCATTAGCAAAACTCCCGGTTGGGACCAACGCCCCGCTTATGCACTCTTCAGATTTTCCTCAGGCCTGCTCAGGTACAGGATAACCGGGTAGTCGCCGTTGGTTATCACCTGTTCACTGATCACACATTCCTGAACATCCCTTTTGGAAGGCAGATCGTACATCACGTCGAGCATGGCCTTTTCCATAACCGAACGTAACCCCCGTGCCCCCGATTTTCTTTCAAGCGCCTTTCTGGCTATGGCCGTCAACGCCCCTTCGGTAAAACGCAGCTGGATCTTCTCGAACTCAAACAGTCTCTGGTACTGCTTGGTCAACGCATTTTTCGGCTCGCGCAGGATGCGCACCAGATCCTCCTCCAACAGCTCCTCCATGGTGGCAATCACCGGAAGCCTGCCGACAAGTTCCGGAATCAGACCGAATTTCAGGAGGTCTTCCGGCTGGACGGAGGCAAGCAGCTCCCCCAGCTGTTGCTTCGGTTCGCCCACAACCTTGGCACCGAAACCTATGGATTTGGTCCCCATCCTTTTCTTCACCACCGTCTCAAGACCGACGAAGGCCCCGCCGCAGATAAACAGGATATTGGTGGTATCTATCTTCACCAATTCCTGTTGCGGATGCTTCCGGCCTCCCTTCGGAGGAATGGAGGCGACCGTGCCCTCGATGATCTTCAACAGGGCCTGCTGCACACCCTCGCCCGAAACGTCCCGGGTCAATGACGGACTGTCCGATTTTCGAGCGATCTTGTCGATCTCGTCGATATAGATGATGCCCCGCTCGGCCTTTTCGATATCATAATCGGATGCCTGCAGGAGATTGACCAGGATATTTTCCACATCGTCTCCGACATAGCCCGCCTCGGTCAAGGTGGTGGCATCGGCCATCGAGAACGGGACATTCAATATCCTGGCCAGGGTCTGCGCCATCAGGGTCTTCCCGGAACCGGTCGGACCGATCAGGATGATATTGGACTTCTGCAGTTCGACCTCATCGGTATCAACGGGCGCATCAATCCGCTTATAATGGTTATGGACAGCGACAGAGAGAACCTTTTTGGCATATTCCTGCCCGATAACATACTCGTCGAGGTGGGCCTTGATATCCATCGGCTTCAGCGAGGAGGTCTTCTGCCCGATCTTGTCCCCCACCCCGGTTCCCGAATCATCATGGACTATCTCGTTGCACAGTTCAATACACTCATCACAGATGAAGACATCCGGACCGGCGATCAGCTTATCGACTTCATCCTGACTCTTGCCGCAAAAAGAACAATTACAATCAGGTTCTTTTTTCTCAATGTCACTCATTTTTCATTTCCTCAACAGACTCTTGCTCTTCACGCTTTACCAGCACTTTATCTATTATACCATATTTCAGAGCTTCCGTCGCACCCATATAATTATCCCGCTCGGTATCCACCCGGATCTTTTTTACCGTCTGTTTGGTATGCTTGGCCAGGATCTGATTGAGATCCTCCCGCATGCGCAGGATTTCTCTGGCATGGATATCAACGTCGGTGGCCTGCCCCTGGAAACCTCCTGTCGGTTGATGGATCATTATCCTTGAGTTCGGCAGCGAATACCGTTTCCCGGCGCAACCCGCCGCAAGCAGCAAGGCCCCCATGGAGGCGGCCTGCCCCATGCACAGGGTCGCGATGTCATTTTTGACATACTGCATGGTGTCGTATATTGCCAGTCCCGCGGTAACCACGCCCCCGGGAGAGTTGATATAGAAGGTGATATCCTTATCGGGATCCTCTGCCTCAAGGAACAGGAGCTGGGCGATGATGACATTGGCGACGTCATCGTCCACTGCAGAACCCAGGAAAATGATGCGCTCCTTCAACAGACGCGAATAGATATAATAGGCCCGTTCCCCCCGTGGACTCTGCTCAACAACCATTGGAACAAGATTCATTTGATAACTCCTTAAAATAACGCGACTGCAGTAAGCCAACGGCCCGCTGCAGTCGCAGATGTCGTGTCATCCGAACCGCTGGAATTCCCCTTTATCGGACCGGATGTCTTCTTTTCCGTCGGAATACGAGGAGTGCAACCAATCAGGTCCCTTCCTCTTCATTATCGACCGCAACGGCAGCAGGTTCGATTATCTTGGCCTGATCCCGGAGAAAACGCAGCACCTTTTCATTGAGCAACTCATGCATCAGCGGCAGCAGGTCATCGCGGTTCTGGAAGTACTCCTGCACCTTGGCAGCCGGCATATTATACTGGTCGCCGATACGTTTGAACCCGCGTTCCATATCCTCGTCATTGACCTTGATCTCCTCGACCTCGGCGATCTTTTTCAGGATAAAATCACCACGCACCCGTTGCACGGCAATGGGCTCGTTTTTCTCCGCCATCATCTGTTTGTTCAAGCCGACGGCCTCAAGGCTCAGGCCTGATTTCTCGAACTGCTGCTCCGTCTGCTTGATCATCTCCTCCGATTCAAAGCGGACGAGACGCTTCGGGACCTCGAAATCGTAATCTTTTACCAGCCTCTGCATGAGCTTGTCGGTGAAATCCCCCTCGGCCTTTTCTTCCTTATTCTTCTGAAGACGCTCGCGGATCGTATTCTTCAAATCGTCCAGGGTGTTGAATTCCTTACCGACATCCTTGGCAAATTCATCATCGAGCGGGGCAAGAACCCGCTCCTTAACATCGTTTACTATGACATGAAATGTAACCTTCTTTCCAGCCAGGATGGGATTCGGGTGTTTTTCCGGAAAATCCACTTCATGATCGGCCTCTTCCCCTTTATTCATGCCGACCAGCTTCTCTTCGAACTCGACTCCCATCTTCCCGGAACCGACCTCCAGGGAAAAGTTGTCGTTTTTCACATGCTTGATCGGATTGCCGTTATGATACCCCTGATAGTCGACAATGATCACATCTCCTTTTGCAATCGGCCGGTCATCGACGGACCGAAGTGCCGCCATGTTCTTCTGAATGGCCAACAGATCCTTTGCAATCTCCTCTTCCGCAACCTCCGTAGTGGGCATTTCAATCTCAATCCCTTTATATTCACCCAATTCGAAAGTCGGCCTGATATCCACATGGGCGACATAGGTGAAGGAACCGTCCTCATTAAATACCGGGGCGGAGATCTCCGGATGCACCACCGGCTCTATCTTCTGCTGTTCAACGGCATCGAAATAGGTGTCCTGCACCAGTTTCTCACCGACCTCTTGCTCCACCTGCGGTTTATATGTCTTGACAATGAGGGAACGTGGGACCTTGCCGCGTCTGAAGCCCCGCATTTTCGATTCCTTCTGGAGTTTGTCGTAGGCCTCTCTCAATTTTTTCTGGACATCTCCTTCAGGCAGAGTGATTGTCAGCTTTTTAGTAAGTGCGCCAATCTCTTCAACAATTACTTCCATCTGTTCTCATCCTTTTATTGATGTATTGATTATCCCAAGGTATCGTGCCTTCCCTGAAAAACACCACTTCGAAAACTTCCGTTACGTCGAACTGGTGCGAGAGGGGGGAATCGAACCCCCATGGGTCTCCCCGTCAGATCCTAAGTCTGGTGCGTCTACCAATTTCGCCACCCTCGCAACACTTTGATTTAAGGTTCTTTTAAGTCACAAAGTGTGCAGATTACCATTTTTTTGTCATATATGCCAACTATAAAACAGAAAACACCTGAAAAGATACGTATACGCCGCCGGCAAGTCTTTAATAATTCACAACCCCGCACCAGTCAAGGCGCCGCCTCACCGTCAGGGGCCGAAAAAAACGAAATACAGACCATCGTCCGGCGCACGCGACCTTACCTTTTTCCATCCCGGGTCGACGGACCGGGCAGATCATCCTCCGGTGCCTCGCCGATCCCCAAACAGGGCATCCGACCGGCAGGCCGGTGTTTTTCAGTGGTTCGATTACCGACTTGCCAAATGTTTTTTCAATGGCTATCATGTCTTATCTTATTGGATATCGACCGGCCATGAAACGACTGTTTAAAATTTTACGACGAGGTTATCATGACATTCAAACACATTGCGGCATGCATGCTTATGCTCCCCTTCTGTCTTTTTGCCCAAGGGATACTGGCCGCTCCGAAAAATGATGCCCCTGCGATGATTGACTGGCAGGTGCAGAACGAATGGAAGATCCCAGCAACCCCGCTCGACATCGCGTATTCACTTGACCAAAAACATGTCTTTGTGTTGACGGACCAGCACCAGGTCGTGATCTACGATCCCTCCGGCAAGATCGAAGGGACCATCCCGGTATCGCCGGGAGTCAAGGCGATCGACATCGCGCCGCGCGGAGAAAATCTCTATCTGATAGATGCGGACAAAAAGACCTTCACAACCATCGCCGTGGATTTTATCCTCGATATCAACACGGCGGACAGTCCCGTCCTGGGGAACAAGAATGCTCCGGTCACCATTATCGAATTCTCGGATTTCCAGTGTCCCTACTGCAAACAGACGGCTCCCCTGCTCGACCAGGTGCTCAAGAATAATCCCGGTAAGGTACGGTTGATTTTTAAGAACATGCCTCTGCCGGGCCATAGATACGCCGAACTGGCGGCACGGGCCGCGGTCGCCGCCCAGGAACAGGGCAAATTCTGGGAATTCTACCACGAGCTGTTCTCATCGCCGAGATTGACCCCACAGATCATTGAAAATATCGCCGTCAAACTGAATCTCGATATGCAGCGCTATAAGCAGGACATGTTCTCCCCTAAAATCCAGCAGCGGATAATTCAGGATATCAGAGATGCCAACGAAGCCGGCGTTACCGGGACACCGGCCATCTTTATCGACGGCCGGGCCTTGAGGAACCGTTCGCTTGCCTCCATTCAAAAGATCATCGACGAAGAACTGAAAAAGGCGAAATCGGCCAAGTGAACATGCAGAAAGAATCCAGCCGCGATTTGCGTTTCTCCGACAATGCCCTGGCAGGCACCCTCTACGGCGATCTGAACAGGAACCTGCAGGTCGTTGAGAAGAGTTCGAGCGTCAAGATAAACGTCCGGGGGAATCTCCTCAACATCTCCGGCCGCGAGCATGATGTTGAGCTGGCTGCCAACCTGCTCGGTCAGCTCTACGAATTGATCCGAAAAGGCTATCCGGTCTATTCTTCGGATGTCGCCTTCGGTCTGCGCATACTGGAATCGTCCCCGAAGGCCGACCTGGATAAGATCTTTCTCGATAAGGTCTATGTCACGACCCGAAACAGGGTGATATCGCCGAAGACCAGAAATCAGAAACTGTATATCGATGCAATCCGTCACAACGACATCGTGTTCGGTATCGGGCCGGCCGGCACCGGCAAGACCTACCTGGCAGTGGCCATGGCCGTCTCCGCATATATGAGCGGCCAGGTCCGGATGATCATCCTTACCCGGCCTGCAGTCGAGGCGGGGGAAAAGCTGGGTTTCCTGCCCGGGGACCTTGCCCAGAAGGTAAACCCCTATCTCCGACCTCTCCACGATGCCTTAAACGATATGCTGGGACCGGAAAAGAGCGAGGACCTGATAGAAAAAGGGATCATCGAGATAGCCCCGCTGGCCTTCATGCGCGGCCGGACCTTGAGCAATGCCTTTATCATCCTCGATGAAGCCCAGAACACCACAAGAGAGCAGATGAAGATGTTCTTGACCAGGATCGGTTTCGACTCCCTGGCGGTCATTACCGGAGACAGCACCCAGGTGGACCTTCCCGTCCCGAAACACTCCGGCCTGCTGGAGGCCAAAGAGATCCTGAATCGGATCGACGGTATAAAATTCTGCTCTTTTTCAGGAGAGGATGTCGTCCGGCACCCGCTGGTTCAGAAGATCATCCAGGCGTATGAGAAGAAGACTGAGACTGAGGAGTGAAGCCTCGAGGTGAATGACTGAAATGCCGGTTTATCTCACAGACAATTACCACAAAACGGGGACAGGCGTCGATGGCAGGCACATCGTCTCCTGGGCCGGGCGACTCCTTAAACACCTGGACGTATCCGACCACAACCTCAGCATCCTGCTGGTTGACGATGCGGAAATGACGGTATTGAACAACCGCTATCGAAAAAAAAATACCCCCACCAATGTCCTGTCCTTTCCCTTTTTCGACGGGGCCGATCCCTCGCTTTCTTCTTTGCCTGTCAAGGAGCTCGGAGATATTATTATCTCGGTGGACACCGCAGCCCGGGAGGCACAAGCGCTGCAGCAGAACCCGCATACCCGGCTGCTGCGGTTGCTGACCCATGGTCTTCTGCATCTGCTGGGCTATGACCATGAGCGATCGGAAGCCCAGGCCGCCATCATGCTTGACCGGGAAGACAAACTGATATCAACGATACAACGGTACGGGAGCAGAGCAATGACACATCTCGCCATCAACGTCGATCATATCGCCACGATCCGCCAGGCCCGCGGCACCTCCGAACCCGATCCGGTGACGGCGGCGGCAATCTGTGAACTGGCCGGGGCGGTCGGCATTGTCGTCCATCTCCGTGAAGACAGGAGGCATATCCAGGACCGGGATGTCCGGCTTCTCAGGCAGACGGTAAAAACCAAGCTCAACCTGGAAATGGGCGCGGCCAGGGAAATCATCGATATCGCGCTCGATATCAAACCCGACATGGTGACCCTGGTGCCGGAAAAACGTCTGGAACTGACTACGGAAGGAGGGCTCAACATCACCGGCCAAAAGAAAAAGCTGGCGCAGACAATCGAAATGATGGCAAAGGCGGGCATCCCGGTTTCTCTCTTTATCGATCCGGATTCCAGGCAGATCAAGGCCTCCCACGACATCGGGGCGACCTATGTCGAGATCCATACGGGAAGATACTGCGACGCCGGAAACGACCGGGGGCGGGATCAGGAATTCGAACTGATCGCCGCCGCCGCCGAAGAGGCCTGGAAATTGGGCCTGCGGGTCAACGCCGGCCATGGCCTTGATTACCGGACGACCGCCCGCATCGCCGCCCTGGATGTGATCGAGGAACTGTCAATCGGGCATGCCGTCATTGCCCGTGCCGCCATCGTCGGGCTCGAACGGGCGGTGCGGGAAATGGTCGACGTCATCCGCTCGGCCGGATAAGGCGGCTGCGAATATGCCCGGGAGCCCATGATCAGATGTGAATTACGTTCCACGCCTCTTTTTGAATTGCCGGCTCGAAACCCATAACGAATTCAATCCATTCCGGAGAAGGATTGAGAATCTCGGCACCAACGGATTTCCAGGCCCCGCCGTCGGCAAACCATCTCGGCCTGACATTCATTTTGAAATTCCTGCCTTTTCCTGAGACGACAACCGTCATAGTCTTCACACTCGCATTAAGCTTTTTCGAAAGCTCGGTGATACAGACACCGGATCTGGAGAGGTCGAATACCATCCCTGGAAAATTACCGACTCCATCAACCACATCAACTGAGAGGTGTTCCGTTGCCATCCGCGGATGTCTTCGCTTTTCCATTTCTCCCCCTTTTTCCGGCTTTTGATCTCTCCTGGTCGGCGTCTGTAAACCCCTCGCCGACGATGGAGCGTTGGCGGCTATTGATTTTTCGTAGTGTTCCTGCAGCCGCTGCGGTTTATTGCCGGACCGTCGATATCCCCCGGATCCTGCATTTGTCCGTTCAGGATAGGGTGGTCCGGATCCCGCCGATGCTGCCCACTGCTATCGAATACTTTCTCGGAAAAAATGTCCTGAAAGACGGAAATATGCTCCTTTTCGATGGCATTGAACGGAAGCTGCCAATGCAGCATTTGCAGAAACAAGTCCGTGCTCCCTGCCATCGACTCCTGCGGGCGGATGAAAGAGGCTGAAGGGATGAGACCCCATGTCATGGCCACATAAACAGGACCGTCACGATGGCGGATTAAAAAAGATTGCCTACCCCGCTATGCTGTTTTAAGGGCAGACCTCCCCCAGACACCCTTGCGGGATACCGGCTCGAAATTCCTTACAAACTCTATCCATCCACTTGGAATAACAACGATTTCAACCCCGATGGATAATGTGACGGCACCGATGCTGTACCATCTGGGCATGACATTCATTCTGAAACTCTGTCCTTTTGCGGAGACAATGATCGTCAATATCCTCTCATCTCCATTGAGGGCCTTGGGCAGATCGGTCATATTCAAACCCAACCTGCAGATATCAGAGACCTTTCCCTGAAAAAACCCATTTCCGTCAGCCACTTCGACCGAAAGATTTTCTTTTCTTATCCGTGGGTGCTTTCTTCTTTCCACTCCAATCCTCTCTCAAATCATGATCCGATCATAAACGATACAGGTGATGGCAAGAACTCCTGCTAGCAATTTCCATACCAAGAGTATCAACGAGGAGCAAAGAGGCGAATTTCCGTGCTGTAACAGCAGGCATTACCGGACGCCCCCGGAGACATAATTCGATAATCCGGAATAATTTTCCAGAGGGCCGCATCCCCGTTCATGAAACCATGCGGCAGGGGCCGATCAGACGGGTCTCCCGCACATGAAAAAGGATGGAAACGGAGGCAACGCGCCATACTCTCATTGCACATACGGCCGAAACAAGGTATAAATATCCTCCTGAAACGCATGCACAGTGTGCCGATAATGTGATAAAAAGTTACCTGGTTCCAAACCGCAATCGGTTATGCATGCTTCATTTTCACACATGTTTGTTTGCCTTGGTGGTGGAATTGGTAGACACCCGGGACTTAAAATCCCGTTCACGCAAGTGAGTATCGGTTCGAGTCCGATCCGAGGCACCAGAATTAAAACAAGCACTTACAGCTTAAGGCGCTGCAGGTGCTTTTTTTGTTTTAGGATCTCTAAGGGAGGATTTTGTCCCGCTCCTGTCCCGCCTCTTTATTTCTAAGGACAAAAAATCCCTGATCAGTGAGAAGTTAACCGGAGAGTTCTGCGGGCCTCGCTGTTGGCGGGTTCGCAGAAACGTTTGGTTATGACTTTAAATTTCTTAGTCATAATGAATCAAACTCACTTGCCCCAAGGAAACCGGCATAAGCAACAATCACAGGAAACACAAAAGGGGCAACAGGCAATATGTCCGCGCCCCTTGCGGTCAATGTGTAGCACCTGGTTGGGCCAGCTTTCAAATCATCATACCATCACAGACTTCGTCCCAGAAACGCCGGGACTCGCTTTTCCCATGAGCTTTTGTATAGCTCTGCCAAGTCTTTCAATTCCCACCCCGATCGTTTTGACATCAGTGCATGAAAAGTTGAGACGCAGTGTACTGTGTCTGTTGCCTCGAACATAGAAGGGGTCACCCGGCACGAATACGACTTTGTCTTCTACTGCCAGGTTGAACAATTCCATAGCCGCCATGGCTGGAGGCAATTTGGCCCACAAGAACATTCCCCCTTCCGGCTCTGTGTAGGTTACCTCCGAAGGGAAATGCCTCCGCATGCCCGCAAGCATCGCGCGACACTGCTGGCCGTAGATGTTCGTAATCTTATGGATGTGTTTGTCAGCATCGTTACTGCAAAGGTACTCGTAGACAATGGCTTGTGTGAAATGACTTGTGTGCAGGTCGGTCGCCTGTTTGGCGGTAATCAACTTCTGTATCAACACCGAAGGTGCTGCAATCCATCCTAATCGCAAACCAGGCACCAGACTTTTCGAGAAGGAACCCAGTAGCACAGTATTCTCAGGAAGAAGCTCCTTGAATGACACTCGGGGGTGTCCGGAGAACCTGAGGTCTCCGTAAGGGTCGTCCTCGACAAGAAATGTACCTGTTCCCTGAAGTATTTTCGCCACCTCTCGCCTGTTGTGATCGGCATATGAAATACCCGCCGGGTTTTGGAAATTCGGGACCGTGTACATCAGTTTGGCGTGGTTCCCAGGCATTGCCGCCAAGAGTTTTTCGGTGTCCATTCCCTCCTGAGAGACAGGGACAGGGAGAAATCTTGGTCTGTAGAGGGACAGAGCCTGGATAGCCCCCAAATAGCCGGGTTCCTCGATGAGGACTGCGTCACCTTCGTTCACAAGAGTCTTCCCGAGGAGGTCTAAACCCTGTTGCGATCCGTTTGTTATCAGGATGTTGTCAACCGGGATATCCAACCTGGCCTTCTCCCGATATCGCGCCGAAATGTACTCCCTGAGTCCGCCATGACCTTCTGAATTGGCATATTGCAAAACATCTCTCGCGGAGCTTTCGAATATCTTGCCTGTTGCCTCTTTGAGCGCCTCGACTGGAAACAGTTCCCTGTTGGGCAGCCCCCCGGCAAATGAAATAACACTGGGATCAAGTGCAACCTTGAGAATCTCCCTGATAAAAGAGCGAGGAACATCCGTGATTCGGTCCGCAAACATATGATCAGGTTTTCTCATGCATCTTCCCCAGCCTTGTCTTGAAAATAAGAATGATATTTAGACACTTGATACCATCATCAGGAAATTTTTCTATTCAAACACCTTGTAGAGTGAACATTCCAAAAAGTCATAACCTGACGATCTGATAACATCAAGAGGAAAAGATTATGGAATGGTTTTCCGTCATCATCCAGGATTAAAGCAACAGTCGGATGTTTCATAAAATCACACGCCTCTCTGAGAAAAGCAGCTTGTTAAAAGGGGAAAAAGGTATAACGTATTAGAAAGGCTTCACGATCAATTATATAACCTGAAACCTCAAACCCGTTTACCCTCACAATTTGAAAAGGAAACCGTCATGACTGAAGAGACAATGAAATCCAAAAAAAAAGTAGCCCTTGTCTGTAGTAATTTCACAATGCAAAGTGCCTTCGGTCTGCTGATAATTGCACTAAACTCTGCACGACTGGGCTTTACGACGCTAATTTACTTCACATTCGAAGGTCTGAATATAATCCGCCCGGGTCAACTCAAAAAACTCAAGTATTATCCGACGAGCGGTGATCATTCGGAAAGTGCGGCTGAACGCTATACGGAGGAGCTTGAGGTGAAGATGGAGCAAAAGAACATTCCATCCATTGAAGATATGCTTGAAATGGCTCAGTTGGAAGGAGTAAGGTTTCTTGCCTGTAAAACAAGTGCCGATTTATTCGATCTAAAAAAGGATGACTTTATTGAAGGTGTGGAAATTTTGGTGGCGAGTGATTTCTTGAAGGAGGCAACCGGGTCTGATCTTCATCTCACGCTCTGATAGCGTCACTGCCGCACACCAGGCCCCGGCCAAGCTGTGTGGAACGATCCTGTCGCCCCTGTCGATGGCCGCTCCCCGGGCAAGAAGCATGGCGGCCTGGTGTCCCCTGTCCTGCTCTGCGATTTCAGCCAGGTCTCTAATACTCCGTCTTGTCGACCAGCATCCTGGTCTTAAGGACACGCAGCAGCAGGACCGGCACCGTCGCATGGGTGACGACCTTTTCGGCAATGCTTCCGATCACCCAGGCGACCTCACCTTTGCCATGAGTGGCCATCGCGATCAGATCAAACGAATGCGCCTCGGCGTAGGTGATGATCTCCCGGGCCGGAGTCCCACCTTCCTTATAGACCCACTCCGTCGTCACTCCGTTATCCTGCAGCCGGCCTCCGGTTTCACTGAGGTATTTCTCGGCCTGGGTCTTCATCTGAACAAAAAAATCTCCGTACCCCTCGGGGACAAACTCACTCTCAAAGCCGGAGTACATGCTGGCAACGGTTATCAGGGTAACCTGCGCCTGCATGGTCCTGGCCAGGTCTTCCACCTGAGGCAGAATTTTTGCCGCCAGATCCGAACCGTCCAATGGAACCAAGATCTTCTTAAACATGACTTTTCCCTCCCTGCGGTAAAATTATTCTTTATTCAGTGTCGAAGAAGCGGATAGAAAAAACAATACCGCAGCGGCAGGAAAAATACGGGAATGAAATACCGTATCAGGCGATCGATGTGATGAATCTTTTGATGGTTTTCTGTTATCCTGCTAGAGGGTTTTATTCCGATATTTGTTTGACCTTCGAGGCGGCTCGCCCTGCGGCCGCAGGTGCCCGTACAGCGCGCCCGGGCCCAGGTTCAGGCACAGGAGGCGTCGTCCTTGGAACCGAGGTAGGAGATCAGCCGTTTCCGATCGGCGTGATACAGCGGACTGTCGGCCAATCTGCTGATGATCAGGACCAGCTGGGCCTGGAGAAAGGGATCCAGGTCCGTCTTAAGGGAGTAGTACATCCAGACGCCCCCGCGTCTGTCATCCAACCAGCCGTTTTTTTTCAGATAGGCCAGGTGGCGGGATACCGTTGACTGCGGCATGTCGAGCGCATGCATCAGATCACAGACACAGAGTTCACTGCGTCCCTGCAGCAGCAGGAGCAGACGCAATCGTGTGTCATCGGCCAGGGATTTATATACGGTGGCAAGCATATCCATACACCCTCTTTACTCCACCTCCAGGTCACCGTCAACCGGAATAACTGCCGCTTCAGCCCCTGTTCCATCCGCTTATACAGATACAGCGGATACCCGCCCCTGGACCCTGCAGGGAGGGGAAACACCAGGCTGAAGGGTCGAGCGGACCGGTTGCCGGTGGTTACGACATCAGTGAAACCTGGGACAGATGCGCGATACCGGCCGACCTGGAGGGCCGAAGGCGTCGAAAGGGGTTTTTACCGGGCAATATTCCTGTTGACATATCCGTATAAGCGGATTAAATATTTTTCCCAGAGGCACCCTGGATGGCATGAAGCACCTCCTGTTCTGCCGTTTACCCCGGACTTCCATCTCGCAAGGATCACCATGTCGACTTCGGCCAAAAAGCTCTCCTTCATTGACAGGTTTCTGACCCTCTGGATCTTCTGTGCCATGCTGGCGGGTGTCTTAGGCGGCTATGCCTTCCCGGCCGTCACCAAGGTGATCGATGCCTTCCAGGTCGGGACGACCAATATTCCGATCGCCATCGGTCTGATCATGATGATGTACCCGCCTCTGGCCAAGGTCAAGTATGAGGAGCTCGGACAGGTATTCAACAACGGCAGGGTCCTGGCCCTTTCCCTGATCCAGAACTGGATCATCGGCCCGGTGCTGATGTTTTTGCTGGCCGTCACCTTTCTGTCGGGACGGCATGAGTATATGGTCGGTCTGATCCTGATCGGGCTGGCCCGCTGCATCGCCATGGTGATCGTCTGGAATGACCTGGCCGACGGTGACACTGAATACTGTGCGGGTCTCGTCGCCTTCAACTCGATCTTTCAGGTCCTGTTTTTCTCGTTCTACGCCTGGATCTTCATTACCGTCGTCCCCCGCTGGTTCGGTCTGGTGGGAGCGGTGGTCGATGTATCGATCGGCGAGATCGCCAAATCGGTCTTCATCTACCTCGGCATCCCGTTCCTGGCCGGAATACTGAGCCGATTCATCGGTATCAGGTCCAAAGGCAAGCAGTGGTATGAAGAGGTCTTCGTGCCGAAGATCAGCCCGTTGACCCTGATCTTTCTGCTCTTCACCATCCTGGTCATGTTCTCGTTGAAAGGCGAGTATATCGTCCAGTTGCCTCTGGATGTGCTGCGTATCGCCCTGCCCTTGACCGTCTATTTCCTGGTGATGTTCACAGTCTCCTTCTTCCTTTCGATGAAGGTAGGCGCCACCTACGAGCAGACGACGACCCTCAGCTTCACCGCCGCCTCCAACAATTTCGAACTGGCCATAGCCGTCGCCATCGCCGTCTTCGGGATTAATTCCGGAGAGGCCTTTGCGGCGGTCATCGGTCCGTTGGTCGAGGTCCCGGTCTTAATTGCCTTGGTCAATGTCGCCCTTCGTCTGCGAGAAAAATATTTCACCCATGAGCAGCAGACCCTCTCAGGGGTCTGCCATGTGCCGGCGAAAAAATAGGGGGAAGGCCGTGCCGTTGATCGGCCGGTCAGAGACGTCTCATGGGAATCAGGAGATTGCGCCATGCTGCTTAGCGGGTATTCACTGGAAATTTTCCGTTCGAAGTGTAATGCCGAGGCCCGGACCCTGCACTGCTTCGCCCACCTGAACGACGATGTCGGTGCGGTTCTGCCCTACCTGAACACCGTCCTCGGCGGATCCGGCTATATCAAAGACCCCCCGGCCTTAACGCTCAAAACCTCCGGCAAACTGATCACCATCCATCCCAGGAAAATCGCGGTCAATGCCCTCGCGGACGAAGATCAGGCCGAGAAGATCGTTGCCTGGCTGCAACGGGAGATCAACACCACCTGGGAGAGACGGCACGAGATCGAACCGAGTTTTGAAGGAGCCAGGCAACCGGAACTGCTGGAAATCCTCAAACTGCTGCCGAAAACCAACTGCAAGGCCTGCCACGAGCCGACCTGCATGGTCTTTGCGGTCCGGGCGGCCGAAGGGGTAAAAGACCACAGCGACTGCCCTTCTCTGACGGCGGAAAACAGGGCGACCCTGGCCGCCTACCTGTCCCGTTTCCATTTCGACTGATCCCTGAAAACGCATCGGCGGACCTGGCCGTCATTCGCCCAGGGATTCCGGCAATGATTCGACAAATGCGCGGATCTCGTCGCGTACCCGGCGGTAGCAATCCTTTTGTTGCTCCCCATCCGCTCCCCGGGCGGCAAGCCTCTCTGCCAGGGCCGGCGGATCGTTGAACCCGACATGCAGCACCTTTTTCGCCCCGGCGAAAAGAGGACAGGTCTCCCGGGCGTTGGCACAGACGGTGATGACCACATCGAAGGCCATATGCCTGACCGTATCGACATGCTTGGCGATATGGCCGGAGATATCGACTCCGGCTTCCGCCATAACCTCAACCGCCACGGGATTTAGGCCGTGGACCTCGACCCCCGCGGAATACGCATCGATCCGATCGCCTTTCAGCGCCCGGGTCCAGCCTTCGGCCATCTGGCTGCGGCAGGAATTGCCGGTGCAGAGAAAAAGAATCCTGAGTTTTTTAGGACTGTTCGTCTCCATTTCGGTCAGTCAGTCATACCTTTCAGCCACCGGCTGATTTTTTCCTGCAGCTGATCCCTGACCTGCCGGAAGACCACCAATTTTTCTTCTTCAGTTCCCTCAGCCAGGGCCGGGTCGGCCAACGGCCAATACAGTCGGTTGAGATCGGCAAGCCCCGGCCAGATCCGCGGACACGATTCCTCCGCCTTGCTACAGACGGTTATGATGAAGGTGAACGCCTCCTTTCCCAGGAAGACGTCGACACCTTTGGGTTTCCGGGCCGAGATATCAAGGCCGATCTCATCCATGACCTTTATCGCCAGAGGATGAACCCGCTCCTGCGGAGAGAGGCCGGCACTGCGGGCCTCAAGACTTCCGTTTGCCAGATGGTTAAGAAGGCTTTCGGCCATCTGGCTGCGGCAGGAATTGCCGGTGCAGAGGAAAAGGACCTTACGGGTTGAGGGCATCGCGTTTCTCCTGTCGCATAGGTGGGGACTGGCTGTTTTTAGGTGAAAAGAAAAATAAAATCAGCCCACTAAAGCCATCCCTTTAATTTGTATATTGCATCTGACTGAGCTTTGTACGTAATCACATATAATGGTTTGCAGGTCCCGGGCCTTGGTGATGCCGGCCCTGGCTCCATCGGCGGTAATGGCTGCTGCAACCGTTTTTCAGGTCTTTTCACCGCAGGCGCGTCCCGGCCCTCATACCTTGATCCCCAAGGATTTCCTCTTCTTTAGTTTTTGATTAATAAATGATTACGTTACAAAGGTATCCGGGAAAAACCGCTGCCACTCCCAAGCACGAGGATAAAAATCGCAATACGCTATGGCTTGACGGAATACATCAGCGCCGTCCGCCTCCCCCCCCATGTCCGAGGCCGCCGTTTTCAAAAACGCCGCCGTGGTCGGAGCCGTCATGTCCGGCGTCTCCGTGTCCGGAGCCGCCGTTTTCGAAGATGCTGTGGCCGGAGTCTTCAGGCTCGGCGACAGAGCGTCCGGAGCCGCTGTTTTCGAAGATGTTGCGGCCGGAGTCATTGTGTCCGGGACTCCTTCCACTGCCGACATTGCCGGGTCCGACGGGTTCGATTCTGGTGCGGTTTCTCGATGGGCGCCAATATCCGTGACGCCAGTTCCATCCCCCGTCAAACCAGACCCAGTCGCCGCCCATCCAGAGATAGTCCGGGCCTGGAGCCCCGACCACCGGTTCGGCAGGCGTCGCCGGCGGCGGGGTCGTCGGTGTGCCCGCAACCGGTTCGGATCCGATCTCGGCGGGAGTCTTGATCATAAAACTGATGACTTTTTCGCTGACTCCGGCTCTCTTTAGATTGACAATCTCGGCCGCGCTGAGATGAAAGACCGTCCGGGTGTTTCTGATTTCAGCGATGATCAGATCGTCGCCGATCTTTGCCCTGACCATCGCCTCGATATCCTCTATGGTCAGGGGTTGGAGTTTTTCGGCCGGCAGCGCCTGTACCGCACCCGCAGCCCCGCCGGCCACGGTTCCGGAGGCTGTGTATTCCGGCTTCCCTTGAGGGGGGGCACAACCAGCCAGTGCCCAGCCGATGGCCGCTGCCGCCAAAAGATACCTGTAGCGTTTCATAGTCTTCCTCTTGAGAGTTTCGGCAACCGACGCCTTCGGTTCGGAGAGGCTGCATGTTCCGATCGCCGCCGATTGCCCAGTCCGCCTGCGGCATGGGATCTTGTCTCCCCACCCGGTTTCTAATGTAAGCATTCCCCCTTAAAACTCAACACCGAAGGCCTGTGGGCAGGATATTACCGTTTGCCGGGGCTAGCGGGGAAAAAACCGGGAAACCCTTTGATGGCACTCGTCATTTAATCTTTTTTCTGGTAAGGTTATCTGGTAGCATTTCGGGATCGGATACTTGTTGTCTCTCTGCCGTGGAAGAAGCCTTGCCCGGCCGAAAGGTCATCCCCTTAATTTTGCCTGAGTTCCCCCATACCATCATGACCTCTTCAACTCTCTCCACCCTCCTGCAATCCGTTCCCGACGGTCAATCCGCCCGACTCAGCCTTTCCACGACCACCGGTAAAATCCTGCATCTCGACTGTACCTATAAAGAAGGCTCAAGCCCGCGCTTCTTCCTGCTGCTGCCTCCCGGAACATTCCCCGAAGATGCCGATATGGCGCAGCGCTGTACCGTCTCGATAAGCAATGCGGACGAGAGCGCGGCCCCCCTCTCGGTAACCGCCACAATCGACGACGTGGTCGCAGGCTCGACCGTTGAGCTTACGGCCAGGGGCACCCTCGATCCGACAAAGCTCCGCCAGTACTTCCGGGTCACCGTCTGTGCTCCGGTTACCATCACTTTTCCAAAAAAATCCGACAAAGGCCCGAGTCAAGGATCGCTGACAGGGGAAACCCTTGACCTCTCGGGTTCGGGACTCCTTGCCCTATTTAACGAGGAATGCGAGAACAGACAGAATATAGCCATCACCCTGGAACTTTCCTCTCCGAAGGCTTCCGTTTCCTGCATCGGTCATATCGTTTTTGCCCGGAGGGTCCGCAGGGGGCGGTGGCAGATCGCCCTGCATTTCGATGATATCACCAATAAGCAACGGGATATGATCATCTCCAACTGTCTCTTCGAACAGCGGAATCAACTGAAGAAAGGTCTGCAGCCGATCGCCTGATTGCCCCCTTTCCTTGCCTGTACCCTTTTCCTGCCCCCGGAACGCATCGCAGAATCTTTGCCACGGGTGCTTGCAACTCCTCTGAATCGGCATCCGCGGTGAGGGTGCATCCGGGACAACAGCTGACCGCCTGTGAGCCGATGGCAGCGTTGACAAGCAGGCAGTATCCGGATGCACTCATCGAGGTTCTGCTGATCGACCAGCTCTTAATATCCGCTGCCGACGATCAGGTTATTCTTAGTCGTTTGAGCGAAGGTATGCTTCAACTTACCCTGCCATTGATATTCGACCCAGACACCTTTCGGAGTTGCCTGCAGCAGGGCCGTATATACAACGGGTGCTTTTTCCTTAAGGCTTTGGCCGGCAAGGGAGGGATGGACCAACAGGTTCCCATCCTCCTGCATGATAAACGCATAGGGTGAGAATTGATCCGCCTTGAAACTTTTAGCATCCTTACCATTGTTGATTTCTGTGACTATCCCGCTGACGGTATTGCTTATATCGACTTTATTTACAGCCCAAACACCGGAGGCAAAGAAGAGCACTGCCATCAATATCGTTGCCATTATCGTATATCGTTTCATGGTTTTCTCCTTGGTTGGAAGCAACGGCAGAATTACGGCCCGTCACGCTGCCTTTATCTTTCTGCCATTGACGGTGGATAAAAACGAGCAGTATCTGCTCGGACGTATTTTTGAAACATCGTTTTCGAGTCTTTCATCAGGTTACGGTAGCTGATTTCCAGGCATCACCTCCTTAGGGGGTAAGCATTTTCGTCGGCGCACTCCGGTTCGAACCATTCGAGTTCAGGCGAATACAAGCCAGCCTCTCTTCTAAAAGGCCTTTTTCAGCCGATATCTTTTCTGCAGTAACTGAAGGTGTTTTTTCGTCCTGAGCCCGGATCGTTTTACCAGCCGTCATCGACCCTGCCCGCCGGATCGACGCACAGACAAAAACCGGGCAGTATGCCCTCATTGTTCTTAGGGCTTTTCGTGAAATAAACGTTTAGAGGGCTGTGCAGTGTTTTCAGATAAACCGGATCGCTCCGATTTACCCGGAGGCACAGCCTCGGAAATCGACGTGTTATTTCTGGATAAGCGCGTGCTGCAAGCGAGGTAAAAAAGAGAGAGGATAGCTCCTCATGGAAGAAATTCGGCCCCCTGGTGAAGTGAACTGGAAGTGAGCCTAGCAGATTTTCGACGCGCGGTCAACTCCAAACCTTATAATATGTATGATTTGGCAATCAACCCAAGTATCTCATGCGAGAAAAATATCAAGGTCAAGCCTGCATTTTTCACAGATTGCTTTGTCTCTTGGCAACAAATATGGTTGATATTATGCTAAAAAGTTTCCGACAAAACCTTTCGCCAGATGAACCGGTGAAGGCGACGATAGGGCAGATTTGCCTTCAGGTGACTCAAAACGAATCGGGGATCATATCCTCGGTGCATTTTCGCCGGTATCCGGTGGAAGCGTCGTACATGCTGTCTGTTTGCGCGTCTTTTAAGACGTTTCCCGATG